>CP014214.1:645961-1291922 GCA_001560915.1 methanogenic archaeon ISO4-H5 | reverse complement strand
TCTCGGAGCCGAGAAGTTCATGGATATCGTCTGCAGGCAGTCCGACATCAGGCCCGACTGCG
Source organism: methanogenic archaeon ISO4-H5 (assembly GCA_001560915.1). Lineage (NCBI taxonomy): Archaea > Methanobacteriati > Thermoplasmatota > Thermoplasmata > methanogenic archaeon ISO4-H5. The sequence continues at coordinate 1,291,860 of CP014214.1, read as the reverse complement.
TCGTGATCGTGGCAACCGTCAGGGCCCTCATGCACCACGGAGGCGCGGATGTCAAAGACCCAGCCACCCTCACCACCGAGGCACTCGAGCGCGGATTCGCCAACCTCGACAAGCACATCGAGAACATGAGGTCCTACGGAGCACCCGTCATCGTGTCCATCAACCACTTCGCATTCGACGACCCCGCCCACATGGACATGATCCGCAAGCACTGCGAGAAACTCGGTGTGGAGGTCGCTCAGAACGACGGATTCCTCGAGGGAGGAAAGGGAGCCGTGGAGCTTGCCGAGAAGGTCGTAAAGATCTGCGACACCACCAAGACCGACTTCAAGTTCTGCTACCCCGACGACTGTTCCGTCAAGGACAAGATCAAAGCGGTAGCCACCAAGATCTACGGTGCCGACGACGTCGTCTACTCCGACCTCGCAGAGAAGTCCATCAAGACCCTCGAGGAGCAGGGATACGGTAAGCTGCCTGTCTGCATCGCGAAGACCCAGTACTCCATTTCCGACAACGCTGCACTCAGGGCCGCACCCAAGGGATGGAAGCTTCAGGTCAGGGAGGTCAATCTCTCCGCAGGAGCAGGATTCATCGTCCCCGTCTGCGGTTCCATCATGCTGATGCCCGGACTCGGAAAGGTCCCCGCAGCCATGAACATCGACCTTACCGACGACGGTAAGATCATCGGTCTTCACTGAAAATTCTTACAGGGGCTTCGGCCCCTGATTCCTGTCCCGTTTTTATCAGGATTTACCGGTTTTCTGACAACTGATGGGCCTGTTCAGACTCAGACTCTTTTCCAAAAAATAGATCATAGGTGAGGGTCCCATCCCCTCTGACCTATGGTCAAACGCAAACAGGGAACCGGATTGGATGTGGAGGATGTGTTTCCTGCCTGCAAGTATATGATGCGTTCTTGGTTTATATATTTTTGCTAAATGCATTTTAGCAAATAGATTTGGTAAAAGAAAACCAACGACCCAGACGTGCCGGATCGTTGGTTTTGGTTCAGTTCGAAATCTTGCCGTCAGCCATGTCGTACCAGCGGTTCGCCTCATCGACATCCTTATCCACGGAGTCGCCTGTTGCATACATGTCGCCGAGGAGAATCTGAGCTCCCTTGTGTCCGTGTATTGCTGCGGTAGAAAGCCATTTCACGGCTTCGCGGGAGTCCTGGTCGGTACCTGCGCCGGTCTTGTACAGCTGTCCGAGGACGAACTGTGCTTCTTTGTGCCCGCCGTTGGCGGAATCGAGCATGAGGGTGAATGTCTTGCCGAGGTCCCTGTCGACCCCGTTGCCGTCCATGTACAGAAGACCCAGCTCATACATTGCTCTGATATCTCCGTCCTCCGCACACCTCTCGAAGAGGGCTGCTGCCTTGGCAGGATCGGCCTCGATACCGTAGCCGCGGATGTAAATCTTGGCGAGGAAGTAGGCGGCGTTCATGTTCTCCTTGTCCGCCGCTCTCTGGAGCCACTTGCGGGCGAGGGTGAAGTCCCTTGCGATGCCCTGACCGCGTGCATAGACGAGTCCCAGATAGAACTCCGCATCGGAGATGCCCTGGTCTGCTTTGGAGGATAAAATGGACAATGCCGCGGAATAATCATCCTCCGCCTTGTTCCTGATGACGAACTTGGCCCACTCGAGGGGTTCCATCTGTCCGTCGGGTCCTCCGATCATGTCCCGACCATCATCGATACCGTTATTAATGTTTCTCGGGAAGGCTTTCCTTCCGAAGGAGATGCTGCAGAGTGCTACATTCCTGAGAGTTGTCGTTGAGAGCGTTTTCCTATCCATGATAAACCAATCGCTGACAATAGCATATAAAGTTCACAGGGGGAGGTGGCCGAAAGTGACCGAAACTGACTTTCGATCCACCTCCTGTTTGTTTTCGGTTTCAAGGTTCAGTTCACGAGTCCCTTCCGTCGTCGATGATACCGTACAATCCGTGGCAGGAATACAGCCTGTATCTGCCCAGATAGGTCGTTTTACTCCTGGGGCTGGTTTTCGGCAGGCACACCTTGGCGCCGAGGATTCCTTTGGGGATGAATAGTTCTTCGCGGTAGCTCTTCCCCCAGAAGAACAGATGCAGGTCTCCATTCCTATCTCTGCGCATATTCGTTATCTGTATGGGGCGTGGCATAGGAAGCGTCTCCGTCGTCGAGCCATCTGTTATGATGAGTGCTCCGCCGTCTGTTTCCTGATATGTAACAGAAAAGTCCTCGTCGCGGTAGATGGAGAATGGATTGTTCCCGGGAACAGTTATGGTGCGTTCTGACCCGAAAAGTACGTGTTCATAAACGTTCCCATTTCTATGCACATATGCGAATTTGTTATGGAGTATGCTTACCGCACGATCCTCCTTCCTACTGCTGTCTATGGGTCCGATGATGTCAGAGGCTATTTCCACCCTTTTCCCATCATACCCAATCAGGAACGAATGATATGGCCATAAGTCATGTGGCAGATTATCGTCGCGATACTGTTCGGTCAGCAGATATCCGTCTTTTACAAACTTCACGGAGAGATAGTTGTCGATAGTATGCAGTATTCCATCTATAGGGTCATCCATCTTTTTCGAGGGAATCAGGAGTTCTGTGGATACTTCATCGATCAATAACCCATTGTGTATTGTACAGATCACTACCTGGGTCTTGTACCAGACCACATCTCCCCACCATTGGCCACTATTCATCGGGCAGGGAGCAGGGACTTCATCGAAAGTCTCCAGTATGCGTACGGGAACAATGGCCGGGAGATAAGCGTCTGCTTCCGTGAAATGACCGTAGCCTGTCTGCGGTTTGTATGGCATGCCGATCCGCTCCAGGGGCAGTCCGTTGAAAGAATAATGCTTCAGTCTGAATTCTGCCCAATTGGCAGAGAATCTCCATGGTTTAACACCTCTCCACAGAGGGATAGGGAGTTCCATCTCTGTCCCGGGAATCGGAATCATATGGTGATCATATCTCACAGCTTTGGTTATCCTGCTTAGCTTATCTTTTTTGATCATCAAACCTACAAGGATTGTATCCCCGTCGCAGTCGAGGATCTTTCCGCGGATTGCCGTACCCCCTTCAGGATATTCCTTCCCAGTCGAAACGTCGCGTGTAGATACGACAGTATCAGTATTGTTAGAAAACTCTACCGCGAGGAATGAGCCACCCTTTAGGGATACTGCCACAGAATCTTTGATGTCGTAGCCGTTGCAGCCATACATCATTCCCTCCGTGTTATGATTCTTGTTCAGACGGACCATCCTGCCAGTATCGGGAGACATCAGTCTCATCAAGGGGCGCGTTAGACTGTATCTTCCTTCTGTTGTATGCATATCTGGGTTTTCGGAATCTAGTAATCTCTTCTGTTCACTTGCGACCAATCCGTCTGTAATCAAAACATATCTGTCTTCGGAAACTTGGATTATGCTGGAAGACAGTCTGCTGATATCTGGCATCAGAGATTTGCCCTTACTGACCCCATTTCTTTTGATAAGGCTATAGGTAATGGTGTACGGCCTAAGGGGGTTGGCTGTTCTGTTAAGGTAGACAATCTTGTTCCCCCTGAGATGCAGCTCTTTCATACCGAAGAACATACAGTCCAGGGAGATGTGGGCTGATTCGAATTTCTCAATTTCATATGTATCCGGTACCATTCTTCCCAAATCGATTTCAGCATGAGTCGAATAGTTTCCAGTATAGTTCAGTTTGAGTTTGGCCAGAGATACGACCCCCGCATCGTTGCATCCGACCACAAGCCATTTCTTAAAATCAGACAAATCGATGTCTAACAGTTCATGACCATCGGATCCATCGATAACTTTTATTGTGTAATCCCTAGCATAGAATACCATCCCTCTGGCACAAATGAATTTGCTGTTTTCTTTCGGGATAGTAATATTGAACGGGACAATCTCTCCTGTAGAAGGTTCTACAGATACCAAGACCTTCTCAGTACCGCTTTTTTTAGTGGTTATGATCTTTCCGTTATCATAGCACACCTCATCCAGCAAAAGATTGTTTTCGGTAATGATTTGGTTGGAAAGGATGAGTTTGAATGTTTTTCTGACAGGATCTATCAGGAACAGCCCATCCGAATTATGGCACAACCCCCTATGAAGATATTCCATAGGTTTGGAGCTGGGGAAAAGCAGTTCACTGATACTTTCTCCGTCGCAAATGAACCAATCATTGGTCTTTTCATAGTAATTGGGTCCGATCTTCTCGGAAAACGAGATGTAATAGTTCTGACCGGCCCCATAGTCAATCTTCTCCCACACCCTGGCATCAGGGTTCTGGGGGAATTGTTTCACAAAGGGAATCTCTGCCGATTCTATTCTGCTGACGGGGTCTACCAGGTAGAAGATATGCTGGCCGTTTTCATCGCCTGTGAGATCGTAATACTCGCGGCGGTTTACCATCTGCCCTGTCGCTTCCGTTGGGAGATCGGGGTACGATTCCATGAATCCTGGTTCGATGAATCTGTATTCGTATTTCTGATACGGAGCATCCGTTTCGTATTCCCGTATGACGAATAACTCGAAGTTTCCGCGCGTTTCCACATGACGCATCCTTACGATTTTGCCTTCATAGAAGAAATCTAATATCCTGCCTTCATTCAGAATTGAAATCGGATCGATTGTTTCTGGGGGGTTAATACGCTCCTATCTTTTCGGGGCAGGCGGTTCTTCCATGAGCGGATTAGTCGGTTCTGCCGCGATTTTGTAACTGAGGTCAGTTGTGTCTATATCGCATCTTATCGTTTTTGAGTGAATATATTCCGCGCATTCGAAACTTACACGATTATGATCAAGATCGCTGCGTCCCCACCATAATACCTTGGCGTTTTTGGACCAGTATCTGCTTGAATTGTTGATGGAATCCATCAGTAACTCCAGATTCTGGCGGTGATCCTTGATTATTTCGGGAGCCTTATCATGTGCGGTCATCATCACATATCCTCCTGCAATAATGCGGAAGAAGTTGTTCAGATAGTATGCCAGTGCCACTCTGGAGAATGTTATCGGCAACGGATATGATGAAATGACGGTATCTGTCAGAGTATCGACGAATCTGACCTCCTGTAAGTATAGGGCCATGAGTATCGACCCGTCCCGATTAAGGACCAGGTTAGTCATTTTGCCGTCTAGAGATAAGAGTTCGCGGATCTCTCCGCTCTCGACCGATACGGTATATATGTGTCCGTTCGAGCGCACACAGATGTGTGAGCCGTCTTCGGACCAGGTGATGAGCGGGGTTTCATCCAATCTTTCGATAACTCCTGTCAGGATTTTCCTGAGATTGAAGATGTCCCAGATAGATAAGCGCTCATCGCATATCGTGACCAGTAATCTGGAATCGTTGGAGAAAGCATGTGTCTGGCGGTAACCGGTCCCCAGAGGTATCATCGTGAATGGGAGCATGATTCCGGTCAGAATTATCGTGATGTATTTCTTGTTGTATCCGTAATCATCGGAACTCTGACTGCTGACAGATATCAGATCCCCTTTGGGCGACATATCAAGATTATCCAGCTCTATCGTAGGGGGGCCGCATACGTCAAATTGCGGTATGAATCCGACCTCAGCGAAAGCCTTCATCAGGTTTTCGATTTTCTCGTTCCCGTTCGAAAACGAATTGTAAAACTTCAACCTGTAATCAGCAGCTGACCAAACCGCAACAAACTGGTCATCGTCAACATCCCCCTCCCATTCCGACAGTCTTTCCCTGATGAGGTCAAGGAATCTGCCATCATCTATCACATCATCTAAACATCTCTGCATCGACTGCACTCCTTTGACGGTTCACAACCGTCTCAGGATGCGGGATGACCTCTGAAAAGAAGCTGGGCAACTACGGTTGCTATGCAAAATCATCTTAGTACACACTATTTAAGGATTACATCGGGCGGCATTGTTTTTCGATTGAATTCCGGATACAAGAGCATGAAAACCTCTATTTTTTGCATCCCCCCTTTTTTATACTGCTTTTATCTAAGGAAGGGTGATGAATAACGATACCGTTCGCGTCGTCGACCAATATGCCGCCAGCATCCGTTCCTGGATGGATATCGGCTCCGGCGAGCGCGACATGAACAAAGCATTTTCAAAGGCCAGGGACGGGGCCGACCGCAGTCCCGAGGCCGCATACCTCTATGGTATGTTCCTTTACACCGGCACCTGCACCGATGCCGATGTTCCTAAAGCGGAAGAGGCCTTCAGGAAGGCCTCCGAAGGCGGTTACGAGCCTGCCTCCATCGTGCTGGAGGAGATGGGAAGGAACCCCGCCGACGTACAGGCAAACCTCATGAAGCAGCGCATGCTCGCAGAGCAGAGGGATCCCGTCGCCTGCAAGGCACTTTTCCCGCTCTACGACACCGGCAAGGACTCCGCCGGCAAAAGGGGTCCCGCTCTCAAGAACCATGCCGAGGCTATCAGGCTGTACACCCCCTGTGCCGAAGCCGGCGACAAAGACGCCCTGAACACCATCGGATACATGTACCTCAAGGGAAAAGGGGTGCCCAAGGACAGGGACCTGGCCCTCAAGATGCTTAAGGAGGCTACAGAGAAAGGCTGCGGAGAGGCGGCCCACCGTATCGCCGTCATGTACGATACCGGTGCCGATTTCACCGATCCCGACCTCGATCGTGCCGTGCAGTGGTATCAGCGCGCCGCCGACCTGGGATATCCCGACGCACAGTATGCCCTGGCAGGCATCCTCCAGATGAAGGACACCAAATACTACAATGCGGCACGTGCCGTCAAGTATCTCATCGCCGCCGCCGACGGCGGTCAGATCGAGGCCTGCCACCAGCTGGGTCTTCTGTACGCATACGGAAGCAATGGCGTCCGCAGGAGCGTTCCCAAGGCGAGGAAGTACCTTACCGCGGCATGCGAAGGCGGATACGATCAGGCCATGGTGGACTACGCCAACATGTGCTTCGAGGGACAGGTGCTGCCCAGGGACATGGCCACCGCGGCGAAATGGTTCGTGAAGGCAGCGGAGCACTACAACGGTATCGCACAGTATGCTCTGGGATGCATGTACGGCAACGGATACTACTTCGACCAAAGCGACGAAGAGGCAGTCAAGTGGTTCCAGGAGGCAGCCGAGGGAGGAGAGCCCAACGCCCAGTACGCACTCGCATGTTTCTATTACGAGGGCAGGGGAATCCAGCAGGACGACAAGAAGGCCGTCGCCTGGTTCCAGGAGGCAGCCGAGCAGGGACACCCCGGTGCCATGTCGTTCATGGCCATGTTCATGATCAACGGAAAGGGAGTGGACAAGGATGTCGAGGGAGGTCTCGACATGCTCAGGAAGGTGGCCGACAGCGGCTACCCCGAGGCACAGTTCTACCTCGGCAAGCTCTATCTGGAAGGAGAGGTCGTGGAGCAGGACATCCTCTACGCGAAGAAGATGCTCACCCTCGCCGCCAGGCAGGGCGATCCCGACGCCGAGAGGCTGCTCGAGACCCTTAAGAAGTGAGGAAAAGGAGGAAAAACCATGGACAGACGTATTTCCAAGGCGGCGGAGGAAGGCAACATCTACGCCATGCTGTCCATGGCCTACATGCACCACAGGGGCATCGACTCCGAGTTCGATCCGTAGCTGGCCATCGAGGAGTACAAGATGTCCGCCTCACGCGGATGCGCCCGCGCTAAGTGGGAACTGGCCAAGATCTACCGCGACGGGGACATAGTTGAACCCAACCCTTACGAGTTCATGCACTGGGTGACCGCCGCGGCCGATGCCGGAATCCCGGAGGCCATGATGGACCTGGTGGTCCGCTACAGATGCGGGATGCTGGTCCTCAAGGACCCTTCGATGGCATTGGAATGGCTCCGCAAGGTCGCGGAGCAGAACTATCCCCTCGGGGAGTTTTTCCTTGGCTGTGCTTATCTCCAGGGATGGACCATGGAGAAGGACCCCGAACAGGCCGAGAGCTATTTCCAGAGGGCCCGCGAACACGGGGATGCCGATCTGTTCATCCGTTTCGGCCGCAACTTCGAGTTCGGCATGGCAGGCATCGGTGTCGATTTCGAGAGGGCGAAGTATTGGTACAAGTGCGCGGCGGATATGGGCTCGGACCGCGGATACTACTCGCTGCTGGCAGTAGAAAAGATCGCCAAGGGCGGCAGGTACGAGACCCCCGAGGAGAGGGATCGCAGCTTCAACGACCTTCCCAGCGTGCAGGAGGTCAGGCGCCGCAACAAGCTCCTGGAAGAAGGGGACATCGACATGGAGCAGGGCTATTACGACAAGGCTGTCGAGCGCTACATGAAAGCAGCCGATCTCGGAAATGCCGAGGCTCTTTACATGCTCGCCATCCTCTACCATGACGGAGAGATCGTCAGGCGCAACGACGACGTCTCCTACGATTACCTCGACCGTGCGGCCATTGCTGGGTCTACCGATGCACAGCTCCAGCTGGGCAAGATCTACGAGGAGGGCCGCGGACGCAAGCAGGACCTCGACCAGGCATTGGAGATGTATGCGATGGCGGTCGCCAACGGCAACCTCATCGGATATTACGAGCTTAGCAGGTTCATGGACCACCCGGAGAAGTTCGTCCGCCAGCGTTACAGGATCGTGAGATGAATGGGATTCCAGGAGGTCCTCCAGAAGGCATCCGCGGGAGACCCCCGCGCGCGTAACGCCCTCGGATACATCTACTACCGCGGGGACGGTGTCGAGAAGAACCTGGAGAAGGCTTTCCAGTGGTTCAACCTCGCCGCTGAATCGGGGGACCCGGAGGGCGAATGCAACGCCGCCCACATGCTCGTCCACGCCGAGGGAACCAATGCCAATCTGGATGAGGCAATCCGCTTATACACCCACTCCGCAGAGCAGGGATATGTCATCGCGATGTTCAATCTGGCACATATGTATTCGGACGGTCTCGGCGTGAAGCAGGATTGGCAGAAAGCGATCGAATGGTACACCAAGGCGGAGGAGGGAGGCAACGTCCTCGCATGCTACCGTCTGGGAGTCATCTACGAAGAGGGAAGGGGAACTGATAAGGATCCCGCACTCGCCGAGAAGCGCTACCTGAGGTGTGCCGAGGTGAAGTACACCAAGGCGATGGTCCGCCTGGGTGTGATGTACCTGCGCGGGGATACCGGTCAGAAGAAGGTGTCCGCCGCCGTCAAACTGTTCAGTCAGGCCGCTGAGGAAGGGGATCCCGACGCCATGTACTGGCTTGGCAAGCTCTCCCTTTCCGGGGAAGGCATGGTGAAGAGCATCAACAACGCCAAGAAATGGCTCTCCAAAGCATCCATAAGAGGTAATGAGGAGGCCAAGGAGCTTCTGTCCCGGCCTCCGTTCGTCTGAGAGAATGTACTTTTTCATACACTGATGAACGATAGTTTTAATTGTGTGCGGGTATAGAGACATCCGAATCATATGAGGATGAACGAGGAACAGCTTGAGCTCGTCAAGGGCCTGCTGAGAACAATCAAGGACCGGAGCCCTTTTTACAGGAAGAAATTCGAGGACATCGATGTCACCAAGATCACCGATCAGGCCTCTTTTGAGTCGCTCCCGTTCACCGACAAGGGTGATCTGCGCGAGGCATATCCCCTCGGTATCATGGCCGTCCCCCAGTCGGAGGTCGTGAGGATCCATTCATCCTCCGGTACCACCGGTACCCCCGTCGTCATCCCTTACACGAAGCGCGATGTGGAGGATTGGGCCATCATGTTCGAGAGGTGCTACCGCATGGCCGGTATCACCAAGGACGACAGGATTCAGATCACACCCGGTTACGGTCTGTGGACTGCCGGAATCGGATTCCAGGCCGGAGCGGAGAGGCTCGGCGCCATGGTCATTCCGATGGGTCCCGGAAACACCGAGAAGCAGCTCAGGATGATGCAGGACCTTGAGAGTACCGTTCTCTGTTCCACCTCCTCGTACGCACTGCTTCTGGCGGAGGCCATCAAGAAGGAGGGTCTGAAAGACAACATCCACCTCAGGAAGGGAATCATCGGTTCCGAGAGGTGGGGTGCCAAGATGCGCAGGAGGATCTCCGAGGAATTGGGAATCGAACTCTACGATATCTACGGACTCACCGAGATCTATGGTCCCGGAATCGGTATCAGCTGCAGATGCGGCACCGGGATGCACGTCTGGGAGGACTACCTCTATTTCGAGGTCATCGATCCGGTTACCCTGAAGAACGTCCCTGACGGAGAGGTCGGGGAGCTCGTCATTACCACTCTCCGCAAAGAGGGAGCACCCCTCATCAGGTACCGCACCCACGACCTCACCCGTATCATCCCCGGACAGTGCCGCTGCGGTAACAGGTTCAACCGTATCGATATCATCACCGGCAGGACCGACGATATGATCAAGGTCAAGGGAGTCAACATGTTCCCCGCCCAGTTCGAGGAGGTACTCGCTTCGGTGCCCGGTGCGAGCAGCGAATACCAGATCCGCATCGAGCACGTGGACGGGAAGGATCAGCTCACCCTGTTATTCGAATCCGGTGAGGCACCCGAGAACTATGCCCGCATCGAGGCCGACGTGGTGAAGCGTTTCAAGGATGTCGTCGGACCCCTCATAATCGCGAAGGCGGTCGGTCTGCAGGAACTCCCCCGCAGCGAGAAGAAGACCGCCCGCGTGGTCGACATGAGGTACCGCTGATCACTCTTGGCAAAGTCTTCCGTAGTCGTTCCATTCCCCGTACATCCTGCCTGCCTTCGTCTCCGAAATGAGATGTGCCAGCATGCGTTCGTATGCGGCGGGGTCGCGTTTCTTGAAGAAAGCTATGTTGTATGCCTTCACGCGCTGATACAGCGGAGGGAACTGCCTGAAGCGGGACCATACACGGGCCTTCTTCAGTGCCGCTTCTATTTCAGGATCAACGCTGAAACTGCGGGGGCCCATGGGAGGGAGCACCTTCCTGCCCGCTTCGGTCATAAGACCCAGACGTTCCAGACGGCGCACTCTCTCCTTGTTGAGTTCGTTCCAGGGACCATTGGGAGTCCTGGGCGAGAATCTCTGCAGACGGCGGTCACCGACGATCTTCTGGGTGCTGTCGATCCATCCGAAGCATAGTGCTACTTCTACCGCATCGAGATAATAGAATCCGTCGGGATCGGTCGGACGCCCGCGCCGGAGCTCCAGCCAGCATTCCTTCTGGGAATCGTGGTTGGCCTCCAGCCAGCGGCGGAAGGATTCGGCGTCGGAGAGGGGCAGGACGTTGTCCATGCTCAGTTCTTCTCGCCGATGAGTACCATGTACGCAAGGAGAGCTTCGAGCTGGATCTTCTCGTTGCTTCCTTCGATGATGCGGAACTCGATCTCACCGGTCTTGTCGATGAGTTTGACCTTGGACTCGGTGTCCACGCTGAGCTTGAAGATCTGGGAGTGCATCTGGCGGATGATGTCCTGTCCGGACAGACCGTAGTCGATCATGACCTTGTCGAGCTTCGAGCTGGCCTCGGTGAATCTGCCGGCCAGGGCGGAGGTGAGGATGCCCATGATCTCGTCCTCGTTGGCGGAACCGGATACCTTGGAGATGACGTCGACGGAGATGGGGACGCCGAGGGAATCAGCGGTCTGGAGGGTGTTGACGGCCCTCCTCATGTCTCCCCTGGAGATGTAGACGAGTGCGTCGAGTGCGCCCTCCTCCACCTCGAGGGATTCTTCCTTGCAGATCCTCTCGAGGTACTCGCGGATGTCCTCGTTGCTGAGAGGCCTGAACCTGAACACGGCGCATCTGGACTGGATGGGGTCGATGATCTTGGAGGAGTAGTTGCATGAGAGGATGAACCTGCAGGTCTTGGAGTACTTCTCCATGGTCCTCCTGAGGGCACCCTGCGCATCGTTGGTAAGGGCATCGGACTCGTCGAGGAAGATGATCTTGAAATCGGCACCGTCGACGGGGGCGGTCCTGGCGAAGTCCTTGATCTTTCCCCTTACTACGTCGATACCCCTGTCGTCGGAGGCGTTGAGCTCGATGAAGTTGCCCCTCCAGCTGTCACCGTACATGCTCCTTGCGAGTGCCAGTGCGCAGGTGGTCTTACCGGTTCCGGGGGAACCGGCGAACATCAGGTGGGACATGTTCTTAGCTTCCACGTATCCCTTCAGCCTGTCGGTGATGCTCTTCTGGCCCACGACCTCGTCCAGGGTCTTGGGCCTGTATTTCTCCGTCCAAATCTCGTTCATTGTCCTTCCTCAGAATTTCCTAAGCAGTTTGTCGAGTCCCATGGAGACCGCGTTGTTCTCGTAGATGCGGGGGTCCTCGGTGAACATGTCGATGAAGAATCCGTCGTTGCCGTATATCCTGACGAATCCCTTGTCGTTGAGCTGTGTGAAATGATAGTGCATGAGCTCGAACCTCAGGCCCCACGACCCGCGGCTATGCTCCTCGGGAGAGATGACGACGCGACAGAAGTCCTCCGACCGCCATTTCTTCACGGTGACCACCCAGTGCCTCTTGGTCTCTCCGATGATCTTGCCCCGGCACTCCTTCTCGATGGGGCCGCTCTCGTGGTAGGTCCATCCGTAGTCGGTGAACCCGAGAATCATGACCAGGTCCCTCAGGGGCATGTAGCAGCGGGGGTCCATGGTGTAGGAGGATTCCACCCTCGCCAGGCGGACCTTCAGCTCCTCGGAGGGGCTGACGTCCCTGATCTCTGGCCTGGCGAGGTAGGAGATGCCGGCCAGGTAGAAGAGGATCATCGGCATGGTCTCCCAGAGGACCGTCCTCGCCCCGACATAATCCCTCATGACGTACCTGGTGATGGCCCAGGGGATGAGCAGGCAGGCGATCTGTCCCAGATTGATCATGATCTGGCGGGTGACGTTGTGCATGAACCCTCTCGAGAGGAACACGAGGGAGATCAGTCCGATCAGCGAGATGAGGTCCATCAGCACCAGCTGGAAGAACATCATGCTCTGCGTGAAGTCGACCGCCAGGCAGCGGATGGCCGAGTAGAGGTTCACTCCGCCGAGGAGGATCAGCAGACTGGTCCATTTGTCATGGCGGAAGAGGACAGCGAAGAACATGAACATGACGGCCACCACGATGGCCATGAAATCGGCTAGGTCGTCGAAGTAGTGGATGCCTTCCTCGACGATGCCGGGCAGGTAGATCAGGACACAGACGCACATCGCCGCGGCCGCGCCAGTAAGGTGCAGCTCGCGCTGGTCCCAGGTGCCGAAGTTCATCTCTGGGTCACCTCCTCGTCGCGGTGGGTGTTGATGACGGTGACCGGTATCACCTGTCTGTTGCGTCCCATGAGGTTCAGCGTGGTGCACTTCTCGAGGTCCTCGTCGTCGGGGATGATCTTGCTGACCGCGAACCTCTCGGCCATGACGGAGGTACCCATCCTCCAGGCGGACATGGTGAAGAAGAGCTCGTCCCTGTCCTTCCATTTCTGGACGGTGACGTAGGACGTACCCATCCTGGTGTTGGACTGGAACTTGAACTCCTTCTCGGCCGGCCCCCCGTCCGCGGGGTCCCTCCACCTGGGGGAGTCCATGTTCATGAGCACCGCGGCGTCCTTCCTCCTGATGGTCATCAGCTCGACCGAGCGGTAGGTGTTGTCGATGGACTGCAGGATGGCGATGTGCCTCGTCAGCTTGTCGCCGTAACGGATCTCGTCGGTGTCGAGCAGCCAGATCAGGAAGGCGTACATGATGCAGGTGACCACGATGTTGGGGTAGTCCCTGAAGATCCTGATGATGACATTGCCTATCGAGTCCCCGCCGAGACCGATGTATGCGAACATGATCAGGGCGAAGTACTCCATGTAGATGGCCATCATTCCCAGGGAACCGCCGATCATACCCCATCTGCCGCGGGTGGTCCCGGAGAGCATGGAGTACCCGGAGAACACGAGGTTGGCGGCGAGTATGAAGATGACCCATCCGAGGGCAACGGTGGGGGGCGCCAGGGACCTCATCAGGGGAAGGGCCATACCGATCCTGACGACTCCCATGGCGAACGCGTAGAGTCCGACCGAGCGGACGAAGTTCCTGCGGTGGTCCAGCAGGATCAGGAATCCTCCGATGATGAAGATGATGGGGCCGGGCCAGTAGACGAGGTGGGTGACGTGGCCCAGCTCGAGGTCGCCTCCGAAGACCATCAGCCATGCCATCCTGAAGGAATCCAGCCAGTCCTCCTCGCCGTGCAGGATGGCGACGGTGTACAGACGGGTGGTCCCGTAGAAAATCATGATGACCGCGATGAGGATCATGATGCCGGTGATGGTGCGCTTGCTGAGGCGCATCTTCACGTCGATGATATCCTCCTCTTCCGCACTCATGCGGAAGGTCTTCGAGAGGCTGAACATTGCTCCCGCATCCACTCGGTCATAAAATAACATTTGTAAAGGATACGGGCGCGTGCGAGTTTATTTTTAGGGAGAGTCCGATGCACCGGACATGAAAATCTATGACGCTTACCGGCTTGCCATAGAGACGGGAATGAAACACGACCCCCGTCCGAAGGAGGAGGTAGACCTCGTCCTCAGCAACGCCAAGAAGGCGTATGATGCGCTTCCCGAGGAGAAGAAGGAGTTCTTCGACACCGAGAGCCTTTGGAATCCCTACTACGACTGCCGTTTCTCCTGGGGCGAGGATATCGCCAAGGACGCGGAGGCGGAGCGCTTCATGTGGGGAGTCGACATCACTCCCGGAGAGCTCCTGCTGGCGGACCGTCTGAAGGAGAAGGGTCAGAGGATCGATGCGGTGGTCGCCCACCACCCCACCGGGAAATCCAGGAATCCCTTCCCCAAGGTCATGTCCATGCAGGCCGACATATTCTATGACTGCGGAGTCCCCATCAACGTGGCTGAAGGTCTCATGGGTCCCCGCATGGACGAGGTCCTCTACAACGTCATGGGTTCCAACTACAACCAGGCGGCGGACACCGCCAGGCTCCTGAACATCCCCTTCTTCAACATCCACTCCGCAGCCGACAACATGGTGCAGGAGTTCCTGGAGAATAAGGTGGAAGAGAAATGTCCCAGACGTCTCGAGGACATCGTGGACATGCTCATGGAGGAGCCCGAATACAGGCAGGCCGCCAGGCTTAACGATCCGCCCCGCATCATCGTCGGCAGGAAGGATTCACGCTGCGGAAAAGTCATTGCCAAGATGACCGGCGGAACCTCCGCACCCGACAGCATGTACGAGGAGCTGCAGAAGGCAGGTGCGGGTACCGTCATCGCCATGCACATGCCCAAGTCCAGCGTGGACGTCTGCAGGAAATGCAACCTCAATGTAGTGATCTCCGGCCACATGGCCTCCGATTCGCTGGGGATCAATCTGATCTGCGACGAGTGGGAGAAGCACGGCATCGAGGTCTTCGGAGCGGCGGGATTCACTCGTTTCAGCAGGAACTGACATGTTCGACCGCAATTCACGCATCATCCGGGACGGGGCCACCCTGTCGTTCGAGTACATCCCGGAGAAGCTGGTGGGCAGGGAGGCCCACATGGGGGAGATGGAACGTCTCTTCAGTCCTCTCGCATTCGACGGGAAGTCCTGTACCGCCTTCCTCTGGGGAGGGGTGGGTACCGGAAAGACCGCCATCGCCAAGAGATTCTGTCTCGACATGGGTGCCTACTTCCAGGAGAAGGGGCGCCGCATGGGCACGGTCTATTCCAACTGCAGGATCAAGAACAGCGAATATGCTGTGATGCTTGATGCGGTTAGGCATTTCGACCCCTCATTCCCCGACAGGGGATTCTCCCTCGAAGAACTCGTCAGCATCCTGGCAAGGTCGGTCGAGAGCAAGAAGGAGGCCCTGGTAATCGTCCTCGACGAGGTCGACGTGATGCTCAGGGGCCCCAAGAAGAACCTCATCTACCAGTTATCGCGCCTGCCCGAACAGTTATCCGCAGGCTCCATCTCTCTGATCCTGATATCCCAGTATCCCCTGGCGACCCTGATTGACGAAGCCTCCATGTCCACCTTCAGGCGCTCCAATATGATCTCCTTCGCCCGCTACACTCCAGAGGAGTTGCTGACAATCGTGAAGTACAGGGCGAGTCTGGCACTTTCGGATGATGCCCTTCCGGACGAGTCCGCGGAGATCATCGCCGTGGCCGCCTCCGAGTACGGCGACGCCCGCTATGCCCTCGAAATTCTTGAGAGGGCCGCCCATGTGGCCGAGAAGGAAGGGGAGTCGGAAGTCACCCCCGACTGCATCCGTATCGCTTCCGCATCCGTGTACAGCGATGTCTCCGAGGTCAAGCTCAACAACCTCGACAGGAACAAGAAGATCGTCCTGCTCTCGATCTCCCGCGCCATCAAGACCGCGGCATCAGTCAGCATGACCAAGTGCGAGAAGACCTACGCCGTGGTCTGCGAGGAGTACAACATCCCCGCCAAGAAGCATACCCAGTTCTACACCTATGTCATGGACATGGAGAAGCTGGGTCTTCTCAGGACCGAGGTCAAGAGAGAGCCCGACGGCGGCAGGGTCACCTACATCTCGATAGACAACATCCCTCCCAAGGAGCTGGCCAACAAGCTGGAGTATCTCCTTGACGAGGAATCGCACGGGGAGATAGATCTGGAATGAAATGCGATCTCTGCGGCAGAGATGCCGTTACCTTCCTCAAATACAACGGTTCGCATCTCTGCGGACTGCACTTCATGGAGTTCTTCCAGAGGAGGGTAAAGAAGGAGATCCGCAAGGAGGTGTCCCTCTACAAGGGCGACACCGTCGCCGTGGCTGTGTCCGGCGGCAAGGACAGCATGGTCACCCTCAGTATCATGCATTCTCTTTTCGACGGACGCAACGGCATACGTTTGGTGTGCATTTCCATCGACGAAGGCATAGCCGGCTACCGTCCCCCGAGTCTTGACATCGTCAGGAAGTACTGTTCGGATAACGGGATCGAATATCACGAGCGTTCCTTCACTGAACTCGGAGGCCTCACCATGGATTCCATCGCGCCGCTGTCCAGGGAGAACAGTCCCTGTACATACTGCGGTGTGTTCCGCAGGAAACTGATGAACGACGAGGCCCGCAAGGTGGGCGCGAAATACCTGGCCACCGGCCACAATCTCGACGATGTGGCACAATCCGTGATGATGAACTTCGTCAGAGGGGATGTGGACCGTCTTGCCCGTCTGGGTCCACATACCAATATCCGGCCCGGACTGATCCCCCGTTTCTACCCTCTCCGTATGATCCCGGAGAAGGAATCGCTGCTTTACGCACTGGTCGCTGGAATCCCGTTCTGGGACGGAGAATGTCCCTATTGGACGGAGGCACTCCGCAACGAGTACCGCGACACCGTCGATGCCCTGGAGGACAGGTCCCCCGGGACAAAGTACAGTATCGTGTCCTCTTACGACAAGATAAAGCCCCTGCTGAAGCAGAATGCGGGTCCCCGCGAAGATAAATTCTGCTCATGCGGAGAGCCCTGCAACGGCAGACGCTGCAAGGCCTGCGAGTATGAAGAAGAGCTTACCTCTCAGCTCAAAAGCTGATGTCTGGGTATATTTAGAGCCAGGGTTTGGGATCCACCGTAGGCTCCTTCCTGTCCCATGGTTCCTTTCCCAGTTCTTTGAGTTTGGAGAGGACCAGTTCTTTACCGATGTCGGTCACAGCTATGATGGGGATCTTGTTGCCCGCAATGACTACGTCAGGTCTCGAGTAGGCGATCTCCCTGATGACCCGGGAAGCACAGGAGGTTAGGAAATCGCAGTTCGCATAGAACTTCTACGCACCCTCTTCGGACACGCAGCTCGTGTGAACAGCTATGATCACGGCACGGTTGCCGCACATCCTGCGTATAGTCTCGGAATCCTCGGGTCTGCAGACGGTGACCGCGAATCTCTTCAGACCGAGTTTCATAGCCAGTTCCGCACCGCGGACCTGGTCCACGGGAGTGGTGTCGGGATCGACCACGCGGTCGCGTCCGACTGCATCGAGCACAGTATCCAAGGGGTCGGTGCTGACCATGCCGGAGATCCTTCCGCAGAGGCCCTGTATGAGTTCTGGGTCTGTGAGTACGGCGGAGCCGCAGCCGTCCGCCGCGATGACCGCTCCGTCCAATCTCCCGTCCTTCACGGCGGTGCTGAGGATCTCCGATACTCCGAAGGTAACGTAATCCCCTGCCCTTACCACACGTTCCTCGGTGCCGAAACCGAAGGACTTCACGCGGTATTCCAGGTTCTTGCGGACTGTCTCGCTGTCTATTTCCTCTATACCCAGCAATTTGTTGAAGAGGGGGCAGTATTTCAGGCGTGGTTCCCCCACCTCGGTGACTTTCCCGTCCTCCACAACTATACGGCACATACCGAGTGCCTGCATCTCGGTCCTTCTTCTGCGGCATTCTCCTGCCATGGTATCGTCTTCAAATCTAATCAGTTGCTTAAATAGGGTCCGCTCCCGGATGTTGACAAAGCGTAGACAGTCGTTTAAAAGCATACCATTAAATTGTAGTTTCGCCTCTATTACCTAGGGATGCACTATGTCTGTAGTGGGATACAGATGTGATATAGCCGATCACGTATTGATCGGAACATTGGATTTATGGCGGGTACGCAGCAAAATGCCGTTCCGCATGCACGAAAAGAGGCAGTTCACCTGGGAGAAGGATGGTTCCAGGCATGTCTTCTCGCTGGATATCAGCCGCCACCGTGCAGTCATGGAGCACTATCAGTACACCGGGGATTCCGTCGAATGTTCCAGGTCCCGTGTCAGGGACATGTACATGGAGAACGGTAAGCTGACTGTCGACACCCGCAGCGGAATCTATCGTGTCGGTGCCTGATATTTGGCCAGTAATCTGCTAACTCCACGATTGCCGCTGTTTCACTGGCCAGCTCTGGCCATATCCCTTTATAACCTATGAGAGGGATTACAACCCAATCGCCCTTTGTTGGTTGGACGATTCCCCGGATGCGAAAGTATCCGGGGTTAGTTTACTTCCAGTATCTCTGTCTGGGAGGATTCGTTTCCCCATCGCTCCTCGAAGTCAGTATTCTCGTCCTTCTTTGTGATGTAGAGTTTGTGATCCTCGATGTAATTGATATAGAATTTCAGCGCATCGCTGACGAACTCGGTGGTGGTGCCACCGGTGAATCCCATCGCCCTTTCCATACGCCCCTTGAGCGAAGGATTGACCTTCACACAAATCTGTACGGATGTCTGACCCGGAGTGCCCATAATACGTAATTCATACGAATGATATATGAACTTTCACGTGTGGATCTTGCGCATGCGCAGGAGGAACAGCACCAGAACCCCTACTGCCAGCAGGGTAAGGATGCTCAGAGAGATTAGGAGCAGGTCCGCATAGGTCTCGTATGCCGGTACGATAATGAACTCGGAGAAGTGGTCCGTTTCGAAAACGATACAGCCTTCCTCATAATGGGTGGGCATATCGGAGAGGGTGCCGTCCGAAGCGACATGCTTCACTGAGATACCGCTCGTAATCTCCAGGTACCCGGGTTCATACGGTAATGATACGGTCACCATCCCTCCCAGGGGGTGATTGGTTCCGTCGCTGTTGCGCAGGGTTATGCTGAACATCTTGCATCCTTTGTCGGCCTGGGCAGGGGTGAGGTCCTCTGTAGTCAGACCGGACATGGTGAGGGTGACGTCAGAGGATATCGTTCTCAGATCCGAGATTGCATCGGAGGAGAGGGATATGGCCCCGTTCATCGTGACGATCTGTACATGGCTGGCGGGATCTATGCCGAAGAGGGTGTTCGCACGGATGGGGAACGATTCGTTGGAGCTCTCGTATACATAACTCTCCACGGGGTCTTCCGCATTGCTCTCCGGTACGAATGCTATGCATAGCGCTGCCATCGCAAGTATTAGGGCCGATGTGACGGAAAGCATGTGCACGGCATTCGGCATGGTTATTGTCATCTAACTAGCACTATATAAGCGGAGTTGAGACAAGATGCGGACAATCCGTGATGTGAATACGGATATCGGTATATACTGCGCGGTTCGGCCGTTCACTGGTGCCTGAGCATGAACTTCTCGAGGATACCGTAGGCTTCCTCGAGGGTCTCCATAGGAGGCAGCAGGATGGACCTGAAGTGGCTCTGACCGAACTCTCTGCAGAACCCGGATCCGTGGACCATGACGATACCGGTCTCGTTGATCAGGTCTAGGCAGAAGTCCTTGTCGCTCTTCCAGGTGCTGCCGAGTTCGACGCGGGGGAAGGAGTACAGTGCACCGTTGCTCCTGTTGGTGGAGATGCCGGGGATCTCGTTGAACCTCTTGTAGGTGTAGTCCGCCCTCTCCTTGAGCTTTCTGTTCATATCGACGATGTAATCCTGGGGACCCTGCAGGGAGGCCCTTGCGGCTTCCTGACAGGGGACGTTGGCGCAGATCCTGGCCCTGAACTGCTTCATCATCCCTTCGCGGATCTCGTCCATCAGGCCGTTCTTGTCCATGAAGTAGCAGTATCCCTGCCTCCAGCCGGGCATGAGGTTGACCTTGGAGAATCCGTTGAGGATCACGCGGGGGATGTCGTCGGGCAGACGGGACATGGAGAAGAACTTCCCGTTGAAGACGATCTTGTCGTAGATCTCGTCGGATATGACCGGTATGTCGTATTCGGCGGCGATGTCGCCGATGGCCCTCAGGTCCTTCTCGGTGTAGACAGCGCCGGTGGGGTTGTTGGGGTTGATGAGGACGATGGCCTTGGTCCTGTTGGTGATCCTGTCGCGGATCATGTCGACGTCGGGCCTCCATTCCTCCTCCTCGATCATCCTGTAGGGGACGACCTTACCCTCGTAGAATTCGATGTACTGTGCGTAGGAGGGGTAGCCGGGGCCGGGGACGAGGACCTCGTCTCCGGGTTCGATCATGGCGCCCATCATGACGTTGATGCATTCGGAGACTCCTGCGGTGACGTAGACGTCCTTGACGTCGATGCTGACTCCGTTCTTGTCGTGTTCCCTGTCGACGATGGCCTTCCTGAGGTTGAGGTTACCCTGGGAGTCGCCGTATCCGTTGTCGGTGTTGTCGACCGCGTTCCTGAGGGTCTCCTTGAAGTACTCGGGGGTCTCGAAGTCCCACTTGTTGGGGTCGCCTATGTTGAAGTTGTACATCTTCATGCCACGGGCAGCGGCAGCGGCGGCGGGGACGGTGACCTCACGGATCGCATAGTTCATACCCATTGCACGCCTGGATGCTCTCATTTTCTTCTGCATAGGACTAACCTTCTTTTTCAGAGAGGATGCGGTTCGCATATATAATATAAGACTGACCCAGACAGTTATGGATGAGGATGCATTTGTCCGCTCTGCCAATGTTTCGGCGACCATCCTATTCGTATGTCTGGCTATATGGAAAAGAATAATTGGGCCCGGGGATGATTCCCCGGGGTTATCGAAGAGGTTTTTCATTCGTCGTCGATGGCATCTTTGAGGATTATGTGCGGCCTCCCCTCAATCTCCAGGACATCCGCTTCCACGTCGTAGACGTCGCGGATATTCTCTTTGGTCAGCACCTCGAGAGGGGTTCCATCGGCATACACCTTTCCGTCAGAAATCAGGATGATACGGTCCGCATACTTCGCGGTGATGTTGATGTCATGGCTGATCATGATGACCATCATGCCCTTGGTGCGGGGCAGTTCACTGAGTGTCTTGGTCACTTGAATCTGGTGTTTGATGTCTAGGTTCGAAGTGGGTTCGTCAAGGAGGACGATCTCAGGAGTTCTCACCAGGCCTCTTGCGAGCATGACCTTCTGGTGCTGTCCTGCCGACAGCTCGTTGAAGTTCTTCATAGCGAGATGCTCCACCTTCATGAGCTTCAGGACATCATACACCTTCTGGAGGTCGCTGGCGTTGGTACCGAATTTGAAATCGTTCTGCAGACCCACCATCACTGTATCCACCACCGTAAGCGGGAACGAATCCTGGCTGGAAGCGGGGACATAACCCATGTGGGAAGCAAGTTCCTTGAGTTTCATCTCCTGTACGTCGCGGCCATCCAGATAGACGACCCCTGCTGTAGGTTTGAGGATCTTGTTCAGACAGTGGATGAGTGTGGATTTTCCGACACCGTTGGGTCCCATTATGCAGATGAACTCCGGTTTGTCCAGGGTGTAGGAGATTCCTTTGATGACGGGAATCTTCGGATCGTATCCGAATTCGATGTTCTCCAATTTGATTTCCGGCATGATATCACCACATGGATTTCCTCTGCTTGATGAGCAGATACAGGAACATGGGGCATCCGATGAATGCAGTGATGACACCGACCGGCAGGAAGGTCGGGGCGATGATAACTCTCGAGATCAGATCAGATACCATTAGCAACACCGCACCGAAGGCGGCTGATGCGGGGATCAGATAACGGTTGTCGGAACCGAGGAAGATCCTTACGATGTGAGGGGCCACGAGACCGATGAAACCGATGATTCCGGTGAAGCACACGACGGATGCGGCCATGAGGGATATGATGATCAGGAGAGCAATCCTGAGCTGGTGGGCATTAAGACCCAGGGCGGTAGAGTTCTGGTCTCCGGTGATAAGGATGTTGAGTTTCTTCGACATGGCGAAGAGGATCAGGGTTCCCACTACCGTGAATATCAGGATGACTCTGAACGAATCCCAGGTGACAGTGCTCAGATCTCCGATAGACCACTGGAATACGGCGGAAAGAGTCTGTTCGCTGACCGATAGCTTGATGAGAGTGGTCATCGCGTTGAACAGATACATCACCGCGATACCCGCAAGGATCATCGTAGCCGCAGAGGTATTTCTCAGAGAGGAGACCAGGATGATGACTGCAGCGGGGATGAGCGAGAACACGAATGCTGTGGTGACGAGACCAACGGTCCCTCCTACACCGGTAACGGTGAACCCCATGCCCAATGCGAGTGTGGCACCGAAGGATGCTCCAGAGGAGATTCCGGTGGTGTACGGGTCTGCCAGCGGGTTCTTCATCATGCTCTGCATGGCGGCTCCTGCCACACCCAGTGACATACCTGCCACCAGTCCTGTCATGATGCGGGGAAGACGGATGTTGAATATGACGTGGTCCATCTTTGCGTTGTTCTGTGCTGGATCCGTGAAGTGGTACCAGATATCGCGGTAGACATCCCATGCGGAATAATTAGCGGACCCAATGGTTGCTGCATAACCCATGACAATGATCATAGCTATGATGCAGGCAACGATGAACATCAGTTTGAAAACAATGTATTTACGGTATTTTGTCACCATTTCAGAAGCGTCTGCTAGTTCTGTCATAGTCATTGCTCCTTTTTGAAAATAATCTTGAATGACGGGACGGTTTTGGAACGGTCAAAGCGCCCGCTGTCCTTTGGGAATTGGATATGTATGTCATTGCAGCCAAGTTTAGCGAGGGTGCTGACGTCCCATGCGGGTCTCTCCTCGCGACTGAGAGGGAGGTTCTTGGCCAGTTCCTCGATAATCTTGAAATCGACATTGTCAGTGTTGTGACGGCTGTGATAATCCTTGCCCGGGGCACGTTCTCCCGCAGGTGGTTTCCACCGATAGTCTTCGTTGAACAGGTGCAGGTAGTAGTTACCATCTATTATCTCGGCTTTGTATCCGGGTTTTAGCACTCTCAGAATCTCTCCATAACAGTCTCTGGGTCTTTCGAGCGCCCATAGGACGCTCCTCGAGATAACTGCATCGAATTCGCAGTCAGGGAAGGTAAGTTTTTGAGCATCCATCTTCATGAATTTGCAGAATACACCTTCTTCTGAGGCATTGTCTTCTGCCTTCTTGATCATGGCTGCCGAATAGTCTATGCCGGTGACCTTTACACCGTTCTTTGCCAGAAGTATGGAGAACAGACCAGGTCCGCAGCCTAAGTCGAGGACATGGCTACCAGGACCGATATCGAGGTCTTTCATGAGTCCGACGGCAATCTTCTCGCCCCTGTCGGTCATTTCCTCCATGACAGCGGACGAAAATCCATTGCTGCGCATGTCCCAGTAGTTCTCGATCTCTTCCAATAATGTCATGGGGATCACGTAAAGTGGTGGGGTGCAGTGCACCCCAAGAGGTTTCAGGCGGGGATGATTCCCTGTTCGGTCGCGTACTTCTGGAGCTCTTCTAGAGTGAAGAATTCGATATCCTTGAAGTCCTCATACTTGAAGTCGGGGTGATAGGACTCGATATAATCTTTCAGGAGTGCATCAACATCGAAGTGGAACTTATCTCCCCAGATGTGGTTGGCGACATAGGCGCATGCGATGTAGCTTGCGACACCCATGTAGATACCCTGCTCGAGGAACAGAACCTTGCCGTTATCGTAAGCGTCGGCGAGGTTGACCGCCTTGATGAACTTGGCATCGGTGTTGTAGAGTGCGTATGCCTCCTTGTACTTGGTTTCATCATGGGTGGTGAATGTCTCGAGGAATCCGTAGTATGGTCCGCTCTGGTCGAGGATGATCCAGTCGGGATTCATGGTCATGACTCCCTCTGCATCGATGCTTCCGTTGGTGTAACCCTTATCGAAAGGATTTATTCCGCCTGCGAGGGTGACAAGCTCGTGGACTCCCTCATGCATCTTGGAGATGCTGTTTCCTGCGTAAGATGCGAAGACGAAGGGTCTGTCCTCGGCTTTGGTGTCCTTGAGTGCAGTGGATATGGTGTCGTAGACTTTGTCACACTTCTCGGCATATTTGTATGCCGCATCCTCATGGGCGGTCAGATATCCGAGGGTGATGATAGCAGGAACGGTCCAGTTGTCCTCATAGAATGGGAGACGGACGACATCGATTCCCATAGGTCCGCATTTCTCTTCCATCTCCGGGTCGAACCAGTTCCTGGTTCCGGAGAGGATGTAACTGGGCTCGGCACCGACGAAGGTCTCGTAGTCAGGGGTGAATCTGGAACCGTAGCACTTGGCATCGGAGAATGCGGAGTACCATTTGGAATAGGCACCGTCGTTTCCGACCTGATTGCAGGAGTACTTGCAGAGGTCAGCTTCTCCAAGGACGAGTAGCGCTTCATAGTTGGACTTGTATCCTACCGCGCTGGTGGTCAGAGGATAGGTGCAGGAGCCGATGACTCCATCGACGTCATAGAAGTAGAGCAGCATGTTGTTTTTACGGTCGACCATGTTCTGGATCCAGTCCACGTCTGCCTGGTCGATCTTTCCGTCGACGTTGGCATCACAGAAGGACCTCTGGACCGTGGAACCGCCGAAGGTCTTGTAGCAGGTGTAGTAAGTTGCTTTTTCCTCGCCTGCGATGACTTTTTTCACAAAATCAACGTCCCTACTGTCAAGGAAATCGTCGTTGTTGGCGTTTCCGAAGACAGTCAGACGTCCATCCAGGTTGTTACTGTTGCGGAGGGTCTCATGGTGAGAGTTGTTATGGGTGAGCACGACAACTCCTGCACCAGCAGCCACAACAACTACAACTGCCAGTATGGCGATGATTGCTTTTGTATTCATGTTATCAGTTGGATGTTTTATCCAAGCGTTTCTAAGTGTGATTGTATATAAACTTTGTTAAGAGAAAAATTTTCATTCAAAAAATAATTTGATTGTTATGCGGGGTTTAGGAGGCAGTTTTCGAACGAAAAGGATACGTTGGAAAAGAACACTGGATGTCGGCTTCAGTTCTCCCCGAGTTTCTTTTGTTCGAACCCCTTTTTCATGTAATATAGTATCTCAAATAGGGCTTTCGAGTCATTGATTCCGTAGAATACCTCTTTCCCGACTCTGACCGAATGGATCAATCCTGCAGATTCGAGTATTTTGAGATTGTGCGAGGTCAGCGATACAGAACAGCTCAAAATCTCTGAAAGATCCTTCACGTTCCTGCTTCCTTTCAGAAGGATCTGCAGTATCTCCACGCGATTGGCATCGGCCAAGGCTTTGAAACGTGTCGCCGATTCTTCCATGACCCCTTTCTCGTAATCGAGTTCCTGCATGTGGTCTGCATCCCTCTCGTCTACGGTCGTTTCCCCTTTCTCGAAAGGCTTCCTTGCAGTCACTACGAACGATCCTGGGAGGATCATGTATCCTGAGGCAGCACTTACCGTGTAAGGGTTCTGATCCTCGAGATTGACGAATATGTTGTCCATACCCAGACCCAAAAGGACTGACATATCCCAGCTGGGACGGCGCATGCTGCAGGCCGGGAGATCCATGGCGATGTTTCTTATCTCCTCGAAATCGACGGAATCCATGTTCGTTTTACCATGTAGGCCGGATTCCTCGCTCTTTTTGATCTTGTCAAGCTGGTGTTTGGCTCCGTAGTCCTTCTCGAAATTGTCAAGATAGTAGTTTCCGTCGATGATCAGCAGGTGACCTCCGGGTTTCAAAAGGGCCATCCAGTGCCTGAGGGTGCTGACAGGATCGTCAAGACACCATATCGTGCTCTTGGCTATTATGAGGTCGAAAGAGCCTTTGGGAAATTTGAGATTGGAGACATTTCCTACTCTGAAATCGGCTTTGATGCCGAGTTCATCAGCGTTCTTACGGGCGTAGTAAATCATCTTCGGGAGACAGTCTATTCCTACAACGGAATGACCCATTCTTGCCGCAACCAGGGCCATGAATCCGCAGGCAGTGCCCATATCGCATACAGATGCTTTACGTCCGAGGGGAACCAATGCTTCTATGATATGTTCATAGTGCTTCGTATCATGGAGTTGGAGGCGTGTGAGCAGATTGTAGCCTCTGGCGCGTCTGTCCCAATATGCCATCATACGTGCTACTGTATCATCTTTCTTCGATACTATGGAAAATCCGGAGGGATCATCGGGATCGTAGACCATTTTACAAAGCACCTGTTTTGTCAAAGTAATAATTCAGAATATTTAAACATTCAAACAATTTTTAAAATGTATTATTTCTAGATTTATAACGACATTTTACACGAGAACTCTGCTTGTGGAAGCATATCTTAACATGTCTCGCGTGCGCAACCGTATTTATACGTAACAGATATCGCAGATTTATGGCAATGACGAAACTGGGAAGGAACCATCTGAGGTGGTGCTTCCAGTGCAACCTCCCGATCATGGAATCCAAACAGTGTCCGGTATGCGGTTCCGCCACGGCGGAGACCGAACTGACCCCTCCCGCGGATTCCAGGCCCGCCTTCGATTACGATCTCGACAAAGCAAGGAAGATGGCTGACGAGTGCTTCGGAGAGGGATGCGGTTATGCGATGCTGCCCGAGGGGCACGTCGCCGTCATGAACAAGTGCCCCGCCATCGACAGGATGGAGGAGATCCTCAGCGACGGTACCATCGTCGCCACCGAGAGGTTCGACCTCGGCGTGGGATGGAGGTTCATCATCCGTATGCAGGGCGCCCTGCGCATCGCCAAGGTCATGAGCAAGGGATATGTCATCCTCAACCCGGATGCAGCCCCCTTCGTCAGGGAGAACAAGAACCTCATGGCACCGGGAGTCTGCGATGCCGATCCCAACATTCAGGTAGACGACGAGGTCATCATGGTCCTTGCCGACCGTACCGTCATCGGTACCGGTGTCGCCAAGATGTCCGGAAAGGACATGGTGGAACAGAACCGCGGTGTTGCGGTCAAGACCCGCTGGCACAAGGAGGAGACTCCTGTCACATCAGATATCGCCCACACTTGGGATGACGTCGTCAAAGCCAATGAGGGAGTCATCGTCAAGAGGCGCGACGAGGCCATCTCATTCATTCACAAGACCATGGAGAAGTACAAGGACCTCCCCACCGTGGTCTCGTTCTCCGGAGGTAAGGATTCCCTTGCCTCCATGCTGCTCACCATGGACGCGGGGGTCGACGTGCCCCCGATGTTCATCAACACCGGTCTGGAACTCGACGAGACCGTCCGTTATGTGCACGATTTCGCCGAGAGACACAACGTGAAACTGGTCGAACAGGAACCGCCCAAGGATGCCTTCTACGGCAACCTTGTGTACTTCGGCCCGCCCGCCAAGGACTACCGCTGGTGCTGCAAGACCAACAAGCTCGGCCCTACCGTGGCAGCCATTACCAAGAACTATCCCAACGGCGTCCTCTCCTTCATCGGACAGAGGAAATACGAATCCGAAGCAAGGCACGAGAAGCCCAGGGTGTGGCAGAACCCCTGGACCCCCGGACAGATCGGTGCTTCCCCCATTCAAAGCTGGTCGGCCATACATGTGTGGCTTTACATCTTCTACAAGAAGGAGCCCTTCAACTACTGGTATGCGCACGGTCTCGACCGTATCGGATGCCTCATGTGCCCCGCCTCCGACATGGCGGACCTCGACACGATCCGCAGTGCCAGCTCACAGTATTCGCGCTGGGACAGCTACCTCACCGATTACAGTCAGAAGATCGGTCTTCCCGAGGAATGGAAGAAGTACGGTCTCTGGAGGTGGAAGAGCGCTCCCCAATCCGTGAAAGAGGAGATCAAGAGGGTCACCGGCAAGGAGGTACCTCCCATGAAAGCGTCCCGCGCACTCGATCCTGCCGAGGACGGCCCTGTGGCGGTCAAAGTGCAGGACGGATATTCCCCTTGCACCATGGGATACAGCATCGAGGCGGCCCTCTCGAGGCCCATCGACCTCTCTGTCCTGGAGCCCTTCACCCACGCCCTCGGGTGGGTCATCAAGTACGACCGCGACGAGGATGTGATCTACGCCAATTACACCACTTTCTACGGTGCTGGGTCTATCACCACCAAAGCGTTCACGCAGGAGGATGCCAAGCAGAACATAGACCATGCGGTGCAGCTCATCGCACGTGCCTTCAACTGCGTCGGATGCGGACTCTGTGCCGCCAGGTGCGAGGAGCACGCCCTGTACATGGAGGGCGGCAAAGTGCACATCCACGGCGACGACTGCATCTTCTGCATGAAGTGCTACGGTCCCTGCCCCGCGGTCAACTTCGCCCCTGCGGCCAAGACCGAGGAGAAGGGATTCGAGGACTGACACTTCGTTCCCGCGTACGAGAATATAAAAAGCGGGGACAGATTGCAGTTCCTATGTACTACGAGCCCGAGGACCTCAAGGCGGTGATGGACCGCGACCCAGCCATCATCGACGAAGAAGACGCCATAAAGTTCCACCCCGGATTCCAGGCGGTTTCCATGTATAGGGAGAGCCACAAGCTGTGGCTCAAGGGCGACTTCAAGAAGGCCAGGGAGATCAATTACAAGGCCCACCAGATGACCGGGTGCGACATCCATCCCGGAGCGACCATCGGAAAGAGGTTCTTCATCGACCACGCCACCGGCGTGGTCATCGGCGAGACTACCATCATCGGCGACGACGTCAGCATCTACCAGGGAGTGACCCTCGGTGGAGTCTCCACCAGCAAGGGCAAAAGGCACCCCACCCTCGGCAACCGTATCGTGGTCGGTGCGGGAGCCATCGTACTCGGGGACATAACCATCGGTGACGACGTGAGGATCGGCGCGGGATCCGTCGTCGTCAAGGACGTTCCTCCGGACTGCACCGTGGTGGGAGTACCCGGACAGATAATCAAATGCGGAGGGGTCCGCGTCGACATGAAGGATGCGCTTGACCACAACAAGCTCCCGGATGTCATGGAGGAGCGCATAGCCAAGCTCGAGGCGCAGATCGAGGCTCTCAACAACACCGTACTCGCACTGCGCGACGAGAACAGCAAGCTCAGGGGCGACAGGGAATGAGTCTGAAGATATCCAACACGCTAACCAACAAGAAAGAGGAATTCGTCCCTATCGAGAAGGGGAAGGTCAAGATGTACGTCTGCGGTGTAACCGTATACGACGACATCCATATGGGCCACGCCAGGAGCATCATCACCTTCGATGTCGTGAGGCGCTACCTCCAGTACCTTGGATACGACGTCACCTACGTCACCAATTTCACCGATGTCGACGACAAGATCATCAACCGTGCCAACGAGAGAGGCATCGATCCTCTGCAGCTGTCCTCCGATTACATCAAGAAGTACTTCGAGGACGTTGCCAAGCTCGGAGTGAGGAAAGCTGACATCTACCCGCAGGCGAGCACCAGCATGCCCTACATCATCGACATGGTCAAGGACATCATCGACAAGGGCTACGGGTACGCCACCGCCGACGGCAGTGTTTACTTCAGGGTCAGGAAGATCTCCGACTTCGGTGCATTGTCCAACCGCACCATCGAGGAGATGAGGTCCGCCGGACGTGTCGACCTCGATCCCAACAAGGAGGATCCCCTCGACTTCGCCGTATGGAAAGGAGTCAAGCCCGGAGAGGTTTTCTGGGACTCTCCCTGGGGCAAGGGAAGGCCCGGCTGGCACATCGAGTGCTCGGCCATGATCAGGCATTATCTCGGCGACACCATCGACATCCACGGCGGAGGAAATGATTTGGTCTTCCCCCACCACGAGAACGAGATCGCACAGACCGAGGCGGCCTGCGGATGCAAGCTCGCCAACTACTGGATGCACAACGGTATGCTGGAGACCAAGGGTGCCGACGGAAAGACCGTCAAGATGTCCAAGTCCCTGAAGAACTTCTTCAAGGTGGAGGATGTCGCTGCCAAATTCGACAAGTACACCATCCGCTTCTACTATCTCAACACCCACTACAGGAGCCCCCTCACCTACGGTGAGGAGAACATGCTCGAGGCCCAGGCCGCCCTGAAGAGGCTGTGGAACAACTTCCGCGACCTGCAGGCATGCGCCCGCGACGGTCCCGCAGGGGAAGCCGGAGAGGCTGCCGCCCTCGCAGAGACCGCAAGGAAGGACTTCACCGAAGCAATGGACGACGATTTCAATACCCGTGCCGCCATCGAGGCTCTCTTCGCACTCGCACGCAGCACCAACAAGATGATGGGCGAGAAGACCCTCACCAAAGCAGGCGCTGAGACCGTCCTCGCATTCCTGGCTGACGTGGATTCCGTGCTCGGTATCCTGCCCGAGGACGAGGCACAGGAGGACAACGGCGCATTCGATGCGGTCATGTCCATCCTGATCGACCTCAGGAAGGAGCTCAGGGCCGGCAAGCAGTATCAGTACGCTGACATGATCCGCGATCGTCTGAAGGATGCGGGATATGTCCTCGAGGATACCTCCGACGGCGTCAAGTGGAAGAAGATTTGAGTTCCGGACCGTCCTGAAAAAATAACTTGCTGGCGGTTATATATCGCCTGCAACCTAACCTTCTTAGAGGATAGGAAGGCATGGCAGCGGAGCAGGTACCGTTCAGGCAGGACCGTATTGGGAACGTTCTTTTCGAGTTCTTCACCAACCAGGGATCAATCTCGGTGGAGGCCTGGCGCAGCACCCGCATATGCAAGGTGACGGTGTTCTCATCGGGTATCAGGCGCAGGATCGAGTTCCGTTTGGACGACGACAGCTGGTGGAAGCTCATCAACCCCGTGGCATATTCGGGATTCTGGAAATGGGCGAAGAGATATTCTTCCGGACCGGATCCGCACTGCATGTCGTGGAGGCTCAGCATCCTCACCGACGGAGCATGGTTCTATTCCTCCGGCGACGGGTGCTGTCCGGAGGGACTGATGCCCATGCTGAAGGGTATAATCGATTTCGCGGAGGATACGCAATGCCTTCCTCCGGGGCCCGCCGGGAGGTTCCTGGCACGGTTCACGGATACCTCCGCATCGGAATGACCCAGCACCCGAAAACAGTATATCTCTCAGAGAGGATTCGGGAGACCATGAGGAAGAATTTCGGAGCTAAACCTTTGGCATTTCCTATGCCCGTGTACATCATCGCATCCTACGACAAGGACGGTGTTCCCAACGCCATGAACGCGGCCTGGGGAGGTATCTGCGGAGAGGACAAGGTGTCCATCTGCGTGGACAGGTCCCACAAGACCACCGCCAACGTCTGCGAGCGCAAGGCATTCACCGTGAGCTTCGCAACCGAATCCACCGTCGTCCCCTGCGACTATGTGGGAATCGCATCCGCCAACACCGTTCCCGACAAGTTCGCCAAGGCCGGATTCCACGTCGAGAAGAGCGAGAACGTCGACGCACCCCTCATCAAGGAACTCCCTCTGGCACTTGAGTGCAAGCTCATCAGCTATGACAACGAGACCGAAATCATGATCGGACAGATCGTCAACGCCGTTGCCGACGAGTCGATCCTCACCGACGGAAAGGTGGACATCACCAAACTGAAACCCATCATGTATGACACCTCCGGACACGGTTACTACGGTATCGGAGAGAAGGTCGGCAAGGCCTTCAGCGACGGCAAACAGCTCAAGTGAAAATCCCTCGGCCGGCATCCGTCGGCCTAGGAATCATTATAAACGCACGTCCTATCGTCCCAATATGGCGAAACAGTGTCCGCGCTGCTGGGAGAAACTCGAACCCGGCACAGAGGTATGTCCCCACTGCGGTTTCGAACTCGTACGCAGGGAGAAGCCTGCCGAGCCTTCGGGAGAAGCCGTTCAGGAGAAACCCAAGAAGCGTGTCGTATTCCCCACCGCAAGGAAGAAGAGCGATACGGGATTCACCTACAAGCTCGTCTTCGTACTGACTCTCGTATGGGCAATTCTCGCCATCGTCGGAGGGGTGTACAACCTCGCTGTCGGTTCATGGATGCAGGCTCTGGGTCTTCTCGTATCCGGTGCATTGTCCTGCTTCGCATTCTATCTTATCCGTCTTCGCGAGCATTACTTCATCGCAAGCATCGTCGTCCTGGTGAGCGGGGCCGCCACCCTGCAGATCATCCTGCTGGTGTTCTCGTTCTTCGTCTCCTTCCTGGTGTATGCCAACGCCAAGCTGTTCAGCTCGAAGTGAGTTCAGAGCAGACCCAGGATCGAAAGGACCAGGAGATCTATACCGAATACGGTCAGCGCTCCGAACAAGGGCGCAGGGCCTCTGTAGATCGCCTCGCCGCTACGGTATTTATCCATCGATACCACCGCCGGGTGCAGCTTTCAGAGTGTCATTTTTGACTATTTCATCAGAGACACTGCCGGCTGCAACCAGCGGTTCGGGATGCGATGTTTCAGTCTGAATATCGATCTGCGGTAGCGAAATCGGTATCTTATCAGATATATCCGTACGGATGGGATTGTTATCTCCTGAAGGTACTTCGATAGACGCTGCGTACGAATATGAGAAAATCAGAACACAGAGTGTGAAAGCCAGTGTTCCGAGGTAAATATAGTCGGACCACAGCTTATCGTGGTTGTTTATGTTAACGGACATTATACGACCTTGTTTTAAATTTGATTTTTAATCGGAATTTTTTCTGTTTAGGTGTGTTGTCTACGTTTTGTCTACATGAAATTCGCAAAATAATATAAATATATCGATTGAAAAATGATAAAATACAGGTATTTCGTAAAAATACTACGAAATACGCAGTATAAATAAAAAATTATACGTAAAACAGTAGTTCCTCCGGGGTTTCCCGGAGGTTGGTTAAAAATCAAAGGCGGACGTTATCGTTGGGATAGGTTTCCTTGATGACGTCGTATACTGTGCTGAAGGTGTGGTTGAGATCTATGGCGATCTTCACGCATCCCATGCCCGCGTCGTACCTCAGCAGGATAGGAATCTTAGCCTCCTTGGGGAGGTAGGACTGCACACTCACATCCACAGACTCGTCCTGCCTCCACTTGCGGGACTGGCATCCCGGACACCTGTCGGGGGAGTGGAAGGCGGAGACCCAATCGTATTGGCATCTGTTGCAGTGGTGCTTGAAGCTGTTGTTCCACATCTTGCTCTTGCAACGGGGACATCTATGGGGCAGCCCTACCTTCTTTTTTGGTTTCCAACTGGCGCCGCAGATCAAGCAGGAATACCGCTCGCTGCGTATCTGTTGCGAACTACCTATAGACATTATATTCCCCCTACGCCGGTTTTCTACCACGAAAAACCGTCGATATTTAAACACCACTAGAAATTCAAATATAAATTAACACGAACATATACATTGGATACATTTCTCTTCAGATGAGGGGGAGGAAATGTCCTTAAGCCTTGGTTGCAGGCGTTTCGTACATGTATTTTCTGCAGAGGGGGATGATGACTCCGCCCACCAGGTTGCCGAAGGCGACGATGATGATGAAGATCAGAGCCTCCATGTTGTAGGCTCCGGCGGAGCAGAAGTAGAACATATCAGCGATACTGTGCTCGAATCCCGCGAGGATGAAGACGGGGACTGCGAGGATGGCACCGAGGTACTTCTGCTTCTGTTTGTAGTAATCGGCGGCGATGAACATCAGCACACCGCAGAACACACCCTTACTGAAGATCCTGAAGTAATCGGTCATGGCGAGTTTCTTGTCCACCATTGCTGTGAGGACGTTGGGGTCTACACCAGTAGAGAAAGCATCCGCGGGCATCATGAATCCGCAGATGGCGCATCCGACGAAGTTACCGAGGATGATGATCAGGAGATCGAGGGCGAAAGCGGGTTTGTTGTCGAAAAGGTACCCGACCTTACCGGTGTAGAGGTCGAGACCGAAGGTGAAAACCGTGAAGAGACCGATGCTGAATAAAATGGCTCCGATCCACCTCTCCGCAGGGTTGAAACTCCAAACTCCGAGGTATACGCAGCATCCGATACTGATAGCCATTCCGGCGAGGATGGCCCTGATGAAACATTTGAGATAGTGGTCTCCGGTCATGCTGGAAAATGGATGAACGGAGTGCTATAAGGACGTTGTTGATTTAGGCAATGTTAAAAATGGTAATGGCCCCCTGAGGGGCCGTTTGGAATCAGATTTTCTTGAGCCTGTCGAGCATCTTGACAGCGGTGTCGACGACGTCGCGGCCCTTCTCGATCCTGTCCATGGCCTGGAGCTCGGACATGCCGGGTCCGGTAACGCCGTAGGCGACGGGCTTGTCGTAGTCGAGTGCGAGGTCGGTGATCTTCCTTGCGGCCTGTGCGGCAATGACCTCGTCGTGTTTGGTCTCGCCGGTGATGACGGCACCGAGGGTGATGACCGCGTCGACATCGTCCCTGGAGATGAGCTTCTTGATGGCGAGGGGCATGTCGAACACGCCGGGCACCTTGATGATGTGGTTGATCTCTACTCCGAGGAACTCGGCTTCCGCCTTCGCCCTCTCGAGCATGAGGCTGGTGACCTCATAGTTGAATTCCGCTACTACTGCTCCGAGTCTGTATTTTGCCATTGTTCTTTCCTCCTATGGTTACTGTTTCTCAAAGGTGCACGGGGCCCTTGTCCTCGAACCCCTGCCTGAGTCCCTGTCCTGCCCTGGCGGTGAGCCTCTCGGGCCTGAACAGGAGATCGTAAACGTTTACTGCATGCTCCCTGGTGCGGCGGTCCGCCAGCCAGGCGAGCTCCTTATCATCCTTGCCCTCGTCCTCGTGGACGAAGACCTCGATGATGTGGGTGTTGGTCATGAGTTGCGCGCGGATGAGTCCGTTGGAGGCCTCGTCTGCGCACATCTTGTCCTTGGGCATCGGTCCGGGCATACCCAGAGCCATGCAGATGTCGCAGTGCTGTTCCTCGATGAGCTTCTTGCATGCGACGGGCAGGTCCTTCATTCCCGGTACCGTGACCCTGATGATCCTGAATCCGGTGCCTGTCTTCTGGAGTTCGTCGATGGCCGCCTTCCCCATGTCGTATCTGGCGAAGGTGGTGTCGGCGATACCGATCAGCTTCATTGTACCCCTCCCATGTCCTTGATCTTCTTGATGATGCGCCTGGTGGCGTTGAGATCGTCCGCGGTCTCGGTGGCGCGTTCCACCCTGATATGACCCAGGCCTTCCTTTTCGAGGCTCTCTTTGAGCTTGTCGACGTCGAAGTGCTGGTCGAATCCGAGGACGATCACGTCGGGTTTGACCTCCCTCACGGTGTCGAACATGTCCCCGTTGTTCTTGCCGACGATGGCGGCATCGACGGGTTTGAGGCTGCCGACAATCTTAGCTCTCATGTAATCAGGAGTGATGGGCTCGTGCTTGTTCTTCCTGACCGTGTCGTCGCAGGCCACCACGACCACCAGCTCGTCTCCGAAGGCGCGTGCCTGCTGGAGGTAGGAGATGTGTCCGGGATGGATGAGGTCGAAGACGCCCGAGGCCATTACTCTGACCATGTCTCACACATCCAGTTCCGGGTGGTCCTTCTTGTATTCGTTCCAGGCCGCGATGACCTCGTCGCCGGTGACGATGGGCATGTCGTGGTCCTTGGCGTACTGGTAGCACGACTCCTTGGAACGGGAGTGTCCGTCGTGACCCATCATCTCGCAGATGGTGGCGGAGGGCTTCACGCCGGCCATGTACATCATGGCTGTGGCGAGCTCGGTGTGGCCGTGCCTGTTGGTAAGGATTTTATCCGAAGTGTTCAGCAGGTGGACGTGTCCGGGTGCCCTGAACTCCCTTCCCATGTCCTCCGCGATCTCGTCTGCGGGCTTGTCCTGGAAGATGACCTCGGCGTACCTCTTGATGGTGAGGGCGCGGTCCCTATCGGGGATACCGGTGTAGGTGTCCCTGTGGTTGATGGTGACACCGAACGACGATTTGGTACGGTCGTAGGGTATGTCGCTGGGAGCCATCTTCCTGAGGAGGGGATAGCTCTCGCCTGCGTACCAGAAGATATCCGAGAGGAAGGGCAGTCCGATGTCCATGGCGAGCTTGAAGGGGGTGGTGGTGCAGAGCAGACCTCCGGCGTCCTCTCTCATCTGAGTGATTTTGTCGTAGGTTACGAATTCGGATGCTATCGTCATATCCGATTCCCTCTCGCGGTCGTCGAAGTCATAGATAAGGATAATCTGGCCTTTCCTGACCGCTTCCAGTGCCTTTTCGATGCTCATTTGTCTTCCTCAGGACCTCGTTATGTCAGAACTTAAAATAATCTGTGGGGTACTACAAAAAAATAAGTAGATTTGCTGAGACCCCCCGATCCCCTGAAAACCGAGCCTGACAATTAAATATGGGAGATGCTATTTCAAAACAATTTGAAATGAGATTTCGGAATATTAGATATACCTAAATCTCCTTTAGAGGTGTATGCCAGTGACGACCGGAAACCGTGAAGACTATCTTATCGCCATCCTCAGACTCACAGAAGGGGGCTCTGCAGCCAAGACCACCGAGCTTGCGGAGCATATGGGAGTATCTCCCGCCAGTGTGAGCGAGATGCTGAAGATACTCTCCAAGGACGGTCTCGTCGAGTATGCCAAATACAGGGGCGTGAAGCTCACCGAAAAGGGCTATACCGATGCCAGGCTCACCCGCAAGAGGCACCACATCGTCGAGAAGTTCTTCATCGACGTCCTCGGACTCGAGCCGGAAATCGCCCATCAGGAGGCGCACCGCATCGAGCACACCATCTCCGATTCCGCCGCTCAGAGGATCTGCGACATCCTCGGCAATCCTCCCGACTGCGACTGCCAGAGCTGTGTGAATCCCTGCAAGTCCGTATCCGGTTTCGGAATCTCCATCACCTCCCAGCTGTGTGATGCCGAGGTCGGCCACAGCGGCACCGTCGCTTACATCAAGTCCGATGAGAGCAGGGTTATGGAGAAACTCCTGGCCATGGGAATCATCCCCGGCAAGGAGGTAACCGTCACCGGACACGATGACGAGAAGGGAATCGTGACCCTCGGTGTGGCAGGCAGTTCTGTCGCCATCGACATGAAGATGGCATCCTATGTGTTCATCGACATGATGTCCGACTGAACACAGAAAACGATTGCTGGGTCAGCGGACCCTGAACCTGACACCGAGCTCCTCGGCGATTAGTCTGCATCTCTCCTCGTCCTCCGGAGACTGGTATCCTCCGACGATGGACACGGTGACCGCACCGATCTTCTCCTTGCACTCGCGGATGAAATCCATCAGCGAATCGTAGGCTTCATGTGCGTCGAATCTGCAGCGGGTGATCTTCTTGTAGGATTCCGCATCGGGTGCGTTGAGGCTGATCGATATCGAGTCGACCGCCTGTGCCAGATCCGGTACGATGTCTCTTCCGTTGATGAGATTCCCGAGTCCGTTGGTATCGAGACGGACGGTCTTCTTCAGTTCTGAACGGATGCGCGGAGCGGTTTCCAGGATCGTCTCGAGACGCTCGGTAGGCTCGCCGTATCCGCAGAACACGATCTGTCCCGCGTTATCGGCATCGGCTTCCCTGAGGGCGGCCATGATCTGATCGGATGTGGGCTCTTCCTTTAGCCACAGGCTGTCCGCATCCCCGAGTCTGGGGGTGCTGTCCCTGATGCAGAAAACACAGCTGCAGGGACACCTGTTCGTGAGGTTGATGTAGAGGTTGCTTCCGTAGCGGTATACGATACTCATCCGATCACTCTGGGGAGTAATCACAGAAATTAGGATAAGAAATTAACCCCGGGGATTTCTCCCGGGTAAGGGGCCCGTCCCGGAGGACGGGCGTTCTGAATTACTCTTCCTTATGCTTCCTCTGGAGGAAGGCGGGGCCTTTCCAGCTCCAGTCTCCGAGGAGGTGCATGAGGGCGGGACCGACATAGGTGACCATGAACAGTCCGTCGATGAAGATTCCGATACCGAGTGCGAAACCGAACTCCTGAAGCATCGAAGAGCTTCCGATGAGCAGGGTGCAGAAGGTACCTCCCATGATGAGGGCGCAGAGGCTGATGGTACCGCTGGCACTTGTGATGGCGGCATCGATGGCATCGTCGTTGGACATTCCGCGGATCCTGTTCTCCCTGACCCTGGTGGTGACGAAGATCTCGTAATCGAGACCGAGTCCCAGTAGGACCACGAAGAGCACGATGGGCACGATCCAGCACACCGGTATGGCCAGGAACTCCTGGAAGACCAGGAAGGTGAGAGCCAGGGTCCAGGTGACGCTCAGGATGATGCAGAGGATGGCACGGATGGGGGTCACGTAGCTTCCGAGGATCAGGAACAGCATGATCAGCAGGAGGATGACCACGATGATCTGGATGTAGTTGAACTGGTTGGTAACGGTTCCGGAGATGTCGTACATGACGGCGTTGGTTCCGCACACCTGGGACTTGGAGATCGCAGACGAGTAGGTCTCGTCGTAACCGCCCTTTCCGTGGAATGCATTCTGAAGTGCACCCTGGAAGTCCATGGTCTTGTCGGACATGGGTTTTTCATTGGTGACGATCATGAGAGATGCGGCGGTTCCGTCGTTGGAGATGAGTCCGGTTCCGGCATTGAGGACGTAGTCGATCAGGTTTGCAAGCTGGATGGTAGCAGGATTTCCGTCAGTATCGGTAACGTTGATGGAAAGGCTGGGGACAGCGGTCTGCGAGGTTGCAGCGGCATATGCGGCACCGATTGCAACATATTTCTCAACATAGCCCTTCACTGCGGAGGGCATCAGTTCGACGATGCCGCTGTTAATCTGGTTGACTACAGATGCATCATTGATGTGGGCAGTCGCATAGGTGTTCGCATCGGATGCGATGGTGTCCTTGTTGGCCTCCATATAGGTTTTTGCCTGTTCTTCAGCTATAGCCTTAGCCTGTTCCTCAGTCGCACCTCCGCCGATTGCGGTGCTGTATGCGGTGCTGTATACCGTAGCACGGACACCGTCAGTGTAGCCGGCAATCAGTTTCTGGGTTGCAGCCGGAACTCCCTGAGAGTAGTAGAGCACAGCCCAAGATGTCAGACCGTTGACTCCGCTGGAGTCCTGTGCGACGATGTCTGTATTCTTGGTCTTGATGTCATTGGCAATGGTCATGACTGCTGGGACATATCCTGTGAAGGTGGTTCCGGAAGCGGTAAGTCCGTGGGCACTCCAGGTGAGATAGGGAAGTGCTTTGGGCGTGTTGGCGTTGGCATACTGGGTTGCAGCAGCATCGATCTCAGATGCGTGAGCGGTCATGTATGCATCCGCGGCAGTGTTCGCATCGCTTTCGCTTGCACCGCTGTCGATGGCCTGCTGATACACGTTGGTGCGGACCTGGTTGCTGTAGATTCCTTTGACCATTGTATTGAACTGGCCGTAGGATGTATCGCTGAGTGTCAGTGTGGTTGTTTTGTCCTTGTCTACTGCGCTGTCGGGGAACTGCACCACGACATAGGTGGGCATGAGGGTTCCGCCGTAGGTCTCGTCCATGATGGCGTACAGTCCTTCTTTGGCTTCGCCGTCGGGTTCGACAGCGATCATGTCGTAGGAACTGTGGGAGGTTGCGTACACATAGATGGAGGGAACGGAGATGATGATGGCCGCGATGACGATGGGCTTGGCATGGTTCCTGGTGGCCCTGGCGACCCACTGGAAGTACCTGTGGAACACATGGGAGGCCTTTCCGTATGCGGAGCGATGGGTTCCATCCTCAGCGGCTTTGTACTTGGCGATGGAGTTGGGCCAGAAGGTCTTCTCTCCGAGGAGGTTGACGATCGCGGGCACGAAGGTGAGGGCTGCGATGAGTGCGAACACGATTCCGAGGGCGAGCATGAGTCCCATGTTGCGGACCATCTGGAAGTCGCAGATTGCGAGGCAGGCGAATCCGATGATGACGGAAAGACCTGATGTGAAGACGGATTCTCCGGCCCATTGGATGGCGGTGGAGAGTGCGTCGTGGTGGGCGGCGCCGTTCTTGAGCTCCTCCCTGTACCTGGTTATGATGAAGATTCCGTAATCGCATCCCGCTCCCAGCATGGTAACGACCATGAGGGTCGATGTCAGGTAGAAGACGCTGGTGGAGCTTGCGAAGAAGTAGAGTCCTACCATGGCGACTCCGTATGCGACACCGAATCCCAGAGGAGGTACGACGGCGGTGACGAGTGCACCGAAGAACAGTACCAGCAGGATGAAGATGAGTGCGATGCTGAGCACGTGGATCTTGCTGACGTCGCTGTTGGCGGCGGTCATGGTGTCATAGGTGAGGGCGGCGTTTCCGGTGACGTAGGTGGTCAGGGACACACCGCTGTCGGTTTTGGCCTGGGACACGATGTTCCTGATGTTGCCGGTCTCATCGGAGAATTTGATTGAAGTATCGGTTGTTTTTACCGAGAAGATCTCTACTGCGATGTTATCCGCATCGCCCTTGTAGGAACCGACATCGGTTATCGATACTTTGGAATTGTATTTGGTTCCGAGGAGCTCGCCTATCTTGTTGGCGAGGACGGTTACGTTGGAGGTCTGAGTGCTGTCTGAGGAGTCATATTTGATGACTAACACTTCATCCATGTCGACGGCATTGGAGAAGTTGGCATCCATGTAGGCGTTGCCCTGGGCTGATTCGCTGTCGCTCCCGGTCATTTTAGTGAGTTCGTACTCGAGGACGCTGTCGGCCTTGAGCATGAAGGGAACGCAGCAGATGAAAATCACGACCCATATGGCGATTATCGCCTTGGAGTGCTTCATAACTGTATCTGCTAGTTTGGCGAACATGATAATTCTTGAACATGCTCAAAGTAAACGGATATTTATAAATTTTTGATTAAGCTCAAAATTTATATTAAACTCAGTTAGGAAAATTAATAATGAGTCGTAAATCTGGCTTATTCAGAACCTTCACGAACATGCAAAAGACATGACATCAATTTTGATTAGATTCAAAAAATTTCAGATACTGATATATACCCTAATCATGATGGATTAGTAATGGCTAGAGGCAAAATGAGCGTCCAGGAGAAGCGCGACATAGCTCGCCGTCAGATCATGGACGTATCGCTGGAGCTTTTCCTGAAGAAGGGATTCGAGGAGACCACCACCCGCGATATCATAGCGAAGGCTGGCATCCTCAACGGCAGCCTCTATAACCGTTTCAAGAATAAGGATGAGATCCTCATCAGCATCCTGAAGGACGCCATCGCGGACATCATGCGCGAATCGGAGGAGATCTTCCGTAAGAGCAAGAATTTCATGGCTGCACTCTCCTTCCCTGGAATCCTCCAGTTGTATGTGGCAAGCCGCTCAGTCGGTATTGCGAAGCTAATCTACGTTGTTCACTGCCGCTGGGAGGCAGTCAATATTTTCATCAACATCTTCGGGGACTGGTGGACCCAGTTCGTTAAGGAGTTCAACTTCGCCTCTATCGATTCTGACAAGAGCAGGATGATTCTATCAGCGCTCATCGGTTCGATAGGTAACATGGTCGGATACTATGCGAACGGAGGGAAAGCTGATTATAAGGACGCATCCAAGCACCATGTGCTCGCTATTGCCACCACTCTTGGTGTTCCCGTGGTGAATCTATCGGAGACTCTCGACATCGTTTTCAATCTATTGGAATCCGGAGAATTGAACTTCCTGGGTCATAAGCTCAGCGAAGGTTTAACCGAGTGATGGTTTCCGGTATTTTCCGTTCCCTGCTACCTTGACAAAACAGGACCATTCGATTGTTTTGACGGTCGGTCAGCCCATTATTGCGAGATTATCTGCCGTATGGGCCTGTCGAATTTGGGAAAAGCACGATTTTCTCCAGAAACTATTAAATAATGATAATTAGTGGAGAATATCATGATACTTACGTCTTGCATGATTCAGGATTGTCTGAAAGACTACTCCAATGTGCCATGTAAGGTAGGGCGCTTAGTCAGGGATGGGAAGTATCATCGGGTCATCCGCGGTTTGTATGAGACCGATCCGAATACGCCCGGTGAATTCTTGGCCCAGGCTATCTATTCGCCGTCGTATCTTTCCTTTGATTTCGCATTAGCCAGACACGGATTGATTCCAGAAACGGTATTCTCATTTACCTCAGCTACAGTGAGAAAGCGCCGTACTAAGGAGTATAGCACAGCCTTTGGAACCTTCACCTATCAGGATGTGCCGGAGAAGGCTTTTCCTTACGGGTTAAGGTATATCGACACAGATCGCGGAGGATATTGGATTGCCGGACCGGAGAAAGCCCTCTGCGACAAAGTGTATGCATTGCACCCCGTGCATTCGGTGAAATCCATGAGAACATTGCTTTTCGAAGATCTGCGTATTGACGAGGATTCATTCTTTG
Organism: methanogenic archaeon ISO4-H5; assembly: GCA_001560915.1. Classification (NCBI taxonomy): domain Archaea; kingdom Methanobacteriati; phylum Thermoplasmatota; class Thermoplasmata; species methanogenic archaeon ISO4-H5. Next base: position 1,249,122 of record CP014214.1, on the reverse strand, counting down.
AGACGGATGCGGCTTTGATTGACGACCTTTCTGGGAGATACGGTTCCACGAACGTCAGGCTGCTTAGGAAAGTCCGGGAGGGAGATCAATGAACAGTGTGTTGGAACAGTTGATGAAGCAGAGCAACCCGTTGATGGACACTCACAGCAGGGTAAGGGAGGCCATGCAGCGCATCACTCTCAATTCACTATCGGATTCAGGATTCTTCGATAAAGTAGCTTTCGTCGGGGGAACAGCACTGAGCCTCTTCCACGGACTCGACCGTTCTTCGGAGGACTTGGATTTCACTCTTCTGGAGCCTGATCCAGATTTTACATTTGGACCGTATATCGGAGCCTTGGAGTCATTTTTCGAGTCTTTGGATTTGCAGGTAGAAGTAACAGAGAAGGAAAAGACGCATCGGAGCAAAATGAAGACTGCGTTCGTAAAAGGAATCTGCAGAGAGATATACCTCTCCTTCGGCGAAGTCGTTCCCGGTATACAGGACAACCAGCGTATCTCCGTCAAGCTGGAGGTGGATGTAAGGCCCCCGGAGGATTACGGAACCGAATGGGCATACCCCCTTCTCCCGTTTCCGCACAAGGTCCGGATGTATGATCTCCCCACCCTACATTCCTGCAAGTTACACGCGATACTTTGTCGCGGATGGGGGAACCGTGTCAAGGGACGCGATTATTACGACATTTTGTTCTACTCTGCTAACAATATCCCGGTTAACACCAAGCATCTTATGGAACGTCTGGCACTATCGGGAATCGAGGTCTCCGGAGAGGAGGAGATAAAGGAGTTGCTGAAGAAGAGGTACGCCTCTGTCGATTATCTCGATGCAGTATCTGATGTGGCTCCTTTTGCGCTCGAAAAGCGGAAGCTGCAGAACTGGTCTCCGGAACTGTTCACATCGACCATTGATAGGATTCGTTTCATCTGAGTGTTCATGGCGTTGGAAGGTTAGGATGTTCACCGATGCTTACGCTGCGTCGAATCTGGATACAATCTCCTCCTGTACGGTGGAATAGGTGCGGCGATTGCCGGTTAACGATTCGATTAACACGCCTTAAATATACTAAACGCCGTTTTAATTTCCAACGTGGGGTGGGATGCCCGCCCACGGAAGAAGCGTGAGACTATGAATTCCAAAGTATTCACGGCAGTTATTCTGGGCTTCATGATGTTCTCGGCGGTGCCGTATGTTTTTGCGGACGGTTCCGAGGCATACACCGCTACCGATGGGGAGCGCGGTGTGGGATTTTCCTTCAATAATCTGCCAGATGCCGATTTTACTAAGCTATACGGTGACACCAAAAAGACCAGCATGGCAACCGAGGTATTGGACAGGATAGTAAAATCTACCTCAGCCTACAAGATCGAAGACATTGCCGTAACGGGAATGTCCGAATCCTCCTACCTCGGTCAGAAGGTGGCAGGTACTACCGTGACCGCCATCCAAGCAGATTCCCAGACTTACAAGATATCTTTCAAAGCCACTGTGATTACCGGCAGCGTAGACCTCTTCGAGAATACCGAATACAATGTAAATGCCATCAAGGAACTCGGAATGGTCAATAAGACCCAGACCGATGCATATTTCACGGTGAACGCAGAGGTAAAGTCAGTATCCTATGAGAAAATGGTCAACGAATACACTGCCAACTCATCGGGCAATTTCGTTCTGACGAAATCCATCAGTACGGAGATGGAGGACATCGCCACCAAGGTCGATGCGACCTATACGTACATTGCGGGAGGAAGTGAGAAGACCCTCAAACTCACTTATGACTACGGGCAGTACACGTATGTCAAGAGTACCCTGAACATCGACTTCAACGGCAAGGATGTGAAGGATCTCACCGCTTCTGATTACTGTGAGCAGAAAAGGACCATCGATGACCTGTCCGGCAGGATGTGGTCAAAGGCCACTGCCAACAGCCATTCTTCCAAGATAGATGTTAGCGAGGGAAAGGAGATGTATGAGATGATGTATCTGGTGGACAGTCCTGAAAAACCTATCTGTCCGGTCACCATCGAGACCGAGGACCTCGTAGCGGAGGAGTACCAGTACTACGGTGCATCGAGTGCTCTGTTTACTCCGTCGAAGGTCTCCGATGCCGAACTCAAGGATAACGGAGCCATGAAGGCATTCCTGCAGAAGGTCGGAACGGTCACGGACACCTACAGCGGTGTCGAATCCGGATCCGACAGTCTCTGCAAAGCGCCTTCGAAGGGATCCAACCTCCTGCTGTACGGCGGAATAGGTGCGGCTATTGCTGTCGTCGCAGTCCTCGGAATCCTCATCTTCCTGAAGAAGAGAGCCGCCTGAAGGTCCAAACCCTGTTTTTCATGGGACTGAGGGGAAATCCTCCCCAGTCCCTCACAGTTTATATCGTGTATGCGCGATTGGGATTCAATGACAATCGACACCGCAGGAGCCAAGGTAATCAGCGAGACCGTGGATCCCGACAACTATGCCGCCACCAGATACATGCAGGATGATCAGGACACGACCTTCCTATTCACCGACCTGAATGGCGGAAAGGCGGCAGGCAACGTATTCTCCACCAGGGCTAAGATCGCCAAGGCCATGGGCATCGGCAAGGATGAGATCGTCACCCATGTCATGGATGCCATGTCCGCTCCCTGCGCGACCGAGGAGGTCTCCGATGCGCAGTTCAAACAGCAGGAACTTGAACTGGACCTGACCAAACTGCCCATCGTCAAGTACTTCCCCAAGGATGCCGGAAGGTACATCTCCGCAGGCATCGTTGTTTCCGAGTACAACGGCAAGAGGAACGTATCCTTCCACAGGATGCTCATCAAGGACAAGGACACCATCGTCATCCGTCTCGTCCCCCGCCACACCTTCACCCTCTTCAACGAGGCCAAGAAGGACGGCAAGGAACTGAAAATCTCTATCTGTATCGGAGCTCCCGTGGAGGCCATGGTCTCCGCAGCCCTGTCCGTCGATTTCGGTACCGACGAACTGACCATCGCATCCGCCATGCACAAGAAAGGACACGGCACACCCCTGAAGGTATCCAAGTGCGACAACGGACTCTTCGTTCCCGCAGACTGCGAGTATGTCTTCGAGGGAAGGATCACCGCCGAGACCTGCACCGAAGGACCCTTCGTAGACATTGCTGGCACATATGATGAGGTCAGGGACCAGCCAGTCATCAAGATCGACAAGATCTGGGCCAAGAAGGACCCTGTGTTTCAGCTTCTCCTCCCCGGAGGATACGAGCATTTCCTGCTGATGGGAGTCCCCAGGGAACCCGTCATCTTCAAGACCGTCAGGCAGGCCGTACCCAAGGTGAAGAACGTACGTCTCACCGAGGGAGGATGCTGCTGGTTGAACGGAGTGGTTTCCATCTCCAAGAACAAGGAGGGAGACGCGGTCAACGCCATCATGGCTGCCTTCACCGGACACCCCTCCATGAAGAGCGTCATCATCGTGGATGACGACATCGACATCTTCGACGACCGCGAGGTCGAGTGGGCCGTCGCCACCAGGATGCAGGCTGACAAAATCATCAAGATCCCCGGTGCGGCCGGTTCCTCTCTGGACCCCTCCGCTCACGGTACCACTTGGAAGGTCGGTTACGATGCCACCATCCCCGTGGGAGCCGACCGTGCACCCTTCGTGAAGGCCACCCTGCCTCCGAAGGAGTGAAACATCTTCCCGGGCATTGCCCGGGACTTCTCCAACAAGAATTTTTATCGAGAAAACCGATTCGGCCCGCATGGCAACCGTAACAGAAGAACTCATCCAGGAAGGAAACGACCTGTTCGCTAAACAATCCGTAGAGGATCTGCACAGACTGGGCGACAGGATACTTTCGGTAGAGGCTGACAACTGGTACGGTCTTTTCATCCGCGGATGCGCCTTCGCGTTGGAGGGCGACCTCAACAGCAGCGTGAAGAACCTCAAGGAATGTGCGGAGAAGGTGGAGGACGAGAACGTCATGGCCGACCTCGCCGACCGCATGGCGGACTGCCTTTCCAAATGCTACCTGCGCATAGACGCGGGTGCCCAGCTGGATTTCACATCTGTGGCAGGATTCCTGAACGCGGTCAATGACAAGCTTCCCGAGAGTGAGGACGAGTTCATGGTGAACGCCATCTTCGACAGGGGCTTGGGTCTTCTGAAGGAGACTGCTCCCGTGAACCGCATCATCACCTACCTTCTGTACAAGGCTACCTGCATCACCTCGTTCCGTGCATATGTGGAACTTCCGATCTTCATCGGATTCTTCGGGAAGCTCAAGGCTGTGGCGGAGGAGCTCAAACTTACCTGCGAACCCAAGGAAGCCGAGTTCCTGGATGCCGACCAGACCTTCGTCGATGAACTGGTGGCAGCCATGTCCACCGCCGTGGAGACCTGTCCTCCGGACCAGCTCGAGCGTATTGAGGAATACTGGCTGGACCACAAGACCGATGTCTACGTCGGACACCTCCTTCAGGCATACCAGATGTCGCAGGCAGTGTCTTCCGGACGTAAATTCATGGCCAAGATGGCAAGCAAGGTCATGCTGACCAGCATTCAGAATTTCATAAAGGCTTATCTCTCGCCGAAAGTCTGATCTCAGGCATCGGAGCGGTTGGCCGATTTGGGGATGGTGACGACCGCCGTCGTTCCCACGCCGGGTGTACTGGATATCTCGAAGGTACCGCCCAGGGTGTTCTTCAGGCGGGCCTCCAGATTCTCTAGTCCGATGTGGCTGCGGTTGGGGTCCCGGGGGGCATTCACATCGAATCCCACTCCGTCGTCCGCGACGGTTATACGGAACGCATCGGGAAGTTCCTCCGAGGTCACAGTGACTGTTCCGCCTTCCTCGCGCTGCGTGATGCCGTGTTTGATGGCGTTCTCCACCATCATCTGAACGGTCATCGCTGGAATCCTGAAGTTATCGGCCCTTATGTCGTAAATCACGTTGATGTGGTCCTTGAAACGGAGTTTTTCCAGATAGGTGTAGATGAGGACATGTTCCAGTTCGTCCGAGAATGCGATTGGTCTGATCTGGGATATGGTGTTGACGTTCTCGTGGAGATACTTGGCGAACATGGACAGGGCCTTGCGGGTCTCCTCAGGATTGCCCTCAATCGATTCGATCGACTGGAGAGCCTCGTTGAGGAAATTGGGTTCTATCCTGGACACCATCATGGCGATCTTGCGGTTGGTCATCTCCGCCTTGTTGCGGGCGATGGTGATACCGCGCGACATGTACACAGAGCCGTACATGAACAGGAACATCAGCAGGTTCGTGAGATACATGAGCGAGGGGTTGTAGGACGGGACCTGGGTGAGGAGCAGGATCAGAGGTATCGAGAGATAGGTCACGAAAATCAGTTTCTGGATGATGGAGACCCCGTATCTCAGGGCGAGGACGATACACACGATGCCCTGGAGCATCGTCAGTGCATCATGTATGTAATCCAGTTCCGTAACCGTATACACTCCGTTCTCGATGGTGAACAGGCAGCTGGTCGCTCCCTGCAGGAGGTTCATGGCCGTGATGGTTATCAGCAGGATATTGAGCGCCATGTAGTACGGGCGGTACTGCTCCTTGGTGACCCCCATCACGATGCGTTCGTAGTTTCCGAAGACCCAGACGAGTACCGGGAACACGCTGTTGCCCAGGAGATAGGCGAGCCATATCAGGTCGCTGGAAGGGTCGGTGCATTCTATGTAGTAACGCTGGAATTCAATCTGAAGGAGCAGGAACTCGATGGAGATCAGGCACATGAAGAACAGCATATCCAGACTGATCTTTTTGTCGAAGTACACGGACGCGAAGAGGATGAGGCACAGGATCATGCCGATGATGAGTCCCGTGAGGAAGATGATGGCCTGGCGGTCCCACGAGTTGTCGTAGGGCATTATGATGGCGGCGCTCACCAGGGTGATGACGGACATCCCCGCGATGATAAGGAGACAGATTGCATGCCAGAGTCTGCTGTACATCTCAGTACCTCGAACTGTGCGGGATGCGTATCTCCACCGTGTTCCCCCCGCGGGAATCTTCTATGTTCTTCAGAGTGCCTCCGACCATGGTATTGAGGCGGTTAACCATGGCCGCGATCTCGATGTTGTTCTTGTCGCGGATGAACCCGCGGGCCAGAGGAGTGACGGAATCGTTGTAGATCCTGACGACGTGATATTTCTCGGTGTTCTCCGTGGAGAGGGTGATAGTGAGGGGTTGTTCGTCCCTTACCAGATTGTATTCTATGACGGAACTGACGATGGTCTTGATGGTCTCCGGGGGCAGGAAGAATGATGTGTCCTCGATGTTGTAGATAATGTTCAGACGGTCCCCGAATTTCAGTTTCCTGAGGTAGATGTAGCTCTCGACATGCTCGATCTCCCTCTGCACGGGGATCGGATTGGTGGTGGTCATGGAATCCAGGTTGGCACGGAGATAGCCTCCGAATTCCGCGATGGCATCCCTGGTCTGTGGGGGGTTGCCTTTGATGTTCATGATCGATGTTAGGGAGTTATAGAGGAAGTGGGGCTGGATCTGGGAGACCATGATGGCAGCATTCTGTTCGTTCATCCTGCTCTCGTTGAATATCAGTTCCGTGCCGCGGTCAAGGTAGATGTTGGCGTACATCAGGACGAAGGAGAACATGAACGAGACGTACTGCAGGGAGATTCCGTAGTTGAACAGCTGGATGAACATGGCGATCCAGGAGAACAGGATGTACCCGATGAACACAATCTTGCGGCGGCTCTTGGTCTCGAATTTCAGGATGCAGTACACCTCTATCAGTCCGATGAAGTTGGGTGCCAGCAGTGAAAGCAGGAAGGTGTCGGAACGGACGTACAATGCGTTGCCGTCCATCACGAAGAACAATCCGGTCAGGGGATTGGTGACAATCAGTATTACGTCGGTAACGGCCAGGGCTATGATCACCTTGGTGAACTTCGCCATCCTCTTGTGGAAGGGTTTGTACAGTTCCAGGAGGAGGGCCCAGTAGAAAGTGAGGAGCAGCAGGACACACAGGTACGAAACGATGTTCGCCACTATTGCCGCGGTGACAAGAGTCTGGTCGCCGTCCCAGACCCAGCAATGGATGTCTGCGAACAGCAGGACGGTTTCGATGAAAAGGAGCAGCAGGAATATGCGTGTCGATCTGTTATCTCTGAGATCGAGGAAAACCACCATGAAGATGATGATGCAGAGGAGGATGCTGATGAGATCGGAAATGATGTTGCCCATCAGGACGTTGCTGAGGTCCTCGGTCCCGGAAAAGAATACTGTGTTGATGGAGATGAACAGAATCGCAATGAGTAGAATGAAAGTAACCAATCCTGTTGCAATCGATTTCCTCATTTACCGCCATCTCTGAGAAGATCTCCGTCCGTTTCCGGACGGAGTTGTTTGATCGGTGGAACTCAGTTCCACCAGTCGCTCTTGCGGGCGATGGTCTGGTCCCTCTTGGGGCCAACGGAGATGATGTCGGCGGGGATGCCTGTCTCCTTCTCCATGAAGGCAATGTAATCCTTCATCTCGGAGGGCAGTGCGTCGTATCCGCCCTTGACCAGGGCCTCGGTGTCGTTCCAGCCCTTCCATCCCTTGAGGGTCTTGTAGACGGGTTTGGCGCTTTCGAGCTTCCTGATGGATGCGGGGAAGTGCTTGGTGACCTTTCCGTCGATGTCGTAACCGATACAGACAGGAAGCTCATCGTAGTCGTTCAGGACATCGAGCTTGGTGACGGCCATGGAGTCGAATCCGCAGAGGGTCTTGGCGTGGTTGACGACGACCAGGTCGAGCCATCCGCATCTCCTTCCCCTGCCGGTGGTGACACCGAACTCTCCGCCCTTCTTCTGGAGGATCTCCTCCGCCTCGCCGCTGAGTTCGGTCACGAAGGGGCCCTCTCCGACACGGGTGGTGTATGCTTTCACGACACCCATGCAGTGGTTGAGCCTGTTGGGGGCGATTCCGGATCCGGTGCAGATTCCTCCGCCGGTGGTGGAAGAGGATGTTACGAAGGGGTAGGTTCCGTGGTCGATGTCGAGCATGGCACCCTGGGCACCCTCGAGCATGACGTTCTTGCCCTCGTCGAGGGATTCGTTGATGAGAACGCCGGTGTCCACGATGTACTTTCCGAGTTTCTCTCCCCAGCCGGTCATCTTGTCGAGCAGGGATTCAACGGTGCAGCTGCATCCCTCGGCATCGAGCATGTTCATGAGGTCTTTCTTGTAGGGGAGGAGCAGGGAGATCTTCTCCTCGAGGGTCTCCTTCTCCAGCAGGTCGCCGGCCCTGAATCCGATCCTGGCGATCTTGTCCTGGTAGCAGGGTCCGATTCCCTTCTTGGTGGTTCCGACGGGCTTGTTGCCGCGGTATTTCTCCTCGGCGCCGTCGAGCTTCTTGTGATAGTTCATGATGAGGGCGGCCCTGTCGGAGATCCTCAGGCCGTCCACGCTTCCGCCCTGCTTCTCAACCTCTTCGATCTCTCCGAGGAGTTCTTCGATGTTGACGACAGTGCCGTTTCCGATGACTGCGAGTTTGCCGGGCCTCACGACACCGGAGGGGAGTCCGTGGAGTTTGAACACCTTGTCGCCGACCACGATAGTGTGTCCGGCGTTGTTCCCTCCCTGGAAACGGACGATGAGATCTGCCTTCTCGTCGAGGTAGTCGATAATCTTTCCTTTACCTTCGTCGCCCCATTGGGCACCGATGACTGCTAGGCTGGGCATAAGTAATCGCATGTGGATGCGTCTATTACTTTATAGGTTTCGCCTGACGTTTTTTCTTCGTAAATCGGCGATTGGATCTGCAAAGGTCGAGATGCAGCGGCACCATTCACCGGCAAATTTACATGTGCCAGAATACCGATCCCGGGCTCACAGCGGCCCTCCGTATCCGCGGTATGCTTCTTCGAACAGTCTTACCAGTTCGGCTACCGATTCTCTTCCGTCATCGCGGAAGGTGCATGGATCGGAGCCGGTGCCACTATCCTGCCCGGTGTGCGCATAGGCAGATATGCGGTGGTCGGAGCGGCAGCCGTAGTGACCAAGGACGTACCAGATTACGGAGTGGTCGTCGGCAGTCCCGCCAAGGTCATCAAGATGCTCGATCCCGAAAAATTCCCTAAAGACCCAGATCACTGAGGTTTTACGGGCGGAGGGGTCTCGTGCCCTATCTCCCTGTAGACCGCGAGCACATCCTTCAGGGGGAGTTCGGTGACGAACGACGTGGGGGAGAAGTGGGTCTTGGAGGTGGGGCCGAGCTCATTCATCTTCTCGATGAGGAGATCGAGGTTCGGCGGGGACAGCTTGGTGAACGAGGAAAGCTCGCTCATGTCATAAAGGAACGGCACGCTGTCGATCTCGTTCCTCCAGATGTCGAGGGTCTTGGTGCATTTCCTCTCGCGGGCGGTCCCCTCGGGCGACATTTCTTTCAGGAGCTCCTTGTCGAACAGGGGGCCTAACCAGAACGGACCGAGCCTGTGCTCGGAATCGTATTCGTGGACTGCTTCCCTCTCGAGGGTCGACATGTCGTATTTCATGTAACCGAGCTGGTCGAGCATCCTGTCGCAGGCGGTCGTTCCGCTCTCGATCTGCACGAATGCTCTGTAGTAGTGGTCGGCGCTGAATGAGAGTATTGGTCTCATTCCCATGTCGAACTTGCCCATCTCGCGGGCGATGGTGCACAGGAGGATACGCAGTCCTCCCTCATGGCACATGTAGCCCCTGATGGGCTCGCACTGGTACCTGCGCCTGCATTTGGGAGTCTGTGCCCCAGCGAGCGGAGCGGTATCGGTGGCGGTGACAGCTAGAATTCCCTTCTTGCGGGTACCCCTTATCGCGGACTGTATGAAAAGCGAGGGGGAACCGAAAGGATCGAGATCGACATAGTCGAACGATTCGTCGGCGAAGAGCACATGCATGTTGGCGTGGTTCGCCCTGATATTGGAGAGGTTGTTGAGTTCGATGTTCGCCTCTATGTAAGGGATGGCGTTGGCATCGTAGTCGTTTGCCACTACTTCGGTCCCGGGGACCTCGTTGGCTATCCTGCAGGCCCTGCTGCCGGTGGCGGTCATGGCATCGGCAACTGTCATGCTGGGTCTTTTGAGTGCCTTCAGCAGCATGATGCTCACATCGCGGTTGAAGGCCATCTGTTCGTTGAAGAATACCGACCCTGCGTTTATCTTGCCGGGGCCGTTGACAGAATGCGATTCGGGGACCAGGAGTTTGGTCTGTCCTTCGGTGATGACGGTTCCCGGAGGGATCAAATGCTTTCACCGTTCATCAGTTTGACAATCTTGTAGGGCAGGATGTTCCTGTTGGTTGGGGTTACCTCCAGGATTCTCACGTCGTCCCTCCTCCTGATATCCTGCAGGAGGGGGTTCCTGGATTTCTTGTGGAGGGTGATGATCATGGGTTTGTCGAACTCCAATGCTTCTTTGACCACGTCCACGAAGGCCTGGCTTTCCACTTCGACCTTCCCTACTTCGTCGATGATAATCAGGTCGCAGGTCTCGCAGGCATTCTTAATGGCATCGATTGCCACGGATTCGAAGAGGGAGAGATCGACACCCAGGTTGCCCACGGTGATCTTGCTCTCGTTCTCGGGATTGGCGAAAATAACCTCTTCTCCGCTCAGGATGTTGCGTACCTTGACCGCTACCTCACGCCTTCCGTCGGTGATCTTCTCGTCGATCATTCCGCCGATGGTGAGGTCCTCGTCCTCATTGGTTAACATCTCGATAACACGCTTTAACGTGTACGTCTTGCCCGAGCCGGGAAGACCAGTGATACCGATTTTAATATTGTTAACCATGAATAGGCGCCTCTCGGACAATGGCATTTTAACTATTTATAGGGTTTTGTGAAGCCAGATTGTCCGAAAGAGGCGTTTCAGGGGTTTTTAAGGGCTTGTGTCATGGAAGCGACATATTCTCCTACGGGTCCGGCCGAATCGCGGCCGTACTTCGCTATGAGTTTCACGATGGCGCTGCCCACGATGGCACCGTCTGCGAGGTTCCCCATATCCCTGCATTGTTCGGGGGTGGAGATCCCGAATCCTATCGCACATGGTATATCAGTGTTCTTCCTGATGAGATCAATCATGGGTCTCAGGTCGGTGGTGATGCTGGTCCTGATGCCGGTCACACCGAGGGAGGAGACCACGTAGACGAATCCGCGGGCCTCCGATACGATGGAGGCAATCCTGCTCTCGGAGGTGGGAGCGACCATGGAAACCAGGTCTATTCCGTACTTCTGGCACATGCCGTCGAAGTCTGCTTTTTCCTCGAAAGGCACATCCGGGAGGATGAGTCCGCTGACTCCTGCTTCGGATGCTTTGCGGCAGAACTCCTCCGCCCCGTAGTGGAACACCACATTGGCGTAGGTCATGTAGAGCATGGGTACCTTCACATCATTTCTCAATTCCCTGGTGAACTCGAAGATGTCGTCGGTGGTCACTCCTCCGTCCAATGCGCGTTTGTCCGCGTCCATGATGACAGGGCCTTCTGCGGTGGGGTCGGAGAAGGGGATACCGAGCTCGATGAGATCGGCTCCGTTCTCGACCATCGCCCTTACTACCTTGCCGGTGGTCTCCAGGTCGGGGTCTCCGCAGGTGACGAAGGCAATGAACGCCTTGCCGTGGTCGAACGCTTTGGCGAGATCACTCATGGAGATCCTCTCCCCTGTACCTGGCGATGGCCGCCACATCCTTGTCGCCGCGTCCGGAGACCGTCACGACGATGATCTTGTCCTTATCCATGGTGGGAGCCACCTTGATGGCGTATGCCAATGCATGTGCCGATTCTATCGCAGGGATGATTCCTTCCGTCCTCGAAAGGTACTCGAAGGCCTGTACGGCCTCCTCGTCAGTGACAGCGACGTACTTCGCCCTTCCGATATCCGATAACCAGGCATGCTCGGGACCGATGCCCGGATAGTCCAATCCCGCAGAGATTGAGTATACAGGAGCGATCTGACCGTACTTGTCCTGGCAGAAGTAGGATTTCATTCCATGGAAGATACCGACCGAGCCGGTGTTTATGGTGGCCGCTGTGAGGGGGGTATCGATTCCTTTTCCTGCGGCTTCGGCTCCTACCAGTTCTACTTCCTTGTCCTTGATGAAGTCATAGAACGTTCCGATGGCGTTGGAGCCTCCTCCGACGCAGGCGATGAGCATATCAGGCAGACGGCCCTCTTTCTCCATGATCTGCTTCCTGATCTCCCTGCCGATGATGGCCTGGAAGTCCCTTACGATAGTGGGGAAGGGATGGGGACCCATGACGGATCCGAGACAGTAATGGGTGTCGGCGATGCGGGTGGTCCACTCCCTCATGCATTGAGATACAGCGTCTTTGAGGGTGCCGGTACCGGTCTCCACTCCCCTTACCTCGGCTCCGAGCAGGCGCATGCGGTAAACATTGAGCTTCTGACGCTCCATGTCCTCCACACCCATGTACACCAGACATTCCATACCCAACAGAGCGGCAGCGGTGGCGGTGGCCACTCCGTGCTGACCCGCGCCGGTCTCGGCGATGAGCCTGGTCTTGCCCATCTTCTTTGCCAATAGTGCTTGTCCCAGCACGTTGTTTATCTTGTGGGCGCCGGTGTGGTTGAGGTCCTCCCTTTTGAGATATATCTTGGCTCCGCCGAGGTCCTCGGTCATCTTCTTCGCGTAGTACAGTCTGCTGGGGCGGTTGGCATATTCCTCGAGGAGTTCGTTCAATTCCCTGTTGAACTCGGGATCGTCCTTGTATCTGTTGTACGCCTCCTCGAGCTCGATGACCGCGCTCATGAGGGTCTCCGGCATGTACTGTCCGCCGTATTCTCCGAATCTTCCGTTCGGGTTGGTCATTTCTCTTCCTTCCTGTGGTTAAGGTCCGCCCTGCGGACGGCCTCCGTGAATGTTTCCATCTTTGCGGGGTCCTTGCGCCCGTCTGTCTCGATGCCTGAGCTGACGTCCACCGCGTAAGGGTGCAGCTCTTTTATCGCTTCCTCTACGTTTCCGGCATCCAAGCCCCCCGCGAGGAAGTAAGGTGTTTGTATGTTCCTGAGCAGGGACCAGTCGGATTTCATTCCGCTTCCGGCTCCGCTGTCGTACATGATGTGATCGCTGGAGATCCTGAGTGATTCGGTGATGCTCTCTTCATCTGTAACCGTGAACGCTTTTATGACCGGGAGTCCGGTCTGTTCCTTCACGAGGTTGATGAATCCCTGGTCCTCAGAACCGTGAAGCTGGATCATGCGAATACCTGTGTCTGCGGCTGAGATTACCTCCGAGAGGGATTGATTGCGGAACACTCCCACCGGGACGATTCCTTCGTCGAGGTCTGCTATCAGAGCCCTTGCGGTATTGACGGAAACGCAGCGTTTGCTCTTGTCCCAGAATACGAATCCCGCATAGTCGGGATGCAGTCTGTTGCACACTGTGATGTCCTCGGGGCGCATCATCCCGCAGAGCTTGATGAGAGTCAAGGGGAACCCCTCAGTTCTGCCAGGGCCTTCTTCTTGTCGGATGCTCTCATCAGGGTCTCGCCTATGAGCACGGCATCGACTCCCGCCTTCTCCAGGCGCTCGATGTCCTCCCTGTTGGAGATGCCGCTCTCAGCCACGAATACAATGTCGGAGGGTACGTGCTGCCTCAGCATCAGGCAGGTCTTGATGTCCACCGAGAAGTCCCTGAGGTCGCGGTTGTTCACGCCGATGACCCGGGCTCCTGCCCTCACCGCCATGTCGATCTCGGATGCGGTGCGGGTCTCCACGAACGCGGTTATTCCCAGGCCGTGGGCGATCTTCACGAACCTTCTGAGGTCCTCTTCGTTCAGCAATGCGCAGATCAGCAGCACAGCGGAGGCTCCGAGGGTCTTGGCCTCGTAGATCATGTACTCGTCCACGATGAAGTCCTTGCGGAGACAGGGTATCGAAACGTTCTCGGAGATCTCCTTCAGGAATCTCCCCTCTCCCAGGAACTTCGTGGGTTCGGTGAGGACAGAGATGGCCGCCGCACCCGCTTCCTCGTATGCCTTCGCAATCTGCAGGTAAGGGAACTCCTCTGCGATGACCCCTTTAGAAGGAGAGGCCTTCTTGCATTCGCAGATGAAGCTCATCCCCGGCTGTTTCAGTGCTTTCTCGAAGGGGAAACCGGTATCGCAGTCCATCTTTCTGGCCAGATTGGCCATCTCTGCGGGGGAGACGATCTTCATTGAGTTCTGGACACGGATCCTGGCATCGTCCGCCAGAGTCCTGAGGATATTGCCGCTCATTGGTTGGATGCCGCCCTGAATCTCTCGTACTGTTCGTATGCCCTGCCGTCGGCGATGAGCTTGTCCGCCAGTTCCATTCCGTCCTTGACGGAGGATGCCTGCCTGCTGACATAGAGTCCCGCTCCCGCGTTGAGGAGGACGGTGTCGTACTTCGGTCCCTTCTTTCCCTTGAGAATGTCGAGGGTGATGCGGGCGTTGTCCTCGGGACTTCCTCCCGCGATATCCGATTTAGAGCAGCGGACGATGCCCAGATCTTCGGGATCTACGGTGTAGGTGTCGTATTTGTCGCCTTCGAAATCGCAGATCCTGGTAGGCCCTACAGGTGAGAACTCGTCGAGTCCGTCGGTTCCGTAGACGACCATACCTTTCTCCACCCCGAGGGATGATAGCACATGTGCCAGAGGGTTCACGAGCATGACGTCGTACACTCCCAGGACCTGGTATGCAGGCCTGGCGGGATTGGTCAGCGGACCGAGGATGTTGAACACCGTCCTGAATCCGAGTTCCTTCCTGATGGGACCGACGTACTTCATCGAAGAGTGGTACCTCTGGGCGAACATGAAGCAGATTCCGGGGTCATCAAGGAGTTTTACCGCTCTCTCCGGGGGCTGGTCGAGGTTGATCTCCAGGGCTTCGAGGCAGTCTGCCGCTCCCGATTTCGAGGAGGCGGCACGGTTGCCGTGCTTGGCCACCTTGGTGCCTCCGGCCGAGATGACGAAAGCTGAGGTGGTGGAGATGTTGAATGTGTTGGAACCGTCGCCTCCGGTACCGACGATGTCGAGAACTTTGTAAGGATGTTCCACAGTCATGGCGTGGGAACGCATGGCGCTGGCACATCCGGCGATCTCCGCTTCGGTCTCGGTCCTGGTATTCTTGGTGGTCAGTGCCGCCAGGAAGGCCGCGTTCTGGGTGGGGGTGGTGTTCCCGTCCATGATCTCGTTCATGACGGTGAACGCTTCGTCGTAGGTGAGGTCCCCCTTGTTGACTAGTTTGATGATAGCTTCTTTTATCATTGCCTTCCCTCCGCAATCTTCAGGAAATTGGCCAAGATGGTCTTTCCAGAGGGTGTCATCACGGATTCGGGATGGAACTGAAGTCCGTAGACAGGATAGTCGGTGTGTTTCACTGCCATGATCTCCCCGTCGTCGGCGGTGGCGATGACCTTCAGACATGATGGAATGGTGGAAGGATCAGCCGCAAGCGAATGGTACCTCGCAACGAGTGCACCGTTTTCCACACCTTCGAAGATGGCATCCTTCTCGAGGGATACCGAGGACTGTTTGCCGTGCATCAGTTCCTTCGCATAGGTGATGGTAGCCCCGTACGCTGCGCATATGGACTGATGACCCAGACACACTCCGAGTATGGGATATTTGGGTCCCAGCTCGCGGATTGCTTCGATACAGATCCCGGCATCCTCGGGACGTCCGGGACCGGGGGAGACGATGATGGCCTTGGGGTTCAGTGCATCAATCTCTTTCACCGAAAGAGCATCGTTCCTGACGACCTTTATCTCGGGGTCGAGGGAACCGATCAGCTGGTAGAGGTTGTAAGAGAAGCTGTCGTAGTTGTCGATGAGGAGAATCATATGTCCTCACTCTCCGCAATCTTCATGGCGTTGATGACAGCGGCCGCTTTGTTGAGCGTCTCCTCATACTCCTTCTCGGGGACGGAGTCAGCCACGATGCCCGCACCGCTCCTGACGAAGACCCTGTTGTTCTTCTTGTAAGCTATGCGGATCGCGATGCAGATGTCCATGTTGCCGGAGAAGTCGATGTATCCGATTCCTCCTCCGTAGATTCCGCGCTTGTTGTCCTCCAGGTCGTTGATGAGCTGGGCCGCACGGATCTTGGGTGCTCCCGAAAGGGTGCCGGCAGGCAGGATTGATGCGATTGCATCCAATGCATCATTGTCGTCCCTGATCTCTCCGCGCACGGTGGAACCTATGTGCATCACGTGGGAGTAGCGCTCCACCACGTGGAACTTTTCTACTTCTACAGTTCCGAACTTGCTGATCTTCCCGATGTCGTTCCTTCCGAGATCGACCAGCATGTTGTGCTCGGCGAGTTCCTTGGGGTCGGAGAGGAGCTCCTTCTCCAGAAGGAGGTCCTCCTCCTCGGTCTTCCCGCGGGGACGGGTACCCGCCAGGGGGAAGGTGTGGAGGGTGCCGTCCTCCAGTTTCACCAGGGTTTCCGGAGATGCACCGGCTACCTCCATGTCGGAACCGGAGAAGTAGAACATGTAGGGCGAGGGGTTCAGGCTCCTGAGCACCCTGTAGGTGTTGAAGAGACTGCCTTCGAACCTTGCCTCCAGTCTGTTGGAGAGCACGATCTGGAAGATATCTCCTTCTCTGATGTGGTGCTTTGCCTTCTCCACCATATCGCAGAACTGTTCCTTGGTGTAGAACGGTTTCATGGTGGAATCCATCCTGCCGAACAGCCTGTGCTCCGGTTTACCGTATCTGACCAGTTCCATGATCCTCAGGAGTTCGTGTTTGGCCGTAATGTAATTGTTTTCGGGGTCGTCGAGGGAGATGTTAACGATCAGTAGCATCTTCTGGGAGAAGTTGTCGAAGACCACCAGTCTGTCGAACAGCATGAGGTCGACGTCCTTGAATCCCTCAGTATCCTTGGCGTCGAGCCTGAGGCTGGGCTCGGAGTACTTCAGGTAGTCGTAGGAGAAGTATCCAACGAGTCCTCCGGTGAACGGAGGGAGACCGGGTACCTTCGGGCTGCGGTAATCGTTCAGGATAGCACGGATATCCTCGGCAGGGTCCTTAGTGACGTGTTTCTTCCCGTCGACGGTGACCTCTCCGTCCTGTACGGTTATACCGAGTCTGGGTCTGTAGCCGAGGAAGGTGTAGCGGCCCCATCTCTTGGACTGGTCGGCACTCTCCAACATGAAGCAGTGCTCATCGATGTTCATCAGAGCCCTCATCACCTCGACGGGGGTCCTGAAATCAGATAGGATCTCCTGGCACACGGGGCAGACTGTGTATCTTCCGTCGGCGGCGTAGGCCTTCACTTCTTCCAGACTGGGCTTAAGCATGTTCTTCTCTCCGATGTATTTTTCTATACATTGATGTTACTTTATGTTCAATTATTAATCTAAAAGTTATATATTAATATTATGGATAATAACATACATTAATGTATGAAAATATACATCGAAACAAACAATCCGGATGAGCGGAAAGACTGAAAAATATCAGATCTTTTCGACGGACGAGATGAACATGAGCGGATAATCCAGCTCTTTGTCGAACCTCATCTCAGCGACCACTCTGGTGCCGTCCATGGCGATGGTCACCGCGGCATCGATCATGTCGCCGGTAAGGGAGGTGTAGGAATACTGGTCCTCTTTGTTGCCTGTGTTCCCGCGGATGGTAACCTTGGCATCCTCCACATAGGGCTGGACCCTGATGCATTCGGCGATGGTCCTTTCGAGATCGGCGACGTTGCGGGCGCAGAAAGGGGTGCCCACGAATTGGTGGTAGATTGTAGCCATCTTGATTCCCGCTTCGAAGCATGCGCGTTCGCTGACCGAACATTTGAACCTTGATGATGCTGCGTCTTCCCTGTCGCTCATACTCGCTGTATCGAGGTAGTCGTATAAGTCAGTCACAGTGTTCCGGTAGTGTGCTATCGATCTTCAGGAATCGGAAATCTATGCGGATTACCGTCCGTCTGCGTATGCATTGGAGACATAACTCTCCTTAAAAATCGTAGTTTTTCTTATGTTGTTAACACCTATTATTAAAAGGTATCTGACAGATTAACAAGAGTGTAAAAGAGAATGATTACAAAAATTCATTTTCAATCAAATTCGTCATTTTTAGCGAAAGCGGTTTTCCAGTTAACAGATATTCGGCTTATCTTTTAAAAAGGCCCTTTGAGTTTTTTAAATCATGACCGCTAGCTACCGTGCGGAGAAAGACAAAAACCTCCGCTGTATCGGTAGGCGCTCACGGGGCGTTTCCTACCGGACTTTTATAAAAGCAGGATGCGCAGCAATCGCATTGCTGTTCGTTCTGACGTGCTTAGTTTTTGAGAATACGGATCCCTCCTCTGCAGAGCCCTCCAGTGGGGAGTTCGGGGATATTACCTGGGAGTTCGATGGGGATCAGACTTTGACACTATCTGGTTCAGGCCCGATGACTAAAGAATCGGACTATAGGAATTATCCTTGGTATGGATTCAAGAGTTCCGTCAAGACTCTGATAGTCGGAGAGGGTATTACCTCTATAGCCGATGAGGCGTTTTTAAACGGTTATATCACCACACTCACTCTTGGTAATGCCGTAGAAGAAATAGGGATTGATTCATTCAGGGGTTGCGATTTTACTTCTGTCACACTTCCGAATAGTGTCAGCAAGGTTGGTGCAGGAGCATTCTACCAAACCAATCTTGCTGAATTGAATATTGGTACTGGACTAACCGAATTCGGAGAGAATGCTTTTACAAACAATACTCTCACCACGATATCCGTGGCCGCAGCCAACACCTGTTTTGCGTCAGTCGACGGTGTCCTTTACACCAAGGACATGGGGAAGATGCTTCTGTATCCTGCATCGAAGACGGGAGACACGTACACGATTCCCAATGGCGTGACTGAGATTGCGTCAACAATCAGTAATAGCAATATAAAAACGCTGAACATAAACAAAGATTTGGAAACTCTTTGCGAACGTCCGTTTGATATCTGGGTAAATCCAACAATCACCATTGACCCTGCAAACACCCATTTCAAAATCGTTGACGATTATATACTTACTTTCGATGGTAAGCAACTCATAATGCACATCGGCAGAGTGCCTGCTGGTACAGCAACAATACCTGCGGGAGTAGAAGAGATAGCCTCATACGCTTTCTATGACCAGACAAATGTGACCGGGTTCATACTTCCTGAAAGTCTTACCTCCATAGGAGATTATGCATTCTATAGCTGTGACAATCTAGATTCTGTGGCAGGAGGAAGTGCGGTCACGCACTATGGAAAAAATGCATTCAAGAACTGTGAGAAACTTCAGAGTTTTAAGTTCGGAGATAGTATTTCCTTCATAGGAGAAAATGCGTTCGAGAACTCCAAACTCATCAACATAATTCTGAAAGGTACCGAGGATTCCGTTATAGGCAAAGATGCATTCTACAACAGCAAATATGTAGAATCGATTTCGATAAGCGGCGGTTTCTCCATAGGTTTGCATGCCTTCGGCAGTTGCGGTATATCGAATGGAGAGGCGAAAGTGGTGCTCACCCTCGGAGAGGGAATCAGGGATATCGGAGACACCGCATTCAGTAATGCGGATATTGCCGAGGTCACCATACCCGATTCAGTCACCGCGATAGGCTCCAGCGCTTTTGCTTATATTGGCACTCTTAAGAGTGTCACAATCGGCACCGGAGTCAAGAGCATTGGGCAAGGGGCATTCTCTGCATGTTCTATCGACTCACTGACTTTTAATGTGGTATCATGCGCGGATCTCAATCAATATACTTTTGATTTTGATACAGAATCTACTGTAACTGTCACATTCGGTTCTTCGGTCCAGAGGATACCTGCTTACCTTTTGTATTTTAATGCCGAGACAACTTGCATCAAATCCCTGACCATACCCAATTCGGTAACGGAGATCGGGAACTACGCCTTCAAGAACTGTGCAGGTGTCACAGAGTTGACGTTGTCTGCAAATGTCACGAACATCGGTTCCGAGGCGTTCTCATACTGTGCTGGTATCGAGTCGCTGGCACTCCCCGCATCGCTATCGAAACTGGGCTCCAGGGCATTCTATCATTGTACCGGTTTGACTTCACTGACCTACAATGCAGTTAACTGTCAGGCAGGAAGCAATACGCGTATATTCGATGGAGCCGGCAGTGAGGAGGGGATGGCAGTAACCTTCGGCGAAACCGTTGAGATCATTCCCGAGGAATTGTTCGCATATTCCAATATCGGTCCAGAGGTGACTCTCCCTCACGGAGTGACAACCGTCGGTCAGAAGGCTTTCACCGGTTGTAACAAGATTCTGACTGTCACCATACCTGACAGCGTTACAAGTTTCGGATACTACCCGTTCCTGAACTGCACTTCTGTCAAGACCATTAACTACAATGCGGTATCAATTGAATCTGTGCCTAATAATTATGATCCGTTCCGTAACGCTGGTTCTGAGGATCCCGGCATAACGATCAATATCGGGGCGTCTGTAGTTATTATTCCAGAGTGTTTCGTCTCCGGCAATGCGAATGTGAAAGCGGTCAATATGGGCGCCAACGTCGAGACCATCGGTGTGAGTGCGTTTTCTGGAACCGGTATAACTTCCATCGAGATTCCAACAAAGGTAACTTCCATCGGAAGTTATGCATTTTCATCTTGTAACTCTTTGGCAGAAATACGGTTCAATGCCATACACTGCGGCGATTTCAACAGTTCTCCGTTCTATTGCATGGGAGAGGCATCTCAGTGCGAAGTAGTAATAGGCGATAGTGTGGAGCACATACCCAATTGCTTATTCCGCTCTAATGACAAGGTCATCAGTGTAACGATGGGTAGCAATGTCGTATCTATCGGGAGTAGCGCTTTTGCGAGTTGTGCCGGTCTGACCTCGGTTACGTTGCCCGCATCGGTCAAGAGTGTCGGTAATTACGCATTCTATACTTGTACCGGCTTGACCTCTATCACCTATGGTGCCGTCGAGTGTACAAGTTACGGTAATTCGGTTTTCTATAATTCCGGAGCCGAAACGGGAATCAATCTCATTGTATCTGAGGGTGTAACTTCGATACCGGGGTCTGCTTTCTATTATGTCGGTAAAATCAAATCTGTATCTTTGCCATCCACACTTATCACGATCGGTAAAGACTCATTCGCCGGGACCAGCATCACAGCGTTGGAAATCCCCGATCATGTGACGACTATCGGTTCAACTGCGTTTAGTGACACACAGATAGAATCTTTGACTATAGGAAAGAGTGTCAGTTCCATCGACTCTGGTGCGTTCTATAATTCCAGCAAACTAACTGCTGTGGTATACAACGCCGTGAACGTCACATCCGCGAGCAGTTTGTTCAACGATGGTGCCGAGTACGAGGACTTCACTCTGACTATCGGTACCGAGGTAAAATCAATTCCTGCCAAAATGTTCCAGAGAATTACAAGGCTTACCGGTGCGCTTGTCCTGCCCGATAGTGTGCTTTCGGTAGGTGCGAATGCATTCGACGGATGCACTGGATTGAGTTCGATCGAGTTCGGTGACAATCTGCAGAATATCGGCCAGGAAGCGTTCAAGGGCTGCTCCGGTCTTACCGATATATCCTTCGGTACTAACGATTTGATAATCTCCAACAGTGCTTTCAAGGACTGTAGCGGAGTATCAGCACTTACCGTGCCATCCAATGTAACCAGCATTGGTGCGGCAGCATTCAGCGGTATGACCTCGTTGGTGCAGATTAATTTCAATGCCAACTGTGAAATCACCGGAAACGGGGCAATATTCAACGCCGCAGCACCCAACTGTGTAGTCACCTTCGGTGAAGGTGTCACTACGGTACCGACCATGCTGTTTTACGGATGTGCCAACCTCAAAACCGTGAACTATAACGATGATATCGAGACTATTGGCAGATATGCTTTCAACAGCACGGGAATCACTGTAATTACGCTTCCCGACAGTGTGAGGACCATCGATCAGTACGCATTCGTGGATTGTTCTTACGTGACGGAAATCACCATTCCGTCCGCTGTCGAGTCCGTTGACAGTACTTCATTCAATGGGTTCTCATTCTTCGATCTGAACGGAGATCGGCTGTCCCACAATGCGGGAAAGCTTGCCGGGTACAAGTTTACCGGAACACCCCAACGTATGGAGAAGTGCGATACCGGTTTCTCTTTCGAGACGAACGGTGGCAGTGCCATCGGCGATCTGATTGGTATTGAGGGTAAAGCCGTACCCTCCGTTGATGAGCCTACCAAGAGTCACTACACCTTCGGAGGCTGGTACTCGGACGAGTCGCTATCTACCCCTTACACAATCGCGAAGTTCCCCGGAACCCATATCACTCTCTATGCCCAGTGGACCCCCGGTACCACCGCAATCACCATCGATGTGAACGAAGGAGCCGGAGAGAACAGATCCACCACCGCGACCTACGATGCAGGTATCGAGGCCTTCGATGCGGTCACCAGGACCGGATACGACCTCGACGGTTATTACACAGAACCGGGAAGGGGTGTCAGGGTCATCAACGCCGACGGAAGCCTCGCCGACGCCCAGGGATATGTGGTCGACGGCAAGTGGGTCAATGAATCCGCATCCCTGACCCTGTACGCACAGTGGAATGTGAAGAGCACCATCCTCTTCATCAGGGGTAATGGAATAGATACGACCATCCAGACCAATATCAACTACGACCAGACAGCAGGGAGCTTCACCACACCCTTCACAAGGACCGGATATGATCTGACCGGGTTCTGGACCGCTGCCGAGAACGGCGTCAAGATTATGAACGCCGACAAGACCCTGGTTCAGAACGCCGACGGCTACATCGTCAACGGCAAGTGGGCACTTGTGGAAGGTCGCGTGGATCTGTATTGCCAGTGGACCCCCGGTACCACCGCAATCACCCTCAATGCGAACGGAGGTGCTTCGAACGGCTCCGCTACAGCCACCTACGACGGAGGCATCACCGACTTCAACACGGTTGCCAGGACCGGATATGAACTCACCGGTTTCTTCACTGCGGCCGAGAACGGTGTGCTGATCATCAACGCCAACGGAAGCCTTGTGCAGAACGCCGAAGGATATGTCTCCAACGGAAAGTGGATCTCAGAAACCGCCGAATGCACCCTGTACGCCCAGTGGTCAGCAAAGACCTACAGGATCGTCATTGACAAGGGTGAGGGTACCGAGAACGGTTACGTCGACGTCACCTACGACTCCGGCGTCACCGAGTTCAGGGCACCCGTCAGGGTCGGATACAGCAGCACGGGATACTATGACGATCAGGACACCGAGGTCGTAAGGCACAACGGAAGCCTGGTGAGCGCCGAGACCGTTTACACGACCAACGGAAAGTGGACTTACGACGTCATCTCCGACCTCACGTTCTACCCGAACTGGTTGGCTGAACGTACCGTTGTTACCCTTGACAGGAACGGAGGAGATTCTGACCGCACCTTCACCGCCGAATACGATGCCGTCCTGCCCTCCTTCGCAGTGATGACCCGTACCGGATACGACCTGACCGGTTACTGGACCTCCGCCTCGGACGGAACTATGGTCATCAATACCGACGGAACCCTCGTCAGGAACACTGCCTACGCCGATGCCGAAGGCAGGTGGATCCACATCGGATCGGAGCTCGTACTGTATGCACAGTGGAACGCGAAGACCACCGCCATCACCATTGACAAGAACACCGGCGAGAGCGGAGGTCAGGCGACCGCCACCTACGGCCTCGCGACCATCGAGATTGCTGTCATACCTGTCAAGGAGACGTACTTCATCTCCGGATATGCCCCGACTGCCGACGGAGACCCGATCGCGGAAGCGGGAGGCAGGCTGCGTGCCAACACCGCCTACACCGACGCGGACGGAAAGTGGACCTGCATGGATGAGACCCTCACCCTGTACACCATATGGACCAACCTCATCGTCGATGTGACGCTGGAAGGCGTGGAGGGAACCGACGGAACCGCCAGGGCGGTATTCGGAGGATACCTCACCAATGTGACGGCCCCCGCCAGGACCGGATACGAGGTAGAAGGATACTACACCGACAGTGCCAGGATGCAGAAGATAGTCGACGGCAACGGAGATCTGATCGCCGGTATCAGCGGCTACACCGATGCCAACGGCAAGTGGATCAAGGAGGAGAATTTCACCCTGTACACCAAGTGGAACGCCAAGACCACCGCGATTACCATCGATGCGAACGGAGGCTCCGCGAACAGGAACGCCACCGCCACCTATGACGGAGGCATCACCTCCTTCGACGCAGTGACCAGGATCGGATACATCCTTGACGGATACTTCACCGCATCCGACAGCGGAGACAAGGTAATCAATCCCGACGGTACGATGGTGAACGCGGCAGGATACGTCGTCGACAGCAAGTGGGCCAACGAATCGGCCACACTCACCCTGTACGCCAGATGGACCGCGAAGACCACCGAGATCGCCGTCGACAGGAACGGCGGAGATGCGGACAAGGGCACCAGCGCCACCTACGACGGAGCCATCATTTCATTCGATTCCATCTCAAGGACCGGATACACCCTGACCGGATACTGGTCCGCGGCACAGGGCGGCGTGAAGATCGTCAATGCCGACGGAAGCACGGTGCTGAATGCCGAGGGCTACCTTGTCGGAGGACTGTGGAAGCTCGATCAGCCCGCTGTCACCATCTATGCGCAGTGGACCGCGAACACCACCGATATCACCATCGACAAGAACGGCGGAGATTCGAACAGGAACGCCACCGCCACCTACGATGCCGGCATCACCGACTTCGACGCTGTTACCAGGGCCGGCTACGATCTCGCAGGATACTCCACACAGGCCACCGGAGGAGTGGTAATCATCATCGCCGACGGAACCCTGGTGCAAAACGCCGACGGTTACGTCGTTGACGGCAAGTGGGCCTCCGAGGCCGCCACCCTCACCCTGTATGCGCAGTGGGTAGCCAAGGACTACGACCTCACCCTCCAGAAGAACGGAGGAGCGAGCGACGGAAGCGCTTCCGTAACCTACGCCTCCAACGTCCTCCTCGTAGTCCACGTCTCCAGGACCGGATACGACCTGACCGGATACTACACCGCGGCCAGCGGCGGAGCCAAGATCATCGGAACCGACGGTGCCCTGGTCGCCAGCATCCCCGGCTACACCGATGCTGACGGCAAGTGGGTCAGGGACGGTGCTCCCGACCTCTATGCCCAGTGGCAGATACATGAGTACGCCATCACCTACCACAACACAGAGGGTGCGACCAACAACAACCCCGCCATCTACAATGTCGAAACGGGAGTCAACTTCGCCTATGCATCCAAGGACTACTACACCCCCGCAGGATGGTTCGCGGAAGCCGGACTCGTCACCAAGGTGACAGGAATCGCTCCTGGCGAGACCGGTGACA
The DNA here is from genome assembly GCA_001560915.1 of methanogenic archaeon ISO4-H5. Taxonomy (NCBI): domain Archaea; kingdom Methanobacteriati; phylum Thermoplasmatota; class Thermoplasmata; species methanogenic archaeon ISO4-H5. Next base: position 1,223,764 of record CP014214.1, on the reverse strand, counting down.
AGGACGTTTACGCCAAGTGGACCCCGGTCGACTACAGTATCAGCTACGTGCTGAACGGAGGTACCAACGCCGCCAACCCCACGGTCTACAACATCGAGTCCGCCACCATCACCCTGCAGGATGCCGTCCGCGAGGACTACAGGTTCACCGGATGGTTCAGGGATGTAGGCCTGGAGACTCCTGTGACGACCATCGCGACCGGATCCCACGGCAACGTGACGGTCTATGCGGGATGGGAGGCCATCATGTACACAGTGACCGCCGACCCCGTCGGAGGAACCCTCGTGAACCCCGCCGGATGGACTCTGTCTAGCGGCGTCTACACCAAGGAGTTCGCCAGCAGTACCGCGGTGTCCGATATCATCGGAGGCCTCGGCAACGCCCAGAAGGATGCCGTCGGTTCGACGACCTACACCTTCAAGAGCTGGACCGGCTACGAGTCTACCACCCCCCTCAAGGCGGATCTGACCGTCACGGCTGTGTACGAATCCGTGATCGCCGTTCCCGATCCCATCAGCGGAACCACCACCGTCGACAGTGCCACCGAGACCGCGGCGACCATAACCACTGCCGACATCGACAAGGTGAAGAACGATGCCCAGGCCGGAACCCTCGAGAAGCTGGACATCAACATGAAGAACGGTTCCATCTCCCTCGACAGCGCTTCCATCCAGTCCCTGAGCACCGCGGACGACCTGGAGGTCAGCATCAAGAAGGACGAGGGAATCCCGAACATCATCGTCGAATCCGCCGCCGGACGTTCCGTCTACGACATCAAGATCGGAGACGTGCACCAGTTCGACGGAAAGCTGACAATCACCCTCGACTACCAGCTCGGACCCAACGAGAATCCCAACAACCTGGTCATCTGGAACATCAAGGAGGACGGAACCCACGAGGCCCTCAAGTGCACCTATGCCGATGGCAAGGTCACCTTCGAGACCACCCACCTGTCCTACTATGCTGTGATGGTCGAGTCCCCCGCCCCCAACGGCGGAGGCAACAACACCATGATCATCGTGGGAGTGGTGATAGCCATTGCCGCGGTGCTCGGAATCTTCGGATACCTCATCATGACCGGAAAGCTGCAGCTCGGAGCCCTCGGCAAGAAGCAGTGAGCCTGTAAACGACTTAACGGCAGCGGTGCCAATCCAGGCACCGCTGCCAACCCATTTTCCGCTGGCTAATATTTTTAAGTAAGTCCACAGTAACCGTCCTTCATGCAATCCGTAAAAGAACGCATTCTTGCTCTGAAGAAGGAGAAGAACGCGGTCATACTGGCCCACAACTACACTTCGCCCGAAGTGCAGGATATCGCGGACTACGTAGGGGATTCCCTCGGACTGTCCCAGAAGGCCGCCGCTACGGATGCCGACATCATAGTTTTCTGCGGAGTATCCTTCATGGGCGAGACCGCCAAGATTCTCTCGCCGACCAAGAAGGTGCTGCTGCCCGAACCCGAGGCCAAGTGCGCCATGGCCGCCATGTGCTCCGCGGACCAGATCCGCCAGGCCAAGGAGAGGTATCCCGATGCCACGGTCGTGGCATATGTCAACACCGCCGCCGAGACCAAGACCGCAGTGGATTACTGCTGCACCTCAGCCAACGCGCTCAACGTGGTGAAGCAGATTCCCAACAACCGGATCCTCTTTGTTCCGGACTCCAACCTCGGGAAATACGTCAGGGAGAAGAGCGGCAAGGACGTCATCCTCTGGAACGGATTCTGTCCCGTCCACCAGTGTGTGACCGTCAGGCAGGTCGAGGAGCTCAGGCAGGCACACCCCGATGCCGAGATCGTCGCTCACCCTGAGTGCAGGCTTGACGTCCTGAACATCGCGGACTTCATCGGTTCCACTGAGGCCATTCTGAAGTACTGCCAGAAATCGGAGTGCAAGGAGTTCATCGTGCTTACCGAGTCCGGCATGGGCCACAGGCTCGAAGGAGCATGCCCCGGCAAGAAGTTCTACTTCACCGCCCAGTCGCTCTGCATGACCATGAAGATGATCTCCCTCGAATCCATCCTCGAATGCATGGAGAAGGAGACCGGCGAGATCATCCTCGACAAAGAGGTCATCGAGAAGGCTTATGTTCCCGTCAAGCGCATGACCGACATCCTCGGCTGAAGTCGCAACACTCTTATCCCATTCCGCAGATATGCGGACGAGACTGCCGGATGAGGAGAAAATGGGCTGATCCGTGATGAACCCTATGAGTGCCGACGGCTGTCTCACTTCTGTGTCTGGCACATCTCAGGATTGATCCTCGGAGAGGATCTCGTCTATGGTGTCGGGAGCTCCCGCATCATACGGTTCGTAGCTCTCTTCGAAGGTACTCGCCGAGATGAAGGAGAGGAAATCGCTGAGCTTCATACCCTCGTTCCATCTCATGATGAAGTTGCCGTTCCTGCTGGTGTCCAGTTTCGGGATCCTGTCCTTCAGGACGGCGGCATGGCCCTTCAGCACGCTCTCGGAGGGGATGGTGAAGATCCTCCAGGGATCGCCTTTCACTCCCTTCAGTCTGAATGCGTAGATAGGCACCACATGGGATCTGTCGCAGTCGTCGAGCATCTTCTGGGCCTGCTCGATCAGGCGGGCGGTCTTGCTCATGTAGAGTATGTCATTCTCGGAACTCTTGACCTCGATGGGGAATGAGAAGTCCCATCTGAGTGCCACCAGGTCCACTCCCAAAGAGCCTGCCGCACGTATCACGAGGAAGGGATTGTCGATCATCGAACAGTACGCCTGGGTCTCTTCGGTGTTGCAGGTCTTCACCATCTTGGTGACAGCCTTAGTCTCTCCAGAAAGCAGGTATTTCAGTTCGCGTTCGTAGGTATCCCCTGGTGCAGCCATAATGTATTATCCCGAGTAAGGGTATATAAAGAAAATGGGGGGGTCACCGAAAGTGAGAATCCGGGGTTTCCCCCGGAAAAGAAGGTTCAGAAATCGCTCCTTTCGGAGGAGGGCAGGGTACCGTTGAGGTACTGCTCGTAACCGTAGAGGTCCAGGAGACCGTGGCCGGAGAGACAGAACACGATGGTCCTCTCCTCGTTCTTGGCCTTGGCGTCGAGTGCCTCGTCGATGGCGCCCTTGAGGGCGTGGCAGGACTCGGGTGCAGGGATGATTCCCTCGGTCCTGGCGAACAGCACTCCGGCCTCGAAGGTCTCGGTCTGGTCGTAGGAGGTGCTCTCGAGGTATCCGTGGTGGTAGGCGGCGGATACGAGAGGGGACATTCCGTGGTACCTGAGTCCTCCGGCGTGGATGGACGAGGGGATGAAGTCGCTTCCCAGGGTGTACATCATGAGGAGCGGGGTGAATCCGGCGGTGTCTCCGAAGTCGTACTTGAACTCTCCCTTGGTCATGGAGGGTGCTGCTTTGGGCTCCACAGCCTTGAACCTGGTGTTCTCGAACATCTTGTTGCCTGCGAGCTTGGCTCCGATCATCGGAAGGGTCATTCCTCCGAGGTTGGAACCTCCTCCGGCGCATGCGATGACGACATCGGGAGTGATCTCTCCGATCTCCATCTGCTTGGTTGTCTCCAGACCGATGACGGACTGGTGGAGCATGACGTGGTTGAGGACGGAACCCAGGGAGTAGCAGACGCCGTCGTTCTTGGCGGCCATCTCGCACGCCTCGGAGATTGCGATTCCGAGGGATCCGGGGGTGTCGGGGTGCTCCTTCAGGACCTTTCTTCCGAACTCGGTCTGCTCGGAGGGGGAGGCGTAGATGGTTGCGCCGTAGGTGTTGATGATGGTCTTCCTCAGGGGCTTGGCCATGTAGCTTCCCTTGACCATGAAGACGGTGGTGTCGATGTCGAAGAGGTTGACACCATGGCGAGGGCGGTTCCCCACTGTCCCGCACCGGTCTCGGTGGTGAGGGTGTGGATGCCTGCCTCTGCGTTGTAGTATGCCTGGGCGAGAGCGGTGTTTCCCTTGTGGGATCCGAGGGGGCTCATGTCCTCCCTCTTGAAGTAGATCTTGGCGGGGGTCTTCAGGGCCTTCTCGAGCCTGTATGCCCTCTGGAGGGGTGCGGGCCTGTTGAGGCTGATGAGTGCTTCCCTGACTTCCTCGGGGATGTCGATCCACCTCTCGGTGGAGCCTTCCTGTTTGATGATCTCCTTACAGAAGATAGGCTCGAAGTCGGAGGGCTTTGCGGGTTCCCTGGTGCCGGGATTGAGCGGGGGTGCGAGATCAGGGACGTCGGCCGCGAAGTTGTACCATTTCTTGGGGATGTCTTCGTTCGCAAGGTTGATCCTGATGTCTTTGGGTATTGCCATAGTTGCGAGATAGCATTTGCATATTTATACATTAATGTATAAATTTATACATTATCGAACAAAAAGAACTCCCTGCTGCGAGGATTTTCTGAATAATATGATAATTCCAAGGTTAGGGAAAGCGTTCGTTCATCATTGCTGATTCCCAGACAATCGGATTTCTTGTGGCAGTTATATCCGCAGGATTGTAACGAAAAGGTAGTACGGCCCGGTTTATCGCCGGGCCGTTTATGAGATTGGGTTTTGTTCAAGGTGTAAGCCTTGCAGGGTCCCTGGGGAAGAGGATGGCTTCCCTGATGTTACCGAGATCGAGCATCTTCACGAGGAGCCTCTCGATACCAATTCCCCATCCGCCGTGCGGGGGCATTCCGTACCTGAATGCTTCAAGGTAGAACTCGAAGTCTGCGGGGTTGAGTCCCTTCTTCTCCATCCTGGCGACGAGCTTGTCGTACCTGTGTTCCCTCTGTCCTCCGGAGGAGATCTCCTGACCCTTGTAGTCAAGGTCGAAGGAGAACGAGTAGGGGGTTCCGTCCTTCTCCATGATATAGAAGGGCTTTGCCTCCTCTGGGTATTCGGCGATGAAGTAGAGTTCGACGCCCTTCTCGGCCATCTTGTCACCGATGATCTTCTCTCCCTCGGTTCCGAGGTCGTCGCCCTCCTTCAGGGGGAGTCCGGCGTCCTGCACCATCTTGAGACATTCGGAATAAGTGAGGATGGGATAGGGCCTGGCGGGGACCTTGATCTCCTTGCCGAGGATCTCCAGCTGCTTTTTTCCCCTCTCCTTGAGGCCGGTGAGCACGTGGTCGATAATGGTCTCGATCATGGCCATGACCTCCTCCTCGTTCTCGATCCATGACATCTCTCCGTCGAAGGAGATGAACTCGGTCACGTGCCTGTTGGTGTTGGAGAGCTCCGCACGGAAGGCGGGTCCGAGCTCGAACACGCGGTCGAGACCGGTGCTCATGAGGATCTGCTTGTAAAGCTGGGGCGACTGTGCCAGGAAGGCGGGTTTGTCGAAGTACTGAATCTTGAAGAGCTCCGCTCCTCCCTCCGCTCCGGCGGCGTTGATCTTGGGGGTGTAGACCTGGTTGAAACCGTTAGCGCGGACGCACTCCTCGATGAGCTCGACCATCATGGCCTTGAGCTCGAAGATGGCCCTGATCTCAGGCTTCCTGAGGTCCATGAACCTGTGGTTGAGACGGGTATCCATCTCCACGTTGACCTTGTCCACCACTCCCAGGGGGAGAGGGGTGGCTGCTTTGGAATAGACCTCGACCGCGGAGGGGATGATCTCGAGTCCGAGAGCGGTCTGGTTGCTGGCCTTTACCTCTCCGGTGATGGCGACGACGCTCTCCCTGGGGAGCTTGGTGAGCTCCTCGAAGAGGGCAGGGTCAATCTTCTTCTTGGGGAGGGTGATCTGGATGGTGCCAAACCTGTCCCTGAGGGTAACGAAGGCGATACCTCCGAGGGCCCTGACATCCTGGACCCAACCCTTAACGGTGGCGGTACCGTCGTCGACGGAAATGTTGCTGGAATCTCTGACTGCGGTCATGTTAACTGCCGATGAATCCCCTTCCCCCTATTATTACTTTTTACAGGTCCCGGCATCCTGCGGAACCGCGTGTTTTCGCCGAAAAACCGCCGTTTTCAACCGAATACGGATGTGCCAGACAGTAAAAAATCACTGCAATCCAACGTGTTCAAACAGGCCAAACCCTTATTATATTAATAAGCAATGAAACCCCCAATTTGGTGTATACCATGGCTGAGAAAGTCACTGTATCGATTATCAAAGCAGACATCGGATCTATCGCGGGTCACATGACCCCCCACCCCTCCATGATGGAGAAGTGCAAGGAGATCCTCACCGACAAACAGAAACAGGGAATCATCGAGGACTTCTACGTCACCCGCTGCGGAGACGACATCAACCTCTACCTCACCCACTACAAGGGCGAGAACAACTCCGAGATTCACGGAGCCGCATGGGAATGCTTCACTGAGGCAACCAAGCTCTCCAAGTCCATGCACCTCTACGCCGCCGGACAGGACCTCCTGACCGACGCCTTCTCCGGAAACGTCAAGGGAGCAGGACCCGGATCCGCCGAGATGACCTTCGAGGAGAGGCCCTCCGAGCCTCTGCTCTTCTTCATGGCAGACAAGACCGAGCCCTCCGCTTACTCCCCCATCCTCTCCAGGATCTTCCTCGACCCCTTCACTACCACCGGCCTCGTCATCGACAAGAGGGCCAAGCAGGGATTCGACGTCGAGATCCAGGACGTCCTTGACAACGAGTTCGTCACCATGTCCGCACCCGAGGAGACCTACAGTATCCTGTCCCTCCTCGGCGACACCTACAGGTACGCAATCAAGAGGGTCTACAGCCGCGCAGGCCTCGGCCCCGCAGCTGTCGTATCCACCGACAAGCTCAACATGACCGCCGGCTCCTACGTCGGAAAGGACGACCCCGTCTGCATCTGCAGGTGCCAGTCCGGATTCCCCTCCGTCGGAGAGTACACACAGGTCTTCCAGAACGTCTTCCTCGCTGCCGGATGGATGAGGGGAAGCCACATCGGAGCCATGTACCCCTGCAGCCCCGAGGACTCCAACCCCGTCTATTACGACGGACCCCCGAGAATCTGCTGTCTCGGATTCCAGCTCTGCGAGGGCCACCTCCAGGGACTCGAGGCACCCGGAGTCAAGGGCGGAGACCACAAGCCCGTCGACATCTTCGGAAGCAACACCTGGGACCTCGCCCGCCAGAACGCCATCAAGGCTTCTGTCATGATGAGGCGCCAGGGACCCTTCATGCCTTCCATCCTGGGAGCTGACGAGATGGAGTACACCTCCAGGCCCGCAGTCCTCGAGGACCTCAAGAAGAGGTTCGTGTCCTCCAAGGATGAGGACAGCAAATGCTGCTGCTCCAAGAAGGGCAAGACCGATGTCGAGTGATCTCGGTTCCAAGGTCGTAATCGTAAATTTCAAGGCATACGCCGAGGTCGACGGCCTCAAGGCCGCCGACCTGGCAGCCGCCTGCGAGGAGATCGCCAAAGAATCAGGCGCACAGATTATCGTGTGCCCTCCCATGGTGGAGACTGCCTTCGTGGCCTCCGCCGTAGGCATCCCCGTATTCTCGCAGAACGTGGACCCCAAGAAGCCCGGTTCGGCCACCGGATGGGTCACCCCTTCCATGGTCAAGGCATGCGGATGCCGCGGCACCCTCATCAACCACGCCGAGCACAAGGTAGACGCCGAAATCGTAGGTCAGGCAGTTGCCATGGCCCGCGAGCTGGGACTTGTCACCGTGGTCTGCGCCAACACCGTCGAGGACGCCAAGATCTTGGCGAAGTTCGCTCCCGATTACATCGCAGTCGAGCCTCCGGAACTCATCGGAGGAGACATCTCCGTCACCACCGCCGACCCTTCCATCGTGAAGAACACCGTCGAGCAGGTGAAGGCCGTCAATCCCGCCATCCGTGTACTCTGCGGAGCGGGAGTCAAGAACGGAAAGGATGTCGCCGCAGCCCTCTCGCTCGGAGCCGAGGGAGTTCTTCTCGCCTCCGGAGTCGTCAAGGCAGCCGATCCCCGTGCAGTTCTCAGGGACCTTGTCAGCGGACTCTGAACACAATCACTTTCCCCGCCTCCGAGCGGGTTTTCCCATTAACTTGCTAACTGTAGCATGCAGGTCTTTTATTCGGCATGCTGAATGAGTCTTATGCGGAAGACGTTTGGTTACCTACTGGTATTAGCCATCATTTCAATTTCATCTCCGCTTTCCGCATCCGGAACGGATGCGTCCCCGTCTTCCGCACCCTTAATCACTGAAGTGGATCCGGGATGTGAGGGATTCACTCTTGGGAATTACGGTTCTTCGGCTATCGACCTGAGAGGATATTCGATCACCGACGGGGAGGGAACACTGACCTTCGTGTCTAGTTTCATCCTCTCTCCGGGAGGAAGTGTCACCGTATCGAAAAGTACGGGAACCTGTTGGTTCGATTCCCGTCCCGGAGTCCTTACCTACCCATCGGACATCATCGCGAAGAACAGGACGTTCATACTGGCGGATGCGGGCGACGAACTCTCCCTGATGAACGGTTCCTCAGTGATTGACTCGGTATGTTACGGGAAGTCCCAGGGGGCGGAAAAATGGTACGGCGACCCTGTCGATACCGCTTCAGGAAGATATCTGCTGCGTGTAGGAGGGGACAGTGACAGAGAATCCGATTGGATATCCACCAAACCGGGGTGGACGAACCGCAGTGCCGAAAGCATTCCTTCTTTCAGGGCAGAGGTGGGATTGTTCACCTTCCCTGAAAGCAGGGGAATGCCGATCCTGGAAACCCTGTCCGAGGCACATGAATCCATTGACATATCGATATACCTAATCACCAGCCCCGAGCTCATTTCCCTATTGTGCCAGAAGTCTGAATCCGGAATACGGGTAAGGGTTTTGGCTGAGGGTTTCCCCTTGGGTACAGACCTCAGTAGAGAGATATCGCTTCTGAGGTCGCTGACCGATTCCGGCGGAGATGTGAGGTTCATAAATGCAACAGGGTCGGATGACCGTTTCGTATACCTTCACAATAAATACGCAGTGATAGACGGTTCCGTTACCGTACTCACTTCGGAGAATTGGACCTCGGGAAACCTGGGGGAATACGGTAACCGCGGGTGGGGAGCAGTAATCCGCAGCGATGGGTATGCATCTTACATGAGCGAGGTCTTCGAGAACGATTATTTCTCTCAGTGGGGCGATGTTTCCGGACTGCTGGCACTGTATCCGAATTCCAATCCTTTAAGGGATCTTCCCGCAGCGGAGATAACGCCTTACGAACTGTTCCAATGCTCGGCAACAGTGACTCCTGTCCTCTCCCCGGATAATTCGTTCGTAACAATCAAGAGGTTCATGGACGGTGCCTGCGAGAGATTATATGCAGAGCAGATGGACCTCGGTTCCGATCTGGCGGTTGTATCAGGGGAGTCCCCCACGGCGTGGATGGCAAATGCAGCGGAACGTGGTGTCGACACAAAGTTCATCCTCGATGCTTCTCAGGCAAGTGCATCCAAGCATGTGTCCTATGCGGAATTGCTTTCATCCGCCACTTCGGTGCAGGCGATAGCGATGAACGGTTCGGATAAATTCTCACTCATACACAACAAAGGCGTAATCGCCGATGACAAGGTGTGGCTGGGATCCGTCAATTGGACCACCTCCTCGTTCCTCCGCAACCGTGAGACAGCCGTCATCATAGATTCTCCCGAAGCCGCCGATTATTACGCGGAATTCTTCCTGGAGGATTTCGGAGTGAACATATTCACCGCCGAAGAGGAAGGGCTTTCTCTGAAAGCCGAGACCTTCATGACTCCAGCGGGGGAGATGGTATTGTTGTCAGTTAACGGACCGTCTGGATATACTTACGAATGGTCCCTCGGCGATGGGACTGTGAGGATCACCGAAGCATGTGCTGCCCTGTTTCTGTCACCTTCTCCGGGAGTGTATACCGCAACCGTACGCATGCTAGGTTCGGACCTCATGAGTACCGCCGATTACCGGGTGGAACCGGGGTCGTCAGAGGATCACACCTATCTGTACGGTTCAGTCGCAGTCGCGGTTGCAGTCCTGATACTGGGCATCGTATCCCATATGCTCCGCGGCAGAAGGCCGGTTCCCAGTAAGAAGTGCCGTTCGAGATTCGGATGAACCATATACTGCGATAAGGATGCGTGAGTGCAATGGAAATCAGGATCATGCGTTCCGAAGACGAGCCGAAGGCGTATTCGCTCATATCCGAGAGTCTTGACGAGTACTTTGCACCGCAGGTCATCACTTTCTTCCGTATGCAGTGGCCGGCGGGACAGATAGTGGCATGCGACCTGTTCGGCAACATCCTGTGTTACCTGGCGGGAACTAAGCTCCCCAACGGACGTGTTTCGATCCATCTGTTTGCCACTTCTGCCGGAAACAGAGGGAAGGGGATAGGTACCATGGTCCTGAACAGGTTCAAGCAGGCCGCTTTGATGGAGGGATTCACCTCCATTCAGCTGGAGGTCAAGGAACATAACACCCGTGCCATGGAGTTCTACAAACGCAACGGTTTCGTACCCGTGGAATTCCTGGAATCCTTCTACAACGACGGTTCTTCCGGGGTGAGGATGGTCTGCGATCTGAACGACAGGCGGTCTTTTTCCGCACAGACCTAAATATAGCAAAGTTTTACACTGTCGCATGGTAAGCGAGGCCGATGCAGCCGCACTTTTAGAGGAAGGAATCAGATACTACGAGACCAAGGACGAAGCCCTGCTCCCCAAGGCATTCGATTGCTTCACAGCAGCGGCTGCCCAGGGCAGCACCGATGCAGTGTACTACCTTGGTGTCATGAGCTACAACGGTTTCGCAACCGAGCAGTCCTATGAGAATGCGATGAAATGCTTCATGCACTCGGCAGCCGCCGGTAACCAGAAGGCCACCTATAACGTCGGTGTGATGTACGAAGGCGGCAAGGGTGTCGACCAGGATTACGCCAAGGCCATGGAGTTCTACCTCAAAGCCGCTGATATGGGCAGCGCCAAGGCCATGTACAACATCGGTACCATGTACCGCGACGGGAATGGGGTCCCCCAGGATTATTCCAAGTCCATGGAGTGGTTTAGGAAGTCTGCCGCATTGGGATTCAACAAGGCACAGTTCAGCATCGGCATGGCCTTCCATAAGGGAAAGGGCGTACCTGTCAACGAGTTCGAGGCCATGAAATGGTTCAAGCTCGCTGCCGAATCTGGTCACAGAAAAGCACAGCTGATGGTGAATGTTCTGAAGAAACAGATTAACGTCGTTACCATAGACCTGTCCTGAATCTCAACACTTATGTATCCCAGGTGAGATACACTACACATGGGTCTCACTAAGAAAGATCTGACGGTCGACGATGAGGGCATCATTATCGATCACAGCCTTGTTTCTCTGACCTTACCTTATTCTGAAATCGAGGACGCGGTCCTCGTGGATGAGGAGTCCTTCAAACTGGGTCATGTGGTATCCGGTGAGAAGACCGACCGCAGGTATATCGGAAAATATGTGAACTCCGCATTCGGAATCTACACCATGTACGCCTACGCGGATGTTCCCAAATTCATCGTGGTCACCTACGGCGGAGGGAAGACTCTGGTCTTCAACCTGCCCACCGTTTCCGCTACCGAGAAGACGGCGGAGGAGATGGGTGCGGTTTCCGAGTAAATTCAAGAAAATATGCGGGCCCGAAGGCCCGCTTTCAAGTTTCACTGATACATCGAGTCATCGATGTGCTCGTTCTGCAGATAGTATTCGGACTTCTGCTTCTGAGCATCGGAGATGTCGTGGGTCATACCCTTCTGGTAGGAACCGTAGCGCTGCTTGATCTGCTCCTCCACTGGTTCCGACCTCTTCTTGGCACGCCTGACATGGTCGGCGGTGATGTACTTGGACTTCTCCATGACAGCGAGGTCTCCGGCGGCCCTGATGAGTCCGCCGAGCTCCCTGAGCCTGAGGGTGAGAGCGTTCATCTGCCCGTCGAGCCTGGCACGCCTCTTTCCTTCGGAGATGATCTCCTCCACGGCGTCGATGGCCGCATGGGGGACGTGTCCGTCCATGGCGATCTCCTGGGCCACGAACTGTGCGTATTTGGCGCGGTTGTGGCTGTTGTCGGGCATGGCGATGTCCACGAGCACCTCGTAACCGTTACCGATGATCCTGGACCTCAGCGGAGACAGGATGTTCTCCAGGTCCTGCATGTTGCATGCAGCCACCAGGATAAAGTCGCAGGGGACGTTTTCCACCTTGACGCTTGCTCCCGATGACTGGGGGTTCCTGCCGGTGATGGGGAACTTCTTGTCCTGCATGGCGGTGAGGATGTACCTCTGGAGGCTTCCCAGGTGGGAGATCTCGTCCACGAACAGGACACCTTCGTGTGCTTCGTGGATGGCTCCGGGGATGACCCTCTGGTAGGCGGGGACTCCGATCTTATCGTGTCCGCCGTAGGGGTCGTGCCTGACATCTCCGAGAAGCTCGGTCTCGGAGGCTCCGGTGGCCATGACGAAGGGGTTCCTGTCCAATTTGACTAAAGTCTTGGAGGTGGATTTCTTGTTGAGCTTGTTCCTCTTCTCGAGGGCCTTGGTGTCAAGCATCCTGACCTTCATTCCGGCACGCTCGAAGACGACGGTCTCCTCCACTCCGTTCTGTACACGGATGGTGTTGACCCTTTCCTTGCCTGCGGTCATCTGCGGGGAGAGACCGGTGGACTGGAGGATACCCATGATGTTGACACCGAATGGGTTGTTGCCTCCGGTGCCCTGTCCGTCGAGCTTGCTCCTGCCGCAGCTTGGGCAGTTCACCTCCTCGGGTGAGGAGATGTGTCCGCAGCCTCTGCAGAGGTATCCGAGCCTCTCGGCGACGCTCTTGGGTATATCCTCGGGGTCAACGAGGGTTCCGACGGAATCCTTCTCGTCGCCTTCCTCGCTCTTGACCTCGGCGGCCTCGATGACGTTGAGGAAGGGCCTCTCGGGATTCTCGGGGTTGTGGGAGACGCGGATCTCCTGTGTCGCCTTGGGCAGGTTCATGGAGATGGCGCGTGCAATCATCGACTTACCGGTTCCCGGAGGGCCCACCAGCAGCAGGTTCCTGCGCTGGATGGCCGCGATCTTGGCGAGGCTGATGGCCTCCTCCTGTCCGAGGACGCGGTCAAGGGGGTCGGCTGGGATCTCGATCTGCCCGGTGTGTTTGAGCTTCTCGACGTCTTCCCAGTCGTTCACGGTCACTTTCTTTGGCGATGGCATGATAGTTCACTTTCAGAGCAGGTCGGTCCTGGTCCAGATGGTGATCTCGGCGGGGAGTTTGGCGATCTTGCCCTTGTTCTTTCCCACCAGGGTCTTGATTCCCTTTCCGGACGCGATGTCGAGGATGTTCTGCGAGATGACACCGTCGAAGACGATGGTGGTGATGTTCTCGGCAGTGGATTCCTTCAGGTAGTTGGCGAGGTTCTTGACCTCGACCTTGTCGAGCTGGTTGCCCTCGCCGTCGATGAGCACTGAGTTCTTGGTTCCGGAGATCTCGGACAGGATGGCCTTGTAGTTCTCCTGCTCCTCGGTGAGGACTTTGTCCTTCTTGGAGGATTTCCTCTTCACGGGGGCCCTGATGGCCCTCTTGGGCTCTTCCTCAACGGGTTCCTCTTCCTTCACTTCGGCGGGTGCTTCCTCAACGACAGGCTCGGGTTCCTCTTTGACCTCGGGAATCTCCTCTTCTACAGGCTCTTCCGCGGTCTCGGTGACTTCCTCAACGGGTTCCTCGATGACAGGTTCCTCTGCGGCGGGCTCTTCGGTCCTCTCCTCGGATACCTCGACCTCGTCGATGATGATCTCACCCTCCTCGGTCTCGGTCACGACGGATTCGGTCTCGGGCTCTTCCTCGAACTTCCTCCTGTTCCTGACGGGCCTTTCCTCGACGGGTTCCTCGTCGAACTCGGAATCCCTCCTGGAAAACTCCCTCCTCTTCCTCTCGAACCTCCTTCCGGAGACTCCCATCTCCTCGGCGGTCTCCTCAGCGCTCTTCCTGGTGTGGCGCTCGCGGCGGTTCCTTCCCCTGGAGTCGTCATCGTCGTTGCGCTGACGGCGCTCGCGGCGGTTCCTGCCGAAGCGGGAATCCTCCTCGGAATCGTCTCCGTTGGCCCTGCGGATCTTGAAGCTGGGCTCCTCCTCTGCGGGTTCGTCCTCCTGGACGAACTCCTCGGCGTTCTTGCGGACGTGGCGGTCCCTGAGGTCGTTCTCTGCGTCCTCGGAGAGTTCCTTCTCCTCGAAGGAGAGTCCGTTCATCTCCATGTACTGGTCGCCGGGCACCTTGTTGCGCAGGCATTTGACCAGCTGTTTGGCGGAGAGCTCCTCGACCTCGTGGGCGCGGGGTGCGCGGGCGACGTAGTCGATGTCGGAAGTCTGGAAGAGCTCCCTGAGGATGAGCTCTCCTCCCCTGTCGCCGTCCACGAAGGCGGTGGTGACCCTCTCCTTGGAGAGGTCCTGCACGGACTTGGGGATGTTGGTTCCCTCGACGGCGATGGCGTTCTTGATGCCTGCCCTGAGGAGGTTGAGGACATCGGACCTGCCCTCGACGATGATGATCGCTTCGGAATTCTTCACATTGGGTCCGGCGGGGCAGCGCTCCTTTCCGTAGGTGGTGATCTCCTCGACCTGCAGGGATTCCCTGATGTTCTGAGTGAGGTTGGAACCGCTTCCCTTGGCCTGGTCCATGAGGATGCCGAGGAGCTCCTTGGCACGCTCTGCGATCTGCTCCCTCTTGGTGACGCGGACATCCTCGATGCCGATGACTTTGATGGATGCCTTGCAGGGACCGACGCGGTCGATGGTCTCGAGGGTGGCCGCGATGATAGCGGTCTCCACCTGGTCGAGAGAGGAGGACATGTAGAGGATACCCTCGGACTTTCCTCCCTTGGAGACGATCTCCACCTCGACCCTGCCGATCCTTCCGGATTTCTGCAGGTCCCTGAGGTCGAGGTTGTCACCGAGCAGACCTTCGGTCTGTCCGAAAATGGCACCCACGACATCGGGTTTGTCCACGATTCCGTCTGCGTTTATCTTTGCTTTAACCTGATATTTGATTGAACTGGGGTCTGATACTCCGCTCATGAAACCACTCCGGGTTGTTATTCCGGGAAAAAACCTACGGTTTCCTGTTCCGCAGTACCTTTACTGCATGTACCCATCTTTCAGCCGCATCCCGGCTGTCCGGGTACCTCGTTTCCATCCCAATATTCTGCCGCAGTGTCCTCATCGGATTGTCGGCGTTTTATGCGCAGGAGCCTGGCTCGACCGCGCGTGTGACAGTGATTGTGAACAGGAAAACATCCAGTGTTTTCCCTGCTTTTCGGTATCCCTATTTCGGTAAATAAATGTATCATTCGAGTCCGACAGTTATCAAGAATCTGTCGGAATCTGTGCCGGTGCACCGAGGGGTGCCCGGTTATCCTGTCCCTCAGCGAGGGACCGGGATGGCCGAATCATCCCGCCGATTTTGGCAAGTGTTCCTCGCTGCAGTCACGTCCTTGTCCACGTTGAAACAGCAGAAAGGACACGAATGCACCTTTGTCCTGAGATTCTTCTTACGAGTGTACCTAAGGATGTGTTGTTGTATCCGCCAGTCATACTTTCTCTCATATCTGGCCTGTCTCTTCTGCTACGAAAAATCAGCTAACTTTTCGTGTTTTATAACGAAAAATAAGCTGAGACTGTGTCCGGCAATCCACGGTTTGTGCACAGTCTACAACGCTGAAAGGGTTGGATACAGCGTCGTTAAACCTCAGATTTCGGTGACTGACGCACCCTCCGCCTCAAGGAAATCGCGCGTCTCGCGGTCGCATGTGAAGTAGATGACCTGTATGTCCCTGGACAGTTCGGCCAGTGCTTTACAGGCTGCTCTCTTCCTCTCGGTATCCGAGGTCAGGAGGATGTCGTCGAGGATCACCGGGGGTTTCTCCTTCGAGAGGCTGAGGGAGACTGCCATCTTCACCGACAGTTTCACCTGGTCCTCCAATCCGCTAGACCATTCCTTCGCGATCTTCTTCTCGCCGTTGTTGCGGTCGACGATGGCGAGTTCGGTGTCGCGGGGATCGGTGCTCATGCTGTACCTTCCGCCGGTCATGAGCATAAGGAACCCGTCCGCACGCTGCAGAACGTCGGGACGGTGGCTGCCGTAGGCCTCTTCCGAGGCTTTGTCGAGGATGAGCTTCTCCATCATGAGCCTCGCCCACCTGAAGCAGGCGTCGTAGACCTTGTCGGCTGCGTCCGAGCTGGCGGTGAGGGCATCCTCCACGGAGGTATCGTCCCCGATGTCCTTCAGCGCCTGGTTGATGCCCGAGAGTTCCTCCTTGATG
Organism: methanogenic archaeon ISO4-H5; assembly: GCA_001560915.1. NCBI lineage: Archaea > Methanobacteriati > Thermoplasmatota > Thermoplasmata > methanogenic archaeon ISO4-H5. The sequence goes on along the minus strand of CP014214.1, from coordinate 1,207,583 downwards.
GCGGTGAGATTGGAATGTGCGGTGGAATATTCCGATTCTGCGGTGTCCGCATCGACAGGGGTCTCCGGGACATTGGAGGTGCTCGCCCTGAGTGCCTCAATCTGAGACCTTACCGAGATGAGTTCCTTGGAATCGGCTACCGCTTTGCGGTACCCCTCTTCTCCGTTGTAACCGGAAAGGAACAGTTCTTTGGCCTTTGTCGCCTGATCGAGGGCGTCTTGGGCGGCCTTCAGTTCCTTGGCCGCTTCCTGATATGCCTCGGAAGCCCGAAGACCGTCCATGAGTGTCCTCACATCGGCATGGTATCCTCTGCGGGGGATATCGAATACGGAGGCGACCTGGTCGAGGGCGTTCTCCATCCTCTTTGCGGTCTCGTTCTCCTGTCTGACTGGTGCCGGAGCGGGAGCGCTCCTGCGGGAGCGCAGTCCGAACAGGGCGATGATGGCACCGATGGCGACCACCGCTCCGCCGGCGATGACATTGACGATTGCCGCCACGGCGATTCCCGCCACCGCCACGCCCGCTCCAGCTATGGCGAGCACGGGGAGACCTCCACTGCTGACGGGAACCGCAGCGGGAGTCGTTTCGCTGCTGCAGTAGAACTCGTAGTCCGCGGAGAAGCGGTCTATCTGTTCTATCTTCTTCTTGTACCTGATGTATAGTTCGCAGTCCCTCCCGTCAAGAGCTGTTTTGCAAGCATCCTCCTTCCTGGAGGACGCCTCGAAGAGGTCCCTGCGGTTCTTGATCTCGTTCTCCAGGACTTCCAGCCGGGAGGGATCGGTGTTCTCCGAATAGGCGAGGCTTTTCTCCGTTTCAATCAGTTTTTCCAGTTTCTGCAGGTCCTCCGCACGGTGTGCGAAGGCGTTGGAATCGAGACGGATCTTATCTGCGGTGTCGAAGGTCTTCTGTGCTGTCTGGAGCTGTGCGGTGAGTTCCGACTTCCTGCGGACCAGTTCGCTGTACCTGTTGTCGCCGCTCTCGCGGTTCTGGAGCTCCCTCACACGGCGGACGGCCGTGTTCTCGGCATCCACCAGCCTGGCGATCCCGCAGGTGGGGCTGCGGCGTCCGTCCGGGAGCAGGGCCGTACGCTCAGAATTGATGATCTCGTAGGCGCGGGGGAGGTCGCCTCCTCCGGGAATGGTCAGGAAGCGGTTGCGAATGCCTCCGTTCTCCAGCCTGTCGACGTCCCTGAGTTCGTCGGGCTGCATGGAGTAGATAGAGACATACTCCTTGTCATCGATGCCGCATAGGAGGGATCCCATTCCGTTGCTCTTCTTCCCGTCTTTGGTGAATGTGATATTGTCCCCGTTCTCCAGGATGACATCCACCGAGCCGGAATCGCTGGTCTTGGGCGTCGGGTAGTTCACCTTGGATTTCGGGAAGAGGGTGGTGGTGATGAATGACCTGAGCGTACTCTTGCCCGCTTCGTTAGGACCGTATACTGCATTGAGTCCGGGGGACATCTCCATGCTGCGGTCCCTCAGTTTGCCGAAGGAACCGATCCTGATGCGGATGACCTTCATTCGCTTCCCTCCAGGATTCTGCTGACTGCCGAAAGCTGAGCTTCCCTGACGAGGTCGTGGAGTCTTCCGTGTTTGGCGAAGTATTCGAGATAGATCCTGATATCCTTAGAAGGTGCGGTGCAGCAGATGGCATCGAGGAGCTCCTCCTCGGACATGGCGTAGAACGATTCACCTGCCTTCACGATGGCGGAGGCCAGTGTCTCGCCCTGGGCGATCTTCTCCAGGTCGATATCGTCGGTGCAGGTCACTTTTCTGATAGTGGTGGGGCAACCGGTCTCTTCCTCCACTCTTTCTGCGATATCCGAGGGGTTTTGGCGTATCGCCTTGTTGAGGGCGCCTTTCCCTACGATGTTCAGCCCTATGACGGAATCCGGAGGGATCTCCGCCTTTACGGAATCGATGAGTTCCCCGAGGGTGGACTTGCCGGTGATGTCGGCGGCCACCTCTTTCCATATGATTTCCTGAGTGGGTACGAATTCGGGGGTCACGTTGCCGCCGTCCACATGTACGAGCATGCATCCCTTCTCCCCCGATTCCGCGATGTCACGGCCCTGGATGTTGCCGGGATAGACCACTACGGGTTCAGCCTCGCGCATGACCATCCTCTTGTGGATATGTCCGAGGGCCCAGTATTGGATGTCCTTCCCCAGGAAGTCCTCCATGGAGCAGGGTGCATAGCCTCCTGCGGTCCCGACCTCGCAGTGGACCACACCGATGGTGAAAACCCCCGGGGAACCCCTCAGTTTGGAGACGAGGTTCTCGTCGGTGTGGGGGCCGTCGAAGCTCACTCCAGTGATCTCCACGGGGGTGCCTTTGACGCTCACGCGGTACTTCATGGGCGCCGTACCGAACTGATAGACGTTGCTGGGGTAGGGGATGCTCTCCGACCAGCTGTGGCGCGCATCGTGATTGCCGGTGACGATGAAGCACGGTTTGGCGAATCTCTTCATCTCGGATGCGAAGAACAGACGTGTGCGGGGGGTCTCGTTGAGATCATCGTAGATGTCTCCGGAGATCACCATGAAATCTGCCCTGCTGATTCCGAGGTCGACGATCCTCCTGAACGAGGCGAAGGTCGCTCCGTAGAACCTCTTGCCGAGAGCGGGGTCGTCGTGTCTGCTTCCCCAGCACCTGCTTCCCAGGTGCAGGTCCGCACAGTGAATGAAGGTGAATTCGCATCCCATGGGCAGGGAATATGAGTTTCCGACACTTATAGGATAGGTTGTTATTTTCTTAATCACAGTTAAATGGGAAAAGGACCATGCGCGCCCATGGTAGACCTTAGGAAAGCGTACGACACATGGACATCGGTCAGCCTAGTGCTCCGCATAATCATCGCTTTGGTGATTGGTATCGTCGTCGCGCTGGTCTACCCGCACAGCAAGTTCCTTTTCCTGCTCGGTGACGCGTTCATCTGGGCGCTGAAGGCCGTCGCTCCGTTCCTGGTCTTCTTCCTGGTCATCACCGCCATCTCCCATTCCACCTTCAATCTGGGAGCGAGGTTCAAGACCGTTATCAAGCTGTATCTCGCGAGCACCATCATTGCGGCCGTAATCGCCACCGTGCTCTGCTACTTCTGGCCCGCCACCGTGACCTTCGTCTCCGCATACGCACCGTTCTACAGCGACGAGGCCTACGAGATCGTCGAGATGATCGTCTCCAAGCTGATCTGCAACCCCGTGGACGCCTTCGCCGGGGCCAACTTCCTGGGCATCCTGACCTGGGCGGTCATCATCGGACTCTTCATGAAGAAGTATGGCTCCGAGACCACCAAGACCGTCTCCAAGGACATCTCCAACATCATGGCCCAGGTCATCGGCTTCGTGATCCAGTTCGCCCCCATTGGAATCTTCGGACTCATCTACAACGCCGTCTCAGAGAACGGGCTGGACATCTTCACCGAGTACGGCCACCTGATCATCCTCTTGGTGGCGGCGATGGTCCTGGTCATGTTCGTCACCAACCCTTTGCTGGCTTTCATCGTCAGCCGCAGGAACCCCTACCCCCTGCTCCTCAAGTGTCTCAGGGGCAGCGCCATCACCGCGTTCTTCACCAGGAGCTCCGCCGCGAACATCCCCGTGAACCTCAAGCTCTGCGAGGAGCTGGAGCTCGACCGGGACTTCTACGCCGTGTCGATCCCCCTGGGAGCCACCGTGAACATGAACGGCGCTGCCATCACCATTACCGTGATGACCCTGGCGGCCGCCAACACCCTCGGCATCAGCATCCCCCTCTACATGGCCGTGGCCCTCTGCGTGGTCGCGGCACTGTCCGCATGCGGCGCATCGGGGGTCAACGGCGGATCGCTGTTGCTCATCCCCCTCGCCTGCTCCATGCTGGGGGTCCCCGGGGACGCGGCCTCCGAGCTAATCGCCATCGGTTTCATCATCGGGGTCATCCAGGATTCCCTCGAGACCGCCCTCAACTCCTCCATGGACGTGTTCTTCACCGCCATCGCGGACAACCGCGAGAGGGATCTGGCGGGCAAAGGTCCGGATTTGGGGCAGTGAATCCCCGTCGGGCACTGACGCACGGAAATACGGATGGATGAGTACGACAGCTTATCTATCCGCGCGAACATACACGTGCATTCAGGTGCCCTCATGAAGACCATCAAGAAGAGAGTAGAAGACGAGCTTATCGCTGGCAACATTCACAGCAACCGCGAATGTCCCTACCATCCGTCCCATTTCAAGGGACAGAACTGCACCTTCTGCTACTGTCCGTTCTATCCCTGCGAGGATGAACGCAACGGTCACTACATCCGGGGCACCAAGATCGGAGATATATGGTCATGCGAGGACTGTCTCTTCATCCACCGCGACCGCACCGTTGAATACGCCTTGCCGAGGATTCTGGAGAAGGGCATCGCTCCAGGGGACCACGAGGGTATGATGGAGGTCTTCAGAGAAAGCATGGATGCCTGCTGGAAACGCGGGAAGGCCATCATGGTGGTCGGTGCCACCTCTGATGCCGGCAAATCCATGACCGTGGCCGCCCTGGGAAGGATACTCTTCCGCAGAGGATACCTCTGTGCACCCTTCAAATCGCAGAACATGAGCCTGAACTCCAGGGTCACCGCGAAAGGCGACGAGATCGCCATGGTGCAGATGCTCCAGGCCCAGGCCATGGGTCTGACAATCCCCAATTTCCATATGAACCCCATCCTCCTGAAGCCCAAGGGGAACACAGTCTCACAGGTTGTGGTGGAAGGCAAGCCCTTCGGCGATTACGATGTGCCCTCCTATTACAACGACTTCGTCCCCGGCCCCGGAAAGGAGATCGTGAAGAGGAATATCGACTTCCTCAAGGACCATTACGATTTCATCCTCATGGAGGGTGCGGGAAGCCCGGCGGAGATAAACATCTACGATAAGGACATCGCCAACATGAGGGCCGCCGAGATAGCGGATGCCGACTGCATCCTGGTGGTGAATGTGGAGTGGGGAGGTTCCTTCGCTTATGCCATCGGAACCGTGGAGCTCATGCCCCCGGAGGACAGGAAGAGGATCAAGGGAATTATCCTCAACAACGTCAGGGGAGAACCCTCACGCATGAAGGAGGGTGCCGATGAACTCTCGAGGAGATGCGGAATACCTGTCATAGGAATCATCCCCCACGCCGATGTGGAGCTCCCGCAGGAGGATTCGGAAGCATTCCGCGGAGTGAAGGAACGCGGGAACGGTTCGATGCGCATAGCGGTCATCAAACTCCCCCGCATTGCCAACTTCACCGACCTCGACCCGCTTTACACAGAGGATACGACAGTGGTGTTCGCCGACTGTCCCAGCGATGTCCTGACCGCGGATGCGGTCATCATCCCTGGTACCAAGAACACCATCGACGATTACGAATGGCTGATCGCTTCGGGCATCGCCGATGCAATCAAGTGCGTGAGGGGCAAGATTCCCATTCTCGGAATCTGCGGAGGATACCAGATGATGGGCGCTGAGCTCCTCGACCCCAAGGGAATCGAAGGGCGCGAGAAGGGCTGCTACGAGGGTCTGGGTCTGTTCAACGATGTGGCCTACTGGGACAAGTACGAGAAGAGGGTCATCCGCGACCGTGCCGAGATCATCGACGGCGGAGGAGAGGTGGAGGGTTACGAGATCCACATGGGTCTCTCCGTTGTGAAGGAGAAGCCCCTGTTCAGGATCACATCCCACGGCAGGAAGGACGAGGTCGAGGGATCTGTCCGCGAGGACGAGATGCTCTACGGAACCTATCTGCACGGAGTCCTCGATAAACCCGCCTTCAGGAAGAAGTTCCTGTCGCTCATCAAACCCCGCGGCGAGAAGCCCGCCGTTCAGAAAGAATCCTTGGACTACGATGAGGTCGTGGATCACAACCTCGACCTCCTGGCGGATGCATTCGAGAGCGGACTCGACATGGATGCCTTACTCTCCATCCTGGGGGTGAAGGAATGAAATCGTTGCTCTTCCTGGGAACTTCCTCCGGTGCCGGCAAGACCACCCTCGATGCGGCATTCTGCAGGTATCTTGTCCGTAAGGGGATGAAAGTCGCACCCTACAAGGCTTCCAATCTTTCTCTGAACTCATATGTCACCCTCGGCGGGGAGGAGATCGGTATGGGACAGGCCTTCCAGGCATGGGCCTGCGGTATCGAGCCCACCGGCGACATGAATCCCGTTCTTCTAAAGCCCGCAGGTTCGGGCAGGATGCAGATCATCCTCCGCGGAAAACCATATCAGGATATCGTACGCGACCAGCCCTGGGACCGCGATGAGGTCATGGAGAAGGCCTGCGAATCCTATGACAGGTTGATCGAGCAGTACGATGCTGTTATCTGTGAGGGTTCCGGATCACCCGCCGAACTCAACCTCATGTCCACCGACATGGCCAACGTCGGATTGATGAAGGCCCGCGGAGTGAAGGCCATCCTTGTGGGCGATATCGAGAGAGGCGGCGTATTCGCCGCCATCTACGGAACATGGCTCCTGATACCGGACGAACTCAAGCCCCTGATGAAGGGATTCGTCATCAACCGTTTCCGCGGAGACGCATCCATCCTGGGCCCCGGCATTCAGAAAGTAGAGGAGCTCACGGGCATGAAATGCTTCGGTATCGTGCCCTACGAATCGCTGAAATTCCCAGAGGAGGACAGCTTGTCCCAGACGGGCGGAAACATCGGTTCCGGCGACCTCCATGAGGAGTTCATAAGGAACCTAGACAGGCTCATCGACAATGCCGTAGAGTCGGGTGTGGACCTCGAAGGGATCGTAAAGCTTCTGGAAGAATGATCATCCGCCGGAGGCGACCTTGACGGCCTTGACCGTCATACCGTCTTCCATGGGCGTGTCCATGGGGACAGGCCTCCCGTCCACGAGGAAAAGGAATGCATCGGGAAGAGCACCCGCGGAGCGCACGGCCTCCTCTATGGTGAGCCCGGGCTGGACCTGGTGTTCTTTGCCTGAGATGATGAGGGTGGCGCTCATGTCCGGGGGAACAGCGTCGTTTTATAAGTGGTTTGGCAATATCCGAGCTATGCGTCCAGCCGTTCCGCTTTCAGTAATCCAGGGGAGGTCCTCACAGTGACCTCGGACTTCCGTACGGGTCTGGAGGCGGCGGTGGAGGACATCCCCGACACGATCCTCGTGCTGGATACCGAGACCACGGGTCTCGACGGTGCTCGTTACGAGGACGATCCTTTCGTCGACCCGTTCTTCAAGAAGAGCGCATTGGATTTCTTCGACGATTCGAGGCTGGACAAACTCGACTGGAGCAAGTACGGCGATCTGGTGGTCGATGTCGGTATCACCGAGGTATCTCTCAAGAACCATACGGTCAAAGAAGTGTATTCCGCCATCGTAGGTTATGATGTCTCCACCTGGACGGAGGAGATGAAGACCTCATGGATCTTCGAGAACACCGATCTGACCGTGGAGCAGGTGGCCGCCGGCAAACCCTTCTCGCAGGTCAGGCGCGAGGTGCACAACATTGTGAAGGACAGATTCCTGACCACCTACAATGTTCAATACGACCTCGACAAGTTCCTTTACAGATTCCCCTGGAATTTCAGGAACCTGTTCAAGGAATGCCGCGACATCATGTTCTCCGCCCGCGACATCTGCAAGCTCAAGAGCCCTTTGTACGGTGTCAAGGAATACCGCTATCCCAAGCTCGATTATGCCTACGAACACATTCTGCGGGGCGAAGACCCAGCAGGCATAAACGGGGTGCAGGACCACCGTGCTCTTTCGGATGCGAGAGTGGCCTCCCACGTCATGATAAAACTGTACGACGACGGCTGCTACGATCCTTACGACCTCTCGGGACGCCACGGCGGAAGATGATCAGTCGTCCTCTTCCTGCAGTTCCTTGCGGGACTGTTTCTCAAAGCTCTTCTGCAGTCCGCGCCTAACCATCCTGTCGAAGAAGTTGGAGAGAGGTTGGAGTCTGGGACTCTTGAGTACGAACAGGGTGATGACGTACCACACCGCAACCGCTCCGGCGATGAACACCCACATGTTCCCTACAGGAAGGGTCTCCGCTACTGTCACGTATACTTCGGGGATCTGATAGAATGCGTAGGTCAGTCCCAGGAGGAGCAGGGCGAGGATGGTGGGTTTCACATCCCTCTGATAGTCATCCGTGATGGATAGTCTCTTGGTAAGGGGGAACAGGATGATCAGTTCGAGGATACCGGAGATCAGGAGGAACAGGAGCATCGCGTTCCTGGCGTTGATCTCGGCGGTATGCTGGAGGTCCACAGGAACCAAATGGTCAGGCGAGCCCTCGATGCTGAGCTTGCTGTAAACCTGCTCCATGGTCATGTTCAGTCTTTCGCAGATCTCCTGATACGAGGGTGCGAGTTCGAAGGCACCGTCCATCCAGTGCTCCATGGTACCGAAGTAGAACATGGCGTAGATAGCCAGTGCGAACACGGTTATGGTGCCGGTGGTGGGCAGTACGAATCTCATGACTCCGGGAAGCACCAGATCCTTGTTCTCCGTCGGTTTGGCCCACAGGGTCATGAGGAAAGCTGCGATGGAGACCGTGAGCAGAGCGTAAAGCGAGTTCTGGATGGGGCGCAGGGGGCATTTGGCAAAGATGAGCAGCAGCACCAGGACCAGAGCAGCCAGGACGAAGTTCCTGGTGATGTACAGCCTCAGGATGTCCCTCATACCGCTGACGGTCCTCTTCCCCTCTACGATAGCCTGGGGAATAGCTTTGAAATCATCGTTCATGAGGACCATATCGGCCACTCCGCGGGCCGCACCGCTTCCGCTCTGAACCGCTACGCCCACCTGGGCCTTCTTGATGGAGCGGACGTCGTTGATTCCGTCGCCGACCATGGCCACATATCTGCCGCTTCTGCGGAGGGAGTCAATGACCTTCTCCTTCTGCTCAGGCCTCATACGGCCGAAGATATTGGTCTCGAGGGCGGCCTGTGCGAACTCATCCTCGTTCATGCTGTCGAGTTTATCCCCGGAGATGATCTTCCTTTCGCCGGGGATCTCGGCCAGTTTGAAGATGGCCTCCACAGTCTCCGGATCGTCGCCGGAGATGACCTTGATATCCATCCCGTGGTCCACGAATTCGGAGATGATCTCCTTGCAGTCGGGTCTGATCTCATCCCTGATGGAGATCACGGCAAGTACCTTCAGGTCGGGGAGGACGATCTCGCCGGATGTGTCATGGAGTTCGGCGGAACCGGCATCGAAGAGGACGACGGACCTGAGGCCCTTGGATGAAAGTTCCTTGAGAGCGGGAGTGACATCGGTACCGTCGGTCACCTTGTCCTTGAGGAAGGGCCATGCGCCCATGTAGACGGACCTGTATCCCTCTCCGTCCCTGAAACGAACGGCACTGAACTTCCTCTCGGACGAGAACTGTACCTCATCGACGAGTTCCACGTCCTCATGTCCGTATTTCGCCTCGATGGCGAGGACGGTCCTGTTCCTGCTGCCGGTGACCGATACGAATTTCCTCACGAGGGCCTCGGTGGCGGCGGGGTCGTTGCCGACATAGTCGATGCCTTCGAAGACCAGGTTGTTGGTGGTGATGGTTCCGGTCTTATCCATGCAGACGGTGTCGACATGGCTCATGGATTCCACAGAGTTGGAGTTCTGCAGGAGGACTCCTGAATCAGCCATCCTGACAGCAGCAATCATGTAGGTAAGGGAGATCAGCAGGAAAAGTGCGATGGGCACGATATCCAGAACGATTACGGCCTGTTTGAGGTAGGTGGTAAGCGCATGTCCCCCGAATGCGTTGATCACGATGAGAATCATCAGATAGATGAACGCGATGGCCATCAGGATCTGGGTGACAGTGTTGGTCTCGGTCTGGAGGGGAGTGCTCTTCTTCTCGAACTTGCGGGCCTTCTTCAGCATCTTGGCGGAGTAGGTATCGTCGCCGACGTTGGTGACCTTCATCCAGCACTCGCCGGTGACGCAGTAGGAACCGGAGAAAACCTTGTCACCCTTGTGCTTGCGGATGGTCTTGGACTCCCCGGTGAGGAGTGATTCGTCCATCTCGAGCGATTTCTCGTCGTCGATGACACCGTCCACCTGCGCCTGGTCCCCGGCACCGAGGAACAGGAGGTCGTCCATGACGATCTCGGAGCGGTCGATGACCTTCAGTTCGCCGTCGCGGAAGGCGTTGACCTTGGGCCTCATGAGAACCGCGATCTTGTCGAGACGGCGCTTGGCCTTCCACTCCTGGGCGGTGGAGACTATCACGTTGAAGATGATGACCCCGGTCGCCGCGATAGCGCTGGTAAGCTCCTGGAAGTACAGAAGGGCGATACCGAGGATGAAAAGGACAACGTTGAAGGGGGTAAGCAGATTCTTGGCGAGAATCTCTAAGTATCCCCTGCTCTGACGTTCCTCTTTGTCGTTGGAGAGTCCTTGGGAGACCCTCTCCTTGACCTCTTGGGACGTCAGTCCGTTGCCGTGCATGCAGGGTGTCACGTTAAATGAATAAAATAATTTTGCGGGTGCGCGCCCGTTCTTTTTAGAGCAGCTCCTCCTCGTCGGGGATGTACTGGGTCTTCGTCACGGCGGAGAGGAACTCCTTCGCCTTCTCGATTATGAGGTCCGTCGGCAGGGGCTGGAACTCTTCCGATCTTCCCTGCGTGAGCCAGTCTATGTGACACGTCACGGGCTTGTTCTTCATATGTGCCAGCACGTGTGCGTAGACGGTCAGCTGCAGTTTGTACTCGTTCACGTAGACGGGCTCCGCATCGGTCTTCCAGTCGTGGACCTCGATCCTGTCGGGGAACTCCGCGTACATGTCGATCACTCCCCTGACCGTGGCATTAAGGTCGTTGAGCGGGAGGCTGCATTCCTTCTCCGCGGTCAGTAACGCACCCTCTCCCTTCAGGCGCTCGACGACGTCGCGGGCCATGTTGAGCTGCGGATATTCCTTGAAGAGATGAGCGTCGAACGGCTTTCCGCGGACCAGCATCTCCGCCAATTTGTGGACGTCGGTTCCGTACTGCATACCCTTCTTGTTGAACTCGTCGGACTCGGTCTCGGCGCGGTATCCGCTCTTGTCGAGATGCATCATGCCGTGCACTGGGATGTTCTTCCTGCGGGGTTTGATGGCACCGATGACGGGGCGTTTGACCAGCAGTTCCTCGGTGAGTGTAAGCACGGGGACCGGTTCGGTGCCTCCTTCGGTTTTTCCATATTTGTCGGCATAGTAGCTGAAGAATGCTGACGGCTTCTTTCCGGCGATAAGGGTGACGTACTGTTTCGCCCTGGAAATCCCGACGAACAGCAGCCTGCGTTCTTCGCTGTAGTCCTTGACGATGGATTTGCTAACCGCCGAGGTTCTCCAGGAGCTGCCTATCTTCTTCTCATTACCGAAATAGATGATCGTCCGGCTGCACCTGATGCCGGTCAGGTCGCTGAAGCGGAACACCGACTTGTCTCCGCCGGTCGACGGGTATGAGTTCTGGTCGATGCGGGGGATGATGACGAACGGGTACTCCAGTCCCTTGGATTTGTGCAGGGTCTGGATGATGACCGCGTTGCTGAGGGGGAGTCCGTCCACATCGTACTTAGCATCCGTCTCGATATCGGATTCGATGATCCTGATTAGATCGGAGATGGTCATCAGGGAGTTGCGGTGGGACGACGACAGTATGGTGGTTATGGCCTGTGTTATATCATTGTCCCAGCCGTAGTAGGAGAAGATATCCGAGATGAGTTCCGTGATACGTCTTCTCTTGGCGCGGAGCCTGGTTTTGAACTCCCTGAGTTCCACCAGGATGGGTTCGTCGGCGGTATCATTCTTGTATGAGCGGAGACGTTCGATTTCGCTCTCAGAGTAGCCGAGATCGGCAAGAATCGGCACGATTCCCCACACATCCTTGTCGTTACTGATGTATCTCAGCCAGGCGAGAAGCATCTTTCCGTAGCGGGTGGCCATGACGCTCACGTCACCCTGCAGGAAGGCCGGTATTCCGTGTTCCTGACACGCATCGAAGATCTTGCGGCAGACGGCCGAGGTCCTGCACAGTACGGCGATATCTCCATATCTGGGTCTTCTGTTTTCCTTGTCTTTGACAACCGTATAGTTGCCGGATTCCACATAGTCGAGTATGCGTCTGAGGACCTCCTCGATCTCCGCATCCTGCGACTCGCACTGCACGCATTGGAATCCCGTATTGTCGCCTATTTCGTCACGGCTCGAGGTAATGTAAGTGATGTCCTTCCTGACCGCATCCTTGTCCAGAGGCTCGCTGGTGGTGGCAGGGATGGTCAGACTCTCGTAAGCCCTGTCGATAACCAGCTGCGAGCTCCTATAGTTCTCCATCAGCGGGAACCTCATGATGTCCCCTGGGTGCACCGACACGCGGACGGTATCATCGTTCAGGAACTTCCTGAGGTCGCAGATACGGTCCTCGAACCGCGTGATGTTCTCGATGGTCACGAATCTGAATCCGTAGATTCCCTGCTTCCAGTCGCCCACCACACAGAGATTCGGTTCCTTAAGGAGCATCAGGGAAATCATCATCTGGTTGGTGTTGGTGTCCTGGAATTCGTCCACGATCAGATATCTCGTTTTGAAGGATTCCCTTGCCTGCGGGTCGCTGTAGAGGACGACGAAGGCGAATGTAGCAACCACCCCGAATGTGAGATGGCCGTCGATGACGCACTGGCGGAGATAAGCGTAGTAGATCTCATGGATCATGTCGATGAGGGCTGAACGGTCCTCGAAGGCAGCCGCATCCTTCATCTCCTGTCCAGGCGGTTTGGCATAGACGTCGAAGCCTTCAAGTGAAGATACGTCTCCGAAATCATCGCTCTTGTCGAATCCCTTGAACCCTTCGAGCATCTGACGGAGTGTTTCGGTATCACCTACCAGATCCTTTCCGTCGTTGCCTCCGAACCAGGGATACCGTCCGGTGGACGATTTCTTGTACGGGAGGATACCGCGGGCCATGAGACGGTTCAGCAGGTTGTACATCTGTGAGGGGTTCTCTGCCGCCAGAGCGGCTAGGTCTCCGAAATCCTCTCCGCGGGTATGCATGAAACGGTCGAGGAAACGGGAGAAATGGGCGCGGTTCATGCTGTCGTTCTCAGTGATGTCCGCACTTCTGCTGAGTTCCTCCTTGAATCCGAAGAACTTGCTGATGTTGAACGGGGATTGTTTCACGACAGCGAGACAGAAAGAGTCGAAGGTCCCAATGTAGGTCTCCTTCACAAGTTTGGAGACATGTCTGAACTCCTCGGCGGTGACCTCCTTCTCGGAGAGCATCCTGGTTACCTCGGCAGTCACTCTCTCCTTCATTTCCGCGGCGGCGTTGCGGGTGAATGTCAGCATGATGAGGTCCTTGGGGCCAACGTCCTTCTTGCGGAGGATGTTGATGCATCTCGATACGACGGTGAATGTCTTGCCGGTTCCCGGTCCCGCATCAGCTACCATCATCCCTTCGGTGGTCTCGGCAATCTTCCTTTGAGACTCATTCAGTGCCATCTTCTGCCTCCTCCTCGGCTTTGATGCATATCTTGCGGTAATTGCATTGTTTGCAGTCCAATCTGCCCTTCTTCAACTGGTAGACGGGAATCATCTTCTCATGGGTGCAGGCCGCGTGGTCGGCTGTGAGCCGTTCCACGAACTTCTTCATGGAATCGGAGGGAACCAGTACAGTATCGTCGCCGATTACAAGGTAATCGTTTTCAAGTTCCTTGACGGCCAGCTTGAAGACTCCCGTGATCATATCAGCATTCCCTTTGGTGTGTTTGAGGCCCAGCATGTTCAGAAGCTCGGTGGTATCGGCGTCAGCAGACAGGGTGCCGTTGGCGTACATATCCGTGAGTTCGGCCTGTACGATGTCCCAGCGACCATTGAGCGGCTGATATTTCGCCTTGGACATTGCATTATTGTATACGGATCCGTTAAGGCCGAAAGCGAGTTCGGGAAGGGTCTCGCTGCATAGTCTGATCTCCCTGACGTTCCTCATGATGTCGAAGTCGTCGCTGAGCGATTCTATGAGGTTGGCACCCAGATAGAACAGTTTGAAACTGCAGGGTACGCCGCGGTTCTCGGACAGGGCCTGCAGGTAGATCAAGGGCTGGAATTCGGAGAATCTGTTGCCGGTGCGGCTGAATTTCGTTCTGATGGACTTGGCGTCATTGGCCTCTCCGGTCTTGTAGTCGAAGATGATGTTTCCGATGCAGAGGTCATATTTGGCGAAAAGAGGGGCTTTGGAATCGAATTTGGCCTCAGTCATGCTGCTGGTGGAATTCATTCCTTCCCCGATCATGAATATGTTGGGGTGGGAACGGCCGGATTGGGTCGAGTCCAGAGGGACCTCTTCAGGTCTTACCCTGTCGATGAAGCGTGTGATATTGCGGAGGAAGACCCTGAATTTGCTGGCATCGAGTTCTTCCATGGCATCGCTGGAGATACCTGCGTAGATGGTATTGAGACGTTCCACGTAGTAATCCAGTCCTCTCTCTTTCACTGTCTCCGGGTAGCAGAAGTAGAATTCGGCGAAATCATGAAGGACATTTCCGAAGATGGCTTTGTCGTTATCCTCGGTTGGGACCAGCAGTCCGAACATATATTTCAGGGGACAGTCCGCATAATTGTTGTATGTACTCTTGGAGAAATCCTCAGGTTCGGGATCGGCTGCGACTCCGGATTCTCCCGTAGCAACTTTTTCCCTTTCCTTCGAGGTGAACCACGTCCCTTTACGATACTCTCCGCAGATGTCGGCGAAGTTCTCGATTCTCTTTCCTGGGTATATGGTTTGGAAAGCACTTCCCGGCATGGTTTCCTTACCGTCGGTGACAGGTTTGACCGCATAGATCCTCTGTTCTCCCTGCTGCAGGAGGATGCTGATACGGTCGGCATTCTGTTCTTCCAATGCCTCTTTGTCGACATAGTCCTTACCTGCGGCGGTCACGTCCCACGAGGAGTCGAGGCCTATGAAAATGACGAACGGTCTGTCCACATAGTAGGCATTCCTGCAGTCTGCCAGAAGCACCCCGCGTTTCTCGTATTCCGGGACCTGTTCGTTGTGTTTGAGATCGCTTATGTTGTTCACGGCATAGGAAATCCGGTTGACAAGCACCGAGGTGATTCTCTCCTCGGTCAGGTGCATGGCATCCACCAAGATGGCGACCGAGGTCTTTCTCTGGGGCCAGCCCTCGAAGAGCCTCTCCATGGCTTCCCCGAAGGTCATCTGTCTGATGTCCCGCATGGTCTCCATGAGGCGGCGGGTGGTGGGATCGGTTTCTTTGTCGAAAGGAACGCGCGAAAGGAGGTAACGGTCCATTTTGGGGGTCAGGAAGCTGTATTCTTTGTCCTTCACCCTGTTGCCCTTCTGGTATGCCGAGAACAGCTCGCGGACATCGGCCACCCTCAGGGTTTCGTAATCCAGCGCCAGCGAGAGGAATTCGACGAAGTCCCTGATCTGCGAGAGGTCCTTCACGTCGAGTCCGTTCTTGAAAGGAATCTTCTTACGGTAAAGCGCTGAGCGGACCGCATCAGCTATGGGTCCGGAGGCATCGAGGATGATAGCAGTATCGTCTGCGGTTTCGGGACTGATGAGGTCTACCACGCTTCCCGCAATCTGCCTGTCGTTGCCGATGGCGTAGACCGTATCCAATGAGAACTCCTCCTTCCCGAAGAGATCGATCTCCGTATGTTCCAGAGGGATGAATTTCTTATCGAGCTGGTTGAAGAATTCGACCCCGATGACCGCGCATCTCTTCCCGCTGAACTCCGTGCGGTACAGGTCGGGTTCGTAGATCTGCATCAGCCTGTGGAGGGTCGGCAGCCTGTAGTAAGCTTCCAGGACGGTCTTGGATTTTCTGGTGGGGAGGTATCCCTCGACGTTCTCGGTGTACTTCATGATGTCGCGGATGTTCTCGAGTTCGCCGTGGATGTAGGCGAAATCGAATCCCGTCTCCTTCTCGATGGCCTCGATGGTCTCCAGGTCGGAGTATGCCTTCTCTCCGAGGACCTGGGTCTCCAGCATACCGGCGATCTGTTTGGGAGTGTAGGCGAATCCGCCGAGACGGTAGTCGTCTATCTTGGCGTTGAGGGCGGTGGCGAGGGCCGCATCGCAGGTCAGGACGTAATCGAAGTCCCTGACCTCCTCGTAGAGCTCGTCGATCGACTTGGCTCTCTTCAGCGTCATTCCTCCTGGCCTTCCTCATCGGGTTCTTCGTAGAAATCGATCTTCTCGTGGATGGAGGAACCGCAGAAAGGACAGTGGTCGAGCTTCACGTCGTCGCCGTTATCCAGCAGGTAGACGCTGCTCCCGGACCTGCAGGCGCTCTTCTGGTCCCTGCCGGGGACGCATATGAAACGGTCCTGGTAGTAGGCACCCTGGTATGCGACGAGGGCGGACATGTCGTGGCAGCAGCTCACGATGACCGATCTGTCGTGGACGATGAGGCTGCCCCTGCACTGTCCGTAGCCGGTGAGCAGTTTGAACCTCTGGCGTTCGAGCTTGTCGGCCTCGGCCGCGTAATGATGGTAGATGAGTTCTTCCTGCACAGGGTCGGGGATGATGTCGGAGAGCTTCCTGAGTTCACGCTCAGTCCTGTAGGGCGGGTCGCGCTCCAGTCTCTCGGCGTACATGCGCAGCAGCTTCTTCTCGGATGCCTTCTCGATCTCTCTGCTGAATTTCTTCTTGGACACTCACTGACCTCCTTTCTTCTCTTCCCTGTCTTCAAGCTGTTTGCGCAGCAGGGCCAGGGTGGCCTGCTGCTTGATTATCTGCGAATCCGTTTCCCTGCAGTGCTCAGTGAGTTCCCTCACGTTCCTGCGGAGCATATCTATCTGGTTCTTGAGCTCCCGGTTCTCCATCTTGAGGTTGCCGTTTTCGATGGCCTTCATTTTAGCATCGTTGCGCAGTTCCGATAGAGCTTCGGCGGTCACGGTGACCCTGGTAGTATCGCACGAGACATCTCTGTCAGGGTTTTCGGCCAGACGTTTGTAGTAGGAAGCATCCTTCTCGGCCTTCTCAAGACGTCTCTCCAGGTCCGCGATGTACTTCGTGTTGGCCTCGATCCTTTTGGTAAGTTCTTCGAGGCGCTCCTCCATCGGATCCTTCTTCGGTGCACCCTGGGTCTTCTCGATCAGAAGATGGTTGCGTTCCATCTGGAGGAAGCGTTTGGAAACATCGAGATTGTTACGGATCACCGGGTCGGTCTCCAGCTCCATCTGCGAGGCGATGTCCCTCAGTTTGGAATCGATGTCGGCAATCTCCGCATCGTAATCGGTACCGCCATCATCCATCTCGTCGAGCCTGTGCTCATATTCCGCGATCTCGTCCTTCAGCATGGCAAGCATGCCCTTCAGGCCTCTGGCGACCTCGGGATTCTTCTCGGAGGACAGCTGTTCCTCGATGTCGCCGGCACGGCGCCTGCGCTCCTCCAGGAGCCACATCAATTCCTCTGCGGAACCCTCTCCTCCGTTCATGCATCAGGGTATAATCTTGAGATATAAAACGGCCATCATGTTATGTTCAGAAGAGCGTCCTCTGATAGGAGAAACTCTTCACGATTGAATCGGGGATTTCAACCCACATTTTTGCATCTGGGTCTTTGGCGATTCTGACGGGGACCGCAATCCTGCGGGCATTCTGCAGACGGTATGAGTAGCAGGTCTTCCCGGCATGATACGGGGCGATGGCGGTCTGCGAGAAAGGCCCCACCTGATGCCACCTCACGAACTCCTCGTACGGTATGGCATCGCATCCCGTGAGTTCGGCGAGGCCGTACACCTTGAAGGTGGCGGAATCCACCAGGGCGATGGTACCCCTGGTGCCTGTCGGGTACAGGCGGGCATCGGTATCCTTCTTCCCGTCGAGGATCTCGTCGAGATAGTACTTCATCATCAGGAGTCCGCGCATTGGACATAAATCGATTTCAGCCATAAAAGGCTTTAATCGGATATACAATCCGGGTCGCATGTGCGCGTTACCCTCTTTCGTGGAGGACATCATGGCCTCCTGCCTCGGCTGCAGGAGATGCGAAAAGGTCTGCCCCTCGTACAAATACGGCGGATGCAGCCCCTGGCTGTCCATGCTCGAGAGGGACAACGCCAACGCCACCATGTGCATCGGGTGCGGGAAGTGCAGCGAGGTCTGCAAGCACACCGATCCGAAGCTCGCACTGCTCTATCTGAGGGCCGAGTACCTGAATTCCAAGGTCCCCGAGAGTTTCGAGTCCACCGGGTATTCCATACCTCCCGCTTCCGAGGAGTGGAAGGAGAAGGTCCCCGAATACAGAGAGGGAAACGATGTATACATGCTCCCGGGATGCATCGTGCAGGGCCGTCTGCCGTATCTGAAATACGCAGCCGTTAAGGCCTTCGGCGCATTGGGTGTCGGACTCGCGGAACTTCCCGAGAACACCTGCTGCATGTATCCCGTGCCCTTCCGTGTGATGGAGGAGCCCGAACGCAACGAGTACAAGTACAAGATGCGCGCCAAGGCCCACGGCAGAGATATGGTTACTCTCTGTGCGGGATGCACCGACGAACTGGGCAGGTCAGGTGTGTATGCTCCCCACATCTGCACATATCTGGTGAAGTATCTCGACAGGATCAGGAAATTACCGGGAGTGAAGCTGAAGGTGGCCATCGAACCCGGATGCTCCGCCGAGAAGCACATGTCCGATTTCATCGAGATCGTGAAGGCCACCGGTGCGGAATACGTGGGCAATGCCTACGGGTGCTGCGGAAAGAACGTCAAGGGTATCAGCGATAAGCTCATGGCGGAGAGGCAGGCAGAATGTGCGGATGCGGACGTCATCGTCATGGGTTGTCCCAATTGCCAATGGTTCTACGATAATTATGAAGGGGGCAAGCCAGTTATCCACCTGGCGGAGCTCCTGGCCATGGCCGCGGGCGATACCGAGACCCTGAAATTCCATAAGATACCGTTGAACCTCTGACTTTTTATAGCGCAGGTCGATTGGGAAAGCATGACCGACAAGATCTACGTGGTGGAGGCCATCTCCGACGGTGCACAGGGATACCCCTATGACGAGATCCTCTCCATCGCCGTCTGTGCAGTGGATCTTGAGGCAGGCGATTTTGATTCCGTATACGACGCCACCCTCGGTTTGGAACCCAAATACGTCGGCAAGGCGAAGCTCGATTATGCGGAGGAACAGGGACTCAACGTATCCTCCCTCTATGCGGGCATGCCCATCGACGAGGCTGTCAGGGGATTCAAGAAGGTCATCAACGACAAGTACGTCACCAGTTACGACATCAGGCAGGTCTTCTCCAAGTACCTGATAAACGCCCCCTGGGATGTTACCCTGGAAGCGCACATCATGCCTTCGATAATGAACCGCCAGCCCATCAGCTTCAGGTGCAAGTACCCGGAGGACGAGGCAGACATCATACGCAAGGCCTATGACAGGATGTTCAAGCGCTCTGATCCGGCCAATGTCGGTAAGGACAGGGGCGCATTGGAACTGGCGCAGAAGGCATCGATGATCCTGATAAACCTTTACGGTCGCGAGAAATACCGGGTCTGAGTGTGTACAGAACCCATCCCTCTGTATCAATCTGTATTAACTGACTAACTGTAATCTGTCCCGTTTATCTTGTTCCGGGGAGAACACTCCGTATGGATCAGAAACCCGATACCGGAAATCAAGAAACGGATGTGAGCGTCAAGACTGACCAGGCCTTCAAGAGCATCATCAAGGATTGCGATATACTCGCAGCTCTGCTCAAGGGGTTGGTCCCGGAGTTTAAGAATCTCGACAAAGCGGAAATCATCGGATGTCTTCCATTGGAGTCGGACGGGAGGACGGTAATCGGGAGGAATGTGGAGAGTCCGTCGGTGTACAACGGACCTATCTTCCTGGACTCGCTATTCGATGTGAAATCTCCCGTTAAGGGGGGAGATGAGTCTCATCGTGGCCATCGAGGCCCAGGGCAGGTCGATGGCGGACAATGACCTCTACAACAGGGAGCAGTACTACTCTAGTAGGCTTGTTTCAGACCAGGGGATGCTCTACAACACTAAGAAGGAGCTCTATGCTAACCTGCGGAAGACTATAGTGATCTGGGTGATGTTGGCTCCCGGTGACAAAGACAAGAATCGCATTGTCCATGGTTATCGTGTGCGGGAATATTCGGATGAACCGGGGGCCACAAAGCCGAGTCCTGTCAATAAGGCAGATATCTACGAGATTCATGTCGGCGAGTATCTGGATTCAGTCACCGAACCCATTCTTTGTATCCTTAACACACTTTTTACCGACGAGCTTCACGGCGAGGACAAGGCGAATGAACTATTGCGCAACTATGATATCGATGTAAGTGGTACGATAATTGAGGAGGCAGATCGTTTGGGCGCTTTAGCTGAAGAGATGAAGATGATCCGTGAGGAGGGGCGTGCTGAAGGGCGTGCAGAGGAACACGAAAGAACTGTTTCTAATGCAGTCGAGTATTATTTGCAATCCTTTGCTAAAATAATGTCTGAGACAGGAAAATCTGCTGAGGACGCAATATCCGAGCTTCATATTTTCCCCGAATACTACGATAGTGTATTAGACTCCATTCACAAGGCTTATCCAGAACTGTTTTGAGGAGGCAGATTGTTTGGGTGCGTTAGCTGAAGAGATGGAGATGATCCGCGAGGAAGGACGTGCAGAAGGACGTGCAGAAGGACTTGCGGAAGTACGTGCAGAAGAACACGAAAGACTCCTATCAAATGCTGTCGAGTTTTATTCGCAATTATTCGTTAAGATTAGGTCTGAGACAGGAAAATCTGCGGAGGAGGTAATATCCATGCTTCATATTCTCCCTGAGTTCCGCGACGAAGTTCTGGCTTGCATCATGGAATTGGAGGACCGTACGGCCTGAGTTCGTAAATCATAGTTGCACGAATGACCCAGAGGGTCCATCACCAAAAGATTCATTGCTTCCGGAGGAGCGCAAGTTCATCCTCGGTGAGGACGGCCTTTTTCTTGTAGTGTAATGCAAGAGCCTTCTTGGATGCTCCCTCGTCACCAAGTTTGAACGCACGGATATACCAGGTGGCTGCAGCCCTCGCCTTATCCTTCCCGTAGTAGCCTTTCTCGAATCCCTCCGCAAGTGCCATACATGCGGAAATGTCGCCGAGTTCTCCGTTGAGACGGTATACTGTGTACGCTTTCTTGGTCGAAGGATCATCCACCGATGACATGTCGATATATGATTTTGCATCCGCGGATCCCAGATCCGACGCCTGTTTGAGGAGTTTGGCCGGCCTGCGGAATCCGTACGTCTTCGTATCCTTCAGGAAGAGTTCAGCCAATGACACCATGGCAGGAGTATATCCCATCTTAACGGAACGTTCCAGCCATTTGATGCCCAGCTCATCGCTCTGAAAGAACTCCCCTTCACCCTTCAGGAAGCCCATCCCGATCTCGTACGGGAGTTTCGGGTCCTCGAGGCTTCTGCCGTTCGAATATTTCATCACGATGTCGTGGTCGGGAGCCTCTTCGATTTTGGGAGGTATGACTATCGGCACCTCCTTCTGCTCGTACTCCTCGGACGTGAATGCTCTTGACATGTTACTCAGACCAGGCGGAGAGGTACTTCCTTCCCTTCTCCGAACATCTTCATCCCGTAAAGGCAGTTGTAGACCATATCCCTTACGGCGCTGATATAATAGAATGCCATGTGGTGTGTTATCAGAACATCGGGACGTTTCCGGAGGATACCGAACCAGCGTTCTTCAAGGTCCATCTCCCTGCAATCGTTGTAGCAGAGGCCGAACTCATCCTCGAAAACATCCAGGAAAGCATACCCAACCTTCCCGGAATCCAGTGCCCTGACCAGAGCCGTGGTGTCGACCAGGGGTCCTCTGGCGGTGTTCACAAGTATGGCACCTTTCTTCATCTTGGAGAAGGCAGCATCGTCCAGGATGTGCCTGGTATCGCCGTTCAGCTCCAGATGCAGGGATACGATATCGGATCTGGACAGGAGTTCATCGAGTTCCACCCTCTCCGCATATCTGTCAGCTTCCTCAGAGGGGCTGCGGTTGCAGTAGCATAACCTGCATCCGAAACCGGACAGGTCCCTGAGCACCGATCTGCCGATCTTCCCTGCACCGATTATGCCGACGGTCATTTCCCTGAGTTCCCCGGCCATCAGACCGTTGAGTCTGAAATCGCCGGAAACCGCATGTTCCATGATCTCGCGCATCTTCCTGACCGCCATCAGGATCCCCATCACGGTGTACTCCGCCACACCTTCTGGGTCATATGTTATGTGACTGACAGCCATACCGATTTTCTTCGCGTGCTCCAGGTCGATGTGGTCGTAACCGATGGTGCGGGTGGAGATCATCTTCACTCCGAGATCCCTGAACCTGTCCAGCATGGGGGCCGTAATGGGGGTGGTGATGATCGATACGAATTCGCATCCTTTCGCGAGATCGCAGTTCTCGAGCGTGGGGGCATCCTCGGTCCATGCGAGTTCCATGCCCATCTCCTTCGTGTACTTCACGAAGAACTCCTCCTCGTCGAACCGGCGGAAGTTGTAGACGAAGACCTTCATGAAGGGAGGATACAGTCACAGGTAATTATGGCTTTTCAGGATTACGGAAGAACTGGAAAAATGGTTTGGAAAAAGGTTTCTGGGTATGTGAATTTCACCTGTGAGAGAACACGAATGAGACGGAGTCCGCGGTCTTCTCGGAGACACGGGCGAAACCGGTCCTCTCGAGCTGCACGCTCTCTCCCTGCTCCTTGGCGAAGGCACGCTCGATGAGTCCCTCCCTGACGGAACCGTCGGGCATGAGGAGGGTGGCCTTCATGGCGTCGGGACCGACCCACTGGACGGCCTTGGCACCCTTCTTGAGGATGGAGACGTCGTTGCCTGCGTACTTGGCGGGTGTTCCGTAGTTAAGGTTGCAGAAGTCCTTCAGACGGATCTTGCCGGCCTCGGCGAACAGTTCGGAATCCTCCTTGGAGAGGCAGACCGAGATGGGCGCCTTGAAGTCGTAGTCCCTGCTTCCCCTGTCCGCATGGTCGGGGTGGAGGGGTGCGGATCCCTTGATCTCGTCCACTCCCTCGATGTCGAACTTCACGGGGTTGTCCACGAAGAAGTACCTGTTGGAAACGGGGTCGATGACATCGCGGTTCATGCTGTAGAGTCCGTCCCAGGAGAACTCGATGTCGACGCTCTTCATTCCGGCCTCGACCCAGTAGCGCCTGACCGCCTCGGGTTTGATGCCGCGCCTCTTCAGGGCACGGACGGTTCCGGTGCGGACATCGTCCCATCCGGAGTATTCCCCGTCCTTGATGGCACCCTTGATGATGGACGTCTTGAGGACAGTATCGGGGATGTGCACGAGACCGTAGTGGTAGTACTCGGGTTTCTTCCATCCGAAGTAGTCGAAGATGTACTCCTGCCTGTTGGTGTTGTTGAGGTGGTCCTTTCCCCTGATGACGTGGGTCATACCCATCTCGTGGTCGTCGATGGCCACGGAGAGGTTCATCATGGGGTAGGCGATGTACTTGGTGCCGGTCCTGGGGTGAGGGGTCCTGACAAGACGCAGGGCAACGAAATCCCTGACCGCGGGGTTGGGGTGCTGGAGGTCGGTCTTGACAACGACGACAGCCTTTCCGTCGTCGTAGTCGCCGTTCAGGAACTTGTCGTACCTCTCGAGCTGGGTCTCTACGGGGAGGTCGTGGCAGGGACATGCCATTCCCTTCTCCTTGAGCTCCCTCCAGTGGTCGCCGTCGCAGGTGCACACATATGCGTGTCCCTGTTCCAGGAGCTTCCTGGTGTAGTCGTAGTAGAGGGGGAAGCGGTCGGACTGGATGTACTGCTTGTTGCATTTGACGCCCATCCACTCGAGGTCCTCAGGGATCATGTCGTACGCCTCTGGGTCGATCTTCTCGGGGTTGGTATCCTCGAACCTGAGGACCAGGTCCCCGCCGTAGCGTTTGACATATTCATCATTGAGGATGGAGACACGGGTGTGTCCGATGTGGAGAGGTCCGGAGGGTCCGGGTGCGATACGCATGACAACCTTGCCGTCGACGTTCTTGAGTTCGGGGAGCTCGTACTTGCGCTCCTTCTTCTCCTTCACGAGGAGGGATGCGTCGAGTTCCTGCAGGGCCTTGGTCTGGGCCTCGGGACTCATGGCGTTGACCTCTTCGACGATGGAGTTGATGAGGGGAGTGATCTCCGCGCTCCTGGGACGGAGCTCGGGGCATCCGCCCAGAACCTTGCCCACGACAGCCTTGGGGTTCGCCTTGCCTTTGAAGAATACGGCGTTCTGCAGCGCGTATTTTCTGATGGTCTCGTTGATGTTGTCCATTATATCATTCCGCCCGGTCTGACCGGTATATAGTTGGGCGTAGATGCTCGTTATATTTTAGGACGATGGACGTTTTTCACGTCTTTTTGATAATTGCCGGCCTGGAAATTGGGATTATTAACATAATGTCTGACAATAGACATTTATATCCACTGTCCGTTTACCATACTATGTCCGAACCAGTGTCCAGAGAGAGCCTCGCAGAGAGGACCAGGATGTATATCGACGCACACCCCAGCATCAAGGACTGTGTAGCGAAAGGTCTCATCAACTATTCATCTCTGGCACGTATGATCATGAAGGACCTGGAGGTCGAGAACGAGGAGGCGGTCATGATCGCCTGCAGGCGTTACGCCTCCAAGCTCAGCGTCACCACCGACCACGAGCTCAGCATCCTTTCCATTCTCAAGGACAGCAGGCTCGAGATGAGGACCAAGACCTGCATCGTCACCGCCAAGAACGACTGGACCGTTCTCCACAAGATGGACAACCTGTTCAAGGACATGTGGAACGAGAACTCCATCATGCAGTGCGTTCAGTCTGCTTCTGCAGTCACCATCATCGCGGACAGGATGCTGAAGGACAGGATCATCGACACCGTCGGGAGGTTCAACCTCATCAAAATCAGGGAGAACCTGGTGGAGATCGTCGTTAAATCCCCCGAGAAGATCGTCGACACCGCAGGGGTCATCGCCTATCTGATCACCAACCTCTCCGATGCCGGAATCAATATCGAGGAGACCGTCAGCTGTCACACAGATACGATCTTCATTGTCAACGAACCCGACATGATCAACGCGTACACCGTGCTGACCAAGTGCATCCAGTCCGCGGAAGAGACCGTCGGCAACAACTGATCTCCTTTTTCCACTGCTAAGGTTTCCCTTTGGAAACTCTCCAGTTATATGCACGCGGTGTGTTATGCTCAGCATGAGCACCACTGTCAACGTCAACATGCGCGTATGCGACAAGACCTGCAGGATTACCGCAACCCACCGCGAGGGCGGAGACGACATCGTCATCGTCTCCAACTGTGACAAGCTCCAGCAGCTCGGCGACGCCCTGAAGGACGGTGTGTCCTCCGACGACATTCTCGACATCTACAACGGGAAGATCATGACCCCCGAGGTCCGCGGCAACGTGTGCTATGAATGCCTTGCCATGCCGGCCGTGTTCAACGCCTGCTGGCTGGAGGAGGGCATGATTTCCAAGGGCCTGGCGAAGAGGTGCGGCAACAATTCCGTCGACTTCGACGAGGTCTGACCCTTTCCAGGGGACGTGCGCATACGCACGTTTAAAGGGGGAGATCAGTGGCATACTCCATCAGTGCCTTAGACCTGTTTGGGATTTGAACCCGAGAGGGTTCGATATGTGCCAGGATGTACAACGACGATCATTCTAGAATCATCATCGCCAGGATTCCCGCAGGGTCATCCATCGGCCTCCACAGGCAGGAGTCGGGCGATGACATCAACTATGTCTAGAAGGAAAAGGAAAAGCAGTCTGCGACGGGCAGGATGAACCTCTATCACCCGGAGTCTGCCACATATGCCAGAAACGAAGCTCTCACACGATCATCAACGACGGACTCCGATTTGGTGCGGTTCGCCGTCGTGAACAAGCACTGACGTCAAAACCACTCTTTTTAAGGGAGGTGGCATACTCCCTATTATGAAAAACTACGAGGTCATAGCCATCGTGCTCATCGCCATTCTGGCGACCGCAGGATGTGTCCGCCTGGCAGAGGATATGGGGAAATCCAGCGAGCCGGAGCGCATCGGGATTATCGGTGCCATGGACGAAGAGGTATCTTCTCTGAAGGCCGCTATGGATATCGACCGCAAGGAAATCGTGGAGAGCATGGAGTTCTTCGTCGGAAAACTCGGCGGATGCGACGTCGTCGTGGTTCAGAGCGGTATGGGCAAAGTGAATGCTGGCACATGCGCTCAGCTTCTCATAACGAAATTCAACGCGAGAGCTGTCATCAATACGGGTGTGGGAGGTTCCTTGGATAATACTTTGGACATCGGGGACTTCGTGGTATCCGTCGATGCGGTTCAGCACGACTTCGATGTAAGTCACATCGGTTTCCAGAAGGGAGAGATCCCCTACACCGGGAAATACGCCTTCGAAGCCGACAAGGCTCTGAGGCAGAAGGCCGTCGATGCCATCACCAAGAGCACCACCGGTGTCAAGATCTACGAAGGAAGGGTCTGCTCCGGGGACCAGTTCGTATACACATCCGCTCAGAAGGATGCGATTACCTCGGCCTTCGGAGGAATGTGCTGCGAGATGGAAGGCGCCGCCATCGCACAGGTCTGCTATCTGAACGATGTGCCGTTCGTCATCATCAGGG
Organism: methanogenic archaeon ISO4-H5; assembly: GCA_001560915.1. Lineage (NCBI taxonomy): Archaea > Methanobacteriati > Thermoplasmatota > Thermoplasmata > methanogenic archaeon ISO4-H5. The sequence continues at coordinate 1,180,928 of CP014214.1, read as the reverse complement.
CGATTTCCGACAAAGCGGACGGTTCCTCATCCATGGATTACGAGGAATTCAAGAAGAAGGCTGCCGAGCGTTCTTCCGCCGCGGTTCTCTATCTCCTGGAAAACGAGTCTCCGTGAAGGGGTTGCTGGCAGTCCGATATCCTGCCGGCACGCTCCAACCCTTTTTATAGGGGCATATATACGTACCTCTGTCGCGCGGTACCGTTCGTGCAGGATTGAAAACCAATGACCTCTTTTGAAGAACTCGGAATAAATAGTGCGCTCATCGACTCCATGATGGACATGGGGTGGTCGGAGCCCACTCCCATCCAGTGCGAAGCGGTACCCGTAGGGATGGCAGGCAACGACCTGATCGCCAAGGCCCAGACCGGGACCGGCAAGACCGGCGCTTACGCCATGATCGTGCTCAGCAGGATCGGCCACGGGAGGCAGATACCTTCCGCAATCGTTATCACTCCCACCAGGGAGCTCGCCATGCAGGTGGACACCGAGCTCAGGAAGATCTCCCGCAAATCGGGACATATCAGCACCGCCGTCTACGGGGGAGCACCCATCGACAGGCAGATCAACGCCCTCAGGAGGGGAGCGGACATCATCGTCGGAACCCCCGGCAGGCTGAAGGACATGATCGAGAGGGAGGCTTTGGATCTCTCCCAGGTCAGCGAAGTGGTGCTCGACGAGGCCGACCGTATGCTCGATATGGGATTCGAGGAGGATTTGGACTTCATCATGGAGCACATCCCCGAGACCAGGCACACCCTGTTGTTCTCAGCCACCGTGGACAGGGACGTTCAGGAACTGGCCGAGGATATGCTCACCGACCCCGCCATGGTCGACATCTCCGGAGACACGCCCACCACCGGGCTCACCAAGCAGTACATCATCCCCTGCAAGAAGAACGAGAAGAAGGAATTGCTCTACGAGCTCCTGGAGAAGGGAACCCCCAAGACCATCGTCTTCTTCGCCACCAAATCCATGGTCGACGAAATATATCAGGAACTGAAGGCCGAGGGAGTGAAGGTGGGAACCTTACACGGAGACATGCCCCAGAAGCTGAGGGAGAGGGTCATCGGCGACTTCAGGGACAACCACATACTCACATTACTGGCCACCGACGTGGCCGCCAGGGGTCTCGACGTCAGGGACGTGGACCTCGTCATTAATTATGACCTACCCATCGATCCGGAGACCTACCTGCACAGGATAGGCAGGACCGGAAGGGCGGGGAAGGAAGGAATCTCGGTTTCGCTGGTAAACCCCCGCGACAGGAAGCTCGTGCGCATGTGCGAGGAGGAAGCCGACACCGAGATGGAGAAGATCACACCAGACGGCCTCGAGCCCATCGACGCCGTACACGAGATGGTATTCAGGGAACGTCCGAAGAAGGAAAGGAAGATGAAGGTCGAGAAACACAGGAACAACAGCCAGGCCAAGTCCGGAAGCACGGAGAGGGAGGGATTCGCCACCCTCGAGATCAGCCTCGGCAAGGCGGACGGGGTCAAGCGCAGCGATATCGCCGACTTCATAAGGCAGCGTGCCAACCTTCCCGAGGACGCCATCGGCAAGGTCGGTCTCAAGGACGACGTCTCTTTCGTGGAGGTATCCCTCGACCACTCCGATTACGTTCTCGAGAACATGTCCGGCTGCGAGTACAACGGCAAACCCGTGACCATATCCCCCGCACCCGAGAAGAAGAGATACCACGAAGAGGAGGACACCTTCGACAGGCGCAGGGAGAACCGCTACAAGAACTACGAGAAGAAGCGTCAGGAGGAGTCCGAAGAGGCTGACGCCGAGGACGACGCCGAGATCGAGGAGTTCGATGATACCGTGGAGGAGAGGCGCCCCAGGGAATCCCGCGGATACGGACGCCGCGAGGGCGGATACCGCGACAGGGTCCGCAGGGACTACGGCGACAGGCCCAGGAGGGACTTCGGGGACCGCGGATATCTCCGCAGGGAATTCCATGACCGTCCTTCCGACCGCCACGGCGACGGATACCGTCCCCGCAGGGATTACGGAGACAGACCCAGACGCGATTACGGCGACCGTCCGAGAAGGGACTTCGGAGACCATCCGAGGAGAGACTACGGCGACAGGCCGAGGCGCGACTTCGGAGACCGCCCCAGGCGCGATTACGATGACAGGAGGCCCAGGTTCGACGGAGAGGACAGGCCCCGCAGGGAATACTCCGAGCGCCCCAGGCGTGAATACGATGATCGTCCCCGCAGGGATTACGGGGACAGACCCAGACGCGATTACGGTGACCGTCCGAGAAGGGACTTCGGGGACCGTCCGAGGAGAGACTACGGCGACAGGAAGCCCAGGTTCGACGGAGAGGACAGGCCCAGGAGGGACTTCGGAGATCGCCCCAGGGAGCATTCCGACCGTCCCAAGCGCTACGAATCGAACCGCGACACCCCAAAGAGATATCCATCAAATCGTGATACCCCCAAGAAGAGATACCCTTCTAACCGCGACACCCCCAAGCGCGGACGCGGAAAGTACTGAGGTGAGAGGATGGGATTATTCGGAAAGAAGAACAAGGAAGCAGAGCCTGAGACCCCCTGGCAGCCCGCCGTAGCGGATGACGCCAACTGGCATCTGTGGGCCGAAAAGGGATTCGAGAGCGCCAGGGACAGCGACCTCCCCCATGCGGTCACCTATTGGCTCGGAGCAATCGACCGTTACGACGAGGACACCACCAAGCTGCTCGATAAGCTCCGCAAGGACATCTTCGACACCGTTATCGCAAAGATGCAGGAAGGAGCGGTCCAGGGACAGCTCATCCCCTCCCACATGATCGCCGAGGTTGATGCGGAGGCAGTCGTCAAACACGGCGACAAGTGGAGACCTCTTCTCAGTACCGAAGTATTCTATCATGTCAAGGAGAACCTGGACAGCCAGCCCGGACCGGAGACCGTGACTTACACCTTCATCGCAGGCGCATATTCCATCCTCGGTTACCTGCGTTTCGTCTCCGACATAAAGGAAGCGGCCGAGAAATGCGGAGAGGTGGAAAGGCTCGGAAAGCAGGCCTCCCAGCTCTGTTACGGTTTCAAAGGCAACAGGTACGAAGGCACCGTGAAGCCCAAGATGGGCGGTACCTTCTGCTACATCATCAACACCCTGTTCACCAACCTCGCCATCCTTCTGGAGAGGAAGGTAGCTACTCTCTCCCACGAGCGGATCGAGGCCATCAAAGAGCGCAGGACCAATGACAGGGTAGACCTTCTGGAACATCTCAGCAATGCTCTTCAGCTGACCATGTCCGCCGGAACCTCCGGCCGTCTGAAGCAGAAGAAGAGGGTCAGAGAAGTCCTCAATGAACTCAACGCCTACATCGACCTGCTGGTGGGCGATGCTGCCCCTGTTGAGACGAAGGAAGAAGCCTGATCACAGGTCGAAATCCGTATCTATCTCGTCAGCCACGAACTGCTTTATCAGCAGCGACTCCGGGACGTATTCGTCGTACTTCCCTATGCGGAGGTCGTCAGATTCCACCACCAGGGAGATACCGCTGCGGCTGCGCAGGATGTTCCTGACCTCCGACCTTATCTCGGATTCCGACAGATCCGTGGCAACGTCGATGTAATAGGGCTGCCTGCTGCGCATGCCCTTGATACCATCTACCTGCTGCAGTATCCTCCTGAGAGTGTCGAACTGTCTGCTCCCCAGCCAGGGATAGATACGGTATCCGTTGGACCTGTCCACGAAGGTGGAACCCACTCCCTGCAGATATCCTGCCGAACGGCACTGCCTGAGGCAATCCCTGGCGGATTGGTCTATGTAGGGATAGTCGTCGTTCGTCACCAGGACCTCCTTCATCTTCTTCAGGATGCGGGTATCCAATCCCGGAATTCCGGAAGTCCAGGGGGTGTTCACGGTTCCGTCGGATTCTATGACATCCGCGTGGTAGTCTTTCATATCGACTTCGGTGACCTCCCACACCCTGCCGGCAAGCTGAATGAGCTCTCCCGGAGAGGGGATCTGCTGTATGGAACCTATGGATTTGCCTTCGAATTTGATCTCGAATTCCTTACCGACCGTGAACACGGAACAGAAATCCCGGTGGAAGGCCATTCTCTCTCCTTTGGTACCAATCAGGTATGTGCCGTCTTCCATCCGTTCCAGGAAGGTACTCGATACCATGCTCCTGATGAGGGTCTTGTAATCATCTCTGCTGATGTTCCTGAACGGATACATGGAGAGGACGTTCTCGGCCAGTTCGGCGAATTTCGCACCCAATCCGGGTTTGAGATACTGCAGGGTCTGATGGAATAACAATCCGTAAGGGTGGCTGGGGACTGACGGGGTTTCTACCCAATGGTCCTTAAGCACGAGTTCGGCCATGGCGATGCATCTGACCGTATCCATGGAGATCCCGTCTGTCTCGGCCCAATAGCGTGAGAGGTCGTCGTTGCAGTAGATGACCATGTTCTGCGACCCTCCCCTGCGTCCCGAACGGCCCATCCTCTGCACCATGCTCGAACATGTGTAGGGAGCACCGACCTGTATGATACGGTCCAGGTTCCCCACGTCGATACCGAGTTCGAGGGTGACCGTGGCGACCACCGATTTCTTCCCGCTGTCGGATTTGAGCGCTTTCTCCGCCTCCGCCCTCAGTTCGCGGGACACGCTCCCATGGTGGATGAACACGGTACCGGGGCGGTTGTTGAGCTCGGCCATCTTCATGAGTGAATGCGAGGTCTTCTCGGCGGAATCCCTGCTATTGGTGAACACGATGCAGTTCCTTCCCTTGATGTCGGAGTAGAGTCTCCTGTAGTAGGCGGTGACGGCCTTCTTGCGGGGGATGCCCTGTTCCTCCTGTGGGGTGGGGAACAGGTTGTACCTGATTTCGAGTTCGCGGTCCCCGATGCTTCCGTCGGTCACCGGTTCCGTAGGTACACCAGTGGATGCGGAGAGCCACTCGCAGAAAGGCGCTGGATCAGAAACCGTAGCCGAAAGACCCAGACGTCTCGGTTTGCATTTGGTTATGCGCTCGATGGTCTCCAGGCAGCACAGCAATTGTAACCCTCTGTCGGAGCTCATGAATGCATGTACTTCATCTATGATTACGAACCTCAGCGAGGCGAACATTGGGACCAGTTGATCCGGATGGTTCGAGATGATGTTCTGCAGTGACTCGGGAGTGATCTGCAGTATCCCCGAGGGATCGGCGAACAGCTTCTTCTTGGCACTCTGACTCACATCCCCGTGCCATCCCGTCACCCTGATGCCGGAATCCCTCAGGAGATAGTCGGCCCTTTCGAACTGGTCGTCGATGAGGGCCTTGAGGGGACCGATGTACAATGCACCTATCCCTGCGGGAGGATCCGTGTAGAGAGAGGAAATGACAGGGAATAGCGCAGCTTCCGTCTTTCCCGAGGATGTACCCGCCGATATCAGGATATGGGAATCCCTGTTCCTGATGAGTTCATAGGTCTCGGTCTGTATGCTCCTGAAGGAACTCCACCTGTTGCTGTGAACGTATTCCTTGAGGAACCAGGGCAGGTCGGCGAAAAGGTCGCTCATACGTCGAGGTCCTCGATGATATCCTCGTCTGGATTGCGGTCGTTCGCCACCTTCCTCCCCTGCACTAACTGTTCGAAGGTCGCCTGGGGATTCTGGTGCAGGGTATCCAGGAGGCTGATGAGGTCCCTGGTGATCTCCCTGGGAGTGAGCATGGAAGATGAAACACTGCTGGAGAGCACAGTCTTGAGGTAGATCTCCAGCTTCCTGTCGTCGATCTCCGAGGTGTATCCGTATCTCTGCTCATGGAGTCCTTTCACTGTCCTCAGCAGGACGAAGATCTCCTCATTGGAAAGAGGTCTGAGGTTGATGACGGGCCCGAGGTAATTGTCGTACCCGTTCTCGTAGCGTCCGGAGACCAGACGGGATTTGAGAGCTTCGTAACTGTAAAGTCCCCTGTTGGGGTCCTGAATGAACTCGGGGGTTCCGCAGACGTATATTGATAAGTGAGAGGACTTCCCCTGCATGATGTCGTTGAACATGGTAAGGAGACGCTCGTAGTTGTTGGAGCGGGAGACCTTGTTCTGGAGTTTGTAGAGAACGACAGCCTCGTCGAGGAAGACGACAAGTCCCTTGTAACCGAGAGTGACGAAGAGCTCCGTCCATAGTTTGATGACTTCATACCAATCGGAGTCATCGATGAGTGTGCTTACTCCCAGGTCCTTCCTCACGTTGCTCTTGAGGTCGTACTCGCCTTTGAGCCATCTGATGGAGGGATCGTCCTCCTGATCGGTGAGGTATCCGTACACGTACTGTGAGAGGACGGCCGCGAAGTCCCGGTAGTACTGCATGCTCGACATGCCCGAGGTCTTCTTCCTCACGATGTGCCTGATTGCTTCCAAATCGGCGGCATCCCTTCCGCCGAGCTCCTCGCAGAGCTTTTCGGACCACTCCTGCAGGATGGGCTCGATGGCACCTCCCTCGGGACGGGTGCGGTAGGCGGTGTTCTTCACCAGTTCGCGGTAGGTGTTCACACCCTCTCCCTTGGAACCGGTGATCCTGCGGTTGATGGCGAGGTCGGCATCCATCACCACGAAACCCTTGTCCATGGCATAGTTCCTGACCATCTGGGTCATGAAACTCTTACCGTTACCGAAACGGCCGGAGATGAAGCGGAACGCACCCCCTCCCTCGGCTGTTTCCTCCAGATCGTTGACGAAGGTCTGAGTCTCCTTCTTCCTTCCGACCGCGATGTACTCCAATCCTCTGCGGGGGACAACTCCGGAGGAAATCGCGTTCATAAGCGTGTTCAATGTCCTCTTGGGTACGTTTGCAACCATCACATCATCCTTCTGAGCTCATCCAAATAATCCTCAACAGGTCTTCCATCCTCTAAAACCGTATCGCCCACGTGCGTCAGGGCCTTGCCGTTGACCGCATCCTCGATCCCGGGACGGGCGGACGTCTCCCCTTCCAGGACCTTCCTGACGTATTCCTTCTCTTCATCCGTCAGAGAGGCGGCGAATGCCTCCCACGGGTCGTCAGTCCCGGCAGATACGGTCTGCACGGGTTCCTCGGCATCTTCGCCGTCCAAGGACACCTTCATCAGGTCGGTAACAGCCCTGAGATCGGATTCCGCATCCTCGATGGCCTCGGAGTCCAGTCTGATCTCCGTCTTCTCGGCGGTAGCTTTCCAAGAGGACAGCTCCTCCGCGATTATCTGGGCGCAGTTGATGCCCGCGAAAGTGAAGGGCGGTCTCTTGGTATCATCGCTGCGCCCCTGCAGTGAAACAGCATACTGGAAGACCTTGTCCACAAAACGGGTGAACTTCCTGTTGCCGATGAAATTGCTGTACGATATCTTGCATTCGGGGCTTCCCCTGAGGTAATCGAATCCGAAGTAGAGTCCCCTCTTCACGGTGACGCGTTCGGCACCGAAGGTCTGGGCAGGATCCCGAGTAGAGGATAATTGGGTGAGTATCCTTTGCAGTGCGCGCCCGATGGGTTCGGTGAGGGCGGATCTCCCGATGTACCTCACGCCTATGGAACCGGACCTCATCATGCTGAACAGGGTATCGTCGAGGGGAACGGTGTTGGTACCCTTTATGAAGGTCTCCGCCCACGCGTTCACTACATAACGATCCATGCAGACACGGTAGTCCGTGAACGGCTGTCCGTTGCAGAGGGCGTGGTCCATCAGCGTGGTGCCTATCAGACTTCCTTCGCAATCGCCGTAGGCATCGAGGAGTCTGCGGATGATCCCGGAGGTGGCTTCTCCCTTGTCGGTGTTGATGAGCTCGGTGAGATACAGGTTCACGTACCCGGTGTCGGTGTCAAGGCATCTGCCCTCCCTGAACATGTCCCTCCAATAGAGATAGTAAGCGAACTGATCCCGGGAGAGGTCGTTGTAAGAGGGATGCTCAAGGTCCGAGGTGACGAAACCGACCGGACCTTTATGGGGCATGGCGGAGAAAGTAAGGATATCTCCCATGGTGCAGCGGGTCTTGGACGTGCCGGCATTCGGGTCGCGGAGACACGAGGGTCCCAATGAGGTGCTGGCACTTCCGAATCTGCGATATCTGATGCCTTCCGGTTTGGAGAACGGATCTACACCATCGGTGTACTCTTTCGATTCCTTGACGCGTTCGGCAACGGACAGGAGCTGCTCCTTCAGAGGAAGCACGGTGGTCCTGGGGACAGGCCTGCCGGAGAACACGTCGCAGAGGAGATTGGCAAGATCCTTCACGGAATCATCGAAGGGCGACCACACTATCTTCTCCACAGGGGTCTTCTTTCCGAGATGGGCGTATTGGGCGAACGGAAGCAGGGATTGCTTCTTGGGTCTGAGGTATGTCTGCCTGAGGTTGCGCCCGGTCTTCTTGATCAGAATTTCATCGTATTCCCGCAATACCGTTCCCGCGAAACGTGCGAAGGCGATCCTGTCCTTTATCCTCAGCATGACATCCGGGACATAGTCGGTCAGTGCATCGGGAGGGATGTCGGAGACTGGATGGCAGAACGCCCTCGAGAGGAAATCGCATTCCTTTACATAGGCCATCCACAGAACGAAGGAGGGAAGGTCGGTGCCGAAGGCCATGGCGCATTCGACGGCGGTACCCAACAGGTTCTGATACAGTGGGGAGCCGTCCCTTCCGGTCTGGGAGCAGAGTATTGCTACCTTACCCGGTTCGGTGTTGAGGAGTTCGCTGACCAGCAACCAGGTGTAACCTTCGGCGGCTCTCTTGAAATCGGGGGTGCCGAGGGTGCTCCTCCAATACAGGTAATATTCGAGCTGGTCCGCGGTCAGATCCGTGTACACGGGGTATCTGAGGGTTATGCCTACCGCTTTGCATTCGGGAGCGGTCTGTCCTGCATAGCGGGGCAGTTCGTCGGTGAGTTTCGACCTCTGCTCCGAGAATCTGTCGCTCACAGTCCCTCCTCCAGGTCTGAACGGTAGTCTTCCACTATCTCCCCGCCCTCGATGACAGTATCGCCGATGGCATCGAGTGCCTTGCCGTTAATCGAGTCCTCGACGGAACCGTCGTGTCCGGGCCTTCCTTTCAATGCCGAGCGGAGATAGTTGCCCTCTTCTTCGGTGAGGGAGGAGAAGAATCCGAACCATCCCTCCGCTGATCCCGGGGCGGTCTCGGCAGGGGTCTCCTTTTCGGTTTCCTCCTCAGTGGACATTATGCGGGTGACTTCCTCAAGATCGTTCTCTGCTTTGGCAATCGCATCAAGGTCCAATCTTTCGTAGGATCTCACCGTACCGGAGGACCTCCTGCGGGAGATGCATTCCTCCACAATCTTTCCGCAGTCGATTCCCTCGAGGATGAATCCTCCTTTGTTCCTGTCGTTACCCTTCTTCCTGTGGACGCGTTCGGAGGTCTCGGAGATCAGGAATCTGAGAAGTTCTTCGAAACGTCCGTCCGATTCGATAACAGGGAGGTCCGCCCATGCAAAGGGGCCCAACGAGTGTCCGATCCCGGTACCGCCGAATATGCCGATCTTGCGAGGAGAGGTCTTCAGACCTCCGATACCCTCCAATGAGAAACCTGCAGTCTTGAGTCTGCGGGAAATCTCTTTGAGAGCTTCGCACGCAATCCTGCAGCATCTGTCGTCGAAGGCCCTCGCCCAGGGGACGGGAGCATCGGCAGCTGTGATGAAACAGTAGGGGAGAACCTCTGCGGAACCGCCCCTCACCGCTTCCATCAGAACGGCAGCAGCGCTTTCGTCATGTGTAGTAGTTGCGAATCTGACCGGCAGATTGAACAGAACGGCATATTCGAAGCACAGTCTGTGGAGCAGTCCGTGTTCGGTGGATTCGTATGCCTGGCACATTCCGCACAGACGGCGATAGACCTCCTGCCTGTTGCGGAAATCGGAGATCTGTTCGTTGGCGAATAACCACACATAGCCGTTATCGGTTTCTGGGTACCTGCCCTCGCGGACCTCGTTCTTCCAGTAGCGGAAGTAGGCATACTGCGAGGCATCCATCTCGGAATAGAGTGCCCTCGAAGTCCCGGACGGTATGTATTTGCAGGGTTTGTTGCTGTATTCCTCCCAGTGTTTCTCCATCTCCTTGCGGAATCCGTTGGGGATGGGTTCGCTGCCGAAGAACATACGCATCCTTCCGTAGGGGGATTCTCTGACCCTGTAAACATGCGAACTTCTGAATTCCGGCTCAGCGGGCTCTCCGCTTGGAACGAAGTATGCGGGAAGCACTCCATCTTTGGGTTTCTTATCTGCGACCAGATCGCACACAGCACGCACAGCATCGCCGAAACGGCCCCCGATATCCAATGCGGGCACCTCTATCACGACGGTCCTGCCGTTCATGAAGGGTCTATCTGCGAAAAGGCGGCGTCTGAATGTGCGGATGCCGCTGCCGTAGACCTCTGCGAATCCTATGCCTTCTTCGGATATGAGCAGCTGGTCGAGGTCGTGTATGGCGGAATTGAATGCTCCGGTGAGGTCTGCAGCGAAATCGGGGCTGAATATTCTTATGAATGCTGCTGACACATAGGACGGAGGGGAAGAGAAAGCTTCTGCGGCGGCGACCTCGTTCATACCGGGATTCCCGCAGTAGTCGATGATCGGGAGTGTGAGGTCTTCGGAGACGCAGAGGTCGAATACAGCTGCGGATACATCCTTCTTTCCGAGAGGGTCTTCGGAGCAGAAATCATACAGTGCCAGCAGTTGCTGTTTGAGCTTGATCGGGGACAGGTCGGAGCACAGAAATTCCGACGCCAACAGGTTGACATAGCCGACATCCGCCCGTATATGATTGGCCTCGAAGAACGACTCCTTCCAGAATCTGTAGAATGCGATCTGGCCTTCGGTGAGGACCGAGAAATCGGGATTCCTGTACCGGGAAGGCAGGTAATATGGATCGGAAGCGGTACCCTCAGCCACCCTGGCCGACTGTTCTGGGAAATTGGACGAAGGGACGAATACGGAATCGAATCTGGCCGCGCGTTCTTTTTCCAATATGTCCCCTCCGAAACATTGACACTATGGAATACTACCATTTAGGTTCTTCTTCGGTGACAGAAATTGGGTTAACAATTTCAAAAACCCGTATATAGGGATAAGAACACTCACGGTCGAGGAAAATATCATGCCTATGAGCAAGAAACAGCTGACCAAGAAGGCTCAGCAGGACAAGGCCGAAGCCGCAGAGCTTCAGAAGAAGGCCGATGCAGGCGATTCCGAAGCCAAAAGGAAACTCGAGAAGCTCGAGAAAAAGATGAAGAAGAAAAAGTGATTATTACTTTTAAACTTCAAAACCATTTATCCAACATAAGGTTGGCTTGTAAAAAGTTATGCTGGGATATCCGAATTGATTGGTCCCGCAGACAGATTCGTTTATAAAGAATAGTCCTTTCTTATAGAATCCTATATATACTGGCGTAACGATTATCCAGTATGTCATTCTTTGACGACACCAAAAACGCAGGTCTCCTGCTCTGGATCGGCGGAATCATCATGATTATCGCCGGAATCCTCTCCATCATCGGTCCCTTCGTGATGGACTACGCAAAAGATTGGGAAACCAACACTAAGATCGGATACGCAATCATCGGAGTCGGTGCTCTTATCGCAGCTATCGTTTACTTCAAGCTCGGAAAGGACATCAAAGGTGGATCCTACTCCAAGTTCCAGGTCATCAGCTCCTTCATCGCAGCTGTTGCATACGCCAGCCTTGTTTCTGGTATCATCGGCGGAATCGGTTACTTCATTGCCACTGAGTGGGCAAACGGAGCAGTCGAGGTCATCGTCGGTATCCTCATCTTCCTGATCCTTACCTGGGCCAACAAGAAGATCAACGATGGACAGGAGTCCCTCGGCGACAAGATCATCTGGATCGTCCTCGTCGTCATCTTCCTCCTCGGATTCATCGGTGGAGTCATCGGCGGAATCGGAATCCTCGGATCTGCAATCATCGCAGCTATTGCATCCATCATCGAGGGTATCCTCTACCTCCTCCTCCTGGTCTACGTCATCAACGTCCGCGACCAGTTCGGAATCTGAGCTAAAACTTCCTTTCTCCCCTTCGGGGGAGAATCACTTTTCTTTCTCGTTTTTTTTTCGTTGGACACCTTCTGTGTATCAACGCATATTGATTTTTTTTACAAATTCTGAAAAATGTATTAATAGCAGATTTTTACATCAAGTGGGCATGGCATTCTTTGATAACCAGGACCATGCCGGTCTCGCACTGCTCATCCTTGCCATTGTCTCCATCGTGATGGCCATCGTCACCATGATCTGGGAGGTTGTCGATGGAAGCGACATTCAGGTCGCCAACATCATCGTAGCAGTGGGAACCTTCATCGGAGGATTCCTCTACCTTGCCTTCGCACAGAGGGTCAGGGGTCAGACCGGATCTAACGTAATCAGTGACAAACTCGGCGTAAGCGGCGGAGCACTCAACGACAAATTCGACATCATCTGCGAGTTCGTCAAGGTCTTCGCAATGGTGCGCATCGTTGGCGGAGTCTTCGAGATCATCGGCGGCTTCTTCAACAACGCTCTCCTCGCAAACGGAGTAATCGACATTATCATCGGTGTTATCGCATTCTTCCTCTACAAGAAGATCACCGACGGAAAGGACTCTGTCGTGGACAAGATCGTTTGGATCATCCTCCTCATCCTGTTCCTCCTCACCATCATCGGTGGTGTCATCGCCCTCTTCGGTATCATCACCATCCCCATCGGAATCTGCATGATGATCATCGGAGTCTTCATGTTCATGGGCCTCCTTGACAGCGATGTCAAGGCCAAGTTTGGAATGTGAATCCCTAAGGACAGTCACTGAAACCTCTTACTCCCCTTCGGGGGAGTCCTTCTTAGCTGTACTTTTTCGTATCAAGCTTTTTAAAGCAATATCCCGATTTAGGGTGCATGAAATACACTATTACCGGTAGCAACCTTCAGTTCGTGAACGCCGAGATCGAGCCCGGAGAGACTTTACAGTCTCAGGCCGGCGCAATGGTCACCATGTCCGGCAATGTAACCATGGCTTCCAAGATGGAGGGCGGATTCCTTTCCGGACTCAAGAGGTCCCTTTCCGGATCCTCCTTCATGCTTGTCAACTACACCGCCGCCAACGGTCCCGGAACCGTCAGCCTTGCAGGAAACGCACCCGGAAAAATCCTCGATATCGATGTAGGAAAAGGAGCTTGGCTCTGTCAGAAGACCGCATACCTCTGCAGCGAGAAGACTGTTAATCTCGACATGGCCTTCCAGAAGAAGCTCGGTTCCATCTTCTTCGGCGGAGAGGGACTCATCCTCCAGAAGCTTTCCGGAACCGGAATGGCATTCATCCACGCCTGCGGAGATTTCAACGTCATCGACCTTCAGCCCGGACAGGTTCTCAAGGTCTCCACTGCCAACGCAGTTGCCTGGCAGGAAGGCGTCAAATACGATATCGCATCCACCGGAATCAAGAACGCACTCTTCAGCGGCGAAGGACTGTTCGTGACCACTCTGACCGGTCCCGGAAAAGTTGTCATCCAGTCCATGACCATTTCCGACCTGGCTCTGGCCCTGGCTCCCTTCCTGCCCAACCAGCAGAACTGATGAACATGTCCAAGGAAGACGGCTATGCAATCGCGGCCGTTGTGGTGCTCATCGCGCTACTGGCCGCGCTTATATACGCTTGGTACACAAATCTCCTCGAGACCATCGTGGCTCTAATCGTGGTCATAGTCCTCGTACTCGGATTCGGTCTGGCGATAATCTACCTCATCTCCGGCACCATCTTCTTCTTCACGAAGAAGGACAAATCCCATGAGTACAGCAGTATGACTCTCGGCGATGTCACCGAAGTCGACCGTGAGATGGAAAAGAAGTGAAATTCACATAAACCTCTTACCCCCGGATGACCAGGGGGCCCCTTTTTATGATGCTCCCCGAGGATAGGTTATATGAACCTGGGGACCATGTCCCGAGATATTAGCGTTAAGGACGTGTAACATGGAGACCCAGGACATCATTGCATTGATTCTCGTTTACCTCATCATTGCGGCCGCATTGGGTCTCAGTCAGTTCGTTCAGAAGAAAGGATGGAACTGGGATGTCCGCAAGATCGTTCACATCGGTGTGGGAGCCTTTATCTATGTATGGTGGGCCTTCACGGCTAACTGGATCATGCTGGTGTTCTTCGCGATACCTTTCGAGATCATCCTGTTCCTGGCCATGTTCCCCGGCAATCCTGTATCGGATTCCAAGCTCGGTGCTATCACCAGCGACATGGGTCACCGCTACGGACTGTTCCTCTACGTGATGACCATCATCGTAATGGTGGCATTCTTCTTCGACCATTGGCTTGCCGCTACTATAGCAATCGTTGCCATGACCCGCGGCGACGGCTTCGGCAGTGTCATCGGCAGGAAGTTCGGTAAGCACAAGATCATCAACGGGAAATCCGCCGAAGGCAGCTTGGCAGTGTTCTTCGCCACCTTCATCGTATCCCTGATTATCATAGCCTACTACGGATGGCTCGTTTCCCAAGGAATGATCCCTGTGTCCCGCGTCCCCTATGTGACTGCTGTGGCAGCAGTGGGTTATGCCGCTCTTGCCGGAATCATCGCTTCCGTTGCGGAAGCGGTCGTGCCTGGAGACTTGGACAACATCGTAATCCCCGTCTGCATAGCCGTAGTCCTGGTACTTCTGGGTCTTTGAGTTTTGCTAGAAAAATAGGGCCGGGGAGAGCCCCGGCGTTGGAATGACTTTACTGCTTCTGAGCAGGGATGAGGAACTCCGCGATTCCGTATCCGGTGCGGCCGTCCATGACGGTCTCGGAGATGGTCTCGATGAGGAGCATGTCCTTGCTTCCCTGCATGGGGAGGACGGCCTTGCCGAGGATCTTGGCTTTCACCTCGTATGCCTTCCCGCTCTTGCCGTGCATGGTCATGTCGTAACCGGTAGGCATGTTTCCGTCGTAGTGGACATCAATATCGATCTTGACGACGGGGTCGTTGGATTCCGCCGTTCCGTAGAATCCCGCATCCACATCGCCGAATGCGGTGCAGAGTTTGGTCGCGTTGAATCCCACATCGGTGCCGTAGACCGAGTTCAGCCACATCCACATCTTGGACGCTCCCCAGTCGCGCACTCCGACGCTCTTGTCGCGTTCTCCGGTGGCGGAGATGTCGTAGTCGGCGTCTCCGACGGTCAGTTTGCCTGATACCACTCCGAACTGCTCATAGTGCTCGGAGGCGGTGCTGGCGGACAGTGCGGTGCCGTGGGCGTCGACGCAGTCGCGGTAATCCATCTCGGGGTTGACGGGTGTCCAGCGGAGATCCATGGAGGACATCAGGGGGACCGGTTTCTCCGAAGCGGTGTCGAAGAGGGGGCCGTTATAGGTGATGTGCCAGACCTTATCCTCCAGAGCGAATCTGAGGCCGCAGCAGGAGGTCTTGTCATCATCACAGGGGATCGCGTTCCTCATTCCGCAGACCCTGTTCTTCTCGATGACGAACAGGAAGATCGATTTCTCGTTCTTGTTGGGTTTGTTGCCGATCCTCATGAACACGGTCACTCCGTTGGAGTGGTCGTGCAGGTTGAAGTAATAGCTCTCGTTCCATTCGGGGTTGTCGTTCATTCTTGTTCCTCCAGGATTGTTACCTCTCCTTTGCTTCCGTTTATGGAAACCATGTCTCCGGTCTTAAGGATGGTAGTTGCCGATTTGACGGCGGTTACCGCGGGGATGCGGTATTCGCGTGAGATGACCGCTCCATGGCAGAGGATTCCTCCCGTCTCGGTGATGAGTCCTCCCAGTTTGGAGAAGACCACGGTCCATCCGGGGTCGGTGTTGCTGGTGACCAGGATCTCTCCTTTCTCCACCTGTCCCAGATCCCTCACGTCCATGATGACCCTGATGCGTCCGGTGTAGTTGCCGGGACTGGATGCCGCACCTACCAGGGTGGCCCCGTGGGAGATGGGTTCGTCGTCGAAGTCCTCTCCGTTGAGCAGGAACTTCGGAGGCAGTCTGTCGCGGTACTTCATGAACTCCGCCTTGCGGGGTGCAATCACGTTCCTGATGTCAGGCATCTCCTTACCCTGCAGGATGCCGATTGCCTCGGTGTCCTCCAGGAAGAATATGTCGTCGGGTTCGTCGATGAGGCCCTTCTCGCAGAGCCTCCTGCCCTCTTCGAGGAAGATGAGCCTGTTCCTGTACATCATGTGGTCGAGGTAGAACCTCTGGTTCTCCCTGAATGTTAGGTAAGTGCGTGCATAGCCGAGGACCTTGAACAGCAGGAACCTCTTGAAGAAGCCGAGCTTGGAGCGGACCTCTTCTTCGGTGGCCTTCCTGCGCTCGACGCTGTGGTCGAACTCCTCCCTGAGGTCGGAGTCTCCCTTGGCCATCTGTATGGCCACGCCCATGATGTACTCGGGATCTTCCGCCCACCTGAGGGCGTTGAGCTCCCTGGTGCCGGACCTGTGGCCGAATTCCTTGATGAATGAGTTGTATGCTTCCTTGAAGGGTGAGTCGGAGGTCTGCAGCCACTGGACGAACTCTTTCGCAGGCATGCTCTCCGCCTTCTCCAGGGTGGCGGGGTCGTCCCTGAGGGCCTTACCCATGTCTGAGAAGCCCTTGTTGGTCTCCACCGTCTTGTTGTCCTCGGGTGCGGACATCAGTCCTGCGTAGATCGTACCGTCGTCCTTCAGCCATTTGGCGCACCAGTTCTTGACCAGGAGGTTGGTCATGATGGAATGGGATACCATTCCGTAACGGATGAGCTGATAGTGCTTGGTGGAACCCTTCTGAATGCGGTAGTACCAGTCGGCTAGTTCCGCATCGGAGATCTTGGTGAGATCGTTCGCGTCGAACTCCTTACAGAGTTCCAGGAATCCCTCCGCCCACTTCCTGTAGACCTTGTCGGTCTTCCAGATCATACCGTCCCTGTCCCTGAATAAAAGACATATCTGGGACTTGACGGTTCCGTAGTAATCGTTGCCGTAGGCGGCGATCCTCTCCTGCTCCTTGGCAGGGAAGTATTCGAGGAGTTCCCTCGAGCGTATGAATTTGGGATAGTGGGCGAAGATCCTCTCCAGAACGGTGGCGGAGAAGTACACCCTTGATTTGTGAAGCTTGGTGAGGGGTCCGGATTCCAGGTCCTTGTAACCCATCATGTGCGCTCCTTCGTGATTGACGTAGTCGGTGAGCATCCTGCCCATGACCGTGTAGAACATGGGTGTGGTGGCATCTGCCCAGTACTCGTCCCCGTAACCTCTGGACCACAGGATATCATCTTTCTCGCAGGAATCGGGAAGGGTGGTGATGTTCCTGGATTGGAGGATGTACACCTGTCCGTCTTCGACACCCCATTCCACATCCTGAGGGCATCCGAAGTGCTTTTCCAGGGCGAGACCCTGCTCTCCGATCATCTTCAGGATGGAATCGTCCGCACAGCGCGCCTCAGCCTTCTCCTTGGGCAGATCGATGAGCTGATCCTTCCCGTCTATCAGGTAGTATCCCTTCTCTTTGACGTTGACGGTGAAATCCTCCACCTCGAGTGCGGGTTTGGTGAGGAGGTAGCTGTCGGGGGTGACAAGTCCCGACACGATTGATTCGCCCAGTCCCCAGGAGGCTTCGATGATGACCCTTTCGGTTCCCGATACGGGGTCGGAGGTGAACATGACTCCGCTGATCTCCGATTTGACCATCTTCTGGACCACGACGGCCATTCCAGATGAGAGATGGTCTTTAGATGCGTCATGGCGGTATTTCATGGCGCGGGCGTTCCAGTAGGAGGCCCAGCAGGTCAGGATCATGCGGATGACCTCGTGCCTCTGCACATTCAGGTAAGTGTCCTGCTGTCCCGCGAAGCTTGCATCCGCCAAATCCTCGGCGACCGCGGATGAACGGACGGCGAAATACTCGCCGATGAGCTCTCCGCGTGCCTTCTTCAAATCCACTAACTCCTCATCCCCGATCTCCGCGTTCAGGAACAGGCCGCGGATTTCCTCGGAGGATGCGTTGAGGGATGCGTCGTCATCGAAATCGGTCTTGTCAAGAATCTCGGAGATGCGGTCTCTCAGGCCGTTGCGGTCGAGGAACATCTCATATGCATCGACGGTGACAGCGAACGCGGGCGGTACGTTGAATCCGTTGGAGATCATCTTTGCGATGTTTACTCCTTTGCCTCCGACAAGTTCTATTCCGAGGTCGGACGAATTCAGCTGTACTACCGGGCGGGGTGTTCCTGATACCATAACACCCTTAATCACGCGCGTTATTAATTGTTTATCGGTATTTTCGGATTGTAAACGCATTCTTCTCGTTTCAAGAACAGTTCGGGGCTACGTGCAAGAAGACTATTCGGAGGGATGAGTCTCAGATGTAATAGGGACATTCGCTATACGATATCCCCTGGGAGATTTTTCTGGAGAGGTGAAGTGATGCTGAACTAGGACTCATTCAACACAGTCATCCATTAGAGTTGAAACGATGTTTAGAGGATTACATCGAGATATTAGGCTCCTGACTATTTTTTGTTCTATGTGACCTTCAGTGGTCGAAGGTTTTGAGTGAAGTAAGTGAAACCTAGATCTGTCTATGCATGCCCTTAGATCTTTTTTCTCACTTGCACTATCTTTATGACTGTCGTGCCGATGAAAAGAATCAATACTACAAATAGGCAAATTCCACCGAGGTTGAATCTTGCACTCAGAGAATGATTAGATACAATTCCGCCTGCAACGAAGCATAAAATAGCATTGGCAAGAATAAGGAGCCCGCCAACGACCAAGATCATAATCCAAAATTGATTGTTTTCCATTTTATGTTCATCCGATTCCTTATCCTTTAACAAATTTTAATAGCAATATTTTTCATTTTGGATGTATAAACCAATATGTTCTATTACAAAGTGTACGATTTAGTTAAGGAGTTAATGAAGTCTCGCTAATGTTCGGGACAAGGGTGCATGCGAATCCTTTCTGCGGTTTCACAACATCTGGCAGAAGATGAAAGCGGTGATGACGAATCCGACGATGATTCCTCCGGCCATCTGGGCAGGGGTGTGCTTCCTCAGGACGTACCTGGACCAGCAGATGAAGGGCACGGTGGCGAACACGATGAGTCCCCACGGGAAGAAGGCGTAGGTGATGGCCATGCCGGGGCCGATCATGCCGCAGGCGTGGATGCTGATCTTCCACCAGTTGGTTATGATTGTGATGGCGAAGGTCACCGCCGCATAGCAGATGAACAGCACGAAGATGAGGTTAGGCGCATGCACAAGCCACAGTGCCAGCACTCCTAGAACGTATGAAAATGTACCAAGCAGCAGTGGAGCGAAACGGTCTTCGCGTCTGACAACATCGCCGTCGTCGTTATGGAACTTCTTGGAGTAGTAGAGTACTTCGATGATGGGGAAAATGCATCCGAAGAACACGCTTATGCCGTAGATGACCAGGTATTCGGTTACGGAAGTGCATACCAGACACACGATGGCAAATAGAACGATAGATGCGAACTGTGGCTGGGTGAGAGCCGAGATGATCTTCGCGCGGTCGCGGGTCTTATCCGAGATGTGGCCGTCGAAAAGATGTGTGGGATCATGGATCGCCATGCTTCACCTCGTCAAGGACTTCTAGTATCTGGGTCTTCGTATTCTCGAAGTCTCCGTTGTTGTCGATCAGGTGCCATCCCTTTGGAATGAACATAAGCATCTTCTCACGGGTCTTGGTGAGCTGATCCTCCGTCTCGAAGGTCTCAAGCTCCTCTCCGCGGGAGTTGATGCGGGCCATCGCGGTAGGGCCGGTGACATCTACGAATATCTTGACGTCGGGTGTGGGGAAGACGATCTCGAAGAACTTGTATGCGAGTTTCGCCAGGGGTTTCGGAAGGTATGATACCGCCATGATGTACCTGACAAAGACGAAGTCGTCGTACTCGTTCGTCTTCTTTGCTTTCTTCATGAGGCGGATGGAATGTATGACATCGAAGATGTACATGAGCGTGGCCATGATCTTGGCGTACTTGCCGTCCTGCAGAAGGTACTCGGCTTCCTTCCGGCCGATCTTCGTGCCCCTGTTGGGATGGGTGAGCTCCAGGACCCTGCGTCCTTCGGATTCCAGCTTTGCGGTGATGCACGAAGCGGCACTCGATTTGCCGCAGCCGTCCATGCCGTCAACCACATACCACATAATATCACAGGGATAGTCTCGTAATGTTATGTCCTCTATAAAGGGGATGGGTCAGCTCTTCCTAATCTTGCCCTTGTCGAGAGCGTCCTGGAAACCGGGCATCTCCGAAGGCGTGATGGAGATTCTGTCGCCCTTGGCGTACTTCTTGCGGGTGGTCCAGTTGGTGAAAGGTTCCACCACTCTGTACATCTGGCCCTTCTCGGCCATCTTGACGGGTTCCGGTGCCCCTTTGACGTCGGAGTAGTTGCCGTTGTGGCATATCGCTTTTCCATTGGCAACCTCGATGACCTTGTTGCAGACGTTGTCCAGGAAGAACCTGTCGTGGGTAACGGTGATGACTACTCCATCGTATTCCGAAAGGGCCTGCTCCATCATGTGCTTGGAGGGGATGTCGACGTAGTTGGTGGGCTCGTCAAGGATGAGGAGGTTGGTGTCGCCGCACATCATGACGCACAACGCAACTCTCGCCCTCTGTCCTCCGGAGAGGGAGGACATCTTGTTGGTGGCGTTCTCTCCGGTGATAAGGAACTGTGCCAGACGGTTGCGTGCTTCAGCTTTCTTGTCGGGCCCGATGGTGATCAGGAGCTGTTCCTCTGCCGTGAGGCCGAGGTCTAATCCTTCATGTTCCTGAGAGTAGTAACCGATCTTGGCACCGGGTGCGACCCACAGGTTTCCTTTGACCGGCAGCTCTCCGAGGAGGGCCTTAAGGAGGGTTGATTTCCCTGCCCCGTTGACTCCGAAGATACCGATCTTGTCGCCTTTCTGAATGTCGAGGTTCACACCGGAGAGGATGGTCTTGCCGCCCCTTTCTATCGACATATCCTCGGCGATGATCACGTTCTTGCCGGATTTCTGGGCGGCGGTGAGCTTCATGCTGATCTCCTTCTGCTCCTCCGGGCGCTCCTTCTCCTCGATCTTGGAGGCCATCATCTTGCGGGTCTTGTAGGTGGCCATGTACCTGCGGGAGTCGTGGAACATCGCCTCGATGAGATCCTCCTGCTTCTTCTTGGCGCTGGCGTACCTCTCGTACTCCTTCATCTGGCGCTCGATGGAGATGTTCTTCTTCTCCACGTATTGGGAATAATTGCCCTTGTACTCGGTGGATTTCCCGTTCTCGATCTCCAGCACCCTGAGGGCGATGCGGTCCAGGAAGTAACGGTCGTGGCTCACGATGACGACCGCGCATTTTGATGATAATATAGAACGTTCCATCCATTCTATGGTGCCGATGTCCAGATGGGAAGTGGGCTCGTCCATGAAGATGACGTCGCAGTCGCCGACCTGAACGGCGGTCCTGGCCATGACGATCTTGGATTTCTCGCCTCCGGAGAGGGTGCCGATCTGCCTGTCGAGTCCGTCCTCCGGGAAGTTGACCTTTCTCAGTATATCCAGCAGGCGGTCGCCGACCTCGCCGTTGAACTGGTCCATCTTGCTCTGGAGCTCGGCGCTCTCCTCGGCGAGGGCGTTCCAGTCGATGTCCCCTCCGACGGTCATGATGTCGTCGATCTCCTGCATCCTCCTCTTCAGGTTCTCGACGTAGGAGAACGATTCTTCCAAAACCTCCCTGACCGTCTTGTCCTCGGGAAGGTCGTTGAACTGCTGCATATAGCCGATCTTATCGGTCCTGCGGACGATCTCGCCCGTATCTTCCTTCTCCTCTCCGAGGAGGATCTTCAGGAAGGTGGATTTCCCCGCTCCGTTGGCTCCCACCAGGCCGATGCGGTCCCCCTCGTTGATCTGCAGACTCACATCCGTGAGGACTTTCAAGGGGCCGAAGGATTTGGTGACGGACTGGGCTTTGATCAGCATCGTATCTGTCACGCCATCGGTTCATGGTTTTTGATACTATCCCCTATAACAAAAAAAGTATAAACAGCTCCAACATTGCCCACGCATGGAATGGGTACTGCTGGGAATACCTCTCGGTATAGTGATGCTTTATTTTGGTTCTGATTGGCTTGTCAAAGGCGCTAAGAACCTCGCACTCCGTCTCGGCGTGGCCCCGTTTGTGGTAGGACTCACCGTGGTCGCCTTCGGATCCTCGGCTCCGGAGATGGTGACATCCGTGGTCAGCGCGAACACTCCCGCGATCATTCTGGGTAATGTGCTCGGAAGCAACATAGTGAACATAGGAATCGCTATCGCTCTGGCTGCCATCGTATGTCCTCTCGCCGCCAAGTACGACACCATGAGGATGGAGGTCGCCATGATGATCATCACCTCGTTCGCAGTTTTCATCCTGGCAGCGCTGAACATCCTGTCGCTGTGGGTCGGAATCGGCCTGATCGCTGCTCTTATCATTTTCCTGTACGTCATCTACCGTGCCAAGAAGGACAACACCGAGGGACAGGAAGTATACACCTCGGAAGTGGAGGAGGGTTCCACCCAGGGTTATCCCATACTCATTGCACTCATCGCAGTCGGACTCATCCTCCTGTATTTCGGAGCGAGGTTCTTCGTCGACGGTGCGGTGGAGCTCGCCCATATAATCGGAATCTCCGACCTGCTGGTGGGACTCATCATCGTGGCCATCGGAACCTCTCTGCCTGAGATATGTATCTGCCTCATCGCGGCATCCCGCGGAGAGAACGATCTCGCTGTTGCAAACATCGTAGGCAGCAACATCTTCAATGCCTGCGCGGTGCTGGGAATAGGAGCGGTCGTCGCCAAGATTCCCGTCTCGGAATCAGTACTGTATTTCCACATCCCCGTGATGATCCTGATCTCACTGTGCATGTTCGCCATGATCAAATGGAAGAACCAGATCAGCAGGCCTTCGGCATTCGTCCTGCTGGGAATCTACGTTGCATACCTTGCGATAATGATCGCGGTGCCTTCGCTCGCGATATGAGCTCACTGGCGGTACTTCTCGAGGAGTCTGTCCATGTGCGCATCGAAATCGATGTTGGCCTGCCTCACCTTGGGGTCGCAGGGAGATATCCTGAAGAGTTCCTCCGACAGGCGCTGAAGGAAGCTGCAGCATGAGGGATAGGCGGCCTCGCCCTTCTCGGTCAGATGCAGGGAACTGTTCCTGCCCTCGCCGTCGTTGTACACATATCCCTTGTCGATGAGCTGGTGGATGACCACGGAGATACGCGATTTATCAAAAGGTATGACGGCCTTGAGGTCCTTCTGAGTGGCACCGTCCAGCGCATGCAGCCTCGTGATGTACGATACGAAGTAAGGCTTCATGTCCGGGTCTGAAAAATGGTCGGATGCCAGGGCATCGATGCACTTGCGGATCTTGTCCGGGATATAGAGCATCAGACGTAGGTATTCCTCTTCGCTGACTTCCCGGGACTCTGTCATGTTATCAGTTTAACACTGATAACATAGAATTATTTCACAGTTTCTTGAGATTGTCCCGGATCTCGCCGAGCATCTCGACGATGTTGTCAGAACCGCTGATCTCGAAGGAGATCTTGGATTCGGCCTTCTCCTCGCCGGCGAACTGGATTGCGTAGCAGTTGTATTTGCCTTCACCGAGCTCGGTCAAGGTGACACGGGTCTTGCCTTTGCCTAGGACAAAAGTGAAATGCTTGTACTCGACGCCGTTGGCTTCGAGATAAACGGTGACCACGGTGCGGTCCACTTCCTCGAAGCTCTCGGATACGTAGACATTGGCGAAGTTCTTTCCTACCGAGGCGACCATTGTGAGTTCTTGGATCTGTGGACACATGTTACGTTTCTCCCGCGTGTGAAGAGTGACTGAAGATTTACTATAAAGGGGATTTGTAGACAAATTGCAGAATTCCATAATCGGAAGGAGTATGTTTTCTCAAAATCCGAGAATAATTGTTCGGCCGCTCCGACATACAGACGACTTGAGAACGTCTGGAGCGGCCTAGCACCCGGTACGAATGGTTAAGAACTCGGGCGATGGGCTTTGTATTTGCTCATATAATAAAAGGGCATTGGTTTGATTCTGCATTTATTTGCGATAGGTCTCGGATTAGAGAACAGATATCAGGTGGGCGAATTGTTGAGGATATGCAATCTATTCTAGTGTGCTCAGAGGTGAAGATATTCTTCGACAAGGATTATTCTCTGAGGTTCGGAAGAGCCCCCTGCGTAACCCAGGAAGGTATAATTATCTAGCCAAAGATAGGAAAACATGGAGTTTCTGGAAGGTCATCCACCACGGGAACAGCGTCTCAGGTATTACGTCGACGTCTACAGCACGGCCCAAAAATGGAAACTTCTCTTCCAGGCGCGTTCGATGATAGATCCCAAATTCTATCTGACATTCTATTTCTGTGAAGATTTAGAGGCGTTGGGTTTTGAGGTGGATAGCGATGAGAGATATCGTGACCGGCTCGAATCTCTCATGAAAGAGAAATCCCTGACTAAGGAAGAAGCCCAGAGGGAATTGTTCGATAACATCGATCTGCATACCCTGGGCAATCATCTCCTTTCATACTGGCGTTACTGGAATCACTGGGCCATGGCGGATATGGACGAGGAGGCCCATGAGTATTTCATAAAATGCCTTGACAAAATGATGGATCTGTCGCGCCCCGGGATTCCATATACGCATGAGGAGTACCGCCAATATTTCAGAGAAGGATGCTGATTGGTCGGTATTTAGGGCATAATCGTGCCGTTTGAGAATCCTAAGATAATTCATGGAGTGCTCCGACGTGAAGATTTCCTTCGATACGGATTATCCCCCGAGGTTCGACAGAGAACGCGGGGGAAGGAAGGTTATGGCGATCGTGGCGCCGAGAATCGATTGTAAGTAACATTGTGCCCCTATATGAGTGGGGAACTCATCCTTGCTCAGTGTAAGCGTGGACTCGGGTTCGACCCATCTCCACATACGTGGGGAACCCATGGCCCCCTGTTATAGGGGGTGCTGCGAGGCGATTCATTCTCACATACGTGGGGAACTCCCGCGTACCGGACATTGGGGTTTCGGCCATTAAGGTTCATCCCCACCTGTGTGGGGAACACCATGACGAAATGGTTTCTACTGCCACACACGACGGTTCATCCCCACAGGAGTGGGGAACTCTAAGCGGTCTGGGGAGGGTGCTGGCTAGCGGCCGGTTCATCCCCACGCATGTGGGGAACTCGCGCTCACGGATGATGGCTTTCACAGTCTGTGCGGTTCATCCCCACCTACGTGGGGAACCCGTTGCGTGAGAGGTCTGTACCCTGACACCAGTCGGTTCATCCCCATATACGTGGGGAACTTGGCACCGCATACAGCAAGCTCGGAATCAATATCGGTTCCTCCCCACATGCGTGGGGAACTTCACATCGAACCGTTCGAGGGACAGTACAAGACCGGTTCATCCCCACCTACGTGGGGAACCCGATCCGTAACCCTGCCTTACGTTTTCAATTCCCGGTTCATCCCCACCTACGTGGGGAACTCGCCTGCAACACCATCACATGGTTCAACGGCTACGGTTCATCCCCACCTACGTGGGGAACTCGGAGTACCTCTCCTGGAGAGTATCTCCGTCATCGGTTCATCCCCACATGCGTGGGGAACCCCCAGATACCTTTTCACGATCTCCTTACTTTCCCGGTTCATCCCCATATGCGTGGGGAACTCTCGGACCAGGCGTCTCCGGAGGTGGTGGCGTGCGGTTCATCCCCACATGCGTGGGGAACTCAGGTAGGCGAATTTTAGGCCCTCGCCCTTGACCGGTTCATCCCCACATGCGTGGGGAACTCACATATGCGCCTGCGGTGTAGATTGCGGTCTTCGATTCATCCCCATATGCGTGGGGAACTCATATTTGGATTCGCTTTCTGAACAAGCCGAATCGGTTCATCCCCACATGCGTGGGGAACTCTCATCGGGGCTGATGAAGGTGCGCCTGATCTGCGGTTCATCCCCATATGCGTGGGGAACTCATGGGCCGGATGTTCAGCACCTTCATGCAGATAGGTTCATCCCCACATGCGTGGGGAACTCACTTGCATTGCAAATTTCTTCCCGTATTTTTCCGGTTCATCCCCACATGCGTGGGGAACTCATGGCCCTGATGTGGTCCTCTCCTTCGGACGCCGGTTCATCCCCATATTTGTGGGGAACATGGTGTCGGACTTCTTATGTTTGGCGTGTATTACGGTTCATCCCCACATGCGTGGGGAACTCAAATAGGACGTCCGTTCTCCTCTGCCATCATTCGGTTCATCCCCACATGCGTGGGGAACTCTTTGACTTCGGTTTTCTTCGGTTTGGGATTCTCGGTTCATCCCCATATGCATGGGGAACTCCATGATGAGATGGTAAGCACTGCGACGCATGACGGTTCATCCCCACATGAGTGGGGAACTTAACTGGATGGTGTCACCGTAGTCTGCGATCTGCGGTTCATCCCCACATACGTGGGGAACTCACGAGTCCACCCGGTACTCTCACCTGGGTCTTCGGTTCATCCCCACATGCGTGGGGAACTCAGCAACCCAATTACGGCTCACATTCCCACTTCCGGTTCATCCCCATATGCGTGGGGAACTCCGGCCTCCCTGGAGACTTTAACTCCCTCAGAGCGGTTCATCCCCACGCATGTGGGGAACTCGTGAGCTGTGACGGTTTCGTTTTGGAGAGAGATGGTTCATCCCCACATGTGTGGGGAACTTGAAGGAAGTTCGTAGAGCAGGTGCAGGACGTTCGGTTCATCCCCACATGTGTGGGGAACTCTTGGGCATATACGAGTCGATGTATTCCACAATCGGTTCATCCCCATGCATGTGGGGAACTCACGAATCCAGCATCACAAGGTGTTCTCATTCTCGGTTCATCCCCACGCATGTGGGGAATTCTTGACGGGTTTCTTGGCTTTTGAGACGGGTTTCGGTTCATCCCCACGCATATGGGGAACTCAATGTAAGTAGATCGATCATCGTTTGGAAAACCGGTTCATCCCCACGCATATGGGGAACTCTGTTGAAAATATATAGAAGGTCAAACGAATCTATGTTTAAGTACCTTTATTCCATCGATTTCATCCAAAACCCGTTGCGGTTCCCCGCAAATCTCGATTTCGAAACCGAATTCTGATTTTGTTGTAGAACAGATCAGAACCGCAGAACCTTTGCCGATGTTTTCCGTTACAATCTTCCAGATAAATGCAGGCGGTTTTGAAGCATGTTTGGACTGCATCAACAGGCGGTCGCACCCGTTACCTCCAGGCATACCAGCTGAATATATCCTGACCCCGTTCTCTCCAACCCAGAGCAGAAGGCAATGCACATCGGCAGCCAGTTTTACAGCAGCATGTGTAACAGATGTTCCAGGCCCCAACATGAGGCCGGCCAGTATACCTAGCGGTGCACCGAACGTGTTCCCTTCTAAATCCTGCATTACGAAAGCGCTGTTACGGACATCAATGATGCAATGTTCGATGTAGATGTAACTGCTTCGATCCTTTAGAGGAATGTTTACTGGTTCAATCCAGCTCATATACGTCTGATCATGAGCATTCCGCAGCCGAATCCTTTAGCAGAACCTATCCCGCAGAACAGAGCTTTTCTGAATTTATCTTTGTCTTTTACTGTGAGACTCCCTTCGATTGTAGCGGTCGAGAAAACGATTTTCTTTCCGTTCTGCTGTTTGAAAGTTTCATTCTTCTCATAGCTGTGGATCAATAGGCTGTTCTCGTCAACGGAGAATCCATTGAGCCCTGCTTTTCTAACCATCCATTCGGTTACAGCTCTCTGTACGATTTCATTCTGGGACAGTTCCACACCCTCTTCACGCATTTTGCGTTTGAGGTTCATGACTACATCATGTCTCTGATGTTTTCCTTTAACGCTGTTCGCGACAGTCGGATTGGCACAAATACGGAATCTGAAAGAGTCTCCCTCGGAAATCACAGGATCATAGGATTTGGATTCCACGCTCCAATAGTTGTTGAACACCGGTTCACGTTCAGATACCATCAGTACGGTTTTTCCATCATCCATTATCGAATAAAGGAAACTACGGTCGGCATCCGGTTCTCCCGGGAATAGGTTCCACATCTCCTTGTGGAGATCGTAGCTGTGGTGGCTCATCATACGGATTTTGTAATCCACCCCTTCGGGGGTAAGGGCAATCCTGCTGAAGTAATGGCTCATTCAGTCACCACCTGGTATTCATACTCATATCTGTCATAGAATTGCCAGGATCTGCGATCCGGGTTGTTGTCACGGCGGATATGCTGAGTATATCCCCCCAGGGAATCCAGTCTGCAGGTGGAGAACACACTGAGCGCGCCGGGTTCTCTCGGATAACCTGCATCAGAGAACATGTCTGATTTGAACGGGATATGGGATTTACTAAGGATGATTGTCTTGAGATTATCCAGCTTTTCCACGGAAGGACACATCGGATACGCCAGAGGACAGGATTTGCGTCCGAGATAAGGAACGTAATGCGGATGTTCCAAAGCATCCTTGAGTTCTCTAAGTCCGTATCTCGGCGTGCCCTCGGGAATAACAATCACAGAGTAGTATCCATTGCAGATGTATCTGCGATCCACTAGGATTGTATTGCGTTTATCGCGGTTCAATTCCCTAGAACGGGGCGGTAGAATCGATCTCTCTTCATTGGGTTCTTCTGAACTTTCGACGGTTGAGAAATCAATCAATTCTGTTTCCTGACCCGTGCTGACCACGATGTATTGGTAATCGGAGTACAGGCTCGATTGTCTTTCGGAATCATTCCTGTCTATACCTAGAGATGCGGCAAGTATTCCCGCCACAGCGGATTTGGTAGGGTGGCTGGAGGTGGGCCGGTAGTTTCCTACTGACGACTCACCCCAGCTGCACATCGGGCCCGCTATGTGGAATATCAAACATTCTTTGACATCAGATTCAGTCAAGGAAGGCACCAGCTTCATTCATGGATCCTTCTCCGGCGGAGACATCCATGACATAGCAGGCGTCATAGCATTCCCCGAAGACTTTGTTCATGTTCTCCTGGGTGGTCTTGATTGCTTTGATGGACTCGGCCAGGAGGTCATCACCGCGGACAGGCTTGAGGAATGCGGATGCAAGGGACCTGGGCTGTTTGTCTCCTTTCTCAATCATGACAAATGAGGCATAAGCCCTGGATGCGAAGGAGTTCTGTTTTCCGGTGGGGGAAACTGTGGCAGAGGCCTCGAGTAATTTCTTTACTGCAGTATGGGCAAGTTCTTCGGATCCGAGGTTCTTGACCAATAGTTCGAAATCGATGCAGATGTAGTTATAGAACAATCCCGCTCCAAAACTGGTTTCGCCGAGATGTCCAGCTCCGGACTCATCTTCATCGTTGAGGTCGTCGACTGCAGTGAAATAGTCCTCCTCTACGATTGCTTTGTGAACAGTGAAGGAGTGTGCGACCTGTACAGCTGCTTCGCAGTCGAAACTCTTGTCGTTGGCAACCATTCTTCCGAACATAGCTATATCCACGGGGAAGGAAGAGTTAGTGAGAAGGTCCTTCATCTCGGGTTTCTCTCCTTTGGAAACAGCTTCCATAATTGCATCGACTTTTTTCAGTTCTGCATCCGAGTAGTGGAAAATCTGTTTCTTTTTTGCCTTACCCTCGTCACCATTGTCAGAATCAGCATCCTCTGCGGTCTTAGTATCTCTGAACAGATCGTCGATTGCCTTTCCGTACTTCTTTGCAATGTCTTTGCTGACAGGTTGGCGGGTGGCAACATTCTTTCCAGCGAGGAAATCCGCAAGGGATACGCCGGAAACAAGGGCTGCTTCCACGGTTTCCGAGAGCTTCTTGGTGCGGATGCCCATTACGGGGAACGCATCATTCATGACCTTGCTGGTCCTCCAGGCCCTCTTAAGGCTCTGCGAAGAGACTCTAAGCCTGGTACTGTCGCCGATTTTGACGGTTTTGGGCCTTCCGAGGTCGTCTCTGTTAAGATTTGCTGCCGGGTACGATACGAGTTCGTGAATCTGTATGTATTTCATTGTGTTTCCTTCCTGTTTGCTGTGTAGTAGTCGTTTAACCATTTTTTCTTTGAAATCTGTTTGTCCGAGTCCCAGTAACGGAGATCGGTAGCCATGCTGCGGACATCGGCGGCAGAGTCGATGAGAGGGAGGATCCTCACAAGTTCTCTCGATGCATCAGCAAGATCCAATGAGATGAGTTTGTTGAATCTCAGCTCAGATACGGTATGGTCGGAATTGGACTGTTTCTTCCCCATTAAGGTCGCAGCACTTTTCTGCGAGTTTACGTCTACATGAGAAATCGCCATCGCAATGTATGCCAGCGTATCTGTCTGAACATAGCCAACGGCTGAAATCAGATCATAGAAACAGCCTATGCTTTCTATGCCCAGGGCATCAGACTGACGTCTGAGTCTGGCAAGATCGCCCGGTTCCTTTTGGAGTTTAATCCACCAGGAATAGACCTCTTCTCCGAAATCCTTTTTGTTTTCTGTCATTTCTTAATCCTCTCGCTCATTGATTTTACGGACATCCTCTTTATTACGATCCTTCTGGCCTCGACCACATTGGAATAATAATCGAGTGGAAGGGTATCCGAGTAGCCGTCAACAATCTGCAGTACTATCTTTTTCAAATCCTCCATGCGTTCTGTCAGGAACGTATCCAATTCAGCATGTTCCATTTCCGACAGATGTTGTCTGAACATCATGTCGCAACGGTTCCAATATTCCTCTGCAATGGTAGGGGGCACAGGTTTACTCTGAGGTAGACCCTGTTTTTTCTCTGAGTTGTCCGAGACCCTCTTCCCCAGAAGTCTGTTGAATGCTTGCTGCATATCCGAGTAACCCATCATGACGAGGGCAATAGTCTTGCGAATAGTGAGCATGAACGAAGCCTTTTCTTTATCGGAGTAGTCGAGCAGAATCGGCTGGTGCATCTCTTTCCAGGAAATAGGCAAAGCCTGCTTGTTCTGATATCCGGAAATCCAGATTCTGAATTGATTCTCTCCCAGGATCTCTTGGATATCTGTCCTGTTAGAATGAAGATGACGGATGCTTTTCGCAGGTACAGTTTCAGAAACATCTTCATACACCATGTATGTCCATTGGTTGAGATGATTGATGTCCTCTTTTACAGGCGCTGGAATCAATTCATCCTTCTTGAGATAATATGGACACAGAGGGTGTTCCCAGGATTTGTATTCGGTGCCATTGTTTAATTCATGATAGGAAGCAAAACCTCTGGTTTCTTCACCGCATATCGAACAGATCCCATCGATTTCCTCTCCAAGTTCGATTCTGCGTTCTGTGGTCCAGTATACCATATTCCAATTGTTGTCCGAAGGCGGCAGTGATGCTACCTTTCCGAGAGCCCACGGGAAAACCTGTTTGTTGGCGTTTGTGTTTTGAACATGGTTTGTGGGAAGCACGTTCAGCAACACGGTTGAATAGAGATCCGGTCCCTCGACCATGGTGGTCAACGGGCTTGATCCGCGGATTGAGCATCTGTATCCTGCACCGCCTACTGGCGCAAGTGCTTGAAGTGTATATATTGCAGCGGCGGTGCACGATTTACATAAACAGCCGCGTGAACCTGTACGCTTTATGAAAAAGTCTTTGTTTTGCTTAAGTGTGTTTTCACCGGGAGTCGTCAGCAGGATGGAAAGGATATCTTTGGCGTTCTTCGGGGTAGCCAGACCTTTTTCCTGCATGAAGGAATGTTCTGAACCGCTCAGTTCGAAATACTGAGTCACTGCGCCCATACTCTTTTTGAGCTCCTCTGCTGAGATCGGGGTCTCAAGTACGTCCAGCCAGGCATCATCGTCTTTCAAAGGATAAGTTGTCTGAACAAGCCCGATCAGGAACTGGGTGACCGCAGAATTGAAGTCTGGGCGGGCAAACGCTAGTTTTACAGGAGGATCCGTTTTGTCGGATATCTCCCACGGCGCGATTTTGCGTGTTTTTCCGGATTTACAGATTACCCGGATCCATTGTTCATTTATCAAGTTAAACATACTCTGCACCTTTCCTCCTTGAGTATCTGATTCCCGGAGCTACCCAGTACTGGTTTCCTTTGCCATCCGAAACTAGGTCTAACTTCAGTTTTCCGATGAATTTCCATTTGCCGTAATAAAGGCAATCATCCGTTTCCGGCGAAGGGACGTATTTCTTTTTAAGTGTTATAAGGCTGGTTTCCAAAGAACCGGAGATCGGTGCGGGGCCGTTCTCACCTTCAACCATCAGTAAACACTGTACAGTACGATCGTCGGTTTCACGGGTGGTAGCCTTTTCGATGGCATCCCATTGATTATCGGTGAACTCCTCGGAAAGCGAGTTTCCGTACCCCAAATCAGGATCCAGAATCACGCGTTGAGAATTCGAAACGGATGCTGAACAGGATTCTCTGAATTTACGATGATTCTCCAGGAACGGGCTGTTTTCATCAGGTTCGGAATAAGCAAATTCGATGAATTCACGGTAATCTGCGGGAATGGATATTTTAGGTCTGGACATCAGCAAGGCTGTGTTATACAGCATGCAGTGATCCGTGTAAACATATCCAGCGCGGGTGAAATAATCCGAATACCAGTTTTCATCAATTTCCTTGTTCAGAGGCGGTCCGTGGACCACAAATTCACAAGGGATTGGAGAATCACAGAAGCGCTGGTCACGACCCATGCGTTGAATCAGGGAATCCACCGGTGCAAGGTCTGAATATACCCTCTCGAATTCAATGTCGAGGGATTGTTCTACTACTTGCGTGCTGATTACAATAAGGCCTTTCGGTTTGCTCTTTTTTCCGCATAGGTCAATGAGATGATGTTCTATGTCGGTCCTGTCCTGCACCGTAAATCTGGAGTGTACGAGAAGTTTCTCGTACTCGCCATCGGGGATATTATCGAATGCTTCGATAGCATCGTCTACGGTGTTACGGATCCAACATACCCGATATCCCAGTTTTGCTAAATCTGTGAGCTCCTTCTTAACAAGGTTCTCGTCCGACACATAGCGTAATTGGATTTCCCGGATGGATCTGGTGGAGCACTCGCATGGAATCTGTGATACTTCTTTACCGGAGCATACCGTAATCAAAGGATATTCCCCACGGAGTTCTGTATGTTCTGAACCGTATGCTTCTATCAGCTTTTTTCTCATCCGCGAGGGGATTGTAGCAGAGAGCAGTACGAGAGGTATAGAATACAACTTGCAATACTGGACCAAACTGCACAGCAGTCTGAACATGTAGGGGTCATAAGCGTGCACTTCGTCAATGATTACCACGTGACGGAGCAGAGAAATCAACTTCAACGGCTGGTACCTTGTCGGAATTACAGCACTGAGTGCCTGGTCCACAGTGCACACGGAGATGTTCGCAAAGAGAGCTTTGTTTTTACCGCAGACCCAGGAGTGTTCCGGTTCAAGCCCTTCGGTCTGAAGGAATGTTTTGGATGTACCGTGTTGGAGAGTCACCGAGTTGTTTTCGGAAAGGATGCTGTCTGCATAGGAATTCATCCTGAGGAACATAAGATTGGATGTGGAACGAGTTGGCAATGCGAAAGTGATACCCGTGGTTTCCGTCTCGGATAAGCAGTTCAGGGCATAGATCAATGACGCTTCAGTCTTCCCCGCACCCGTGGCATCTTCTACTATGATCATCTTTGCAGAATCTGCTGCGATATTCGCCAAGGTGTGCTGGATTGGTGTGGGTCTGAATCCGAACACCTCTTCAAATTCGGGTTTTATAGCAGGTTTTTTCTCTATATGGAGGCAATCTTCTGCGAATAACTAATTCGCATGGGCTATTGAACGTGATCTGTACAGTTCCAACGGCATAGGTTCGGAGCAGTAATTGAATTCTCCAGAAGCAATCCAGTCGCAGAGAGTTATAACGCCTGCAGCTAAGGTAGAGAATTCTTTGAACCCTTCAGATTCGAGAATATGGGCGAATACATCCTCCCCGAGATGCATGAGTTTCACGATATGACTTAGTACCGTTTCCGATGCAGACAGTGATTGCTCATCGAACATCAGTGGGAAAGATTCCTCATATTCTTCATTGCTCCACCCCTTCGGACTGCCGTGATGCATCGCCGCACACCTGAGGAGTGTACGGAGATTTGATTTGAGTTTACGGTCGATTGGGGGAGATGTAGTAAACAACGGCTCTATCCGTTGCATCAGATGACGAGTCAGCACAAGATATCCCCCGATATCGTGACGGTACCTAATCATACTGTCTTCCAGGGATTGGAATTTCGAGTTTACTTTTCCAATGTCATGGATGGCGCATAGGAACTCCATCAGTACGATCGTTTTATCTTCGGATACGCCCAAGGTGTCTACGAGCGCGAATCTCGTTTTAGAATCATTTTTGAGAAACGCCGTGCACACAGAAGCAGTATCAATCATGTGATACTCAAGAAGGTGGCAGATATCATCCTATTTGCCCCAAAGGTTCAAGGGCACAAGGTCTTCACCGGAATCCACATCACCATTCTGCATCGTGTAAAAATGCAGTTAAGAGTATTAAACCGCTAGCTTGTTATTTTTTCCTATTAACAAAATTGGTTCTTTCTGATTTTCAGTGGGCCAGAACGGACCAACGACCGGTTATATATCCGCAACCCGTTGACCTTCTGTGGACCGGACAGTCATAGCGATAGCGGCAGTCGCCGCCCTTGCAATATGCGCAGGGATCTGCGTTTTCCTCGTTCAGGACGGGGATTCCCCGAACGGGAACGATGCCCCCGACGCCGGCCCGGAGGTGTACGCCATGGACCTTGTACTGACCGTCGACGGTAAGAGGATAGACGTGGAATGGGAGGACAACCCCTCCGTGAATGCGGTCAAGGCCTTCGCCAGGGACACGCTCACCGTTCCCATGGAGAGATACGGGGGTTTCGAGCAGACCGGCAGTATGGAAAGATCCGTAGTGAGGAACGACACCTGGACGGAGGTCGGACCGGGGGACATCGTGCTGTACAGGGGGATTCAGATCTGCCTGTACTTCGGCGACAACGCCTACGACTTCACCAGGCTGGGAAGGATCGTTGGAATGACCGAATCGGAGATAGCGGAGATGCTGGACAGGCCGTCGGTCACGGCGGTCCTGAAGCTGGAATGAGGGATACGGAATCACTCCGGCCAGAACATCTCGATGACCTCCTATGATGTGAGGGATTGGGTGGAGAAGGCCTTCGACGTGTACAAGAACGACCTGGACGGAGGGCGTTCCCGTACCGGGAACGTGGAAAGGGCGAGAGGAAGGCTGTTCCTGAAGTTCATAGCCCTGATGCTCAGGATAAGTTGGCCAATTGAATGATATCATCGCCGGAGACAAGGATAAACTTTGTCACAATAACAAAACTGTAAACTCGGCATACGTCTATTCTTGAAGACTCATTGAATCTGCATTTCAGGAATGCACATCCTGCAGCCTGAACGCAGTGGATATCCCAGACGCCACGAGTTTCTCTCCGTCGAAGGCCTCGATGTACACGTGGTACAGGGAACGGGAGACGTTGATGAACTTTGCTTTCGCCACGATGCAGTCACCCCTGCCGGGACGGTAGAAATTGATGTTGGAATTCTGTCCCACCGCGTGTCCTTCGATATTGGTGAGGATGGCGAACGTATGGTCCATCACCCCGTAGATGATTCCTCCGTGCCAGAATCCGTTGCTGTTGCGGTCGGATGGGACTACCTTCTTCCTGATTTCCACACCGTCCAGGGAGATCCTCACCGCTTCCATGCCGTTGTCCCTGAAGAACGGAGCGTTCAGCATGTCGACGATGTTGTCAAGGTATTGTCTGCAGTCTTCCGATACGAGTTTCTCGGCTTCCGACCTGTCCATGTGCCGAAAAGAGAACGCTGGATTATATGAATTATCTTAACGGGAGTTTGTCAACGGGTCCGCATCCATGACTTTCATTTGCGCCCCGTGAAACATAACTCGCTAGCGTTTTTGTATTGGTATCGAGTACCCCCACAGGATGTCGGAGAGAGTCACCGTAACCGAACTGAACACCCGCGTCAAGGAGCTTTTCGGCTCGACGCCGGGTCTGAAGGATATATGGGTAATCGGCGAGATCTCCAATTTCAAACTCTACACCTCCGGCCATTCCTACTTCACCATCAAGGATGCCGGGAGCGAGATCCGGGCAGTCATGTTCAAAAGTGCCAGAGCACGCATTGACTTCGAACCAGGGGACTCCCAGAAGATCGAGGCCTACGGTCATCTCGACATGTATGTGGAGCGCGGTTCCTACCAGTTCATCGTGGAATCCATGAAGCGCTCCGGTATCGGCGACCTCTACCTGAAGTACGAGGCACTGAAGAAGAAGCTGGAGGCCGAAGGTCTTTTCGAGAGCGCCCGCAAGCGCCCCATCCCCCAGTACCCGAAGGTCATCGGTGTGGTCACCTCCCCCACGGGAGCAGTCATCCACGATATCCTGACCACCACCAAGAGGCTGTTCCCCGCGGATATCCTCCTCGCACCTGCACAGGTGCAGGGAGAAGGTGCCGCCAAGTCCATCGTCGCAGGAATAGAGCTGCTGAACAGGCAGGGCGTCGACGTCATCATCGTCGGACGCGGAGGAGGTTCTCTGGAAGATCTGTGGGCATTCAACGAGGAACCCGTGGTCAGAGCAATCGCAGCATCCAAGGTCCCTGTCATCTCCTCGGTGGGACACGAGACCGATTTCACCCTGGCGGATTTCGTAGCGGATAAACGTGCTGCTACGCCTACCGCAGCTGCCGAGTTAGCGGTGAGGAACAAGACCGAGATTATGCGTCAGTTTAGCGATCTGACGGTCAGGATGAACAAGGCCCTGTCCTCGGTCATAGAGCACATGAGGGGCAGGTTCGTGGCCGTGGACGGAAAGCTGTCTCCTGCCAGGGCACAGGAGAAGGTGGAATACCTCGGAATGAAACTGGACGATCTGTCCTCCAGGGCATCCGCGGCGGTGAAGGATACCGTTTCCGAGATGCACAAGAGGTTCCTGTCGGTCGAGAACCGTTCGGAACCCGCCCTGAAGGCGATGGTCTCCAACAAGAGGAACCAATCGGACAGGGTGTTCGGCAGAATCGAACCCGGTATGAAGGCCATTTTAGTTACCAAGGACCATAAAGAACAGACCCTGGCTGCCAGATTGGATGCACTGAGCCCCTACAAGGTCCTGGACAGGGGATACAGCTTCGTGGCCGGCCCCGACGGGCAGGCCGTCACCTCGGTCAAGGGATTGGCTGTAGGATCTAGAATTACAGTAAGGATGAGGGACGGAAAGGCCCTCGCAGACATAGTTGAGAAGGAGGAATTGCAATGAGTGACGCAGAGACCGGAAAATTAGATGTCGAGAAACTGAGTTTCGAAGAGAGCATGAGCATGCTCGAGGAATTGGTCAAGAAACTCGAGGGAGGGAACCTCGATCTCGACGAGAGCCTGAAGGTTTACGAGAATGCCGTCGCCTTGCGCGAACACTGCAGGAAAATCCTCGACGAGAGCGACCGCAAGGTGCAGGCCATTATGGAGACTGCCTCCGGCACCAAGAAGGAAGATTTCACTGAGTTAGAGTGAAAAGGAAAGGGCGGCATTCCCTGCCACCCGGTTTTAATTGGGTCCCTCGACCATAAACCTGAGGCAGAAGGGGATCTTCTTCCCTTCTGACTTGTGGAATTCAACGCACTCCATGCAGTTTCCGTGCCTGGGGCATGCGGTCTTGGGGCAGTTGCAGTTCGGATTGAGCTCTGCCATAATACCTTACTCACAGTGTCCAGATATAACGTTTTTCGAGGATGTGGCAATCCTTAATCAGCCGTCTCCGGTGTTCTGGTATCGCTCTTCAGATTGAGTCCCACGACTCCGCCCAATACCAAGGCTACGAAGAAGTATCCGAGGATGCTGAGGCCGTTGGAGAACACGAAGATATCCGCCACGGCTGCACCTGCGACACCCACTCCGACCCAAACGGCATAACTCGCACCCATGGCGAGTCCTGCCTTCAGACCCTGATTCAGCAGCAGGGTTCCGACGATGCTAAGCCCGAATCCCAGTGCCGAATAGAGCAGATCGGTCATGCCGTTTGCCAGACCCATGAAGGTGGTATACACAGCCTCGACGATTCCGCCGATGATGACCCAGATCCATCCTTTGTTCATCTTCAGGCCCCCGTTATGAGATCTAAGCCTACCACACCTGTGACGATCATCAGGAGGAAGGCGACGGTCTGTTTGTCGAGCGGATCCTTGTAGAACAATACTCCGATGATGGTCACCATAGCGGCGCCGATGCTCACCCATACGGAATATGCGATGCTGACCTGAATGGTGCCTCTGGTTGCCATGGAAAGACAGGTGGGCCCGATGAACATGAATGCCAGTACCACGGCTCCCCACAGTATGTTCTTGGAGTCGTTGTACTTCTTCAGTGAGACCATCCATATCGGTTCGCTGAGTCCAGCGGCCACAACCCAAAGCAGGTCAAGCTCAACCATAGTTAACGTTGACCCGCACCGAAATATTTAAGGATTGGCGATGTGCCAGCACTGTTAATTCTTAACGCCTGTCAAGACCACAATTTCAGTCCGTTCTCTCTGCACCAATCCCAGGTGGCACGGTACAGCTGAGTGGATTCGAATGCTCCTCTCGAGTAGGCTAGACGGAGCGCACCGCCCAATTCCCCGTCGGTAAGTCCTTTGGAATTGTATGCTCCCAGCGAGGTCCTGAGTGCGAGTTTGAGAACCGTAACTGCATCATGTCCGCGGGTCACGTCCCACGAATCGCCGAAGTCCTTGATCAAATCCACAAGCATATCGACGACCGCACCGCGCTGATACCTCTGCCCCATGCTGACAGAGTAAACATGGGCAACGAGTTTGGACAGGTCGGTGGTGAGTGCATGGGGATTCACGAAGAATGTGAAGTCCAGGTCCTTGAAACTGAGGTTCATCCCTTTCCGGTAGGAGATGAACATCAGCAGACCGACCGGACTGGCAGCCCTTACAAGGCAGTCCCTGATCGGACCGTGGCGTTTCTCGAAGTTGCGGACTTTATCATTGTCCCCATATTCCGCCATGACCGCATCGAACGCAGGCGATGCCAGTATGGTGGATTCGAGATCCCTTTTATCGGTGGGGAACAGCGGTGGGGAACGTTTCCTCCCCAAAAGAGCGTCCATGTCCCTGTCTATGATTCCAAGGACCGCATTGTCCTTGCGTTTGTCGCGGAGAAGATTAACGGATTGCATTACATTATTCTTGGAGTGTGCGATGATGATCCTCACGTTCTCCCTGTCGATGAATTTCCCATAGAGGCGGCTGTCGCTGACCCCTTCCACCACTAGGACCGTGCCTTTGAACGCCGAACGCATCATGGAGACTTCGTTGGCGATGTCGGACGAGCTGAGCTGGTCTATCATGTTAACATCAGTCTGTGCGGGTGCTGGAGAGTTCCACTGTCTTGTCCCAGTCGTCGTGGATGACGGAAGGCGAGTGGGTGGAGATGATGACCTGCAGGTTCCTTATGCGGGCCACATCGCTGACGAACTTCCCGATCTGCTGCTGCCACGAAACATGGAGTGACACCTCGGGTTCGTCCATGATGACCAGGGAATCGGTCCCCGCCTTGAACAGCAGGAGGTAGAACATGATGAGGATCTGCTTCTCTCCGGAGGAGAACTTGGAGATGGGGATGACGGTACCGCTGCGGTCCATCCTGGCCTGGGGGAATCCCTTGTCGTTGATCTCCACGGTCTTGTTGACGAACAGGGTGTTCACGATATCCAAGTAAACAACTATGCTCTCGGCGAAGTGATAGTATGTATCAGTGTAAGCCTTGAGCGTAAGTGCCAGAGCTTTGTATTTCTCGTGGTTGTCGCTGATGTCGAACCTGCTCGGGGGGAAGCGGAATCCGGAGGGGATGGAGGGTTGGAAACCGGCCTGTCTGATGAAGTTGATCTTGGCCTCGGCGTTCTTGAAGATCTCGTCGAGTTCGGCATCGGTGTACTTCTTGGAGTCCTCCGACTTGGGGACGACCTCGCTGTCGGCGATCGCCCTGCGGATGCTGTCCGAGAGTTCCTTCATGTAGACATCGATGGAAGGCTTCAGGTTGCCCATGCCGTCCGAGAGGTACATCCTCTCGGGGCCGATGTACAGGCTTCCCAGCAGGGAGGGGAGGTCATCCGCATCAACGGGTTCCTCCAGCCTGTTCTTGGACATGAGAATGGTGAGTTCCTGGTTGCGGTTCTCGACGATGAGATTCGATTGGTCGTCGAATACGAGATCCAATCTCTCGAAGGGGACCACGCGCACATCCTCCAGATTTCCCTGAAGGATGTTGTACACGAGCCTCATGAGGGTGGATTTTCCGAATCCGTTCTGGGCATGGATGAATGTCAGATGCCCGTCTATCAAAGGTATCTCATAATCAAGCTCATTGAAAAGTCCCTGAACCGCGATCTTGGTAAGCATGGTTCCCTCTGTATACGAAACCGCGATGAACCTATTTAGAAGTGATTGAAAATATGTTCAATTTGGAACATGATGTATAGAAATCCGACGGATTCCGAAGAATGATCAGTTCTTCTTCATGGGCGGGGGACGGACCATGATTCCCATCTCCGCCAGCTCTCCGCGTACCGCTGAAGCTCTGTCCGAATCGTTGGCATCGAGATATGTGATGTAGGTGTCCACAACAGAAGTGAACACGCCGTCAGGGAGTTTTCCCTGCTCGGTTCCGTCGCGGAGTAGTCCGTAAGCAGTCTCCAGATCAGCCGAATCTAGTTTCTCCTTGTCGGAACCGGTCATCGAACGGTAGAAATACGCTACGGGGAGCAGAGCTCCGCGGTGTCCGTCGCTTCCGGGTTTGGAAAGCATCTCGATCGCGGTGTCCATGTCCGACCTCATGTAGGGCGGGAGTTCCGCACCTGAATCGGAGATGAACATCGCCCTCTCGAGGAGTGCCTCGGCATATGCGTGGGGATACCTGTCGCGGTACTGCACGCAGAATTTGACGGCATCCTTCAGGGCTTCCATGCTGCGTTTCTTCATGTCCGCCTGGAAGCAAGCGAACGCGTATTCCCTGGAGCAGCGGTTCATC
This sequence comes from methanogenic archaeon ISO4-H5, assembly GCA_001560915.1. Lineage (NCBI taxonomy): Archaea > Methanobacteriati > Thermoplasmatota > Thermoplasmata > methanogenic archaeon ISO4-H5. Next base: position 1,139,818 of record CP014214.1, on the reverse strand, counting down.
CACGTGAGTCCTTCCTCGGTGACCTTCGATGACAACACTCCGAGCGAATCCTCGAACGCCTTCTTCATGGCCTTCATTGATCCCGTCTTGTCGTTCTTGGCCGACAGGAGTACTCCCAATGCCTCGTAGGCGCGGGAACGGATGAAGGGGTCGTCGGCAGGGAGGCGGTTCTCCGACTTCATGCGGTCGAGGGCGGTGATGACCTCCCTGACGGACGAGGTGGATTCCTTGGTGTCGCCCTCGCTGAACAGGGCGAAGGAACGGTTGAGGATGAATGCGAAAGCGGCTCCCGAGGAGTTGCCCTCTGTCAGCGGAAGGAACTCGTTGAAGAGCTCCAGGGCATCCTTGGTGAGGTTCGATTCGATAAGGACATTGGCAGTGGAACTGCATTGTGCCAGACATCTGTCTTTGGCATCCTCCCAACCCTCTTTTCCAAGGTTGGAACGGTACTCTGTGGCGATGCCCTTCCCCAGTTCGGCAGACGCATGTCTGCGCCTGGTATCTGCCCATCCCTTGGCGAGACTGGACAGCTCCTCGAGTCTTTCGGGAGACGCTCCCGAGGGATCCGCAGGACCGCGGGAGAGGATCTCGAAGCATCCCTGATCGGGTTCGTATGCAGAACCCTCGACGGTCTCAATTGCAATGTCCCCTTCCTCGGTCACATATGGGACCAAGGCAGTCTTACCGCAGTCAGGGCAGTCGGAGGACATGCGTATGACTTCCTCTTCCTTGTCGAAGCTGACCTCGAAGTCGCATTCCTTCCTGCAGACGGGGCAGCGGGAGCAGCTGTTCCTGAGGTATCTTGCCAATGACCACGGGTTGGTGCCGCGATAGGGGTCGGAGTCATCCATGCGGAGGAGAACGCCGCACCCCTATAAAAGAGGTTGACGGCTTAAATAGGGCAACAGGTTCTCCCAAGGCATGGATAACACTGAAGCCCTCGAGGCAATCAGGAAAACGATCAAAGAAGGCAAGAACGAGGATGCCGGACCCCAGATCATGGAACTGGCCTCCCGCAACCAGGATGATCCCATGACCCTCCTGACCTGTGCCTCCATGCTTCTCACCATCGGTGACGACAAGGACTTCCAGGCAATCATCCCCGTCATCATGTCCCACGTCCCTGAGGAGGACGACGCCAAATACCAGGTGGTCCAGGGTCTCATCTCCCTCGGATGCCTCAAGGATGTCGGCAAGATCCTCTCCGACATGCCCGCCAGCGACAAGGTGCACCGTGCCCGTGCAGCGGTCTTCCACGGAACCAACAGGTACGAGGATGCCCTCGCATCCCTCGGAGCCATGTCCGAACTCACCGAGCCCGACCGTGTTCTGAAGGTCCAGGTCCTCGGTTCCATGGGCAAGCACGACAAGGCCATCGCTCTTGCACAGGAGATTCTGAGCGGAAGCACCAGCTACCGTGCCGGAAGGTGCTACATTTCCGCGCTCGTCCTTGCCGGAAGGACCAAGGAAGCCGCCAAGTACGCCAAGGAGCGTCTCAAGGAGAAGACCGCCGACGGATATGCACTCATGGCCTTCTACCAGTGGCTCGACGGCAACACCACCGCGGGAGGAGCATTCTCCTCCAAGGCCCTCAAGCTGGAGAACAAGCACCTCGGCGCCCTGGAGACCATCGGCCTCTGCTTCGCCGAGAAAGGTTCCTATTGGGAAGCGAAGATCGCAGCCGGAGCCATCAACGAGATTGAGCCCGGAAGCCCTGCAGTCTTCAGGATCCTCGCTGTCTGCAAAGACAACTGAAACTACACTGAGGGGTTACACCCCTCATAGTTCTCACATTCCTTCGGTCAGATTCCTGACCGGATATCCCGAGCGTTTGAGGCCGATCCACATCGCGAGGTAAACCAAACACGAAAGTGCCAGCACTGCTGCGATGCCGTAGATGAAAAGGTCGCTGGGGAAGGAGGAGGCGATCACCATTCCGCAGAATGCGAAGATGAACGCACCGAAGTTCAGCACGGAAGAAACCGAACCGTTGTCGCCGTGATGATGATTCATCAGGATCTCGAATCCGAATGAACGGCAGATGATGGTGCTAGCACAGCAGGGAATCATGGAAACCATGAACAGAATCCAGCTGTGTTCTGCCAGGAGGAACATCATCACGGTGCTGATAACTCCCAGTAGGAGGACAGCGGCGACGTTCTTGAGGTTGCACAGGTGCAGGCGCAGGATGACCTGCGACACACCCAAGCTGATGATGCAGACAGCTGCCAAGGCCATGCTGTACTCGGTGGTAGAGAATCCGAACTTTTCCTGATAGATGTACGAAGACACGGAGATGTAAGCAAGCTGGGAGGCCACGAAGATGGTCATCATGATGAGGAATCTGGTGAATCCTCTGTCCTTCAGGACCACGGCGACCCTCTTCACGGTGTCGCCGATGTTTCCGTTGAGCCTCTCCACAGGTAGATTGCCGGGGAGCATCAGCCCGGCCGCAAGACAGATCATGGCCACTAAAGCGGGGGCCAGGAAGGTGGAGTGCCATCCCATGGTGTTGATCAGCAGCGTACCTATTACAGGCGAGAGGATGGGTCCGAGGATACCGAGCACGGCCACGATAGACAGGATGCGTCCCCTGTCCGGACCCTTGAAACAATCCTTGATGAGTGCGAAGGAAGTGACCATCGCACCGGCACCCCCGAAGGCCTGAATCATCCTCAGGATGATGAAGACCCAGACGTTCGTAACGAACATACAGGCGAGGTTTGATACGATGTATACAGACATCGTCACGGCGAGGATGTTGCGGCGGCCGTACTTGTCGCTGATGGGTCCCAGGAAGAGGATGCAGAACGAAAGCACCAGCATGAACATGTAGAGCGACATGTTCATGGTTGATTCGTTGGTACCGAAGTCCTCCACCATCTGAGGGAGTCCGGACAGGTACATGTCCGTGGAGAGCGGTCCGAACATACTCATTATGAGAATCAATAGCGTCAGCGGACCTTTGCTCAGCATAGAATCACTCAGCGCTTCCTGTATCTGTCGGTCTTGTATCTGAGACCGCGTCCCTTGGCACCGCTGACCTCGAGGCGGAGATCGGACCAGAACGCCCTGGTGAAGAGAACGATGATGAGCACCATCTCCATACGTCCCAGCCACATCATGAAGCACATCGCGATCTTGCTGATGATGGAAAGGGAACCGTAGGAATCGAGGGGTCCGATACCTGCGTTGGTGATAGCCGCAAGGGTGACACCGAACTGTTCCTGGAGGTTCAGGTGCGGTTCGCAGACCATGATAATGGCAACTCCGACCAGGGTTCCGATGATGAACAGGAAGATTGTAGAGAGAGCGTTGTTGATGGCCTCCTCATCTATGTTCCTTCCGTTGGCCCTGATGGAGACGACTGCATTGGGGTGGAGAACCCTCCTCAGACTGTTGGTGATGTAGGACTTCAGGGCCATCATACGGTAGATCTTGATACCTCCCGCGGTAGAACCGGAGGCACCTCCCATGAACTCCACCAGCATCAGCATGAAGAAGATGAAAGCCAGGTTACCCGCTCCGTAGAGCTGGGAGTAGCTGAATATGGCGAATCCGGTACCGGTACCGGAGGAAATCACACTGTAAACGGATTTCCAGGCGGAATCTCCCAATTGGTCTGCGGTCAGGCCGTTGAGGTTAGGTGCGATGTACGCAATCAGGATAATGATCGAGACCAGTGCGAACCAGCCCAGCATGGCCTTCTCCTCGCCGTTCTTGAACACACGGGGGTCGCGCTTGAACATCGCGCGGAATACGAGATAGAAGTTGGTGGCTCCCAGAATCATGAACACCAGGGTAACCGCCTGGGCATAGATAGAGTAGCAGGCGATACTCTCATTCCGGGGAAGCAGTCCTCCGGTGGGGATGTTGGAAAGTGCAATGCAGAGAGAATCGAAGGCGGTCACTTCGCAGAGAATCAGAGCTATGACCTCTGCGATGGTCAGCAACGCATAAACCTTGAGGAAATTCAGGGATGCGGTCGTGATCTTCTGACTGTATCCGTCGTTATCCGAGCCGGTAAATTCATTGGAGCTGAGTCCTGCGGCACCCATACCGATGGCGGGCAGCAGGAATGCGAAGCTGATAAGGACGGTGATACCTCCGGTCCACTGGATGATTCCTCTCCACAGGAGGAGGCTGTCGGGCATCGTCCTCAGGTCGTCGACGATGGTGGCACCGGTGGTGGTGTATCCGCTGATACCCTCGAAGAAGGAATCGGTTATGCCCATACCGTAGATGATGAACGGGAGTGAGGCAACCACGAAGGAGATCGCCCACATCACCGCTATCAGCAGGATACCCATGGCTGGGCTTAGCTTATTCCTGCTGGAGAAGAACAGTGTCTGGATAAGACCCAGACCTCCGACGATGGGGAAGATGTAGCTGAAGTAGGATGCATCCTCCCCGATTGCGAAGGCGAAGAGTGCGTTGACGCCGAGAGCCCCGGCCAGCAGCAGCTCGATCATTCCGAGGATACGGATGGTGGTGCCGTCCCACCGCTGCAGGGCCTTGATTCTTCTCAACGTACTCTCAAGCATATCCTTCAGTACTCCGGTGCGTTGCTGCCGAGCAGACCGGTGAGCTGGAGGGGCTCCACTTCGTGGGTGTAGAGAAGCACCCAGTCTCCGAGCTCGAACTTGGTCAGCAGGTCGGGGAAGATCATGTTTCCTTTGCGGACCAGCGCACAGACGTTGACTCCTTCGGGGATGACCAGGTCTCCGTAGTACTCGCCGGCCATGGGGGAACCCTTATCCAGTTTGAAACCTATGAAGAAATCTCCCTGGTTCTCCATCACGTGGACGGTGGTGTTGGACCTGTTCCTGAGAATCCTGATGATCTCGTTGGCGACGATCTTGTGGTATCCTACGACGGATTCGATACCGGCGTACTTGAAGATGCCCTCATACTCCTCGATGGAGTAACGGGAGATGATCTTCCTGATACCGAACCTCATCGCTGTCATGCAGGCGAGAAGGTTCCTCTCGTCCGCATCGGTGACCGAGATGAGCGCATCCGCCCTGTCGATACTTTCCGAAAGCAGGAACTGCGGATCGACGATGTTTCCGTTGACGACGATGGCCTTCTTCAGCTGTTTGGAGGCCTCGCGGCACTTGTTCACATCGCTGTCCAGAATCTTGACGAAGTTCTTCTGTCCGGAATCGGCGATGGCCCTGGCGATGGACAGTCCCTGGTGTCCCGCTCCGAGGATGATAAATTCCCTGGCCTCCTTCTTGATACCTACGAGTTTGTTGAACTCCTCGGTGGCCTTCCATGTTCCCAAGATGACGATCCTGTCGTCGGGATGGATCTCCGTGGTGGCTATTTCTGTGATAGCTCTGTTCCCGCGGTAGATGCAGACGATGGTGCATTCCGGCGGGAGTTCGATGTTCATGACCGTCTTTCCGACAATCTGGTGACCCCTCTCGATCTTGAACGTGGTGAGGGAATAGTCCTTGAAATTGAGTTTCTCGTAGTTGGTCGCGTTCTCCAGCAGGGCGACCTTGATCATCTTGTCTGATGAGAGGTCATCAGGTGCGATGAGAACATCCACGCCCTCGTAACCGTCTTTGTCGATGAACTCGGGGTCCCTGATGCATGCGATGGTGCGGATCTTGGGAAGGAAACGTTTGGCGTTGGAGCAGACGAAGATGTTGATACCGTCCTCTCTGACGGCGGATACGAGCATGTCGGGGGAGATACGTTCGATGGCATTACGCAGGGTGTTGGGGTTGCTTGCGTCTCCGTTGAGGATGGACACGGGCAGGGCGTTCCTGATAATCTCCGCCACGTTGGCTTCCTTCTCAATCACGTGCAGGTCGTTACCGGAAAGGGCGGCTTTTGCCGTGGCCTGACCGACGTTACCTCCACCGACGATGACAATCTTCATTACGCGCGAGAGAGTCTTTTCTTTTAATAAGGGTTGTGGGTGTGCGGGCGCACGAGCATTACAGCACAGATTTTGGTATTATTTCGAAATGCTGGCACATGTGATTTTAAAGGCCACTGAGCCATCCTCCTGTAATATTATGCGCAGGCGCGCACCCTCCCACGCTGGCGAATCTATTAAAAGTAAGGGGGCATAGAGGAGAACATGGCCAAAAATGCAGAACCGCAGAAATTCGTTGAACCCGAGAAATGGAAGGAGATCAGCGAAGAGTATTGGATCAGCAACAGGAAGAACGAGACCGACAAGGTGAAGGACATCGTCGAGGGAATCATCGAGCAGGTGAAGACCCAGGGAGACAAGGCCCTCATCGAACTCACCGAGAAGTTCGACAAGGTGAAGCTCAAGCACCTGCAGGTCACCCGCGACGAGATCGATGCCGCCTACGAGAAACTCGACCAGGAGGTCATTGACGAGCTGGAGAACGCCGCCTACAACATCTCCCGCTTCCACAGGATGCAGCTTCCCCCGGACATGTGGACCACCGAAGTGGAACCCGGAATCACCCTCGGAATCAAGAGCACGCCCCTGAACAGGGTCGGATGCTACATCCCCGGAGGACTCGCAGCTTACCCCTCATCCGCACTCATGACCGTCGTGGCCGCCAAGACCGCAGGTGTCGACGAGGTCATCTGCTGTACCCCCGCACCCGTGCAGCCTGCAGTCCTAGCAGCACTCGATATCGCGGGATGCGATGAGATCTACACCGTCGGAGGTTCCCAAGCAATCGCCGCCATGGCGATCGGAACCGAGAGCATCGAGAAGGTACAGATGATCGTCGGACCCGGAAACATGTTCGTCACCGAGGCCAAGATCCTGCTCCAGAAGGAGGTCCTCATCGACTTCCCCGCAGGTCCCAGTGAGGCCGCGGTATTGGCAGACTCCTCTGCCGTCCCCGAGTATGTGGCAGCTGATCTCATCGCCCAGGGAGAGCACGGACCTTCCTCCGCATACGTCCTCGTGACCGATGACCCAGAGCTTCCCGACAAGGTATGGAAATGCATGATGGACATCCTCAAGGACGAGCCCAGGAAGGACATCATCACCAAATCCACCGCCAATTCCGGATACATCGTCTGCAAGAACATGGACCTGGCCATCGAGACCATGAACGGAGTCGCTCCCGAACACCTCTGCATCGAGGTCAGGGACCCCCAGGACGCACTGTCCAAGATCAGGAATGCCGGTTCCATCTTCGTCGGACCCTACACTCCCATCGCTGCAGGTGATTACGCATCCGGAACCAACCATGTGCTCCCCACCTCGGGATACGCCAAGGTCTACTCAGGACTCACCGCCAACATGTTCCGCAAGACCTCCACCGTCCAGATGCTGACCAAGGAAGGACTGGAATCCCTGGCCCCCACCATCACCACCCTCGCCCGCGTCGAGGGCCTCCACGCCCACGGAATGTCTGTGGACATCCGTTTCGGCAAAGAGAAGAAGGAGAAGAAGAAATCCGGCAAGAAGTGATATGATGTCCAAGAAGGGCGAGACCGATCTCTACGACCGCAGTCTGTACATCAACAGGGAGATATCCTGGTTGGCTTTCAACAGGCGCTGTCTGGAGGAAGCCATGGACCCCACCAACCCTGTACTCGAGAGGGTCAAGTTCATGGCCATCTGCTACGGGAACATGGACGAGTTCTTCATGATCCGCATGCCCGGTCTCCTGGGTGCCGACGTTGACCGTCTGGTAAACATCGGCCCCGACACCTTCTCCGACAGCAATCAGCTCATCTCGATGATTAACGACAAGGTCAACGAGCTCACCGACGGCTATGAGGAGTGCTGGGCGGAATTGGAGACTGCACTCGGAAAGGAGGGCATCTCCATCCTTTCGGTATCCGCTCTCGACCCCAAGCAGAAGATGTGGGTCGACGACTACTACAAAGAGAGGATACAGCCACTCCTTACCCCTCTGGCACTGGACATCTCCCATCCCTTCCCGTTCATCTCCAATAACTCTCTGAACGTGGCAGTAAAGCTCAGGCGCGAGGGAGAGGTCCTCTATGCGAGGGTCAAGGTCCCGGTAGGCATCCTGCCCCGTTTCGTCAAGGTGCCGTCGCCTGCCAAGACCCTGCAGTTCGTCCTCCTGGAGAACATCATCAAAGAGAACATCGCATCGCTCTTCCCCGGACTCGAGGTCCTCGGATGCTACAAGTTCCGCATCACCAGGAATGCTGACGTCAAAGTTACAATCGACGAGGCAGTCGATCTCATGTCTGCCGTCGAGGACGCACTCGACTCCAGGGACGTGGGATTCCCGGTGAGGATGGTCGTAGAGGATACAATGCCCGCAGACCTGGCGAACGTATTCGCCAGGAACCTGAAGCTGAGGGACAACCAGGTCACCCGCGCCTCCGACAAGGGAATGATGCTCACCGATTTGTGGGAGATCGCAGGTCTCAACCGCCCCGAGCTCAAGAACAAGCCCTTCACTCCCGAGATCCCTGCGGAGATCGCCGAGAGCGTGAGCCTCTTCAGCGCCCTCAGGAAGAAGGACTGGATTTTCTTCCATCCTTACGAATCATTCGACGTGGTGGTCCGTTTCCTCAAGGAATCCGCCGAAGACTCTAACGTCCAGTCAATCAAGATATGCCTCTACAGGATAGGCAAGAACCCCGAGATTATCAGGCAGCTGATGAGGGCCAAGGAGAACGGCAAGGCCGTATCTGTGCTCATGGAGCTCAGGGCAAAGTTCGACGAGGTTAACAACATCGCCGTCGCCAGGGAACTGGAGAAGATCGGCGTGCATGTGGTGTACGGACCCGTTAATCTCAAGGTACACTCCAAGCTGCTGCAGGTGGTCAGGCTCGAGAAGGACCATCTGGTCAGATACACCCATATGAGCTCAGGAAACTACAACGAGAACACTGCCAAGCAGTACTCGGATATCTCGTTCATGACCTCCGACCCGGAGATCGGAGAGGATGTCGGAGAGCTTTTCAACGCCCTCACCGGCTACTTCGGACCCCGCAGCTACAGCCGTCTGCTGGTGGCTCCCCTCACCCTCAAGAGCACCCTCATCGAGATGATCAGGAGGGAGGCCGAGCACAAGAAGGATGGAAGGAAGGCATACATCGCCATGAAGGCCAACGGTCTGATCGATGCCGATATTATTGCAGAACTCTACAAGGCATCCATGGCGGGAGTGAAGATCGACCTTAACATCAGGGGTCTGTGCTGTCTCCGTCCCGGCATCAAGGGAATATCGGACAACATCACGGTTACCAGTATCGTGGATCGCTTCCTGGAACATGCGAGGATCTACTACTTTGCAAACGACGGCGACCCCAAGATGTACCTCGGTTCTTCGGACCTCATGCCCAGGAACCTCATCGCCCGCGTGGAGGTCCTCTTCCCCATCCGTGACCCTGATATGATGGCTTCCATAAGGGATAACATCCTCAACATCTGCCTGCAGGACAACGTCAAGGCACGTGTCCTCAAGAGTGACGGAAGCTATGTCCTGAAGAAGAGGAAGTCCGGAGAGAAGAAGCTCCGCTCCCAGCAGTGGTTCAGAGAGAACATCGGTGCCTGGCATGCCTGATTCCGTCGCGTTCATCGATGTGGGCACCAACTCCATACACATGCTGGTGGTCCGTTTCTACGAGGGTTCCATGGGAACCCCGATCTTCCATGACAAGGAGACCGTCCGCATGGGCAAGAGCCTGTACGAGACCGGGAGATTGGACGAACCCACTATCGAAAAGGCGAAACTGGTGCTTTCGAAGTTCGCGGAAATCGCCCGCAGCAACGGCTGTTCCGAGATTATAGCAATGGCGACGTGTGCCGCCAGGGAGGCCCCCAACCGCCATGAATTAGTGGAGGCGGCGGCCGAATGCGGCATCCGTCTGCAGATCATTCCCGGCCGGGAGGAAGCAAGACTGATCCGTCTCGGAGTGGCCGGTCCCGATTGTGCCAGACGTACACTTTGTATCGATGTCGGAGGCGGCAGTACGGAGATCGCCCTGGCCGAAGGGAAGGACGATCTGTATCTTGACAGTCTCAGTCTCGGTGCCATCCGCATGTCGTTCGGCACCGGCATAGACCAGAGCGGTAAGGTGTCTCCGAAGCAGTACGAGACCCTTAAGAGAATGGTCGCCGCCCAATGCTATCACACGGTGGCCGCCGTCCGCGACCGTGGTTTCGAACGCGTTATCGGTTCATCCGGTACCATGGAGGTGCTGGCCGAGGCATGTGCAGCCAAACGCGGCGATATGGATACGGATGTCATCACCCGTACTGAATTGAAAGCACTTATGAGGCAGCTGTGCTCCATGACCGCAGCCGAGAGATGCAAGCTTCCGAAGATAAGTGCCAGCAGGGCAGATATCGCTATCGGGGGAGGCTCTGTCGTCGAGGCATTGATGGACCTTTTGGACATCGAAAGGATCGAGGTCAGCCACAATGGTCTGAGAGAAGGCATGAAGACCGATTACCTCATGAAGCACGGTCATTCCGACTTCTCGGTGAGGTCCTCCTCAGTAAGGGCACTCGCCGTGCGCTGCGGCTGCGACACTCGCCATGAGGAAGCGGTCATCAGGTATTCCGACATGATCTGCCGCGAGTTCGTCTCTGCAGGTATCATGCCGGATTCCATGCGTCTCAGGGAGCTCCTTCTCTATGCCGCCCGCCTGCATGACATAGGTGCCTTCATCAGTTACGAGAGACACAATGTCTTCTCTTACACCATCATCAGGAATTCCTATCTCGCAGGATTCGACAATTCCGAACTGGAATGGATGGCACTCCTCACAAGGTTCCATCACGGTTCGTTCCCCAATGCCGGGAGCAGGTTCCTGCTAGAGATAGACAAACGCAGCGTGCCCGATTTCCTCAGGTACGCCATGATCCTCAAGATCGCAGACATTCTCGACCGCGGAAGGGATGGGGCAGTGGACGAGATCCGTGCCGAACTGCTTAACGGAACGGTAAATCTCACCATTACCACTTATTCGGACCTGAGTATGGTCGAGTGGAAACTGTCATCCATCGCCAAAGATTTCGAAAATGCTTTCGGTTTGCGTCTCAACGTCGAGTATCTGCGCATCTGAAGCGAAAAATAATGAGTAATTACTCTCTTTTTTGTCAACTATATAAACTTATCTTGTATTAATCAACAAAAAATTGTAGTTTTTATAGAAAACAGCTGATTTTCGTCCCACTTTTTAAATATCAGTGAATTAATTCGACTTACATAGTATAGGCCATCCTCTTGCACTTGGTTTCGGCCAGTGGTCCATGCTTCCTATTCTTTAATTATCACGTTGCCGATGCGTATTTTATGTCGGGAGCGTCGTTCTTCAGTGAGGATTTTACGGGTGAGAAGCCCGTGGTGAAGAACGGTTTATGCGTTATATGCCGCGGTACCAAGATGATGTGCGGCAAGGAACGCTGCCCCCTCATGATCAAGTTCTATTCCCGCTCCAGATCCATGCCCCTGACGGACATGAAGGATCTGGCCGGCAGCAGCCCTCCCGCCGTATTCGTCGGGAGGTACGGATATCCCAAAGTCGATATCGGACCCCTCCTTCCCGGTGAATTCGGGGACACATCAATCATGGACAAGCCCGAGAGGTGGGTGGGGAAGTCCATCGACGATATCGTCGACATGAGATACCGCCTGGTCAGGGGGAAATACCGGATAGACGCCACCGATTTCAAGAAGGCGGGGAAGATTGTCACGGATGTTCAGGAGCTGGCCCTGACTGAGAAACCTGTCTCGGTGGAAGCCAACTTCAGGGAACGTCCGCACGGACGCATCGTCTTGGATGATGACATCCAGCCCTTCGGTCCGGCCGCCAGGATGGAGGGTCTCCGCAAGAGCAACGGCCGCTGGGAGCACAACCTGGAGAAGAACTACTACGATACCGACCTGACCGCTACGAAAGGAGTCATCGAGGCTTACCGCAACGGAACTCTGATTTCGGAGATTCAGAAGGCTTTCTCGGTCGGAACCATGGGTATCGACAAGAACCGCCGTTTCGTTCCCACCAGATGGAGTATCACGGCCGTCGATGACATCATCGGTAAGGATTACCTCAAACGCACCCGTTTCTATCCCGTGATCGACACCTACCGTGTCTATTATTGGGAACAGCTCGACAACAGGTGGGCGATTCTCATGATGCCTACGACATGGCGTTTCGAGCTCATCGAGGCCTGGTATCCGGGTACTTCGTGGAATCCCGCACCGCCCACACCCGACGGGGATAACATTTCGATAATCAGCGATTGCGAGTTCTTCGAGAGCAGGACCGAGTATGCGCACATAGGCGGCTGTTATTATGCATCCCGCATGGCCGTGAACGAGCTCCTGGAGAGGGAGCACCGTACTGCGGGTGCGGTTATCTGCCGCGAGGCCCACGAGGGCTATGTGATGCCAGTAGGCGTTTGGAATGTAAGGGAGAATGTGAGGGCTGCCCTGAGGACTCCCCCGCTCCGTTTCGGTACCATGGAAGCCGCTTTGGATTTCATCGAATCAAAGATGGACCTCAAGCGCGAGGTATGGATCAGGAATTCAGGTGTGCTCACAGACTGGTTCACGCAGAGGCGTCTGGAGGATTTCTTCGGACCCTCGGCTACCAATTTGTACGATGACCCCAGCGAACTGCCGGAGAGTGAGGATCCGTGAGAGGATTGGACCTTTGGACAGGGGACCGCAACAGCGGACTCATCGAGTTCGATAACACCGATGCTTGGGACGGGCTGTATGAGATGGTCCAATGCAAGAAGGCATTGGCTCCTTCGGGACTTCCAGAGATGGATTATTCCCTGAATCCCTACGGTGGATGCGAACACGGATGCGTCTACTGTTACGCACCGGAGGTCACCCATACCGAGTGGAAAACCTGGCGTGTGGTGAAGGTCAAAGCAAACATAGTATCACGTCTTGCCAAGGAGCTTCCAGGTTTATCTGGCACTATCGGTATCGGAACCGTGACCGACCCTTATCAGGCAGCCGAGAAGAGATTCGGACTTACCCGCGAATGCCTGGAATTCCTCGACGGAAAGGGATATCCGATCCACATGCACACCAAGTCAGACCTCATCCTCCGCGACAAGGAACTCCTTACCCATTTCGAGGGGCAGGTGGCTGTCACGTTGACGGGTTTGGACGAGAGGATGTCCAAGATCAGCGAACCCGGTGCACCACTTCCCAAGGCCCGTCTCCATGCTCTGAAAGAACTCACCGAGGCAGGAATCAACACATACGCACTCATCGCACCTATCCTGGGACATCTCGAAGGCCATGAGGAGGAATTCTGTCAGGCGATTGCCGATACCGGTGTGAAACGTGCCGCATTGGATCCGCTGAACCTCCGTCCTCTCATGGAAGAGAGGCTCGGGAGAATGAACATAAGGGGTTCCGACCGGGCGGTGGAGAAAATCAGATCGATCCTTATTCGTGAAGGGATCGAGGTCCGCGACGTCTTCCGCTCATGAAAGGCGGTAGGCACTGTAATCGTAGCTGTGCTGGGGACAGATATCCTGACATCTCTGGCAGGCGGTCCCCAGGCAGTATCCCGTGCGGATGCTGAATGTCCCGTCATCCATGGAGAGGGCCTTTTCGGGGCATTCCTTGACGCATTTTCCGCATCTGCTGCATGACCAGGATGCTGTCATGACAGGGGAGATATCGAGGGCCGACAGGGATTCCCCGATCTCCCTGATGTCCCTCTCGTAGAGGCGGTCCACCCGCGGGGGTTCCTTCTGATCGAGATAGCCATCGACTCCGTAGCGTTCCAGTGCCCTCCTGTACCTGGACAGGGGCATCCCCTCTGCCCAGTAGCCGTATTCGTAGGTGTAGAGGTCGCGGAAGATATCCGAGGAGACGAACATCGTATGGTCCGTCAGCAGTTTGTCGCGCATGGAGTTGAGTTCCTCGAGATAATCGGGGTCGAAGGCAAGGTCCTTGGCGAGTTCCAATGAAGTGTTTCCGACCTGTTTGGCGAGGGTGCAGTAGGGGACTATGAGTCCTACCTCCTTCGCCTTCACGGGATCGACATAGGTGCCTGAGGCACCGGCCATGTACATCGTACGGACCTTCGACGGGTCTATGCCCGCGGTAAGCATCAGGGTGAGGTGTCCCGCCCTGATGGCACCGATGGCCTTCCCCGATTCGCGGTAGTCGTTCAGACTGAATTCTATCCCGCGGGTGATGCTAATCGGATCGTTCCTCATCCCCGATTCCGTGATCTGGTCATCGTGCTGCAGTGCATACACCATGGCCACCACGCCGGTGCCGGTGATTCCCGAAGGTTTCCTCCCCATGTTGCGGGAGATGTTGCTCCGGATGTTCACCAGCGGTCCGTCTTCTGTCAGCAGGGATTCGTTGAGAACCCTGGTCTGCCAGCCCTGGGGGGTGCGGACCAGGTCGCTTACGGCGCCCGGGCCCGCCAGCATCCCGCATCTGATCTGCTGCCCTTCCATGGCAGGACCTGCGGCGGCGGAACCGGTGTAGATGCTGTCTCCGATCTTCAAAGCCATCTCGGCATTGGTGCCGTAGTCGGTCACCATGCAGTAATCATCCTCGAGGAAACCGGATTTGATCATCATCGCCAACGCATCGGCTCCGATCTCATGGCGGACTGCAGGAGGTATCGCTACCTTGACGCCGGGCAGGCCGAGGAAACCTCCGTCGGCGACATGTCCTCTGCGGTCGCGTCTGACGATGCCCTCGTTGCGGATCTTGTTCTCACCCGCATAGGCAAGGTCGCTGATTCCGATCCCCTCGAAGAGCGATAGCTGTATGGGGTTCCCGCATACGGCCATCTGCACGAGATGTTCCGGCTCCAGGGCGGAGATGAGCTGTCTGCAGGCATCCGCAATAAGCGAATGTGCCAGATCCTCTCCGTACTGGATTGCGAAGGACATGTGGTCCATGATGTTGGCACCGGGGATCGGATTCCTCGTGGTGATGCATGTGCGCAGCACTTTGTGCGAATCAAGGTCCAGTAACTGGGCCCTGATTCCGCTGGTCCCGATGTCGATGGCCAACGCCTGTTCCGGCATGTCCCTACCTTCCGTCAGTTCTTCCTAATGTCCTCCCAGGTCTCTCCTCCGATGATCTTGTCCACGGTGTGGACGGTCTCGAGGGGTGACTTGGTGTACATGGCGTTCCTGAAGGTGTCGACGAAGGCCTTGGAGACGGCCGCGCCTCCGCAGGCTACGGATACTCCTGTCTTCTCGAGCTCCAGCAGCAGTGCCGTATCTACGAGTCCGGGCTTGGTGGTACTCATCAGAGTGGAACCGCAGACCATCTTGACACCGTTCTCCTTGACAACCTGTAAGACCTTGTCCTTGGGGACATCCCTTCCGATGTCGATGACGGTGAATCCGTTGGCACGGAGGATGGCAGCGCAGATGTTCTTTCCGATATCGTGCAGATCTCCCTCTGCCACGAAGGATGCCACGGTCGCCTTGCTGGGGACATTGCCGATCTTGTCCTGACAGAGTTTGATTCCTCCCTGCATGGCGTCGTTCGACATGAGGATCTCCGGAACGAATGACAGACCCGCATCATACATCTCGCACTGAACGGTGATGCCGGGCATCAGTGCGTTGGTGACCAGGTCCACGGGGTCCTTGCCTGCGTCTATCAGTTCCTTGACGAGTTTCTCGGTCTCCTTCCTCTTGCCGTCGAGTACGCTCTGTGCAACCGCAGCATACTTCTTGTCATTGGGGAAGAACTCCTTGATGAGCTTCTCCTTGCTCTTCTCAAGCCTGCCCGCAGGCTGGATGATGCCGAGTTCGATGGCCATGCCTTCCTGGACCAGGCGGTTGAACCTGACCGGGTCCTCGATGCGCATCTTCTCGACGTTCTGCATCATGATGTCCATGTGCATCAGAACGCACCTCCTTCGATCTTGACGTCTCCCATTGACTTGAGATACTTTGCCTTGGCCCTTCCGTATGCGCGGACGCAGTCGTCGATGTCGGTCTCGTCGGGAATGGGGGTCTCCTGACAGGCCCTCACGTATGCCTTGAGGTTGTCGAGGGATGTACCGTTCGACACGTCGCAGGCGGTTCCGACCACATCCACTCCCTGTCTGATGCATTCGACGGTGCGGTCGTACACCTGCTGCGGGGTTCCGTTAGGCATCAGGTCGATGACATCGAGAGAACCGAGGCAGCGCATCTTGTTGCCGAGCACCTGCCTGACGTACCATGCCGGAGGTGCATCGAAGGAGAAGCAGTCCATGTGACTCTCCCTGATGAGGGGCAGCAGCTTCTCCGTGTGTCCGCACATGTGGAGAATCTTTGGTGCGCTGATTCCGGTGGCGAACTTCTTGTGGTAGGGAAGCACGAATTCCTTGTAAGTCTCAGGGGATATCAGGTCTCCGGATGCCGAAGGGTCGGCGGGGAAGAGCATGTGGGCGCCTGCGGCTACCTGCTGTCTTCCATATTCTATACAGAAATCAGTGGCGGCCGAAATAGCCTCGTGTGCCTTCTCAGGGTCGGTAACGGTCATCATGACGAGTTTCTCGACTCCCATGATGTGCCCGGCTACCGTGAAGGGGGCGGTGATGACGGGGATAATCGGAAGATCGCCGCAGTACCTTTCCCTCAGCTCCTTGATGGCCTGACAGACCACAGCCGCTCTACCTTCCTTGTAGAAGTTGTCCTTCCATGTTATGTCCTTAGGATCAGTGTAAGCGGGACCGGTCACAGGAGGCCTGTCGGGCTTGTTCCAATCGAGTTTGCACCCGAGTACCTCGGCCTCGAGCGATATATCGAACTGGGGTCTGGCGGCCTCGATACCGCAGACCTCCCAGGGAGCCGCGGCGAGATCTGCCATCATCTTGTAGTCGGTATGGGCCTTAGGCCATGAGGCGTGGCACCATTCCATAAGGTCTTTCGTAGTCTGTGCAAGGGGGTTGGCCGGGGGGACATAGTCCCTGCGACCACCCAGAACCGATGCGAGGGCACGCCTCGTGGGGGTCATTTCTGAAGCCATAGTCTTACACCTCTGTTAAGGGTTGGTTTAACATCTGTTTGGAGAACATATAAGGCTTGATGCGAACTTTTGATGTATCCAATATCTGTTAACCATAGTTTATCAGAACGTTCCGATATTTGGCATACTATCTTTGTCTGGACAATTAAGTATCCAATGTAGCCTTTTGTTATTGACAAAGTCGTATCCAATAAAAACCGACTTAACAGGTGTATTTTTACGTCAGAATACAAGTGTAAAAATGATGTCTGGCTCATCTGATGTATTATGTTGTGAGTTCGAAATCAGATTTATAAACTCAAAGGGTCATTGAATAATTGGTTGGTCGATCCTATTCTGCCGGGAGTGGTTCGATATGACCATAGACGAGCAAAGCAAAAAGAAGATGCTTAGCTACAGGTGGGCTATATTCGGCGTGCTTGCGGTGGCGTACTTCTTCGTATATTTCCATAGGACTACAGGCGGTGCCATTTCTCAGACGCTGCAGGACGCCTTCGGCGTCGGGTCGGCGTCCATCGCCCTGTTAGCCTCTGCGTACCTTTACGCATACACTCTGATGCAGATCCCCAGCGGAATCCTCACGGATAAGCTGGGTCCCCGTACCGCAGCCTCTGCCTTCGTGGCACTGATTGCCGTCGGATCCATCCTCAGTGCCCTGGCGGAGCCGGCCAACAACTTCAACCTGATGATCGCAGGTAAGTTCATCATCGGTATCGGTGCCGCTGTTGTCTATATCCCCATCATGAAAGTGCTGGCTGTCTGGTTCCGTAAGAACGAGTTCGCCACCATGAGCGGTATCCTGCTGCTTGTCGGAAACGTCGGAGGAATCGCTGCCGCGACCCCGATGGTCATCATGATGGATGTCCTGGGAATCGAGATGACCTACATCGTCCTGGCCGTCATCACCGCGGCCATCGCCGGTGCATGTTACCTCGTGGTCCGCAACTTCCCCAGCGAGAAGGAATTCCCCAGCATCGAGGAGATCGTCTCCGAGGAGACCGGGGAACCCATCACCGAGAAGAACACTGACAAGATTGGAACCGTCGAGGCCCTCAAGATGACCTTCACCAGCGGCCGTAAGTTCTGGCCCCTGGCCATATGGTTCTTCGCCCTGTACGGTACCATCATGCTCTGGCAGGCATCCCAGGCCGGTTCCTACTATCAGAACTGCTGCGGATTCTCCAAGGGCGATGCGGGACTGCTCCTGACCATGGTCGGAGTGGGAATGGTATTCGGCTGTCCCCTGGCCGGAAGGCTGTCAGACCGTGTCCTCAAATCCAGGAAGAAGGTCCTGATTATTGGTACCGCGGTGTATACTGTCATCTGGGCGGTCATATGGGCCACCTCAGGTAACGATTCGATGAACGGATTCGCCGTTCAGGCGGCCATCAACTTCCTGTTCGGATTCTTCGGCGGATGGTTCGTCGTTTCGTATGCACAGGTAAAGGAACTGTATCCAATTGCGATGGCCGGAACTTCGACCGCCGCGCTGAACCTGTTCCCCTTCGCCGGCGGTGCGATTCTGATCACCGTTGCTGGATTCATCGTAACCAACAAGACGCTGGCACAGTACCAGACGGTTTGGCTCATGGCTCTTGCCCTGATGGTCGTCGCATGCGTCTGCGCCTTCCTCTCCGTCGAGAAGGAAAGGGCCTGAAACTATTGGGGTTGGATGCAGAACTGTGCATCCGACCCCTAACATGTTCACCAAAAACCGAAACCTGTTTATATATACTACTGCCATGGAAACATTGGCAGAATAGGACCGGTTCGCTGGGGAACACCAGCCCAACAACCACATCCAAACCGTTTCAGGAGGAAATACAATGGATGAGAAGTCTATTCTGAAAGAGCTGGCCGACGCCGTTGTCGCCTGCGACCCTCCAAGGGCCAAGAAGGCAGCGGAGACTGCACTTTCTGAAGGTATGGATCCCGTCAGGGCGATCAACGAAGGTTTGGTCGTCGGGATGGGAGTAATAGGAGACAATTATGCTGAGCGCAAGATGTATCTGCCGCAGGTACTGGTCGCAGCGCACAGCATGTACGAGGGATTGGACGTTCTGATCCCCGCCATCCCCAAGGACGAATCCCTGACCAGCAAGAATGCATTGTGCGGCGTGGTGCAGGGTGATGTCCACGATATCGGTAAGAACATTGTGAAGACCATGCTCACCGCAGCCGGATTCCTGGTGCACGACGCCGGAAAGGACGTGCCTCCCGAGGAATTCAAGAAGATGATGCTCGAAGACGGTTCGCAGGTCGTCTGCCTGAGCACCCTCATGACACCGACCATGGACAACATGGCCGCCACCGTGAAACTGATAGCCAACAGCGGCTACAGGGACAAGGTCATCGTGACCATCGGAGGACCGCCTACCACCGACGCCTTTGCAGAGGAGATCGGTGCGGACCACAGGGACGAGAATGCGCAGCAGTGCGTCAGTTATGTGAATTCGAAGGTGTGATAGAAATGGCAATGTCATGCAGAGAAAGGGTGTTGGCGGCGCTCAAGCAGGAGAGTCTTGACCGTCCGCCGGTGGCTGTCTTCACCACCTGCGACACCATCGGGATGATGAAGGCATGCGGTGCATCGTGGCCGGAGGCCCATTCCGACCCCCAGAAGATGGCCACTTTGGCATGCGCGCAGGCCGATTACTTCGGCCTGGAGTCGGTGAGGGCAGGATTCTGCCTCACGCAGGAGGCCGAGGCCTTCGGATGCCCCATCAACATGGGTACAGAGAAGTCCTCGCCCATGCTCAAGGGACACCGCTACAACTACAACCCTATGAAGAAGATCTACGATGAGCCCGACGATCTCCCCGACATGGACGAGTTCCTGAAGACTGGAAGGATCAAGACCACTCTTGAGGCCATGAGCATCATGCAGAAGACCCACGGAGAGGACTACGTCGTGGTCGGTGGAAACACTGGACCGTTCACCCTTACTGGACACCTGCTCAACACCGAGAACCTCGTGTACTCGGTGTGGACCGAGCCCGAGAGGGCGCAGAAGTGGACCAAGGCCATCTCCGCCTACAGCAAGGCCTACGGACAGGCCCTCCTGGACGCCGGAGCGGATGTCGTGCAGATGTCCGAGCCGTCGGCATCGACCGATATCCTCGCACCTAGCGATTTCCCCGTACAGTCCGGTCAGTTCGTGAAGGACTGTCTCGGATCCCTCAAGGGACACACCATCCTCCACATTTGCGGAGATTCCGCGCCGATCATCCCCTACATGTTCGATACAGGCGTGGACGGAATCTCCGTCGAGGAGAAGGTGCCTTCCGAGAAGGCCATCGAGATAGCCAACCACCGCGGATGCATGGTCGGAAACGTCGGATGCGCGTTCCCGCTGTTCAAGGGAACCCCCGAGGACGTGGCGGCCGCCGCCAAGAGGAGCCGCGACGCCGGATTCAACGTGATCTCGGCAGGATGCGGAGTGCCCATCGGAACCCCGGATGACAACATCAGGGCCCTGGTGAAGGCCATCAAGGGATGAATCCCTCCAGGGCCGGATTCCGGCCCCGCAAACGACTTACCCCTCCCGCAGGGCATGCGGGGTTCTTTTTCTCACTTTAATTGGCCTGGAGATTTCCGAAATTAACCAATGGTTGAAATAACTTTATATAGAAGAACAAAATAACTCATCTCATAAAAACTGGAGTGTAATCCATGTACGGAAACGGAAACCAGCCCATCATCGTCTTCAAAGAGGGAACTCAGAGAAGCAAAGACAAAGAAGCACAGTTCAACAACATCGACGCCGCAAAGGCAGTCGCAGAGTCCGTAAGGTCCACCCTTGGACCCAAAGGAATGGATAAGATGATGGTCAACTCCATCGGCGATGTCGTCATCACCAACGACGGAGTAACCATCCTCAAGGAGATCGACGTACAGCACCCCGCCGCCAAGATGGTCGTTGAGGTCGCCAAGACCCAGGACACCGAGTGCGGTGACGGTACCACCACCTCTGTCATCCTCGCCGGAGAGCTCCTCAAACAGTCCGAGGAACTCATCAACGCCAACGTCCACCCCACCGTCATCACCGCAGGATACAACATGGCAGCTGCTGAGGCAGTCAAGATCCTCGACGAGATCTCCGTCGACGCCAAGAACGACAAGACCCTCGGAATCATCGCAGACACCTCCCTTACCGGAAAGGCAGTCGGCGACAGCGAGGACAAGAAGCACCTGTCCGACCTCATCGTCAAGGCAGCTAAGTTCGTCGCAGGCGACGACGGCCGCGTCGACACCAAGAACATCAGGATTTCCAAGAAGGTCGGAGGAGTCATCAGAGACACCTACATCGTTCAGGGAGTCGTCGTCGACAAGGAGCTTGTACACTCCAGGATGCCCAGGAAGATGGAGGACGCCAAGATCGCCCTCTTCAACTGCGGACTCGAGGTCAAGAAGACCGAGATCGACGCACAGATCCAGATCACCGACCCCTCCAGGATGAACGACTTCCTCGCAGAGGAAGAGGCTTCCATGAAGGCCATGGTCGACAAGATCAAGTCCGTCGGAGCCAACGTTGTATACACTTCCAAAGCAATGGACGAGCTCGTCCAGCACTACCTCTCCAAGGCAGGCATCATGGGATACAGGAGGCTCAAGGAGTCCGACATCGAGGCCATCGCCAAGGCAACCGGAGCAACCATCGTCGGAAACGTCGACGAGCTCACCGCCAAGGACCTCGGAAAGGCAAAACTCGTCGAGGAGAAGCAGATTGGAGAGGACGGAATGTCCTTCATTACCGGCTGTAAGAACCCCAAGGCAGTCACCCTCTTCATCCGCGGAGGAACCGAGCACGTCATCGAGGAAGTCGAGAGGGCCATCAACGATGCAGTCCGCACCGTCGGAATCACCCTCGAGGACGGAAAGGTCGTCGCTGGTGCAGGAGCACCCGAGATCGAACTCGGACTCAGGCTTGCCAAATACGCAGCAACCGTCGGCGGAAGGGAGCAGCTCGCCATCGAGAAGTTCGCCAAGGCCATGGAGATCATCCCCTGGACCCTTGCCGAGAACGCTGGTCTCGACCCCATCGACGTCATCATCAAACTTAAGCACGCCCACACCGGCAAGAACGGACAGTACATGGGTATCAACCTCGACTCCGGAGAGGCTGAGAACATGAAGACCGCCAACGTCCTTGAGCCTCTCAGGGTCAAGACCCAGGCAGTCAACTCCGCTACCGAGGTCGCCAACATGATCCTCAGGATCGACGACGTCATCGCCGCCAGGCGTTCCAACCCTGTTCCTCCCCAGGGCGGAGCAGCAGGCATGCCCCCGATGTGATCGGGTAAACATTAACCGGGGGGATCAACCCCCCACAACTTTTCCGTGAAGGTGCCGATATGGAAGTCAAGATTACTCTCGATGAGGAAGAGGAGACTCTGGTCAACTATTATGCCGAGACACTCGGAATCTCCGTGGAGGAGGCTTTCAAAGGCGCCATCATGTACAGCATCCGTGAGATGTACAAGGCGCAGGCCGCTCAAGAGGAAGAGGAGAAGCCCGACTGGGCCGACGATCCCGAAGAGGCCGCCGACGACCTTGTTCTGCGCGACGAGTGATTCATTCTGCTTGGTCAGAGCAGTTTATTTTTTTTACCTCAGTTAAACCTACCTATTAACTTGGTAGGAATACCTAAATACCAGCCTGGCATGAGGTAACATAAGACCACCAGGACAGTGAACCGACAAATGGAAAAGATATATCTGGACAACGCAGCGACTTCATGTATGAGGAAGGAGGCACTGGACGCCATGATGCCCTACTTCCTTGAAGAATACGCAAATCCCTCCAGCATCCACGGGATGTCGAGGGCGCCGAGAGCAGCCATCCAAAAGGCAAGGGGGAAGATTGCCGATTGTCTCAACGCCGACCCTCATGAGATCTATTTCACTTCCGGAGGTACCGAATCTGATAACTGGGCTCTCATCGGCACCATGGAGATGCTGCAGAACAAAGGCAAACACCTTATCGTCTCCGCCATCGAACACCATGCCATCCTCGAGACAGCGCAATACCTCGAAAAGAGGGGATTCACTGTTACCAAGGTCGGTGTGGATTCCGACGGTATCCTGAATCTCGAAGAGCTGAAAGAATCCATCAGGCCCGACACAGTACTCATCTCTGTTATGACTGCGAACAACGAGATCGGTTCGATTCAGCCTGTGAAGGAGATCGGTGCCATCGCTCACGAGCACGGGATCCTCTTCCACACGGATGCCGTGCAGGCATTCTGCCACATCCCCATCGATGTGAAGGAAATGAACATCGACATGCTAAGTGCCAGCAGTCACAAGTTCGGAGGACCCAAGGGTGTAGGTTTCCTCTATATCCGCAAGGGAATCAAACTCCCTTCATTCATGCACGGCGGAGAGCAGGAGGAAGGCCGTAGGGCAGGAACCTCCAATGTTCCGGGTATCGTCGGTATGGGCGAGGCGGCAAGTCTTGCCAACGCCGAGCTCCCCGCTTACACGGAGAAGGTAACCAAGCTCCGCGACCATCTCATCGACCGCGTCCTGAAGGAGATCCCCTACTCCAGGCTGAACGGCCACCGCACCAACAGGCTGCCGAACAACGTGGATTTCAGCTTCGAATTCATCGAGGGAGAATCCATGCTCATGAGACTCGGGATGAACGGGGTGTATGTTTCAACCGGTTCCGCCTGTGCCTCCGGTTCCCTCGACCCCTCCCATGTCCTTTTGGGAATCGGTCTCCCGCACGAGACCGCCCACGGATCCATCAGGCTGACGATCCCCGAGGAGACCACCATGGAGCAGATCGATTACGCGGCGGATGCTCTGAAGGACACGGTGGAGAAGATGAGGTCACTCTCACCGATTTATGACGATTTCATCAAGAACAGGAAGGCTTGAGTATGTACGACGGAGAATACAGCGACAAGGTCATCGACCATTTCACCAACCCCAGGAACGTGGGGGAGATCGAGAACGCCTCCGGTGTCGGAACCGTGGGTAACGCCAAGTGCGGCGATATCATGAGGATTTTTCTCGACATCGACGAGAACGGAGTCATCAGGGACTGCAAGTTCAAGACTTTCGGATGCGGTGCGGCCGTCGCCAGCAGCAGTATGGCGACCGAGATGGTCAAGGGAAAGAGCGTGCAGGAGGCCATGGCCATCACCAACAAGGCCGTGATGGAAGCTCTCGACGGTCTCCCCGTTGTAAAGATCCACTGCTCCCTCCTTGCTGAGGAAGCCATCCATGCCGCCCTCTGGGATTACTGTCAGAAGTCCGGAACCGTCATCGAGGGCCTCAAGCCTCCGAAGAAGGACATCAACGACGCCTGCTGAGGCCGAAATGGACGGAAAAGAGCTCCTGGAGAGAGTTGTTTCGACAATCCAGGAGATGTATCTCAAACTGGGGGACCCCGAGGGAGCGGTCTCCCTCTATTATCCCTTCGAAGGGGACTACCCCAATCTGGAGAGTGAGTTCTATTCCGAGATTTCCGGCAGATATCCGGGCATAACCGTGGAGATGATGAGCAACCGTCTCCGCGTGCTGATTCCCGAGGAGGACTGCGTCCGTATCTCGGCCATACCTGCCAAACCGACGATGAAGGATCTCGTGGACCTGACCATGGCACGCAGGAATATCGATGCCTACCGTGAACATCTGGGTCATAATATCCAGGTTCCAGAATCGTCCCTTCGCCGTACATCGATTTCGATTGGATTCTCGTTTTTCCCGAAGATATCGATAAGGACATCTACTGTCTTAGCGAGGAGCTCGGAACAATAACATTCCACCGTTTCTCCAAGGAAGAATACACGGACATGGGCTTCCGGCTTCCGTGACGTCTGCCGTTAGTTTTAACTAATCCCTAGCGGATATGTATGGTGGATGGGATGTGATGACTCGCGTAGCGATTTACGTGAGGGTCTCTACTGAGGATCAGGCAAGGGAAGGATACTCTCTCGACGCTCAGGAGAAGAGGCTCAAAAGTTACTGCAGTTTGCATGACGGTTGGGAGGTCGTCGATGTTTACCGCGATGAAGGTTATTCCGGTACCAATACGGGACGTCCGGAATACCAACGTATGTTCGAGGAGATGGACCGCTGGGATACCATTCTGGTCCTGAAGATGGACCGTATCCACAGGAACAGTGTCCATTTCACCGAGATGATGGACACCCTCAGGAAGAACGGGAAGAACTTCACCTCGATGACCGACAAGTTCGACACGAACACCGCCATGGGACGTTTCGTGATGGATATCATGCAGCGTATGGCTCAGCTGGAGTCCGAGCAGATCGGAGAGAGGGTCAAGGTAGCCATGACCAAGAAGGCCCAGGAAGGCGACGGCCCGATGGGCTCCGGAGAACCGTACGGATACAGGTACGCACGCGGAACACTCGTTGTTATCGAATCCGAGGCAGAAGTTGTCAGGAAGATATTCGACCTCTATCTCGCGGGGAACAGCATGGAGGATATCGCTGTTTCTCTTACCAATTCCAACATTCCCTCGAAGACCGGCGGCCAGTGGAGCAAACAGGCCATCTGCCGCATCCTGCACAATCCGCTTTACAAAGGATATCTCCGCTGGGACAAGGGCGAGTACAAGAGCCGTACACCCGCCATCGTCTCCGAGGAAGTGTACAACTCCGTCAGCGGTAACAGGTTGTGAGCCTCATGGAGAAGCTCAGGGCAGCGCTTTACATCCGTGTCTCCACGGAGGAGCAGGCATTGGAGGGTTATTCGCTCGATGCCCAGGAGGAGAAGCTCCTCAGCTACTGCGAGGATGTCGCAGAGGACCTTACCGTTTACAAGATCTACCGTGACGACGGATATTCCGGAAGGACCACCCGCCGTCCCGGTTATGAGGAGATGATGCGGGAGATCGACGAGTGGGACCTCATCCTCGTACTGAAGATGGACCGTATCCACAGGAACACCCGCAACTTCATGATCATGATGGATGACCTTGCCAAGCGCAAGAAGGAGTTCCGTTCCGCCACCGAGGAGCTGGATACCACCACCGCCATGGGTAGGTTCGTTGTAACCATGATCCAGAACATCGCCCAGCTCGAGTCGGAGCAGATCGGCGAGAGGACCAAGGTCGGAATGACCGAGAAGGCCGAGACCCTGATGAACGTTCCCGGAAGGAGCCGGACCATGGGATTCAACCCTCCATTCGGATACGGTTTGGAGGACGGGATACTTCACGCAGTACCTGCCGAGCTGGAGATCGTCCGCCGCATCTACCGCGAATTCGAGGACGGGAGTTCCCTGTCCCAGATATCGGAAAGTCTCAACCGCGACGGCATCCGTACGAGGAGAGGCAGCAAGTGGACCAAGGACAATCTGAGCACAATTCTCCATAACCCCGTTTACGCGGGATACATGAGATGGGAGAAGATCCTCGTCAGGCATTTCGCAACTCCTGCGGTGAATCCCGTTGATTATAACCGTGTCCAGGAACTCGCATCGTCCAGGGCCAGGAATCCCGAGAGGAAGAATGCCGAACTGGTCCCTGAGGAGACTTCGTCATATGCCGTCTTGGACGTGGATGATTTTGCAGAAGTAAAAAACTGATATACGACGACTGTATTATCGCGAAACCATGAGAAAAGCTACGAGGCTTAAGCTTCAGGCAATATTCATGGTCTCGATCATGATCGTGGTCGTTTTCGTTGTAGCGGCGGCGTTCATTGCTAGCCTGTAATCCGAACCGGGGATTTCTCCCCGGTAAGGATGTAAAATTTAGGAGATTCACTCCTTCTTGGCCTTCTCGGCCTCTTTTTTAGCCTTCTCTTCTTCGTCCTTGGCTTTGACCTCGGCCCTCCTGTCCTCGCGCTCCTGGTGGGCCTTCTCTTTCATCTCTTCCTTCTCTTTCTCGAGCTTCTCAATCTCTGCGTCGCAGGTCTTTGCTTTCTCGAAGAGGTCCTTTACCTCGGAGGTAATCTCGCATTTGCCGGATTTGTAAGCCTCGAACATGAGGTTTCCTGCTTCCTCGAGTGCCTTGGACTTGGCCCTCTGCTGGTCGTGGATCTTGCTGTTGTAGCTTGCCTCGTCAGCTTCCTGGCTGAGACGGCTTCCTGCGTTGCTAATTCCTGCGTTTACTTTGTCAAGGAATCCCATGATAATACCTCGAGACCGAAACAGCATTCTGGGTATATTTGGTTTACCATGAAACTACCAAGTCCGTTTATAGGAGTGCCAAGATACGGTTATATGGCGGAGCAGAGGCTGTTCACAAGGAATTTCGTACTGTGTACAGTCATCAATTTCTTCTTCACCATGTTCTTCTTCATGTTCTTCACCGGCATGAGCTCGTTCTCCATGGACGTCCTCGGTGCCGATTCAACCCTGGCAGGTCTCACCGCCAGCATCTTCATCGCCGGTGATCTGATCTCCCGCCTCATATTCGGGGGAAGGCTGGATACCATCGGGAAGAAGAGGATTGCCGTCGGTTTCCTTTTCGCAGGAACGCTGCTGTCGTTCCAGTACAACTTCGCGGACTCGGTGACGGAAGTAATCATCCTTAGGTTCGCCCACGGATTGACCTACGGAGCAATGGCCTCGGCGGTCAGTGCCATTGTGGCCGAGGCACTGCCGTTACATAGGCGCGGCGAGGGTATGGGATATTTCACCCTCAGTTTCTCTCTCGGATCGGCCATCGGACCCTTCCTATGTATGTACCTGCAGGACAGCGGTACTTATGCAGACATATTCAACATCGGTGTAGCTTCCAGTCTGCTGGCACTTGTGTTCGCATTGTTCCTGGAGGATGACGGGAGGGAGCCTGCGGAGACAAGATCCAAAGGCAGTTTCTTCGAACCGTCGGCTCTGCCTATGTCCCTGATCGCATTCGTGTTCTACTTATCCTATTCGGGTGTGCTGTCGTTCATTTCTCCATACGGAGAGGCCATAGGCCTGCACACTTATGCGGTGTATTTCTTCGTGGTCCTGTCGGCGGCCACCCTGATATGCAGGCTGTTCCTGTCTAGGATATATGACTCCAAAGGAGAGAATGTCGCATTGATTCCGATGTTCGTCATGTTCATCGTCGGTATGGCGATATTCAGCACCACAGGTAACGGATGGATGCTGCTGGCCGCTGCTTTCCTGATGGGATTCAACGTGGCACAGCTGAATTCCGTCGGGCAGGCGGTGCTGGTCCGGGAAGCACCCAAGAAGAGAATTGCCGCCGCCATCTCCATGTTCAGTGTGTTCCTGGATCTCGCATATGCGGTAGGTCCGGTGGCGAACGGACAGCTCATAGGAGATTTCGGATACAGGACGAATTACCAGATCATGTTGGTCCTGGCGATTGTATCCTTGGTGATGTATCTGGTGTTACACGGAATGAAACACCGCAGTGCAGAAAGCGACGGAAAACAGGGGGTATGATGGAAGGGGGAGAACCTTCCATCGATACTTACTTTTCAAATCCCAACACGCGTATAAAAAGCTAATGTGCTTTTACCAAAACTGAAGTTAATTATTGTGCATTTTATGTAATATTTTGAGACTTTGTTGCCAAAAATGCGGAGTTTATATTTTTTCATCAGTAGACAAAATGTAGACAATTAAATATTAGCATTAATTTTTATGAATTCGTGTCGGAAATAAAGAAGACACTGGGCGAGAGCAAGAATTCAAAGAAAGACTCTCTGCCGGGACGTGTTAACGGAGATCTCGGTAGGTCTGTGGTTATGCCATTCTTTGTACTGGTGCTGGCGATCTCCTCGCTGATCGTAGCCGTTGTTGCATTCCATTCGGATAATACCTCAACTCAATATCAATCCGGATCAGATGGCTTATCCACCCCGGGGGACATGTATTCGGCCGCCTCTTCTCCGGAAGCGTCAGGCTGCGAATATCTAATGTCTTCCTGGGCGCCCACCGTTCCGCAACTGATTTACTCCAACCCTTACGTGATTTACACGAGCGTGACGGTCCTGGATTCGGAATCATTTGATGTAGACCTGTCTCCGCACAGGGATATTCGGAATCGGTGGCTGAGTGTGAGTTATGACGCAGAGCCGCTCAATGTTCCTGAGAAAGTAGGGACATTTGAAACAGCTCTTGAGGGAAGCGTTTGTACGTTCTCTTCGGACGAGTATCTCCCGGTTAAGGGGAATACGCTGCTCAGTGTCCCTGTTATGTATCCGACCACACAGCCTACCGGGGCCACTATGCAGGCCCTCTGGCTAATCGACGTTCATTTCATAGATACATTGATCAACTCCGAGGGCGCGTTACATGTCACTTAAGAAAGTAACCTGTTCGATTTTAGTTATTGCAGTAATGATCGGTGCATCCGCACTGAGTTTTACGAATACTACAGATGCAGTCAACGATTCTCCTGTCACTAAGGATATTTACATGTTGAAGGGAGAAACCAGGGTTGCATATTTCTCATTCAATCTTACCGCTTTTGAATTCAGAACCCCAGGCGATGGTTATTATATCGGGTTTGGAAAAGATGCGAACCTAACAGCAATTTCCTGTATTATTCCAGAAGATTTTGTGGATTACACGTTAACTCCTTGGCCAACAGACTCCACTAAGACAACGGTAACTATTGACGGAATGACCTTAGTTTTGGGAAAATATGACGATAAGGGAATGTTCTCAATTGCCGTAACTTACAATGGGGATGAGTTATCCGAGCATTTCAATGTGAGAGTTAAGGTGAAAAGTTATGGTTATTCTCAAGAGATCAATTATCTTTTCAACATCCACATAACTCCTCCTCATACCTACTCGATTACTTTCGATACGCCACAGCTCGATGAGGGAGGGCTCTTTGCAGCTCATGGAACCCTTACCGCAGACGGGAACGAGATCGAGGATCTTTCAAAGTACAGGTTCTACGCAGTAGGTCTCTATGACGGAGTCACAATCCATAACGATCTCACCGTGACCGGGCGTGCTGATACTTCCAAGAAGCCTTGGAGCGACCAGACTCCGATGAATCTGACGATAGCTGTTTCTGACACTACTGACCAGACGACTCAGATAACCACAGCATCCATCAGCTACACGATAAGCCGGTCCGTTCTGAATATCAGCTACAGCATCACCAGCGGAAACGATACTCTCGTAGCACCCGAAATATCGGACAATGAACTCATCCTCATGTCAGGTACCCCGCTGACCGTTCACGTTGAGGAAGGTACCGAGGCGAGTGTGGTCTACACCTCATCCGCGGGGATGACCCAGAAGAAGATTTATTCCTCCGAGGAAGAGTCGGCGGAACAGATCCTCAACACCTCCGGAAACGGAACGTATCTGGTTCATTTCAGCCGCTACGGCTGTGAGCAGACCAAGACTGTCAGCATCACCCTGATCGGTTCTCTCAAGCCTATCAACAGCATTCGTGTGACCTGCGGACCGGCCAGTTCATGAAGGACTACAGACCTCTCATAGCCACAGCCGCCATACTCTGCATGGCATTACTCCTGGCAGACACCTCCTCCGGAGTCCCGGTCAAGGAGGTGTACACCTGCTACGGAGACGAGATCATGCTCCAGTACGACGGAGAGGCGACGGATATCCATTGGAAGGTGACCGACGAGGGCGGTACCGTCCTGGCCGAAACGGACGGTGCATACCTTGTTTTCCATGCGGACCTGCATCCGGAACTCCCCACCGCCTATGTGACACAGACCGTCACCACCGATCAGGGGAGTTCCGACGAGATGATTCATCTGAATCTGATGCATCTCAACAGCGGGCAGTTCAAGGTATCATTCTACGATGTGCCAGGAGGAGAACTCCTCGATCAGGATGTGTTCGATTCCAGCCGTGTTTGCAGGGGAGGAGTATACTCGGTACTGCCTGCCACCCCGACCCGTGCGGACCATTCCTTCGACGGCTGGTACACCGATGGCGGGGCGGAATTCTCGGTGGCTACGGTGATCGACAGAGATTACGATGTCTTCGCCAAGTGGAAGGACATCTATTCGGTGATATTCAAATCGGGAAAAGATGTGGTCGAGACGTCGAGGGTCGTCGACGGGAATCCGGTTTCCTTACCTCCTCTGGAGAGCACGCATGAAAAACTGTTCGCCGGATGGTATACTGATGAAGCCTGTCTGCAGGAGTATGATTCGTCCGGTACCGTCAACGGGAACATGGTCCTTTATGCGAAATGGGTGGACGTTCCCTCCGGAGAAGAAACCAAGGATCCGTTCAATTTCGCTCTGCTGATTCCGTTGGTGGTCCTGTGTGCGGTCATGTTCGGATTCCGGTTCCGCCGCGGAAGGATAAGGAAGGGGACCGAACAGCACAGGTACGGTCAGCCCAAATAAACTCATCAAAAATCGGGATTAACGGGCTTCATCAAAGGATTATTATTTATCTGCCGAAGGCTAATATGGTTATCAGACGCTGGTCGCCCTCTTCCAGTGCCGTTAACTGAAAACTAGGTTTACAAGAGGGCACACTTCCGAGTAACCTCGGAAGTGCCTCCCTTCTTGTTTCACTCTTTCATTTCCTCGAGCTGCTTGAGGTTCTCGCCCGCTTCCTCGCAGCCGAGTTCCGCTGATTTCTTCCAGAATTCCTTGGCCTTCTCGAGGTCGGGCTCGACTCCCATTCCCTCGGCATACATGATTCCGAGTTCGTTGAGGGAGGGTGCGTGTCCCTGGTCTGCGGCGACGCCGAACCAGTATATCGCTTCAGTGAAGTCGACCGCGGTACCCTCTCCGAAGACGTACATGGTACCGACGAGGTACTGTGCGACAGGGTCGTCGAGATAGGCGGCTCCGAGCATCCAGTAGAGGGCCTTCCTCTTGTTGGGTCTCATCTTGTAACCGAAGCAGTACCTGTAACCGAGCTCGTACATCGCATCGGCATCGAGTTCGTCGTTGGCGATCTTGACGAGTTTCCTTACTTTGAGTCCGCTGTATTCGTGGTAGTCATCCATTGCCATGTGTTCCGAATCTCCTTTTCCGATATTAATGGTAGTCAGGCGTGCCTGATGCCGGTGGCCTGTGCGATCTCCGAATCGATGGTGCACAGATCATCCTGTGACAGCTCGTGGATGTTCTTGTGTCCGGTGACACGGCAGAACGATTTCAGTTCCTCAGAGGTGACGTTCAGGTAGTTGGCCACCCTCTGGGAGGCCTTCTTCACATCGAGTCTCTTCTCGAGTTCGGGATCCTGGGTGGCGATTCCGAGCGGGCATTTTCCGCTGTCGCATGCCCTATACCTCTGACAGCCGAGTGCCATCAGGGGAGCGGATGCGAGAGCGACCGCATCGGCACCCATAGCTATGGCCTTGATCACATCGCGGCTGGTCCTGAGGCCGCCGGTGATGATGAGCTGCTGTTTCATACCGTGCTCGTCCATGTATCTCCTGGCCCTGGCCAGGGCATAGACGGTCGGTACCGAGGAGGCATCCCTCAGGAACTTGGGCGAGGAACCGGTCGCTCCGCCCCTTCCGTCGATTGTGATGAAGTCACATCCCGATTTCGAGATGAATTCCAGGTCGTCCTCTATGTGTCCCGCCGCGATCTTCACTCCGATGGGGAGTCCGTGACTCCTCTTCCTCAGCATGTCGACGATTCCCTTGAGGTCCTCGGGGCTGTCGATGCCGGGGAAGCGGGAGGGGCTGTGGATGTCCTGTCCCGCGGGTTTGCCCCTCATCAGCGCGATGATGGGGGTGACCTTCTTTCCGGGGAGGTGTCCGCCCATTCCGGGTTTGGTGCCCTGCCCGATCTTGATCTCGATGGCCGCCGAGTTCTCCAGGACCTCGTCGGTGAAACTGTACTTGTTGGGGACGTACTCGTAGATGTATCTGTAGGCCGCGACCATCTCGTCGTAGAGTGCTCCGCCCTCTCCGCTGCACATGGCGGTCTTGGCCATAGCGCTGCCTTTGGAGAGTGCGATCTTGGCGTTCCCCGACAGTGCTCCGAAGCTCATGTGGGAAACGAAAACGGGGGTCTCGAGGACCATGGGTTTCTCCGCATCCTTACCGATAACGGTGCGTATGCTGACCTCGGCATCGTCCGCCAGAGGGAAACGTGCCAGCTGTGCCCCCAAGACCAGTATGTCATCGAATGCGGGAACCTTCATCTGGGTTTCCATGGCGGAACCGATGCTGTGTCCGGTCTCGGAGATGGTACGGATCTCGTCGATGATACCGTTGTCATGTCTGACGAGAGCGGGGTCGACGGCGATGGAGTCTTCCACGGGAGCCGGTTTCTCCTTCGCAGGCTCGGCCGGTGCTTCAGTTTTTGGAGCCTGTTTCTGTTCTCCGCCTATGAGGACGAAGGCGCTCTTGGGGGATCTGCACAGGGGACATACCCAATCATCGGGGAGGTCATCGAATTTCACTTTCTCGATATCCTCGTCGTAAATCTCGCCGCATATCGAGCACTGATATTTTGCCATGTGTCTTGGTACGAGATAGGCCTATAAAATCAGGTGTACACACATGGACAATTTCACCCATTTCTGACAGTCTGTCCATTGCGATATGGTTAGTGAACATGTGAAATGGATGGATAGTCCTATATACCCTACCCCCCTATACCGGTTAACACGATACGAATGGCGGGCGCATAATCGTCCACCCTCCGCATCAATGGGTGTAGAGATGGACAAGATACTGATGTCTCCCCTGCTCCTGTCTCCCGGGAATAGGAAAGTAACCGTGTTCGGGGGCGGAAGAGTCGCGCTTCGCAAATGTCAGCATTTCGAGGGTTTTCATATCAAGGTCGTTGCCGAAGACGTTCTTCCCGAACTCAGGGATCTGGCGGACGATGTGATTCTGGAGAAAGTGGATCCCGAGACTGCCGGCAGGCATATGGACGGAGCGGACATCGTCGTCGCCGCGACTTCGGATCATTCTCTCAACGATTCCATCCGCGACATCTCGATGGGCAAGGGCATCATGACAAATTCTGCCCACGGGGGCGGAGACCTCCTCATACCTTCTGTCCTTCACAGGGACGGATATACAGTCACCGTATCCTCCGAGGGACGTGTCCCGGCCTTCCCGCCTTACGTCATCCGTATGATCGACGGATTCCTCGACGAATCCTACGATAGGATGCTGGCACTTCTGATGAGGGTGAGGCCTGTCATCAAAGAACGTATCGCCGAACAGCCTGACCGCGCCCGGTTCCTGGCAGACATCCTCGCCGATGAGGAGATATGGGATCTGCTCCGTTCAGGCAAAGAGGAAGAGGCTTTCGGCATGGCAATGAGCAAAGGTGGTCTGCAGTGATCGTCAGCGTACACGTAACCTATGTATCGGCGGGAGGAACCGCCGGACTCAACAATGTGGTCACCATCCTGGAGAAGAACGTACCCAAGCAGGTGGAGTCCATGGACAGCATCCTGGAACATGTGATTGTTCGGACCTGCAACAGGTTTGAGCTCTATGTCGCCTGCTACGACAACGACAAGGTGAGGCACACCCTGAGGGAGTTCTTCCAGAAGCTGGTCCCCTCTTCCGATATCACATACATCCTCGAGGACAAGGACAGTATCAAGCACCTGTTCAGGGTGGTCTGCGGTCTGGATTCCCTCATAGTGGGGGAGGACCAGATTCAGCACCAGGTGAGGGAATGCTACATGAAGGCCAAGGCCGACGGCCATGTGGACGGCATCCTTTCCAAACTCTTCGACAAGGCGATGATCGTCGGCAAGAGGGTCAGGACCGAGACCGCGCTCAACAAGGGTGCGGTATCCGTAGGTTCCGCCGCCGTGGAACTCGCCGAATCCAAGATCGGTGACCTCTCAGGCAAGGGAATCACCATCCTCGGTGCCGGAGACATGGCATCCGTCATCGCCAAGAACCTGATCGGCAAGAACCTCGGTACCGTCATCGTCTCCAACCGTACCTACAGCCGCGCTTTGGAACTTTCAAATGAGCTCGGAGGTACCGCGGTGAGCATGGACCGTCTGGTGGACGCCATCGGAGCGAGCGATGTGGTGCTAGTAGCAACCGGTGCTCCGCACACGGTGCTCCACAAGCCGGTCATCGCAGAGGCCATGTCCCGCCGTCCCGAGAGGACGCTCCTGGTCATTGACGTTTCCATCCCGCACAATGCCGACGTAGATATCACCGAGGTGCCCAATGTGGCCCTCGAGAACATGGATTCCCTGGAATCCATCGCTCAGCACAATGTGGAACTCCGTACCAAGGAGATATCCTCCGCGGAGAAGATCGTAACACAGGAGATAGCCAAGCTCGAGAAGGAGCGCAAGGAAGAGGCGGCCAACGAGATCATACGCCTCATCGGCCTCAAACTGGCCGATATAAGGGAGCACGAACTGGAGTTCGCGCTTGCCCGCAACGGTTCCGCCACACCGGAGGAACTGATGGAGAGCCTTTCCAAGGCAATCATAAACAAGATCACCGCCGACGTCTACAGCAACCTCAGGAAGGCCTCCCGCGAGGGGGACCTGACCTATTGCGAGACGGTGGCAAACGTTTTCGGAGTGAGGGAGTGAGATGTATTACCCAGAAGTACGCATGAGGAGACTCAGACAGAGCGAGAAGATCAGGAACCTGGTGGCGGAGACGAGACTCCACCCCGACCAGTTCATCCTACCCATCTTCTTCGACGAGAATATCGACAAGGTGAAGACCACCGATTCCATGCCCGGAGTCAAGACCTTCCCCCTGTCCGGTTACGACAAGATCGCATCCGACATCCAGGAGAGCGGAGTGAATTCCGTATTGGTGTTCGGTGTCCCCGCCCACAAGGACGCGGTCGGTTCCGGAGCATACGCCAAGGACGGAGTCGTCCAGAAGGCCATCGAGGGACTGAAGAAGAACTCCGACATGCTGGTCATCGCCGACCTCTGTCTCTGTGAGTACACAGACCACGGACACTGCGGTGTTCTCGATCATGACGGATGCGTAATCAATGACGAGACCATCGAACTCTACGCCAAGACCGCCGTCTCCCAGGCAGATGCCGGAGCGGACATCATCGCCCCCAGCGGAATGATGGACGGTCAGATTGCCGCCATCAGGGCAGCTCTCGACGATGCGGGACACAAGAACGTCCCCATCATGGCATACAGCGCCAAGTTCTACAGTGCCTACTACGGACCCTTCAGGGACGTGGCGAACTCGGCACCCGGCAAGGGTAACCGTGCAGGCTACCAGATGCAGTGCGGAAACCGCAGGGAGGCCATGAGGGAGATCGAATTGGATATCGAGGAGGGCGCAGACATGATTATGGTCAAGCCCGCCGGCCCCTACCTCGACATCATCAGGGAAGCAAGGGACCGTTTCGACCTGCCTCTCGCTGCCTACCAGGTCTCCGGAGAATATGCCATGATCAAGGCTGCGGCCGCCAACGGATGGATCGACGAAGAGAGGATCATGATGGAATCCCTCCTCGGAATCAAGAGGGCCGGCGCCGACATGATAATCACCTACTTCGCAGAAGAAGCCGCCAGGATGCTGTGATTCCATGGACAGGTCCGCACAGTTCTATGAGGAATCCAAGAAACTCACTCCCGGAGGAGTCTCCAGCCCCGTCAGGGCATTCTCCCCCAACCCCCTCTTCATCTCCGAGGGACACGGCAGCAGGATCACCGATGTCGATGGTAACGAGTATATCGACCTCTGCATGGCCTACGGGCCTCTCCTCACCGGACATGCCTGCCCCCGTGTCATGGATGCGGCCGCTCAGCAGATCAGGAAGGGAACCGTCTACGGTGCACCTTCCGAACCCGAACTCAATCTCATCAAGAGGATTCACGAGGAGATCCCCTCTGCGGAAATGGTGAGGCTCGGATGCTCGGGTACCGAGGCTACCATGCACGCCATTCGCGTCGCCAGGGGAGTCACCGGTAGGGACGACATCATCAAGATCCGCGGAGGATTCCACGGAGCCCACGACGCGGCACTTGTGAATGCCGGTTCCGGCAGTGCCGGAGGAACTCCCTCATCGAAAGGAGTGCTCTCCGACGTGGCGAAGCACACCTTCACCGCCGAGTACAATGACATTCAGTCTTTCTCGGACATCATGGATAAGCAGGACATCGCCTGCGTAATCATGGAGCCTATCATGGGCAACGTGGGAGTCGTACCTCCCGAGAAGGGATTCCTCGAGGACCTCAGAAAGGTCACGCTGGAACATGACACCATACTCATCTTCGACGAGGTCATCACCGGCTTCAGAGCATCCTCCGGAGGAGCTCAGAAACGCTACGGCGTCACCCCCGATATGACCACCATGGGAAAGATCATCGGCGGAGGATTCGCAGCCGGTGCCTTCATGGGAAAGAAGGAGATAATGGAGAACGTAGCTCCTCAGGGAGGCGTCTACGTAGCAGGTACCTTCGCAGGTAATCCCGTATCGGCAGCCGCAGGTCTGGCACAGATAGATCTGATGTGCTCCGGGGACAATTACGCAAAGCTCGAGAAGAGGACCGACTCCCTCGTCAAGTCCATCAGGGAGAGCATGGAGGATGCCAAGGTCACCGGATGCGTCAACAGTGTGGCATCCATGTTCTCCGTGTTCTTCGGAGTCGACAAGGTCACCAACGGCACCGAGGCCATGAAGGCCGACCGTCAGATGTTCGATAAGCTGTTCAGGTTCATGCTCAAGAACGGAGTATATCTGCCACCCTCCGCCTTCGAGGTCGACTTCATGTCCCTTGCCCACAGCGATGAGGACGCAAAGATCCTGGCGGAGAAGTTCAAGGAGTTCTTCGGGAGCGTGAAGTGTTGAAGGTAGGTACCCGCGAGAGCGCCCTTGCCATGAGGCAGACCGACATCTTCAGGGAGAAGATGGCCGTTCTGAATCCTGATGTCAGCATCGAGGTCATCGGTATGAAGGCGCTCGGGGATATCGACCTCACCTCGCCCCTCGACCAGATGTCCAATGTAGGTGCTTTCGTCCGTGAATTGGACGAAGCCATCATGAAAGGGGCCATCGACGCCTCGGTAAACTCGTTGAAAGATGTGCCCACCAAGATGAGTCCCGCCCTTACCCTCCCTGCCATCTTCGAGAGGGATGCTGTAGAGGATGTCATCCTCCCCTGCAGGCTGGAGGAACTCCCCAAGGGCGCGAAGGTGGGAACTTCGTCCATCAGGAGGGGTATGCAGCTGAAGAACCTGCGCCCCGACCTCGACATCCAGCCCCTGAGGGGAAACATCCACACCAGGATGGACAAGCTGGATTCCGGGAAATACGATGCCATCCTCCTCGCCAAGGCTGGTCTCGACAGGATGGGTATCGACCGTCCCATGTACAAACTCGACAGGAAGGTCTTCATCCCCGCTCCCGCCCAGGGCACCATCGCTGTGGAATGCAGGGCTGATGATACCGATACCATCGAGATACTGAAGAAACTCGACCACGCCCCCACCAGGGCCGCGGTCACCCTCGAGAGGGACCTTATGAGGCTGATGGGTGCCGGATGCTCCGCACCCGTCGGTATAAATGCGGTCCTGGAGGGAAGCAAACTGTCACTGAACGCTGTGAGTTACGGGTACACCCCGGAGCCTCGCAGGGTCGAAACCAAGGTGGATGCGGATTACACGCAGGAAGAGGCCGCCGTTATCGCCGACTATCTCGTCGGGAAGAGAGATGATCTGCTATGAAAGGAAAGGTATATCTCGTCGGGGCCGGACCCGGCGATCTGGGTCTTATGACCATCAAAGGAATGGACCTCCTCAGGAGCGCGGATGTCGTCATGTATGACGCATTGGCGAACCCCGAGCTCCTGAAGGAGTGCAAGGAGGGTGCCGAGCTCATCGATGCCGGAAAGCGCGGAGGAGACCACCATCTCAGGCAGTGGGAGACCAACGCACTCCTGGTCAAGAAGGCCGAGGAAGGAAAGATCGTTGTGAGGCTGAAGGGCGGCGACCCCTTCCTCTTCGGACGCGGCGCAGTGGAGGCAGAGGAGCTCAGGAAGGCAGGTGCCGAGGTACATGTCGTACCCGGAGTATCGTCTTCCATCTCCGTCCCCGAGCTGGCAGGAATCCCCGTCACCCACAGGGATTATGCCTCGCTGGTGACCTTCATCACCGGACACGAGAAGGATGACCGCAAGGAGGACAGGATTGACTGGAAATCTCTGGTCGCAGGACACGGTACCCTCGTGATCCTCATGGGTCTCGGCAACTCCGGCAAAATCTCCAGGGAACTCATCGAGGGAGGTATGTCCCCCGACATGCCCGCCGCTGTCATCTCCAAGGGTTCCACTCCCCAGCAAAGGGTGGAGACCACCACCGTCTCCCGTCTCGAGGAGACCATCAGGGATAAGGCACTGGAGGCTCCCGGAATCATGGTCATCGGAGAGGTCTCCAAACTCCACGACGTGCTCGGTGACCTAAGGTGACCGTACTAGGATTCACCAGGCCCGCTTCCAAATTGGAGGCGTCGGTGAAGGAGGCGGAATCTTTGGGATTCACCGTACTCGCCGCACCTTCCCTGGAAGTCGAGATGGCACCCGAGTCCGAGTTCGTCAGGCTCCGTGAGAGTCTCATTGCGGATTCGCTCGCGGTGTTCGGTTCCACCACCGCAGCGGATATGTGCCAGAAGTACTTCGGAGAGCATCTTCCCGAGCTCTTCGAAGGACACCGGGTGTATGCCATCGGGTCCCGTACCGCCGACCGTCTCACCGAATTGGGGATCGAGGTTTCAGAACTTCCCAAGGAGTATTCTTCTTACGGTCTGGTAGATCTTCTCAAGGAGGATATCGGCGGCAAAAGGGTTGTAATGGTCCGCTCCGACAGCGGTACCGATATCCTTTCGGAAGGAATCACGGAAGCCGGTGCGGAACTCGTCGATATAGCAGTCTACCATCTCAATGATGCTGGTGTCACGAAGGACACCGAAGCCATGATGGATGCCATTGCGGAGAAGCGCATGGATTGGATCGCATTCACCTCCCCCATGTCATCTGAAGTGTTCTTCGGCCACATGTCGGAACGCTTTGGAGAAGACGGTTTCCGTTATATGTGCCAGAATGTAAAAGTAGCTGCCATCGGAAGGCCCACCGCCGAGGCATTGGCAAGACTTGGACGCCCTGTCGATCTGGTCCCTTCGAAAAGCACTTTCAGGGACATGCTTGAAGAGATCAGGAATCAGATTCGTCAGTGATCAGTTTCTCAATCGATAGGAGGTGTTCCACTATTTCCTTGCTCTGCTCATCGTGGGAGTAATCGGAATGAATCTGCTCACGGAAGAGGAGCCTTCCGGGAACTGACGCCGTCGGATGAAAGTATTATTTTGGCATGGGGAGATACAGGTACATGACCAAAATCGTAGCTGTCAACGGAAGCCCCCGCAAAGGCTGGAATACCGATCTCCTCATTGCAGAAGCGGCCAAAGGGGCCGAATCCGCCGGAGCCGAGGTGCAGTATTTCGACCTGTACAAGCTGGAGAACTTCACCGGCTGCGTATCATGCTTCGGATGCAAGAGGAAGGCTCACGAGGGCGAGTGCGTCATCAAGGACGGTCTCAAACCCGTTCTCGATGCCATCAAAGAAGCCGATGCGGTCATCATGGGTGCCCCCAATTACTTCGGTGACCTCTGTGCGGAGTTCAAGCTGTTCTACGAGAGGCTCGTGTTCCCGTATCTCACCTACAATGCAGAGAACCCCTGCTGCAACACCAGGAAGATACCTGTCCTGCTCATCATGACCAGCAACGCACCCGAGAACATGTACATGAAGATGCTCGATGGCTACAGGAACACCCTGAACAACTTCATCGGTCCCACTCAGGTCATGGTGAGCGGAGAGACCATGCAGGTGAAGGACTACAGCAAATTCAACTGGACCTTCTTCAACGGGGAAGAGAGGGTGAAGAGGCGCGAGACCGTGTTCCCCAAGGAACTCGAGAAGGCCTTCGCCCTCGGAAAATCCCTAGTCTGAGCATCAGGAAAGATAACCTTTGCATTCGTTGTAGAGGGATTCGGCGCACTCCAGGGTCGCCCATCCCTCTGCACACCTGATGGGTTTCAGGTTGAGGGTCCGACCCATCTCCGCTACATGGTTCTCGAAAACCTCTTTGTTTCCGAGGCCGGAATCGATCATCAGGATGTTCTCGTAGTGGCCGAGCTCGAACAGCCATCTCATGTAATCCTGTTCGCTGTGGATACCGAGGCCCTCGAGGGTCTCCTTGGAGATGGACTTCAGCTGTTTTCCGAGGTCGCCCGCACCGACGAAGACCTCCCAGTTGTCGGAGATGGCGGGAGTGACGTAGAACATGCCCATGTACTCCCTCTCGAGTTTCTTGTACTTCTCGGTGCCGCCGATGGCTATCGCCACACAATCGTCGCACACCCTTCCGTCGAGGGCCCTGAACACGGCGGTGTTCTTGAAGCCCTTCTCTTTGCACCATTCGGTGATGTCCCAGCCGAAGTTTCCGCAGAGTCCGTAATAGAGTCCGACGGCATCTACCAGGGGCTGTATGGTGGTGATCTGTTTCTCGACGTGCTCCTTCAGGTCCTTGGGTTCCGCGTGGAGGGCGAGGTCGTTGGCCTTGATTACAACGTTGAGGATATCGCGGTCGAATTTCACGTTCCCCATGTCGAAATAATACTCGGGGAACACATCGAACTTGGCACCCTTCGCCTCCAGCTTGGTCTTTATTCTGTCGCTGTACTGGTTGGCGAGCAGAACGATACGTCCCACCTCCTTGTCGGTGCAGATCGAATGGATGAGATAATCATCGTTCATAGGGCAGATGATGATACCAAGGACACCTTTGGCCATAGCTGATTCTCCAGATAGTGTGTAATCGTCTTCGGTCGATAATACTATCGCCGAAAGTCTCACTTTCGGCGACCCCCCTCAAACGTTTATATACCCACAAAATGCGTATGCGAAACGATGCCGAAGTGCGGAATCGACGGACCCTGTGGGATTCTCCTCATACGAAAAGACGTGATACCTGTCATCGGGGGATACGCATGACAGGAAGGGATCGCATCATCATCCATGTGGACATGGATGCCTTCTATGCGTCAGTCGAGATCCGCGACAATCCTGTGCTGAAAGGGAAGCCCGTCATCATTGGGGCGCTTCCCGACCAGAGGGGCGTGGTGTCCACTTGCAGCTACGAAGCGAGGAGCTTCGGGGTGCGTT
This sequence comes from methanogenic archaeon ISO4-H5, assembly GCA_001560915.1. Taxonomy (NCBI): domain Archaea; kingdom Methanobacteriati; phylum Thermoplasmatota; class Thermoplasmata; species methanogenic archaeon ISO4-H5. The sequence continues at coordinate 1,097,849 of CP014214.1, read as the reverse complement.
CCGGTATGAATATCAAGGAGGCATACCGCCTCTGTCCGCAAGGGGTTTACATCCACCCGGATTTCGAGAAGTACAAGGCTGTTTCGGAACAGCTTCACGGTATCTGGGACTCTTATGCCACCGTGTCCGAGCCCATAGCATTCGACGAGTCTTTTCTTGATGTGACTGCGACCGCAGGGAATTTTGACAGGGCTGCCGAGATGGCAAGGGAGATCAAGCGCAGGACCAGGGAGGAGGTGGGACTCACCTGCTCGGTCGGAGTTGCCTACTGTATGTCTGCAGCCAAGATCGCCAGCGAGGAGATGAAGCCCGACGGTTTCTTCGAGATCCGTACCCGCGAGGAGTTCGTCGAACTGATGTCCGGCAGGGAGGTCAGGGAGCTGTTCTCGGTCGGACCGAGAACGGCAGAGAGGCTCAACGACTTGGGAATAACCACTGTCTCCGATATCAGAGACCACGCAAAGGATGTGGTGAGAGCCTTCGGCAAGCACGGTTCCTTCTTGGTCGGTTTAGCTGACGGCATCGACGACCGCGAGGTCACCCCGTATCGTCCAGAGGATGCCAAATCGGTCAGCAGGGAACTGACCTTCCAGGAGGATGTGTCCGATTATGTGCTCATCCGCGATGTGATTCTTCTTTTAGCATTGAGTGTGGAGGAACGTGCCTCGAGATACGGGCTGCACGGAAATGGAATTTCTGTGAAGATCACCTATTCCGACATGAAGACCATCACCAGGACCCGCACCGGTGCTTCCGACGACAGCGCCATCACCATCGCCAAGGAGGCATGGAAGATGCTGGAGAATCTCGGTAAGAGGCCTGTGAGGCTCATCGGAGTGGGGGTGTTCAACTTCGCCGCCAAGAAGGTCCGTCAGATGACTTTGGATCCGGAAGAGGAGGAGATTCCCGCCGAGGAGGAACTCGCCTATTTCCTGGAGAGGATGCATAAACGCTACCGTTTCGATTTCGCGAAGAACCGTGAATGGATGCTTCGCGTGGACCGTATGCACGGTGTGGCGGAACACATGCGTATACAGCGGAATAAGACACTTTCCAAAAACGGTCATTCACAGTAATCCAATCCAATTATCGATATCTGGAACATCCGTGGATATCAATTACGGATTTTCAGCAGACGGGTTTATTAGCGATATATGCCATCTGTAATGCATGAGCAGAATTTCGGAAGCCATTTGGATGAAGAACCATCCCGTGGCAATCTACCGTTCCGACAGCATACCCGAAGGTGCCGCCGTGCCGGGGAGTCATTGCGGAATCCCCCGTCTGTTGGTCAGGGTCTCCCGTTTGGGAGGCATCTCCGCTACCGACAATGAGCATTCCAAATGCCACGGGTCCAAGAGCGGTTTCGGGTTCGGGGGAATCTCCGATAGATACACATCAGCCTGCTCGGCATCGGTTGTCCCTCTTGAATTGAGGGACAAATACAAGCACAAGGGTGCGGGACAGTCCTACTTCAAGAATCCGGATATCGCTCTGAAGCAGATGGAACCCATCAAGGATTACGGCGACGGTTCCGATGTCATCGTATTCGAAGACCTGGATTCCGCTCTGGCCGCCGGGAGACCCATCGAGGTGGTGGTGTTCCTGGTGGATCCTACACGTCTCACCGCTCTGATGCAGCTCGCAGCATATTCCAAGACGACTCCCGGGCCTGCCGTGATCATGCCTTACGGCCATGCCTGTCAGCAGATCTATGCAATCCCTCGTGCCGAAGGCGAATCCGATGATCCTCACGCAGTGGTGGGGATGACCGACATGTACGCAAGGCGTTTCATCGGGAAGGACCAACTATCTTTCGCAGTTCCGTTCAAGCTCTATCAGCGTATGGATGCGGATGTGGAGGAATCGTTCCTTACCAAAGGCAAATTCAAGATCAATTTCGATACCTGCCTTCGAGACGAACTGAGGGACAAACCGGAAGAATCTCCCGATGAATGATGTGAAAACGATCCGTCTCCCGCAGATTGGATTCGTTTGAGTTCCGTAACACGGGAATCGATAGTGCCAGATAGTGAAACGTATCTCACTAAGGTATGTTAGCATCCGATGATTTTCGGCGAAAATAATATATCTTAACGAATGTGAATTTTACCCTATGAATGCCAGGGACGAGATCGTCGACGCAATGGAAGGGCGCAGGGCCGAATTGCCTCCGCCCGCCGTATTCACTTCGACTGCCACCGTGAGTCAGATGGACTCTTCGGGATGCAGTTGGCCCGAGGCCAATTTCGATCCGCAGAAGTTGGTGGGGCTGTCCCTGGAGATGAACCGCAGGTTCGGATTCGGTTCCGTCAGGCTCCCCTTCTCCATCTCTGTGGAGGCCAAGGTACACGGCTGTGAGGTTGCCGAAGGCAAGAAGGACACTCCGCCTATGGTCCTCAGTTCCCCCTACGCAGGCAAGGGCGCTCTTTCCGACGTCCCTGACCTGATGCCTGTCGACGAATTCCTTTCCAGCGGCTGGGTAGCATCAGTGCTGCAGGCCGCCGAACTGATGAACAAGCATGAGGAGGTCTTCAAGACGGTCTCTATCGACGGTCCCTTCTCGGTCGCCGAGTTCCTGGCAGGTGCCGAGAACATGATCATGGGACTCCTGATGGAACCGGCTCTGGTCGATAAGTGGATCTCTGCCATGGTGCCTTACCAGGAAGCGTATGCATCCCGCGTGACCGAGCTCTGCGACAACGTGATGGTAATCGAGGAAGCCGATACAAGCATCCTGCCTCCGGAGTATTTTGACCAAGTTATAGGTTCCAAGCTTCCCGGAGTGATCCTGAAGGCCATGAAGTCATCTTTCTGTTCGCTGCACAGCTGCGGAGACACCATCGCTGTGGTCGATGAGCTTTCCAATCTAGGAGAGGACCTTATCTCCTGCGAAGCATCCGAATCCCCCAGGGCATACACCGAGAGGATCCACCGCAAGTGCAAGGTGTTGGGTTCCGTCAACCCTATCCGGGTCCTGATGCAGGGAACCCCGTTGGATGTCCTGGAGGCCGCCGCCCATTCCGTCGAAGCAGGATTCGACCTCATCGGACCCGAATGCGGAGTATCCCCGCTTACATCTGATGAAAACCTGATGATGCTGTCCCATTACCGCGAGCGCCTGAGGTAACCAATCCAACGCACCGTTACCTTATTAACGGGGTATGTATCCACCGATACATGTCTGATATCAGGAAGGCATTGTCAGAACACTTGATGTTCTTCAAAGGGTGGGCAATCTACCTGCCGTTCCTGATACTTATTCTGTGCAACTTCACCGATCAGTACTTCATCACCCTCCAGGGCGGAGTAGCCACCAAATCCTACACCCTCAGCATGCCCGTCTACTGGGTGCTGGTCTCCATCGGAACCGGTATTTCCGCCATCATGGCCATCCTCCTGAAGCAGCACATCGATGCGGGAGACACCGACGCCATGAACAGGTCGGCGTCGAATGCTATTGTTTACACGATCATCTTCTCGCTTATCATTTCGTTAATCGTGTATCTGATCCTTTTGCCCATTCTGTACAGTTTCACTGAGGATGCGGTGGCGGATACCGCATTCGATTTCATCAACCCCCTACTCGTCTTCAACTTCGCCATTACAGTCAACATGGTCCTGATGGCCATTCTGCTGACCATCGGCGAGAGGAAGAAGTATCTGTTCTGTCTTGGCCTTACCCTCTTCGCAGAACTCGCCGTGGATCCCATCTTCATCTTCATCTTCGACATGGGCGTCTACGGAAACGGTCTCGGTACCGTGACCAGCTTATCAATTTCCGGATTGCTGGCACTTTATTGGCTGCTGAGGGGAAAGACGACTCTGAGGATATCATGGAGACTCGTGAGTCTGAAACCGGAAGACCTTCGGAGGGCTGCCAAGGGAGTGTTCGTCTACGCCGTTCCGATCGCATCGCAGCACATCGGTGAGCTGGTCGTCCGTCTCAAACTGTATCTCACTTATTCCCTGACCTACGGAATCCCCATGCTGTATTCCTCCTTCGTGGCGATCATCGGCAGCGGAACCGCGGCGTCCACCGGAAAGGAATACAAGAGACTCTACGAGGAGAACGACATCGACGGCGCATATTCCGTGTTCAAAACGGCCATGCTCGAAGCTTTCATCCTGATGATGATCATCAGCACCTTCATGTATGTGTTCGACGAGGAGCTCATCTGGTTCTTCGTCAACCACTCGTCACTGGAAGAGTCATCGTACGTCGGGGTTTGGACCTTGGACGTCCTCTGTTTCTCGGGACCGTTCCTCGGACTCAAGATCGCCTGCGGAGCCGTCTATTCGGACAGGGTGGGCCTGAAGAGGGACTACTTGGATATTCTTCTGATCGTTATCGTCAGGACCATCATACTGGTCTACGCTCTCGAGTACGATTTCGCCATGGCGATGTACCTCATCCTCGCAGAGCGTATGGTCATCGGTATCCTGGCGGTCCTCCAGGCAAGGATGTACATCCTCTCCAAGAAGAAGAGGGTCGGTCCGGTCACAGCAAGTAGTAGCTGAATTCCTCGCCTTCGTAATCGGAACTGATGACTCCCACAGGATATGTGCTGGCACTCGAAGCATCTAAGATAAACGGAACCCATGTGTAACGTGCAGCGGATTCGCGAACAACTGTGGGGGCGTGCACGGTAGTCTCGCACAAGTAGTATGGTTTTTCCTCAATCTTGAAGTTATATGCTTGAGACATCAGTCCATATTCGGAAAGTTCCACAGCGAAGGTCATGTGAGACGGCAGAACAACACATGCAGTATTGTAACCGAGGGCCTTCATTATCGATGCTATCAGAATGGATGTGTCTTCGCAGTCACCTATTCCCGAGAATATTGTCTGATCGCAGTAGGCCCAGTAATCGGTTGATTCCTTGTTCGTTCCAGTTCCCGTTATGTATTGGGAGTGGTCGTAACCATATTCATAGCTTATTTGACCGAAGGCAAGAATGAACTCGGCGAACTTTTCATCGTTTGAAGAGTATGCGGTATATTCTTTTTTGATAGCATCAGATAGCAGTTTGACTGATTCCGAGGATGTGGCAAATTCAGTTACCCAAGAGTAATTCTTGTAGTTTCTCAGAGACTCGGTGTCAAGCAGTTTTGTATTCTTGTAATATCCGTTCCAATAGTCGCTGTAAGGATAGCTTACCGTGAAACCGTATTTGCTATAATCGCTGCTGCTGAAACCGAACTGCCAGGCATACGAGCGAGTATATGTGCCAGATGTATCGAATAAGCCATCACCCTCAATGTAAGATATGGTGCCTGAAATCGTCTCTGTCTTGCTTGTAAACAGACTTCCTTCTGTAGTCAGAGTGAATTTGACTGTGCACTCCCCATATGTGAAATTAGATGCATCGATCACCATCATGGGTGTATCAGTGCTATCTGCAACGGAAGTGCTTTTTCCCAAGTCCCAGAACGATTTGTGGTTCTTGTACTGATTAGTGTATTCACGGTCGATTTGTGTATCTCCCTGTGTGAAGGTCATCAGTATGGATTTGAAATCTGCAGTGGCATTACCTGTGAAATAAGTGCCATAATCAAGCCAAGTTTTGTCATATCCCGCAAGCGTGATTACCATCGCACCGTTGGCATTGAATGTCAGTGAGAGCAGTCCATTTTCAAATCCGTCTCCGGAGAGTTCGGCATAATCAAACTTCTCACTGTAAGCGTTGTAGTAATAGGTCGGCCTGGTTCCGGTAGTATTATCCACGGTTACCAAACAAGTATCGGAGTAAGAGCCAATTCTGGCGGTAATAGTTGCCTGTCCTGTACTGACTCCTTTGATCTTTCCTCCGTCCACTGTAGCAACCGATGAATCAGAAGAGGACCACTCGATGTCCGAATATGATTTGCCGGAAGGGAGGGACCAGGTACCCAGTTGGTAAGGGTCGGCATCGTTGGTAGAGAGAGTCAATTTGGTGCTGGAGAGGCCGAAATAGTCCGGGACGGAGTCGTCGTATGCCTCATTTCCGAAGAGGAATAGGACTGAGGCGAAACCGGCGAGAACCCCGACGCAGATTGCCGCGATAACAATGATACTTCCGTCCCTCATGTTGCTGCCTCCTCCACCTGATAGAATCCGTAGTAACCGATTGTTCCGCTGTAACGGCCGATATAGTGGGAATAGTATTCTCCTGAATAAGTGCCTGCAGACGCTCCCACAGGCTGGTATTCGTTAACGGTCGTTTCGCAGGCGTAGTATGTGACCCCATCTACAACGGCCTTCAGAATCTCTCCGGAGGACAGTTCGGGAGCGGTATAGTTATCGAGTGCAACAGCAGCCATCGCATGACCGGGAATAATCACGACAGCGGTTTTGTAGCCGGCCTGCTTGTAGATTGCATCAGCCAGGAATGTGGTATCCTCGCAATCGCCCTTTCCGCTGTACACGGTCTCCATCGGGTATGCATAGTAGTCCTGGTCCTTGTAGTGCGTATTCTCGGAGTATTGATCCTCATCGAGCTCGTATGTGAAATTGAGCTGTATGAACGAGAGTATGAAGTCAGCGTAGCGCTGATCGGTCGTACAGCTTCCGTACGCCTTGGTGTAGAGATCCTTCAGGTAGGATTCTATGGCAACGATAGTGGGGGTTATGACCACGAATTTTGTTGTGGACGTCCAGTTGGGAATGCATCCGTAGGTAGTGGCGACCGTTCTATGATGATACGTGGTATCGTTCTTCTGCGTGAGGTATTCGTCTGCATCGTAGCTGATGCTGAATGAGAATTTGCCCCCGTCGAACTTCCATCCGTAGGTGTGATACACATCAACCCTGAATTCGAAGTTGTAAACCACAGGGGTACCTCCGTCGGAACAAGTGGCGGTAACTGTGTAGGTGTCGTAATACTGGGGGCAGAACGTCATGGTCCCCCCGTTTTGGGTGATAGGTGTGACGGAATCCCCGTCCCTTTTGACATTCCAATCGATAGTTGTGTATGTTTGTGAGATTGATTCTGCAAGTGTGATCACAGCATCCTCCCCGCTGGCGGTGAGGGTGGCTGTAGAGGCATCGAAACCGCTCACAGCAGTCAAACAGAACTCCTGGTCGGCATTGGCCATGCCTCCTAATGAAACACCCGAATTGAAACTCTTACCATACAAGGAACCGTGGATGCTGGTCTGAACCATCGGCAGGACCAACGCGGCGGAGATAATGATTATCGCAACCACCAGCACCATCGCAACGGCCGGTCCTTTGGAACGCTTGGGTTCGACGTACGGTTCCTGATAGACGTACGGATCGGTGTAGGTGCCGGTCTGCTGTTCGTCAGGGGTGTATGTGACCGAAGTCCCGGTCTGCAGGAGGGAGGGACGGATATAGCATCCGCAGTTTACGCAGAACGAATCCTCTGCAGAAACCTCCCTGCCGCACTCGGGACAGAACATAGCTTATCATCGCCCCTCTGGTATAAGTCAACAATCACGACAAAATGCAGACAATCCAACCAATTCAGAAGAACGCTGGAGTCGGGGGAGGGAGTCGAACCCCCATATCAGGATCTGCAGTCCCGCTCATAGCCGCTGTGATACCCCGACCTAGCATACGGGATTAAAGGTACGCCTTATTAAACCCTTTCGCAGAGGCCAGTATCATATCTTGTTCAGAAAAGTGAACGGGCCTTGTTGATGGCCTTGTAACCCTCTTCGGTGCGGCCCGCTTTACAGAGAAGATTACCAAGAGCAAGCCACGAATCTGCATCGTCTGGGTCATATTCGAGGAATTCCTTCAGGTGCCTGATCGCGCCTTCCAAATCCCCTTTCTTCTCGAGGATCATGCTGCCGTTGCGGCCGCAGGTCTCCTCGTCCTTCACCGAGAGCATCTTGCGCTGTGCGGTGCGGTAGAATACTTCCAGGGAACCCTCGGTAAGCCATGGGTACCTCGACCTTAGCAGCCTGCTGAATTCGGCCTGCCTGGCACTGTCGTACGTACACTCGTTCCCCTTGAAAAGATTGCGGGGAACGTTGACCGTGAGGCTCCCGTGAGCCACCTGTATGTATCCTTCGGGAGCCGCCAGTCAATCACTTCCTGAATTTCACGACGCGTCCGCACTCGTCCCTCTTCTGGACGCCGAAATCCTTCATCTCGGCGATCTGAGCGGAGGTGAACACGGGACCGTCCTTGCAGACCCTCTGTCCGTCCATGACGCAGCATCCGCAGACTCCGGCACCGCACTTCATGTGCCTCTCCAGGGACAGCTGGCATTCTACGCCCAGCTCCTGGCATGCCTTGTAGAGGAAGTAGAGCATCACCTCGGGTCCGCAGGCTACGATGCAGTCGTACTTCTTCTCGGCGTATTTCTCCTTCATCAGCTGCACGGCGTTGCCGTGGAAGCCGAAGGAACCGTCGTCGGTGGAGTACCAGACGTTCTTGGCGGCCTTCTCGGCCCTGTCCCTCAGGACGATGTCCCTCTCGGAACGGGCTCCGATGATGGTGTCCGCACCGGTTGCCTCTACAGCGGGCATGATGGATGCTGTACCGATACCTCCTCCGATGATGAGGTATTCCCTGCCGGGAGTGAGGTCGTATCCGTTACCGTAGGGTCCGCGCACTCCGATGACATCGCCTTCCTTCAGCTGGTGGAGCCTCTCGGTGTCGGGACCGATCCTCTTGACGCTGATCGATTTAATTTTCCCAGTGGAAGACAGTGACATGGGGATCTCCTCCATGCCGGGGCACCAGACCATGACGAACTGTCCGGGTTTCGCTTCGGCATCAAGTTCGAACTCGAAGGTCTTGGTGTCGTAGTTGTTCTCGGTGGTCTTCAGGATTTTGACGTAATCACTCATGTGCCGCACCTACCATGGATTTGATGGAACCGTATCCGTATTCCTTCATGAACTTCTCGAGTCCGTCGTTGACCTTCCCGAATACCTCGGGTCCGTCGGTCAGGACCGCACTTCCGATTTGGAAAGCATCGGCACCGGCCATGATGTATTCCGCTGCATCCCTCCAGTCGGTGATTCCTCCAACTCCCACGAGAGGGATGGAAACAACACTCTTCAGGTCGTAGATCGCCCTTACTCCGACAGGTTTCACGGCAGGACCGGATAGTCCGCCGAACTTGTTGCTCAGGAAGGGTTTGGCGAACTCGGGGGAGATGACCATGGCCTTCAGGGTGTTGATGGCCACAATGGCATCGGCGCCTCCGTCCTGGGCGGCGAGTGCGATCTGCTGCAGGATGTGGGTGTTGGGGGTGAGTTTTACCCAAACGGGGATGTTCACAGCCGACTTCACTGCTTCCACAATGCTTTTCACGAGTGCGGGGTCGGTTCCGATCTCCATACCGTAACCCTTGGCGTGGGGACAGGAGAGGTTGAGTTCCACTGCGCAGGCTTTGTAATCCTCCATCTTTCCTGCGAGCATGGCGAACTCGTCGGCATTTCCTCCGGCGACGGATCCGACGATGTTGCCGTGGGGGACGGCCTCGGCCATCTCCTCGGCGAAGAGCTCGATTCCGGGTCCCGGGAGCCCCATGGCGTTGACAAGACCTCCCTTCACCTCGGTGAAACAGGGGTTCGCATGCCCGGCCTTGGGTTCGGAACCGATGGATTTGGACACCACTGCCCCGGCTCCGGCCTTCAGCATCCTGACCATGGATGCGCCGGTTTCGTCCATGATGCCGGAGGCGACCATTCCGGGGGTCTGCAGGTCCACCTTTCCGACTGCGGTTGAGAGTATTGACATTAATGTTCGGTAAGTCCGACCATAATAAAAGGATGTGCGCGGGCGTACCCGCGCCAGAGGGTTCACCTCTTCTCGAGGACCTTGATCACATGCCAGCCGAACTGGGTGCGGCAGACGCAGACCTCGCCGGGTTCCGCTTTGAAAGCTGCGTTCTCGAAGGGTTTGACCATCTGACCGCGTCCGAACCATCCGAGGTCCCCGCCGTGCTCCCTGGAGGGGCATGACGAGAATTCTCCGGCAAGAGCACCGAAATCCTCTCCCGCGAGGACCCTCTCCTTGAGGTGATTGGCGTCTTTCTGGGTCTTCACGAGTATGTGTGCGCAGTGTACTTCATCTGCCATGCTTTGCCATGGCGATTTTCATAAAAATCTGTATCGCAGACATTTATAAGCAGGGCGCGATACACGGGCATGGATTTCGAGTCCGTGCGCAATGATTTCCCTACGATGAGGACAGACAAGGGTGTCTACCTCGACAGCTCCTGTCAGTCCCTGCGCCCGGATTCGGTCATCGAAGCTGTCACCGAATACTACGAGAAGTACCCGGTGTGCGGAGGAAGGAGCGTCCACCATCTCGCCAACGAGGTGTCGATCAGGGTGGACGAGACCAGGGAAGCACTAGCTTCATTCTTCAACGCCGAGTCTCCCAACTCCTTCGTGTTCACCAAGAACAGCACCGAGGCCCTCAACACCGTTGCATTCGGTTTCGGATTGAAGAAAGGGGATGCCGTGGTCACCACCGATTCGGAGCACAATTCCAACTACGTCCCGTGGCTGACCTTTAAGGACTCAGTGGGGATAAACCTCAGGCGTTCCGAGTCCGGGCAGGACGGTGTCTTCGACATCGAAGCTTTCAAGAATGCCATGGGCAAGGACGTGAAACTGGTATCCGTCACCCATTGCAGCAATGTCACCGGGTGTACCGTCCCCATCAAGGATGTGGCCGAGATCGCCCACGATTACGGAGCGAAGATCATGGTCGACGGAGCCCAGGGTGCGCCCCATATCAAGGTTGACCTCAAGGATTGCGGGGTCGATTTTTATGCAACTTCCATCCACAAGATGCTCGGTCCTTCCGGAATGGGATTCCTGTACGGTACCGAGGAGTCTCTGGAGGCATTGAGGCCCAGCCGTTACGGCGGAGGCATGGTAGGTCTTGTCACCTATTCCGACGTCGATTACGCTCCTGTCCCTGACCGTCTCGAGGCAGGTCTCCAGGATTACGCGGGTATTTTCGGAACCAAGGCCGCAATCGATTACCTCTCCCGCATCGGAATGGAAGAGGTCATGAAGCACGATGCAGAGCTCGTGAGATACATGTACGATGTCACCAAGGACATCAAAGGACTCCACATCGTGGGTCCCGAGGACCCTTCGCAGAGGTGCTCCCTGATGTCATTCAACATCGACGGACTCGGTGCCCACGACGTCGCGATGATGCTTGACAGCATGGATGGCATCATGGTCCGCTCCGGAATGCATTGCGCCCATCCATTCTTTGTCGCCAGGGGCGTAGAGGGCAGCGTCAGGGCTTCCGTTTACCTCTACAACAACCGCAGCGACATCGACCGTCTCGCAGCTGCACTTACCAAGATCTCCGAGACCTTCGGCGAATGATCAGGCGGGTCCGCAGCTGATCGTTATCGAGTTTCCGCTTTCGTTCGTGACTGTATACGAATTCCCTGCCGAAGGTTCTTCAGGAGGTGCGGTATCCCAATCTTCCAAGGGATCCGTTTCTGTCACAGGTTCATCGTCTGGCACATTGCTGCAGAGCATCAGTTTATCGCCGTATCTGCAGACATTCACAGAATCCCCGTAACCCAATTCTATCCTGTCGGTACGGTGTTTGAGCGATGACACGTAACTGTTGCCGTCGTCGTCGCTGATGGTCAGGAAATAACCATCGATGATAAGTCCGTAAGCGGGTGAGGGGAGCAGGATATCGCCCCTCAAAGCGGTCTCGTCCATATCGATATCCCAGAGGGCATCGACGAACATCGCATCCGCCTCCGCAACCTTCTCAATACTGTCGTTCCCGCGGTCTTGGTACATCTCTGATATCGGGACTGCCACCGCCGCCATCAGTATCGCACCGCAGGCGAAAAGGGCGATCCTGGAAAGGGTGAAGCCCATCATGGGCACACCGCCGTTATCCCGTATGCCGGTTCATCATGACAGACGAGTTCCAAGGTGCAGGGTCCCGAAAGGGTCACTGAGTTCAGGAACCTGGCGGCAGGATGTTCCATGAAGGTCCTGGTCTCCGTTCCGTTGGGATCGGTGATCTTGATGCAATAAGCCTCCGCACCCTCCCCGCCGAGGGTGATCTCGTAACCGGGGAGGATGGAGAGATCCAAAGAAAGGGAAGTGCCCGCACCGCCGAAATAAACGGTGCTGGCACTGTTGATTATGCGTTCGACTTCGGAATCTATCTCCCTGTTGTCGGCAGTGTCTTGGAATCCCTCCGCCAGTCCCGCCAGGGGCGGGACGCAGAGAGCGACCAGGAGGAACGCAAGGGATATCCTCCATGGGAATCCCGTCACGCCCTTCCTGTCCATCACCTCACCACCGGAATCCTCAGGGAGGAGTCTTCTCCGTAGTCACCTGCGGAGACGCTGACGTTGATGTAACCCACACCGGAGGTGGTCTTCTGTATGCTGAGGCCTGTGAACGATGCCTGTCCGGCACTGTTGGTGGTTCCATATACGGTTGCACCGGAAGTTCCCTTGCTCACGTTGCATCCGGTCAGTACGACGGTGGCGTTGGGGATGGCGTCTCCGGAGGTGTCGGTCACGGTGATGGTGAAGGAGACGTTGGTGTTCTTGTCGGTCGTCATGACGATCTGGTCCACGGAACTGTCCACTTGTCCGATGGTCTCGGGAGTCTCGATGTTTCCCATCCACCCGACGAGGACCGCGGTTCCCAGAGCGGCAATCACGACGATTATCATCAGTTCCATCGGGAGGCCTTCGATGCCTCCCTTCCTGTTCAGCTTTCTGAGTTTCTTCTTTGCGTAAGCCATCATTTTGCTCACGTTACTCTTCAGCCGTTTGGGGGAGTATATAACCTGGAGAGTACAGTTAGGCCTGCTTCAGAATTTGGTCTTGTATTCAGGTTTTTCGGATGCGGAGGATGTCATGGAACGTGAACTGCACAATTTAACCAGTCTTTGACAGAAACAACGTACAGCAAATCTCGTTTTCACTCATCAGAAAGTTCTTTGGCTACCAAAGGCGCCATATAATCCGGTAGCGTGAGTATGCCGTTCATGAAACCGACATTGTAGTTCCCCAGCTTGTAGCAGAGTTCGACGTCGTAGTTCTTTTTGTCACCGAGAACGGTCTTTGCCGATTTTGTGTTCCCCGTGTTGGATTTGACCTCTATCAGGCAGGCTTTCCTGTCATGTTTTGCGATGAAATCAATCTCGAGTCCGCTGTCTTTATGGTAATAGAACAGTTTTACCCCATTCTTGCTGAGGATATCTGAGATGACATTCTCGAAAATAGCCCCTTTGTATGTCTCCAGGTTTCCTGACAGTATATCGGCATAGGTTCCGCGATCCAGCATCGAAACGAACAGTCCAGTATCTGCCATGTAGATCTTGAATACGGAATCGTCCTTGTTTCCGTTCAAAGGGAGCTCCAGTGAGGACAGGTTATATGATTTGTTGATCAGACCGTAATCCGCTAGCCATTGTATGGCGCCCGCATACGTTCTGCCCCTGGCGTTTTTAGACAAAACGCTGTATTGGAATTTTTTGTTCTCCTTACTCAGCTGAGCAGGTATTGAGTCAAACACCTGGTTGATATACCCCATCATTTCTGTGTCTGTGACTTCGTTCTCGTTCTCATCGAGATATCTTCCGAAATCATCGCGATATTGCTCGATCAGGTCCTGCTGTTCGGCTCTGACGGTATTCATATCGTTCTTCTCGATGAACGTGCTGACAACGGAGGGCATTCCTCCGACGCATACGTATTCCTGAAAGTGTCTTTTCATGACTGAGTGGATTGGGTCGTCCACAGTTCTTTTGCCTGAAAAACAGTCTTTGATGTAATCTATGATCTGCTGTGATACGCCTTTGGCCCAGAGGAATTCCTCGAAGTCCATCGGATACATGCGTATCGTGTGTTCGAAGCCGACAGGTATGTCACGGTCTTTGCGGTTATAGCCCCTGATTCCCAGGAGGGAACCCGTCGCTATCAGGTCATAACGCCCGTCTTCGATGAATGCTTTGATACTGAAACGTGCTCTTGCGCATTCCTGGATTTCGTCAAGTATAATCACGGTATGCCCCGGAACGAATTTAGCATCGGGCAATACTGCAGTAATCCTCATCGTTATCCTATCGATATCGATGTCTCCTTCGAAAGCGGCTTTGGCAGATGTGGTCTTTTTAAAGTCTACGTAGACCACATTATCATAGTTGCTTCTGGCGAATTCTTTCACCGCAACGGTCTTGCCGATCTGCCTGAGTCCCTTGACTATTGCTGCTTTCTTCTTACAAAGTCCGGAATTCTTCCATTCCGAAAGGGCATCGATAATCTTTCTTCTGAACACATTCAGACATCTGCTTTCCGATACTAAAACATTTTTCAAGCGACTTTTTAGGAATTCTGCACGTTTTTCCAGCGACTTTTTACGAATTCTGCACGTTTTTCCAGCGACTTTTGAATACTACGATTGATATCAGTACTGCTGGATACCAGACACATACTTCAATCGGATAGATCAGAATGCAATCTACCCCAACGTCGATGGCAAAGGGTACTGAACATCGTTATCGTTAGTTCTTCTTGAGAGAGGATGGTTGATGATTGTGAGGCAGCGATGTGCAGGGAGTATGGGCTTCTCGAGTCCATGATGAATAACCCCTTTCGTGATCCGAACCATGTTCAAGCGTTCGGAATCCACCTTTCGCCTAGTTTAATCCGCATTTTGCTTAAAAAGAAACCCTGGTTTTGACACAGTTACGAATAACGTAACATGTTCGTAATTGTCCATTAATATATACTGACTCAATCATTAACACATGATAAAAGCGGGAGACCTCGAAAGGTATCACTTCCGCATGACGGTCGGTTGTGACGGAGCTACCTTCGAGTTAGATGCAGACTTCACTACTGATTTGTTGGTTATCGAAACCCATCGCGGAGAGAGACGCAGGGTCGCCATGATCATGGGTTCCGCCCAGAGAGAGGGCCTCCGCAATGAGGTGTGCCGTCAGGGATTCACCGGTTGGACCAAGAAGATCTCCAAGGACGCGGACGTGCCCAAGCTTCAGTCCATGGTGCATTCCAAGTGCAGGTCCCGTTCGATATACACGATCGTGGATCAGGACAGCGTGCCTTACTAGTTCACCTTGTATCTTCTCAGTGTCGCCCAGTATCTTGGGCTTCCGGATGAGGAGATTGACTTCTGGGTTGATGAGGTGAATGCAGCCCACGGTGTGGTTCCGGTGCCGATCCCCACAGCATTTTGAGCGAATTCATGCGGAAGAAGCGGGTTTAAGCCTTTGCAGAGACGGCTCTTTAGTCGAAATAGCACACACGGAGGATGCTGTGCACCGCACCCTTCGGGGTGAGTTCGCTCTTCATCACCATCACCGAGTTGGGGATATAGGTGGCGAATTCTGTCGTCTGATATCTGCTGAACTCGTGGACCAGATTGGCTCTTCCTTCTATGCGCCCTACGGTGATATGCGGTCTGAAGGGTTTCTCGTCGAAGGGAATGTTCATGGTTTTGAACCGGGCCGAGAGTCTCTCCGATATCTCCAAAAGAGGCATCTCGGTACTGATTCCCGCCCACAGGACCCTCGGATTCCTCTGGTTGGGGAACGCTCCCAGACCCTTCAGGGTTATGCGCGATGCCTTGACTCCGGCGATGGCCTCGTTGACAGCGGCCTCGATATCATCGACCCTGTCCTCTTCTATGTCTCCGATGAAACGGAGTGTAATGTGCATCTGCCCCATCGGGGAGGTCCTGACCCCGCGGACTTTCGAAAGATCGTCCATCATCGGTCTGAGCCCGGCCGTGTTGGGCATCGGGATGGAAACGAAAACCCTGATCTTCGCCATACTGAATCGCCGTATCCGAAATGGGGTCAGGCAGCATCCTGTTCCGATGCGCCGGCCTGCATCTTCTTCTCGAGAGCTTCAAGTGCCCTTCTGGCGGCTGGGTTGCCCCTCTTCTTGGCCTTCTGATACCATTCCCTGGCCTTGCGGGGGTCTTTCTCGATGCCGATACCGTCCTCGTAGTACCTTCCGAGGATGTACATGGACTGTGCATCTCCCGCACGGGCGCTCTTGAGGAAGGTGTCGAATGGCGATTCGTCTTTGAGAATCGCCTCGCTCTTGCGTTCCTCCACGATTTTCTGCGAGACGATGTGTCCCTGCTGGGCGGCCTTGCGATACCATTTCAGTGCCTCTGCCTTGTCCACGGAAGTACCGTGACCCTTGTCGTAGCATTCGCCGAGATAGTATTGGCAGAACACGTTGTCCTTCTCGGCACCCACCTTGAACAGAGAGAACGCTTTCTTGTAGTCCTGGGGGACCGCATCTCCGATGTAATATGCTTCCGCCACATGGAAAGCCGACTTGATGAAACCCTTGTCGGCAAGTTCCTTGTGCATCTCGATTCCTTTCTTGGCATCCTTGGGGACGCCCTTTCCGCGGGAGTAGCAGTTCGCCAGGGTGAATGTTGCCTTCATGTATCCGTCGTCTGAAGCATAAGTGCACAGCTTCAGGCCGAGTTCGGTGTTCTTCGCGATACCGGTTCCCGACATGAGTGCACTGCCTGCGAGGAAGCATCCCTCGGTGTTACCGTATGCGGCCGCCCTCAGGGCGTAGTATGTGGCGAGTTTCGCATCCTTCTTCACTCCGCTGCCCGATGAATAGCATTCGTACATGTGGATGCATGCGGAAGCCCTGCCGAGATCGGCAGCGTTCCTGAAGCATTCGATGGCCTTCGATTCATCCTTCCTGAGGATCTTCCCGCCTTTGGCATACAGCTGTCCCAGCATCACCAATGCATCGGGGAATCCTTGCTCCGCGGTCTCTTTCAGAAGATGCAGTCCCTCATCCCTTTTCTCCTCCACTATGCCTCCGAGCATGCAGCGGGCCATACCGAAAGTGGCCTTCACTCCGCCGAGGGTCTGACCTACTAGGAACCATCCGTAGGCCATGTCGGGATCCTTGTCGGTACCGACTCCGTCGAGGTAGCATCTGCCCGCTTCGTAGATGGCCTGCGGATCCTTCTTGTCCGCTAGTGCCAGATAGATGGAGAGTGCATGGGCGCGGTCCCTCTGTACGCAGTATCCGTGCTCGAGGCACCAGGCGTATTTCAGGATGGCCCTGATGTTACCTGTTTCAGCGGCCTTGAGGAGCAGGGAGAGCCCTTCTTCCTTACTGCGTTCGGTACCCGCTCCGCGCATGAGGCAGAGTGCCTTCTCGCACATCCCGTCAGGGTTGCCGAGTTCCGCCGATTTATCGAAGAACGAATATGCCTTCACCGGATCGAATGGAGTCCCGAGCCCGAGATAGCTACCCATGCCCGCCATGAAAGCCGCCGCTCCGTTGTTCTCCGCGAGCTTCTCGCAGTATCCGAAGAATTCCCTGTCCTCGGGAACGGGATTCTTCCTGAAGTGCTTCTTAAGCCAATCGTTCGCAGGCAGGTATCCGCACATGTAGGCGTAGACTGCCCAGAACGTCGCAGACAGTCTGTCTCCGGATTCGAGTCCGCGGCTGTAGTACTGCGATACCATGAACGCTCCGGCGGGATTCCCCTGCAGAGCCGATTCCATGTAAAGACCGAAAGCATCCTTGCCGCCGTCGATGGCGAGTGCCTGCGCTCTGTCGAAAGTCTCTTTTCCGCAGCATCCTGCGTTCTGAAGAAATGCATCTTCGGGTTTGGACATAGGATATATCTCCTGAATAGGTAAAGATGAAGGGCCGGATGGTGTCCGGGGTTGTTCTGTCAGGATCTCAGGCCTTCGGCGAGTACCTTCCCTTGACGGAGGCCTTCGCCAGGACATGGTCCTTGCTCACTTTCATGAGGTCGTCTACGCTGAATCCGGTCCTGAGGACGGGCACGAAGTCCAGTGCGAGCACCGTGAGGATGTATGTGTGCTCCTTGTCGGGAGGGGCGGGACCGCCGTAGAACGATGCCTTCTTGGGATCGTCTATGCCGTGCTGGTACCAGCTGTTGGCTCCCTGCACGAGATCGCCGTCCTCCTGGGAGGCGTTCTCGGGAAGCTCGGTCTTCCTGAGACCGGAGACGAGCCAATGAACCCATTTGAAGCCGCAGGGCGGGACGGAGTCGGGGTCATCGAAGATGACCGCAAAAGATGCCGTGCCGGCGGGTGCGTCGGTAATCTTCAAAGGAAGGGAGCGCGAAGGCATGTGTCCGTGGGTGAACTCGGTGCCTTTGGCGCCGAACCGGTCTTCGATGATGCCGTCGGTGATTCCGCTGCAGCTTATTTCCATGTTATAAGAGATGGCGTCAGTCCTTAATAGACTTGAGCAGAGATTCCCTCTCGCGGTCGAGTTTCCTGTTGCGGAAATAGAGCAGCATGTCGGTCGCCACGAGGCAGATATCCAGGAAATAGAACGCCAGGACGTAGTTGAAATCGCCGTTCACCGCATGGGCCGCGATACCGAAGCAATAGCCTATCTCGATTATCCCTTCGAACGCGATGCTCTTGCCGACGGCGGTACGGCTCACCCATGACTTGTGGATGTTGAACGGCCACGAAGCTGCGAAGCACAGCAGCATGCATGTTTCCAACAGACTTGCTAACGTAGTGCTTACTCCCAGGACCTGTTGTCGGTGACGTGCTTAGCCTTTCCTTCGAAACGCTCCACGCTGCCGGGCAGGTTGATCTTGACGACGGCCTTGAGATTGAGGATCTCCTTGAGCCTTGCCTGAACGGTCTGGGTCATCTCGTTGATCTTGTTCATGTCGTCGGTAAGGGCTTCCTGCGTGAACTCGACGTCGATGACCATCTTGTCCATGTAGTTCTCGTTGGTGAGGGTGATGTGGTAGAACGGTGCGAGGAAGGGCATCTCTCCGATGACGGCTTCGATCTGCGAGGGGAAGACGTTGATTCCCCTGACCACGATCATGTCATCGCTCCTGCCGGTGATCCTTCCGAGACGGGGATGGGTCCTGCCGCAGGCGCATTTCTCCCAGGTGAGGGTGGAGATGTCGCCGATCTTGTACCTGATGAGGGGGAAAGCCTCCTTCTGAAGCATGGTTACAACGACCTCTCCCGGCTGTCCGTCGGGAACGGGGTTGCCGTCCTTGTCGAGGATCTCGATCAGAGCGAGGTCTGCCCATACGTGGGCTCCGCACTGCTTCTCGCACTCCACGAACATGGGGCCGTAGAACTCGCTGGCTCCGTAGCAGTTGTGGGCACGGATACCGGTCCTGTCATACAGCTTCTTCCTCATGCTCTCCGACCAGGGCTCTCCTCCTGCGAGGGCGATCCTGACCTTGGTGTCCTTCCTGATGTCGATTCCCTTCTGGTCGCAGACATCGGCGATGTGGAACATATACGAGGGAGTGCCTGCGAGACAGGTGACTGGAAGGTCCTGCATGAGCTGGATCTGCCTGTCGGTGTTTCCGACTCCGGTGGGAACGACGGTGGCTCCCGCTTTCTCGGCGGCGTAGTGGGCTCCGAGACCTCCGGTGAAGAGTCCGTAGCCGTGCATGTTCTGGAAGACGGTGGAAGGTCCCACTCCGAATGACACCATTCCCCTGGCGAGCGACTCGCTCCAGTTGTCGATATCCCTCTGGGTATATCCGACGACGGTGGGCCTGCCGGTTGTTCCCGAGGACACATGGATCCTGACAAGCTCCTCGTAGGGCCTTACGAAGAGGTGGTCGGGGTAGTTGTCCCTGAGGTCCGATTTCCTCATGAAGGGGATCTTCCTGAACTGGTCCATGTCGGTGATGTCGTCGGGGGCGAGTCCGACGGATTCCATCCTCTTCCTGAAGAACTCGGAGGAGTCGTACATGGTACGGATCTCCTTCCTGAGCAGTTCGAACTGCATTTTCTTGAGGTCCTCTGCAGGCATGGTCTCGAGTTCTTCGTTCCTGAAAGTCATTGTTTCACCGGACGTGTCAAGTGTCATCATTTGACACGGTTCTATACGGGTGTTATCGCGCGCGCATATATAGGATGTGCGGACATTCTGATAAGTTCCGTTTATATCCAGCTTTTCCGTTCCCTTGGGTATGAGTGAAGTATTCGAACTCGCAGGTAAGAAATGCCGTACCTTCTCCGCAGGGGAGGGAGGACCGGCGATCTTCGTGGGTATCATGCCCGGCGGGGAAGAGTTCTCCAAGATCGAGGAACTCCTCGCGGATGACGAGGAATGCTTCACGGTCTTCGGTTTCGAATGCGGGGAATGGAATGACGATTTTTCTCCGTGGAGTTTTGACGGAGGCAACGGACAGGTCTTCGGTTCCGGAGGAAAGGAGACCCTTGCATGGCTGAAGGAGCATGCCATCCCTTACGTGCGTTCGGAATTCCCTTCCTGTTCCGAATTGGCCATCGCGGGATATTCCCTGTCGGGATTATTCGCACTCTGGTCGCTCTACGAATCAGGCCTCTTCAGGGGTGCAGCCTGTTGTTCTGGGTCATTGTGGTTTGGTAACTGGGATAAGTACGCCGATACACACAAGGTGCCGGAGAACGGAGTTGTCTATCTGAGCCTCGGAGGCAAGGAACCCGGTTCCGGAAATCTGCTCACGGCATCGATCGGAACTCAGTATCAGAAGCAGAAGAAGCGCCTCGAGAAGGATTCGAATCTGAGAGCTTTCACCATGATCATGAACTCCGGAGGCCACTTCTCGGATCCCGCCGGAAGGCTTGCCAAAGGAATCAAATGGCTGGCCGAGGAACTCTCCGTTTACTGAGAAGAAAGGGGGGGGGGTGAACCCCCTAAGTTGTTTCAGAAGTCCCTCTTGTTGAAGAGGTAGAATGCACCTATGTTGGTCAGGATTCCCCAGATTATCATGACCGCTCCGGCCCTAATCACATCGGCCCCCGTCAGGGCGATGTAGTCGACGTAAGGTGCGGCATCCAGCACAATCGGCCTTGTTCCTTTGAAGACGTAGGAGATGTATCCGGACGCATCATCGATGCTCCACCAGGTTTCAATGTGGGCAAAGCTGTTCAGTAATCCGGAAATGAGTCCAATCAACAGTATGAAGAACACCAGCGTGAGGATGGATGCGGTACTTCCCTTCTTCGAGAAAGCACTGAAGAGCATCGATACGCCGCAGACACCGAATACTGCGCAGAAGGCCAGTACCAGAGACTGTCCGAATGCCACGGAGTCGAATGCACCGGGGGCGGTCAGTGACAGTATGGCTGCATACAGGTAGTAGATCAGGATGAATGCACCGACAGCAATCATCGAAGCCATCAGTTTACCCATGAATATAGACCATTTTCTAATCGGTTTGGTGAAGAGGACCAGTGCAGTGCGGTCTTCGAATTCGGAAACGATGGATGTTGCCGTGAACAGTACTCCTGCAAGTTCGACAAGTATCACTGCGAAGGAAACAAAGCTGCTCAGCACATCTCCCTTCGAATCGTAGGGGCTGTTGAATACAATGGGAATGATGGTTTGGAGCAGTACCACGGCAAGAACAAGCGCTCCGAACAGGAGGATCTTCTTCCCCCTGAAGAATTTCTTGATTTCGTTCTTGGCGATTACATACGCCTGCCTCATATCATCTTTGAAATCTACGTGCATCTTACCTCGACTCCTTGATAAGTGCCAGATATCTGTCTTCCAGTGCGTTGGAACTCTCGGACATTCCGTATATGGGGAAGTCGAGCTCTGCCATCTGCCTGAAGAGGACAGCCATGTCTGCAGTGTTTCCTCTGAGCCTGACGTTGATGTCTCCTCCCATGCGTTCGGCGGACACGACATTGTCGAGCCTGCTGATCTGAGCGATCATCTCGTCGTTGGGGGCCTGCAGAGGCTTGACAACGACGATCCTGGTGTCGGAATCGGCGATGATGTGCTCGTAATCGTCGTCAGCCACGAGTGTACCGTGGTTGATGATGGCGATCCTGTCGCAGAGGTCGGAGACCTCATGCATCATGTGGGAGCTCATAAGGACGGTCAGATTGTTGTTGTCGTTCCTGATGTTTTTGAGGATCTCCCTCATCTCTGCCATTCCCCTTGGGTCGAGTCCGGAAGTAGGCTCGTCGAGGATGATGACGCTGGGATCGTTGAGGAGTGCGAGACCGATGCTGATCCTTTGCCTCATACCCTTGGAGAAGGTTCCGATCTTCTTGTCGGCCCAGTCCTGCATCTTCACTTTGGCAAGGATTTCCTCGGTCTGGGTCTGTATGCTGTCCTTGCTCATTCCGAATATCTCGCCTACATATCTGAATGTCTCAACGGGTGAGAGATAGCCGTAGAATTCCGGTGTCTCCACCACGGTTCCGACCCCCTCGAGTGCGGCCTTGGGGTCGTCGAAGACGTCGTTTCCGTTGATGTAAACCTTGCCTGAGGTGGCGTGGATGAGGTTGGTCAGTATCTTGAGCGAGGTGCTCTTTCCAGCTCCGTTCGGCCCCAGGAGACCGGTGAAGCTGTTCTTCTTAATCTGCAGCGAGAGGTCGTTCACGGCCACGAAGTCACCGTACTCCTTGCGCAGGGTCTCGAATTCTATAGGGTACTCGAAGGTCATCCGGTCACCCCGTGTTTCTCTGTCATTCAATCACTTCCGATTGCACAATCAGCGATTGCGCTTTCTGCAAGTCCCATCATATGATTACTATATAAACTTTACATCTGTTACGATAATAATTTATCGTGATACGATAAAAAATAGTCGTACATTATTAATATTACTTAGATGATACAAAAGTATGGGAGAGTCCGGGAAGACACGTCTTCAGAGGATATGCAGCATCGCGAAATACATCGTACTGGCAGGTATCGTCCTGTGTTTACTGATCCTGCTGGGATCCGTCTGTCTGCTGGTGATGGCCTCCGTCGACTCTGCGTTCGTGACCGAGGGTCTGAGCCGCGAAGAGATGTACTTCCTGCTGTTGATTTCAATTCTCAATCAGATTGTCAGCAGTATACTGTTCTATTTCCTCTATCAGCTGAGCAAATCCATCGGTGACGGCAATTCGCCTTTCGTCTCAGCCAACGTATGGCTGCTGAAGAAGATGGCGATCCTCCTTCTCATCGGGTGGATTGTTGGTACCTGTGCCGGCTTCGCACTCTCCGCGGTATGGTCGATACCTCTCACGGGAATCAACGGGGACGCACTTCTCATGGCGGGAATAATCTATGTGATTTCCCTGGTCTTCGAGTACGGCGTGCGTCTGCAGGAGGAATCCGACGGATTCGTGTGATACCATGCCGATCATCGTGAGACTAGACAGGGTCATGGCGGACCGGAAGATATCCCTCAACGAACTCGCTGAGAAGGTAGGCATCACCAACGTCAATCTTTCCAAGCTCAAGACCGGCAAGGTTTCAGGTATCAGGTTCTCCACTTTGGAACTGATTTGCGAAGCCTTGGACTGCCAGCCCGGGGACATAATGGAATTCGTCCCCGAATCGAAAGAAGAATAAGACCCAGAAGGCCCCGGAGGGCCCTCCGGATTCAGGGGAAGGTGATGGTGCCGATGACCCTGAGCTTGCCGCCGTCGTAGTACATCAGCACGCCTTTGTCGCCGGACTTGTGGATCATCTTGCCGTCGAGTTCGAAGGTGACCTCGGAGTCCTTGTCGGCTCCTGCGAGGACCACGCGGACGGGCAGGATCTGCATCCAGTGACCGACGTGGAGCATCATGCCCTCTTTGACGGCGTTCTTCCAGTATTTGTTGTACTGGACCTTGCCGTGGTAGGAGTCGCTCATCTTGATGCCGGGGTCGGTGGAGCACACGAATCCCCTGTCGAGCTCGTCGCTCTCGATGTCCCTGAGGGCGAGTCCCACATGGTCTCCCTTGACACCGTCGTCGCAGTCAATATCGTGCTTCTGGATGGATTTCAGGGTGACCTGCTTGCCGAGGGGCCACACGGTCATCTTGTCGTGCTTCCTGAACCAGCCGTCGGCCACCGAACCGAGGACGACGGTACCCACACCCTTGACGTTGAAGTGGCTGTCCACGGGACAGGAACCGCAGGTTCCGTCGCCGGCCTTCCTGTTCTCGGCCTTGGCCATGGCGATAAGTGCCAGACGCATGTCGACGTGGTTCTCCTCCACGAACTCGTAGTGCTCGAGTGATGTACCAGCAATAAGCGGGGTGAGCTGTTCGGGCTGGATGTAGTTCCTGAGGACGATCCATCCCTTGTCCATCTTCTGGGAGTCGACCATGACGATGGTCTCTCCGAGGAAGGAGTCGATCTTGTCGACCACCAGGATGCAGAACTCCGCCATCTCGGTGGCGTAGAACAGGGACTGCAGCTTGTCGGGATACTTGCTGGGCTCGATGAGGGTGATGGAATCGCTTCCCTCCTTGACCTCGTAGAAGGTCATGTCGGTGACGGTACCCTTCTTACCAATCTTGTCTGCCAGGCCGGTAGCGCCGACCACGGCGACGTTCAGGTTTCCCATGTTCAGATCTCCGAGGCTTTGACCAGTTCGAGACCGGCCTGGGAGAGGGCTTCGATTGCCTTCTCGGGGTTGTCCACCCTGATGAAGAGGCCTTCCACGTTCTTTCCGGTGAACGCATAGCCGTACTCGATGTTGATGCCTGCACTTCCGAGGACGTTGGAAGCCTCGTAGAGGGATCCGGGGACGTCGGCGATCTTCACGCCGATGATCTCGGTCTTCTTGACGATGATGTTCTTCTTCTGGAGCTTCTCGATGGCCCCGGCAGGGTCGTCGACGATTGCCCTGAGGATACCGAACTCGGTGGACTCTGCAAGGTTGCAGGCCTTCATGTTGATCTCGCACTCCCTGAGGGTCTTGGCCACGTTTGCCAGGGATCCGGGAGCATTGTTCACGAAGATAGAAAGCTGTGTGATTATGTTCGCATTCATTTCAGAACACCCTTGTATCGATTACTCTCTTGGCCTTGCCTTCGAACCTGGGAAGCTCTCCGGGAGCCTTCAGTTCTACGGGCACGGCGATGTTAAGGTATTTCTTGAGCTCGGACTCGATGTGGGCCCTGAGCTGCTGCATGTCCTCCAGCTTGTCGCTGAAGGCCTCGGGTTTGATCTCGACCTGGATGACCATCCTGTCGAGGTCTCCTTCCCTGGAGACGTAGATCATGTACTGGTCTCCGACCTGGGGGATCCTCATCAGCGTGTACTCGATCTGCGAGGGGAACACGTTGATACCGCGGATGATGAGCATGTCGTCGCTCCTGCCGGTGATCCTGGATATCCTGGGGGCGGTCCTTCCGCACTCGCAGGGCTCCTCGTTGATGGAGGTGATGTCCCTCATCTTGTAACGGATCATGGGCATGGCCTCCTTCTTGAGCATTGTGCAGACCAGCTCACCCTTGTTTCCGGGTTCTAGGACCTCGCCGGTGTCGGGGTCGAGGATCTCCATGTACATTATGTCGGGGGCGACGTGGGGTCCGTGCTGGTACTCGCACTCGCAGAACATGGGTCCCGCCTGTTCGGAGGTTCCGTAGATGTCGATGCACTTGGCACCGGTCTCGGCTTCGAACTTGGCCCTCATGGACTCGGACCAGGGCTCGGCTCCCAGGATGCATCTCCTGAGTTTCATGTCCCTCTTCCAGTCGATTCCCATCTGCCTCGCACTGCTGATGAGGTGGGTGAGGTAGGAGGGAGTACAGGCGATGGCGGTGCACTGCAGGTCCTGCATCATCTCCAGCTGCCTCTGGGTGTTTCCGGTGCTGGCGGGGAGGACGGTGGCACCGATCCTCTCGGCTCCGTAGTGGAGTCCGAGACCTCCGGTGAAGAGTCCGTATCCGTATGCGATCTGAATGGTATCATCGGAGGTCAGTCCGGCGGCGGTGAGGGACCTGGCGAGGGCCTCGGTCCAGTAGTCTAGGTCGTTGCGGGTGTAGGCCACGCAGGTGGGCTTTCCGGAGGTTCCGGAGGACATGTGGTACCTGACGATCTCGCTCTTGTCGACGGTGAACATCTTGTCGGGGTAGTTGTCCCTCAGGTCCTGCTTGTACATGAATGGCAGTTTCTGGATGTCTTCCAGGGTGTTGATGTCCAGGGGGGAGACGTTGGCCTCCTTCATCCTGTCATGGTAGAACCTGTTGAAGCTGTAGAGGTTGTTTACGAGCTTCTTCAGTTGGACGCGCTGCATTTCCTTGATTTTATCCAGCGGCATTGTTTCGATACGGGGATTCCACATCATTGGGACCACTTTTACTGGCGGTGCCATCACTTTTTTATTATTAAGGATATGCGAGGATATGGAAAGCCAGCAGGAGGCCTGGGATTCACTGTACCGCGGTCAGGACCGTCCGTGGAGAGGTGTCGCGGACATCTCGTGGATGGACATCCGTAACGGTGATCATGTGCTGGAGCTCGGCTGCGGGAACGGGAAGACCGCCGAGGCGCTCTTGGAAAAGGGCGCTGTAGTCACGGGTCTCGATTTCTCGCAGGCCGCGGTGGATTCCTGCATCTCCCGCTACGGTGCGAAGGCATCATTCGTTCAGGGCGATGTCCGCAGTCTTCCTTTCCCGGATTCATCGTTCGATGCGGTGGTGGCAGTCCACGTCCTCGAGCATCTCACCGAAGAGGAATTCCCCGGAGCGGTGAGCGAGGCATTGAGGGTACTGCGTCCCGGAGGAAGATTCTATTTCAGGTGTTTCGCCGAGGGAGATATGAGATCCGATGGGAAGAAGGAGGATGTGAGAAACGGGATCCGTTACCGTTACCTCTCCGAAGAGGACATCCTCAGAGCATTCTCCGGTGCCGAGAGGATATCTCTCAGACTGTGCGAGGATCCTACCCGTTTCGGTACTGTCAGGCGTCGTTTTGAGTGCATATTCGAAAAGACCCAGATGTGATTTTACTGAACTGTATCGCTGGGCAAAATGTGAATTTCATTGCATACTAACATTGATTGTATATGCAATAATATATGCATATTATAGGATGTTATTGCATATAGAAATCTTAAATATATGCAATACTATTGCTTATCATGCGCATTTTCGACTATGACTTCCTTAAAGATATTTCGGTTCCCGCGTCTCTTATCGGGACTGCTCGCGGGATAGGTATGATAGTCGAACGTAGCAAGAGCCTGATGGACGAGCATCCGAGGGTTTTTACCGAATTGGAACGTGATGCGAGATTTCTATCGGTGAAGGGTTCGAACGCAATAGAGGGCATTCGTACATCGGATGAGAGGCTCAGCAGTCTGATGGATCGGAGCGTGGAACCTGTCGGACACGATGAGGCGGAAATCGCCGGATATCGCGATGCTCTCGAACTGATCCATGAGAACCACTCTTCCATGAAGTTTACCGAAGAGACCATTCTGGAACTTCATAGGATACTTATGTCACACACTGCAGAAGGAGGCGGTGCGTACAAGAAAACAGATAACGTGATCGTTGCGGTGGATGGCAGCGGCCGCAGGTACGTACATTTCAGACCGCTATCTGCAAAAGAGACCCCCGAAGCTATGGAACAGATCGTTCTTGCGTATATCGATGCTGAACAGAACGGCGTGGAGCCCCTGCTGCTCATCCCCTGCTTCATCCTTGATTTCCTGTCGATCCATCCTTTCACGGACGGAAACGGGAGGATGTCACGTCTACTCACCTTACTTCTCCTGTACAGGCACGGCTTGGATATAGGTCGCTACATCTCGGTCGAAGAGCGTATCGACAGGACCAAAAGCAGATATTACGCAAGCCTTTCGGAATCATCCCGCGGCTGGGCCGAAGGAAAGAACGACTACATGCCGTTCACAAGCTACTATTTGGATGTGATTCTGTCCTGCTATCGTTCTCTGGACCGGTGTTTTGCAACGATATCCGGAAAGAAGGCGACCAAAAACAACAGGGTGGAAGCTGTCGTCATGAGCAGTCTGTTCCCGATTTCCAAAAAAGATATCCTGTCCATGCTTCCGGATGTCAGTCAGACCACTGTGGAAGCGTGTCTCCACAGGATGGTCGAGAGCGGTCTCATCGAGAAGATCGGCGGCAACCGCAACGCCAGATACAGACGGAAATACCAATCATAAGGTAATCCTCAGACCCACTCCTTATATACCGCGCTGAGATGGAAGATTCGGTAAGATCATGATCGATTTCGACCCCGGAACCGAAAAACGTGCAGTACCCCCCATCGGGGCATTCAATCTCATCCTCATCGCCATCGTAATCGCAGTCGTCGGACTGGTGTGCCTTGTCCTCAAGGTCCCCGTCGGTGCGGCGGTATTCGGTGCAGCGGGACTCGTTCTCGGCGGATACTGCATGGGTTACGTCCACAAGCATGCCGGCGGAGACAGGAAACTCCTCGCACTCTCCGGTGTTGTCCTTTTCATCTCCGTTATCGCATTCATGCTGGGCTTCGTAGACCTGGCCAACTCGCTGTGATATCATGGTCCTATATCGGGGGAAATATGAACTGGATGGCCTGGCGGCCATCTCCCCCGAGATGGAGAAGGACCTCGATCTGGCGTACGATATCTGCCAGTCCCTCAGGGACGAACTCCCCTGCGTGATGTGCGGCAGATGCTGCCACCAGCCTAACATAATCGTACGTCCGGAGGAGGTGGACCGTGTGGCCACCGCCGCCGGTGTCGACCTCTATACCTTCATGACCCAGTACGTCTACCAGACCGGTGACGGACGCATCCTTTTCAACAAACCCAAGGACGGTGCCTGCCGTTTCCTCGGCAAGGATAACCGCTGCACGATATGGAAGGACAGGCCGCAGATCTGCGACGACTTCCCGTACATGGTATCGATGCTCATGAGCAGAGTATACCTCGCTATTACCAATCCCGAAGTGGACATAATGAAGCTCATCGAGTACATGGACGACACATGGCCCTGTACCCGCGACATCAAGGAACGCATTGTAGGGCTGGTTGAGGAAGGCAGAAAAAGGCGTAATTTTGCAGAAAACTAAGCCATTTGTAAAAATCTGTCAATAACCTGCTAGCATTATTATAGGGCTTGGTAGTATCTGAACTCTGTTAATGAGGCATCAGATGGCTGACCTGAGGCGTTTTGTCAAAGGATATATGTGCTATTTCGACCAAGCTGTGAGCGAAATCCGCTCAGGTGAGCAGAAAGGTCATTGGATCTTCATGGTGTTCCCGCAGATGAAGGAACTCGGATACAGTGCCGAGGCCAAGGCATACGGTATCGAGGACCGTGCGGAGGCTGAAGCATTTGCCACCAACCCGGAACTCATGGATTATCTGACTGGTGCCACCCAGGCAATCCTCGATTCAGGACACACTCCCGAGGAGATATTCGGCTACCCCGACGAACTCAAGATTCAGGCATGTGCAACTCTGTTCAGGGAAGTATCTCCGCAGACTGGTGTCTTCAACGAGATTCTCGAGAAGTTCTTCAGGGGCGAACCTGATACCAAGACCCTCGAGCTCCTGCGTGCCTGATCAGCGGTATACCGCAAGGGTCACGCGGAGTTCTCCGCCGAACTCGACCGGATATGTACGGACTGCTTTTTCAGAGTAATTCAGACCGTATTCGTTCAGCTGCAATGTATCATTCCCGTATTCCATCGTGAGGCTGTAGCCGTTCTCCCATGGGTAGACTGCATCCAACATCTTCCGGAGGTATTCCGACATCTTTCCGTCGTCCATGGAGATCGAGGCGGCGGCAAGGTCGGATATTGCCATTACACGGTCATCGGGGCCGTATCCGAATTCCTTCTGGGACATCTTCGATTCGAAGATCAGGTCGCAGGTGTCGGCCGTTCTGCTGCTCTCATTCTTGGTATCGAAATCGGCCTGCACAATAAGCGCTGAAGCCAGGCTCAGGAGTATGATGACGAATACGGCATCCACCACTGCAGTGAAGCCTTTCCTGTTCAGCGGAACAGTCT
Organism: methanogenic archaeon ISO4-H5; assembly: GCA_001560915.1. NCBI lineage: Archaea > Methanobacteriati > Thermoplasmatota > Thermoplasmata > methanogenic archaeon ISO4-H5. Next base: position 1,068,144 of record CP014214.1, on the reverse strand, counting down.
CACCTCCACGATGACCGGTGTAATCACATCGCCGTCGGTGACCTGATACATCTTCCTTTCAGAGATATGGTTTCCTTCGGAAACACCGTAGGTGAGTTCACATACAGATGAATCGCGGAAGGTGTCGATTACCGTGAACGATAATCCCCTGTAGCCCTCGGATTCCATGAACACGCTCGGATCCGACGTGAGTTCAATCTCATAATCCTGCCCGATTCCTCCGATATAGGTCCAATCGAATCCCTTTCCCTTCTCGTGCTCGAGGGCTGCATCGGCTGCGACGAAAGCCGTGAAGCACAGCATCACGATGCATACTGTCATGGCACCGGCCATGGCTTCCATGAATCCGACATCACCTTTGCGGTCCGATCTCATGGAGGTGTTTTCGTTACGCAGCGATATAAAACGGGGATACTGCAGTTAGCGAGGTAGTCACTCGGTACCGCGGAGATAAGCTCCGTAGTTGAGTCCGCCGCACATCTCCTGAAGGTCGAACTTGGCCTTCACGTCGTTGTTGGCATAGGCCTCGGCAACCCTCCTCGCGATGTTCTCCGGCCTCCTTCTCAGGTCGATTCCGACGGAATCGATACCCATCCTTCCGAGTTCTCCGAGATATGGGAGGAGGATGGTATCCGATGAGTTGAGGATGTGGGAGAGTCCGTGGACGTCCTTGTAAACGGGGAACCTGAACGATTTCTCGTCCACCAGGATGCCGTTGTGCATGGCGGGATCCCTGGTGCACATGAGCTCCTGCCTGCCGAAGACCATGACCTCCAATCTTCCGGAATAGTGCTGTGCCAGACTCCTGATTTCTTCGTTGGAGAGTTCAGGTGACAGGGTCGTCTGATAATAGGGAGTGCGCATGTACGAGTTGAACATATTCATGAACTGACTCGCATAGACCCTGTCACCCTCCTTCGGGATGTACTGTCCCGGGGTGTTGATCATTATGGGCCTGCCGCCCGTCTCGATCTTCTCGGTGGGTGTGAGTCTGGGAATGTGGGTGACGATCTCCACTCCCGCATTGTCGCAGATCTCCTGCGCCTCCTTCAGGGAATCGTTCATCTCGAAATACACGCGGTCTGCGTGGGGCAGGACAGTCTCCAGGTTCTTGATCGAACTTATGTAGAACGACATCTCCGGCAAATCCACCGGGGTGCGCTCGGAGAGTTTGGTGGGAACGTGGGTGGGGACCCTTTCGGTGGTCCCGGTGAACTTCGGAGGCTCCCCGATCATGTTCTTGATGGTGTCAATGCGGGGGTCGTAGGTCCTGTATACCTCATAGGTACCGTCAGGAAGGCTGAACGGAGAGGCGGTCTTGCCCACGGAGGTGAGTTTGAACCCGCCGATCTTCTCGTCCCCCTTGTAGAGAGTGAGGCCGTCGCGGATACCTACCTTTTCATCAAGTTGACCCGTATCGAACTTCCTCTTGGTGAAAGTGGCCTTACCGAGGTACTGTCCGCGGTTATCGGCATATTTCTTCTGCACAGGGGTGACCACACCTCCGAGGTATCCGTCCCCGTAACCGCGGTTGAATACCGTCTTAAGGAGTTCCACCTCGTTGGCGTATTCCTCAGGATCGAGGCCCTTGTTGGCCGAGGAGTAAACCTTGGCGGAGAGGTATGCATAGGCCTGACTCCTCATCCTTCCCTCGATCTTGGCGGATGAGACGCCTGCTTTCTCCAGTTTCTTGAGCCAATCCACGCCGTAGATGTCGGCACAGCTCATGACGAAGGATTTCTCCCCGTCCTGCGAGTACTTCTTCCTGCAGGGCTGGGCACACATGCCGCGGTTGCCGCTCCTTCCGCCGACAAGGCTGGAGAAGAGACATCCTCCGGAGATGCAGTAGCAGAGCGCACCCTGCACGAAGACCTCGGTCTCCACGGGGGAGTCGCGGGTGATCTCCTCAATCTCCTCGAAGGTCAGCTCGCGGTTGAGGACGGCTCTGGAAAGTCCGTTCCTCTTGCACCATTCGAGACCCTCTGCGGAGTGGATTCCCATCTGGGTGGAGGCGTGTTTCTTGATGTCCACCGCATGCAGCGATTTGAGAAGACCCAGATCCTGGATAAGGATAGCATCTGCACTGATGTCGGCGAGGAACTTCACGAACGATACGGCATCATCCATCTCGGTGTCCTTGACCAGGGTGTTGACTGTCACGTAGCATTTCACTCCGCGGTCGTGGGCATAGTTGATAGCCCCTTCCAGCTGGGCATCGGTGAAGTTGCCTGCGAATGCTCTCGCCCCGAAGGACTTACCGCTGAGGTAAACGGCATCGCATCCTCCCATGATGGAGGCTACCAATCCTTCCGGGTTGCCCGCGGGCGAGAGTATTTCCATGTGCGCCGACTCCCGTTCTACATATAAAAGGTCAACGGATGTTTACCCGATCCAAGCTACAGGTCATCAAGAAAAGACTGATTCTTGGTGTGGATGGATTGTCAGTTCTGACGGCTCTTCTGGATGCGGTAGATGAGTCTGCGGACGACCGCCCTCGGCAGGATTTTCACGAACACCAGCGAGACTTTGAAGAGAATGCCGTAGACTGCGATGGGTTTCCCTTTGTGCATCTTCCTGACCGCGAATTCCGCGACCTTTCCCGCATCGGCGCCGGAGGATTTCTTGAAGATGCTCACATCCTCCGCATTGGCCGCCTTGGAGAATCCCGTGTTGACTGGCCCGGGACACAATGCGGTGACGGTTATGCCGGTACCTTTCAGTTCCACCGTGAGCGCTTCCGACAGGGAGAGCACATAGGCTTTGCTCGCATAGTACACGGACATCAGCGGACCTGGTTCGAAAGCAGCTACGGAAGCCACGTTGAGGATCCTTCCGCGGCCGTTCGAGATCATCCCCGGGAGGAAATGACGGGTTATATGGGAAAGTGCCAGGATGTTGAGTCTTATCATCTCGTCCTGCTTCTCCCACGGACTATCGGCGAAGATCCCGTAGTCACCGAACCCTGCATTGTTCACAAGGATGTCAGGGGTGTTCTGGGTCATCGAGAATAAGGTCTGCCTTCCCTCCTCTGTAGAAAGGTCCGCAGGTACCTGCGTCACGTTGATTCCGTGAGCGGAGACGAGTTCCTCCGAAAGCTCTCCGAGTCTGTCTGCCGAACGGGCGGCGATGACCAGGTCGTAACCCTCGGACGCGAGGATCCTAGCAATCTCCTTCCCGATTCCTCCGGACGCGCCGGTTACAACCGCCAAACCGCTCATGACAACACCACAGGATGGTGCAGAGGTAGGGATTCGAACCCTAGAATCGCTAAGAACAGGATCCTAAGTCCTGCGCCTTTTCCTAGCTTGGCTACCTCTGCCTGACTGATGCTATTGCACTGGCGTATAAGTCGTTTTTCAGCGTTTCGATGTATTTCCGGCCCTCAGACAGACCCTCCCGCGCGCACAGACTTATTAGTGACGGACGGATAACGGCACTCAGAAGGAATTGTATGGTCGATCTCTTATCTGATTCCAAGAAAGAACTTCTCCTCGGAAACGAGGCCGTCACCCGCGGTCTGTTCGAGGCAGGCGTGAAGTTCGCATCCACTTATCCCGGTACCCCCTCCTCCGAAGTCGGAAACCTCCTCGAAGAGCTTTCCGAGAGGGCAGGGATGTACTTCGAGTTCTCTTCCAACGAGAAGGTCGCGATGGAGGTTTCCGCAGCGGCGGCTTCCTCCGGTGTCAGGTCGTTCGTTTTCATGAAACACGTCGGACTAAATGTTGCCGCCGACCCGCTCATGACCCTCGCATATTCGGGTGTCAGGGCCGGAATGCTCATCATGTCCGCCGATGACCCCTCCGCCCACAGTTCCCAGAACGAGCAGGATAACAGGTATTACTCAACCCTCGCTCTGATCCCCATGGTGGAGCCTTCCAACCCCCAGGAGGCCAAGGATTTCATCAAGGAGGCCTATGCCATCTCTGAGAAGCTGGAGCTCCCCCTGCTCTACAGGACCACCACCCGCGTGAACCACGCCCGTTCCGTGGTGGAGTTCGGCCCTATCAACAAGGACACCCACCTCAAGGGACACTTCGACAAGGATGATGCGAAATTCGTCAACATCCCTGCATACGCAGTGCAGAACCGCGTCAGGCTCCTCGAGAAGAACAAGCTCGCCCAGCAGCTCTCCGAGGAATCCCCCCTCAACAGGATCGAGGGTGAGGGAGAGATCGGAATCATCACCTCCGGAGTCTCCTACTGCTATGTCAAGGAGTTCGTTTCCGGCGTATCCATCCTCAAACTCGGATTCACCAACCCCCTGCCCGAGAAGAAGATCGCCGAGTTCATCAAGGGAAAGAAGGCAATCATCGTCGTGGAGGAGCTGGAGCCCTTCGTGGAGGACCAGGTCCTGAGGATCTGCGCCCAGAACAGGCTCGATGTGCCCGTCCACGGAAAGAGGGACGGAACTCTGCCCCGCGAATGGGAGTTCTCCCCCGACACCATGCAGAGGCTGAAGGACATCGTCTCCGTCAAGAAAGCGGCAGTCCCCATGGCGAAATCCGACATGAAGCTCCCCGGAAGGCCTCCGTCACTCTGTGCGGGATGCCCCCACAGGGGAATGTACGCGGCCACCAAGAAGGCAGCCGGACAGACTCCTGTCGTATACTGTTCCGATATCGGCTGTTATACTCTCGGAGTCCAGCCTCCCTTCAGGACCGCAGACTTCATCATCTGTATGGGAGGAGGAGCCGGAGCCGCGGGAGGATTCGCCCAGGCTACCGACCAGAAGCCCATCGCATTCATCGGGGATTCCACCTTCTTCCACGCAGGTGTGCAGCCCCTCACCTCAGCACTGTTCAACCACCACAGCATCGTCATGGTGATCCTCGACAACAGGACCACTGCTATGACCGGCCACCAGCCCAACCCAGGAACCGGAAGGCACTTCGGAGGCATCAACACCGATGCCCTTGACATCGAAACTCTTGTCAAAGGAATCGGGGTGCAGTTCGTCAGGACCGTCGATCCTTACGATGTAACCTCCTGTGTGAAGGTCATGAAGGATGCCATCGACTTCGACGGTGTCGCCGTGGTCATCTCCAAATGCCCCTGCCCCCTGCTTCTGAAGAAGGAGAAGAGGCTGGAGAAGAAGGTATGCGTCGTCAACCAGGACGACTGCATTTCCTGTTTCACATGTGTCAGGATGATTGCCTGCCCCGCCCTCATCAAGAGGGACAAGAGTGTCGAGGTCGACCCCAACCAGTGCATCGGGTGCGGTATGTGTGCGAATGTTTGTCCCAAGAAGTGCATCGAGGTGAGACAGTGAAGTACTCCGTCCAGATAGTCGGAGTCGGAGGACAGGGTGTCCTCCTCGCCTCCATGGTCCTCGGCAACGCCGCCATGAAGGCCGGACACAACGTCATGATGAGCGAGGTCCACGGTATGGCCCAGAGGGGAGGCAGCGTCCGCTCCACCCTCAGGTTCGGGGACGAGGTCTACAGCCCTCTGGAAGAGACCGGAGGAGCAGATCTCATCATGTCCTTCGAGCCCGTCGAGACCGTTAGGGCCACGTCCCTGGGAAGCAGGGATTCCGCTGTCATTATGAATCTGGATCCCGTCCTGCCCGGAAACGTCGCAGCGGGATTCGAATCCTATCCGGATATCGATGAACTCGTGAAGGAGGTTAGGAAGGAGAACGACCACGTCATCACCATCGAGGCGACCAAGATTGCGATTGAAGCAGGAAAGGCCGTTGCTGCCAACGCAGTAATGATCGGTGCCGTGGCCGCCGTCAAGGGATTCCCCCTTGACAGGGAGCTCCTCAAGGAGGTCCTTCTCGAGACCGTACCTCCGAAGGCCAAGGACCTTAATGCCAAGGCCTTCGACATGGGTTACGAGGCGATGTCGAAGCAGTGAACCTGGAGGACGGACGATGATAAAGGAAGCCATCAGCAAGATCGTGGACAAGCAGGACCTCACCTATGATGAGGCGTACAGCGTCATCGACGAAATCCTCTCCGGGAAGACCACCGTCGCCCAGAATGCCGCTTTTCTTGCAGCCCTCTCCACCAAAGGTACCAAATCCGAGACCGAGGCGGAGATCGAGGGCTGTGCCGCGGCGATGAGGGCTCGCGCCGTTCCGTTCGACCACCCTTACAAAGTACTGGACATCGGAGGTACCGGCGGAGACCGCTCCGGTACCTTCAACGTATCCACTACCTCGGCATTCGTCACCGCAGCGGCAGGAGTCAAGGTTGCCAAACACGGCAACCGTTTGGTATCCTCAGCTTGCGGTTCCGCGGATGTGCTCGAGGCGCTGGGAGCGAACATCGAACAGTCGCCTGATACGGCTGCCGCTCTGCTCGATGACCCAGGCATGTGTTTCCTTTATGTTCCTAAGTACCATCCGTCCCTCTCCCATCTCGGAGATATCAGCGGGGAACTGGGCATCAGGACCGTGTTCAACATCCTCGGTCCCATGACCAATCCGGCCAAGCCTGCCTATCAGCTGTTCGGCGTCTACAACGAGCTGCTCGTGATGCCCGTAGCTCATGTATTATCACGTCTCGGTGTGCAGAAAGGAATGGTCGTCTACGGTCAGGACCGCATCGACGAGATATCCTGCAGCGCTCCTTCCACCATCTGCGATTTCGAAGGAGATGACTTCGACGTATACACCGTCACACCCGAGGATTTCGGCATACCCAGATGCAACAAATCAGACGTATCCGGAGGCTCTCCTCAGGACAATGCGAGGATTACCCTAGACATCCTCAAAGGAAGGAAATCCCCTCGTTACAATATGACCGTCCTCAATGCCGGTGCAGGCATCTATGCCGGTAAGAAGGCAAGGGACATCAAGGACGGAGTTGAACTGGCAGACAAGCTCATCGCCGACGGAAAGGCGATGGAGGTCTTCGAGGCATTTAAGAACGGTTCTTCCGCCTGATGTGTCGGGCGATATCATGGATATCAGGGAATACAGAAAGCATCTTGAAGACTGCGGCCGCGTGGATGCCGGTTCCGAGGCGCATCTTTTCATGAACGAGAGTGCGCAGCGTGCGCTGAGTCTGACTTCCGTGATCAATTCAACCTATCATGAACCCGAAGAACTCCGCAGGCTGTTCTCCGAACTCATCGGTCAGCCTGATTTGGAAGGATTCGGTCTGTTCCCGCCGTTCCACACAGATTTCGGACTCAACATAACCGTGGGGAAGAACGTCTTCATCAACAGCGGATGCACCTTCCAGGACCAGGGCGGCATCACCATCGGCGACGGGGCATTGATCGGACACCAGGTATCCATTGCCACCATCAATCATGCGATGGAACCCGAGGACAGAGGTTCCATGACCTTCCACCCAGTCATAATCGGTAAGAATGTGTGGATCGGGGACCATGCCACCATCCTGCCTGGTGTGACCGTAGGCGACGGAGCAATCATAGCCGCCGGTGCGGTGGTCACCAAGGATGTCCCTCCTAGGGCAATCGTCGCAGGCGTTCCTGCGAAAGTCATCCGTACCGTTTAATGCTGGGACTGCCCGTTTTTGCAGTCGCAAAGGTAATAAACCCTTCTTGAGCATTACCCGTTAATGGCAGGATTTGCCGAGCGTATAGACAGATACTTCGGGATAAGCGAGAGAGGTTCCTCTTTCTCCACAGAACTCAAGGGAGGACTCATTACATTCCTTTCGATGTCCTATATCCTGGCGGTCAATCCGCTCATCCTGTCTCCGTCGGCTTCCGGATATTCCTTCGACGAGATCTTCACCGCGACCGCTCTCGCTGCGGTCATCTCATGTCTGCTGATGGGCCTCTATGCCCGTTTCCCGGTAGCCCTCGCACCGGGAATGGGACTGAACGCATTCCTATCGTACACGATATGCCAGAGCATGGGATTCACCTTCGAACAGGGTCTGATGATTGTGTTCCTGTCAGGTGTCATCTTCTTCCTTGTGACGGTGACCGGGCTGAGGAAGAACATGCTAGAATCCATCCCTTCCTCGCTGAAGATCGCCATCTCGGCAGGTATCGGATTCTTCATCGCATTACTGAACCTGTACAACACAGGCCTTCTCGTGCACGGCGACGGCACCGCTCTGAAAATCGGCGATTTCAGCGACCCCGGTGTCCTTCTCGCCCTTTTCTGTATAATCACCACCCTCAACTTCTGGTATCACAAGAAATGGTACGCCATCCCCCTGAGCATGGCAATCACCTGGATTATCGGTGTAGCGCTGTTCTATGCCGGTGTAACCTCTGATGTCGGGACCATACCCAGAGGTGACAGCATTTCCGCCATCACAATTCCAGATCTGGGTCTTTTCGGTAAGGTGTTCACCGGGTTCGATATGATTCCCTCGGGAATGATGGCCGCCTTCGTCGGTGCACTGGTCTCCATGTTCATCGTCGACATGTTCGATACCACCGGGACCCTTCTGACGGTAACCAGAGAAACCAACCTGTCCGAAGGCAAGTCCGATGCGGAGTTCCTCCACCGTCCCATGATTGCGGATGCAAGTGCATCTCTGTGCGGAGCGGTCTGCGGTACCAGCACTACCACTTCGTACATCGAATCGTTCACTGGTATAGAAACCGGAGCAAGGACCGGACTCATGGCGGTCTTCGTGGCACTTCTCTTCGCAGTCGCCCTGGTTTTCTCGGGGATATTCTCCACCCTCACCTCGGCCTGTACCGCCGGAGCGCTGTGCCTCGTCGGTCTGCTGATGATGAAGAACATCAAAGACATCGAATGGGCCGACCCCGTCACCAGCATAGCATCTCTTATCACTGTATTCATGATGGGGCTCGCCGGCTCCATCACGGAAGGTATCGCCCTTGGATTCCTAGCATATACAATCGGTTCGGCCGTTGTGGGAAGGGGCAGGGAGGTCAGCAGGACCATGTGGGTCCTGGCAGTGATCTTCATGCTGTATTTCGCCATCAACGCCTTACTGTACTGATCAAGGAAACCGCACTTCGACGGGATCCTTCAGCGACAGGGAATCAGGTGTGACGTTGCAGATATATGCTAAAATGTTGACTCTCGCTTCTTTGGCTTCCTTCAGTGCCTCGCAGAATGCTGGGTCTATGGATCTTGCAGGTTCGAAGTACTTGACATCAATCATCTGAATAACGAACAAGAGGCGAGGGACATCAAGGACGGCGTCGAACTGGCGGACAAGCTCATCGCCGACGGCAGGGCCATGGAAGTCTTCCAGGCCTTCAGGGACGGATCCGCAGAGTAAAAAATAAGGAAAGTAGAGGAGGAATGACCCCCTCGGTTTCATTCGTTCCTACCCTTATCCATATATCTCTGCAGGCATCTCATTTTGCGATGTGCCAGACATTCAGGGTGACGGCGGAGTCAGGGGATCGTTGGCATCGGTCCCCTGTACGAACACGATACCGGAGTTGAGGACCTGGGAGTAAGTGTTCGGGTCGGATGACACGGTACTTCTGTAGGTGACCGAGATCTTGAAGGTGTGGGTACCGTCCCCGAGGGAGATGACATCGGTCGCCGCTCCCGTTTGGGGGATCACGTTGTTCCAGTCGAAGCAGGTCCTCTCGACCTTCTTGGTATCATCGTCGTAATCTACCGTCAGGGTGATCCTCTGGATGACGGTCCATGACATGGGGTCCAGCATCGTGACCCACATTCTCATCTGAGAGGATCCAGATGGACTCTTAGCTTCCAGCTGCCCTTCGATCGTGGAACCCTCGAACTCTGGGAGGTAGACCCCCGTTCCGGCCCTCATGTACCGGACCGGTGAGATTTGGAAGGAGGTGTCGCCATGGCTGTCCGTGGCCACCAGGTAGGCATCGCTGCTCAGGCTGTTGTTCTCGCTGTTGGTGACGGAGGAGTATGCGAACGCGGCCCCTACTGAGGCGGATGCCACGATGGCGATGATGGCCGCAACCATCAGGATCCTGCTGCTTTGACCGGACACCTCACCACCCCCTAGTCTCGCTTCTGACGGACTCTTCCGAGTAAACGGTGATCGTACCGTCGATGTATTTGATGGTGAAGTCGGTCAGGTCCACTCCCTCGGCGGTGGTCAGCGACGCACCGGTCTTGAAGGTTCCGATGTCTTTTAGGGAGCTGCGGTATCCTTCGCTTGTGTTGTATGCGACGGAGCTGAAACAGTCTAGGATCGTTGCGGGTAGGACGGTACCGTCGATGGAACGCATCTGGATGCTGGATGCTGGGTCACCGAGCTCCAGGGCCGTTCCGTCGTGCATCTTGTAGGCGGACGGGGCGATGACGAACATCTGCAGGGTGTTGATATCCACGCTGAAAGTGCCGACCATGGTGTAGTACTCGCCGCCGACGGTGATCCTGCACCAGTAGTGAACCCTCTGTGTTTCATCGGTGTGGTGGCGGATGGTGTAGTTGCCGGTGCATCCGGGGGATTCGGCGGTGTAGGTCTGGTCGGGATCGAATTCCACGGTATCGCTGTACACCACCGTCAGGTTGGCTATGTCCGTCTGGACCGTGTCGTCGTTGCATATCCTCGGGTTGTGGTCGCCGCCGTTGAAGGTACCGACGTAGGTACCGTCCGTCAGGTAGTAAGCGTAGAGGTCCAGCCACTTGTCGGCAGGGAAGTCCGTCGTGGGGACGCTTCCCTGGGGGAAGTAGGTGTAGACATGCTCGTCTCCGGAGAGCACGGCCCATCCCGCGAGCAGGTGGTCCTTGTGCTTCACGTCCATGTCGTACCCGAACAGGGGCAGTTCCACACTTCCGTCTACGGGCTCTCTGATGATCTTGTACGCTCCCGTTCCGTCGCTGTCGTGGAATACTATGACGTACCTGTCGTAGGTGTAGAGGGAGAAGCTCTCTGTCATCAGCTGGTTATATAGATAATTGCCAGACGTGGAGTTGTTATCGAAGGGCACGGTGCATTCCGGATCGATGTACCAAATGACACCCTTGTCGCCGTAGTTGCCGAACTTGACCTGCTTGTACATGGGGATGTCCTGGCCGAATGCATCGTAACTCAAATCTTCGGAGTACACTCTGACGTGGTTGGCTCCGGTCGGATCGACGAATACGCCGTTGACATAGAAGTCGATCTTCACGGAGATGTCCTTGTACTTCACGTTGAGCACCACGTTGTCCTGCGTGAGCAGGAAGGACCATCTGAATCCCCTGTCCTCAGACAGCTTCTTGGGCTGACCGAAGTTGTATCCGTGCGTGCTCGCCGCGATGGTGGCCTCGTAGTCGATGGTCTTGCCGGACGGCGGCCTGATGGTCATGATGATCTCCGAGTTGTACAGGACACGGTTGGGCTCTCCGTAACTGAGGATGTCGACGGAGGAGTCCTGCGTGGCCGATACGTCCACGCCGGCTGTTACGGCTGACACCCAGATCTTCAGTTCGGTTCCGGCGGCGACGGTACCGGTGACGGTGACTCTCAGTACGGTGTCGGCGGCTCCGAGTGAGGATGTGACTTCGAAGTCGTAGGTGACACTGTCGGGCAGTCCGGAGATGCACAGGCAGATGTCCGCCTTCGCTCTGGATTCCATGCCGGTAATCGTCAGATCGAAGATGAAGGGGGAACTGTATGCTATTCCGACGTCGTCTGTGTTGTTCACGGTTCCCTGTGCCACAGTAATCGTGTTATCTCCGGAGTCTGCGGTAACGGTGGCATTGATCTCTGTATACTCCATGTCCTGGCCGAAGAGGAAGTCGAGATAGACGATCTCCCACTTGGCAAGGAACGTGGTATCGCTGCTGAAGATCTCTCCAGGCTCGGAGGTGGATACGTATACCGTCAGCTTGGTTCCGAATTCCACCTCACCGGTGACAGTGACGCTCAGCACGGTGTCGGTAGTACCAGACACCCATGCGGTAGTGTAGGTTACTCCCTCGGGCAGGCCGGTGATCTCCAGTACGACATCGTTGATGGAGGAGGTGGACATGCCCCGGACGGTGACGGTGAAGGTGAACGGGCTGCCGGATGCAAGACCGACCTTCTGACTTTCGGAGACGGGGCCCACGTCCGCGGAGATGGCGTTGTCCGTGGAAGTGGAGGACACGGTGACGGGGATGGAAGTGACTTCCTTCACGTTGAACTGATGGTCCCCGTTCCACCATCCGAGGAACTGCGAACCGTTGTACTTACCGTCAGTTGTCAGCTCCAGTGCCAGCTGAGCGATCTGCTCGACGGTCAGGGCGCTTCCCTGGGGGATGGAGAACGTCATGCTCTGGTATCCGGTGCTGATGAACTTGCTCTTGAAGGTGGTGAAGGTGATGTCCACATTATCCACATGATAGACGGCATCGAGGGACACAGTGCCGGAATCCGAGGGCTCGATGGCGTAGGTGAACCTGAGGGGGTTCTTGCGGAACACGTGGTACTCATACAGGCTGTTGCCCTGGGAGTCGTTCCAGTAGTTCCCGAAGGTATCGACGTACTTGCCCTCATACTCGCCGGACTCCACCAGGGTGTACGTCTCGGGCGGGACGGGGCCCTCGCCTACGCGGACGAAGACACCGTTGGACAGGACGAACTGGGAGTCGTGGAGATAGGCGCCGTCAATGTAGATGTGGAAGTGATAGCCTTCGATATCATCGCAATCGACCCATTCGCTCCCGTTCCACATCTTGAAGTGGGGGACGGATCCCGTGTAGGTCAGCTTGTACATATCGTCCTCGTATTCGCCGACGGCATTGCCGCCGACGGTCCAGCCGACGATGTCCGTCTCAGGATAGTTCATGTAGGGCATGAGGACCTCCTGGCCGTACTTCACTCCCGACTTCGTCATCTTGTGCGTGACTGAATCGTAGGTCCAGCCGTTGGCGGTGACCTTGGGGGTCTCGCCGGCAGTGGGATCGCTTTCCCACACCTTGTCCCACACGAGGTCGGCGGTATTGAGGTCGAACCTTATGTCGGCGGCGATGCTGTCGGTCCAACCGTCGAGGGTCATAAGCACACCGGTGATGTGACCGTCAACGATTACGGCGGACGATGTCACGGTGATGCCGCCGGCGGCCTCGAGGACCACGGTACCGAAGGAGTATCCGGAGATGTCCTCGACCGGGAACGTTCCGGTGTAAGTGGAAGAGTCCTCCGTTAGCATGAAGGAGTTGACGGACGAGGTCACGTCGTATCCTCCGGAGAGGTTCTCCGTCATTACCTTCACGGCAATGGGCTTCTCCACGGCCGCGGTGATGACAGCATCTATCTCGCAGTAGGAGTCTGCGATGTAGAAGCATCTGTACTCCCCTCCCTGGAGGACGTACTTGTTGTCTCCGTCCTTGAAGTAGCACAGGTTCACGGGGTCACAGGACTCCCATTGGTTATTGACCCAGATATAGTAATCAGAACCGTCGATCTTGTACTTCGACTCCACGTTGTTCACTGTCTTGTATACTATGTAATATTCGAGGTCCGACTCGGATGCGCTGTTATACTTGTTGCCGTACTGGTCGAACAGCGTCGTGCCGTCTATGACAGGGGTACCGCCCAGGCCCAGCCTGACAGCGGTCTCGGGACCGAATACGTCGGTGGACACCGCCATCCTGCCATCGGGGTACTTCCAGGAGGATACGTGCTTGGATATGGAATGCTGGGTAAGGTAGCTCTCCAGATCGGTCGTTCTGGTGTCGAGGCCGAATGCGGAGCCGTAGGGGATGTTCGCTGTCGCCGTCCAATCCTCTCCGGAACCGGGGCTGTCCACGGCGTACTTGACCTCCGGTGCGATGGGTGCTATGTGGACGACGACGTCCGCTGGCTTCCAGTACCTGGTCCAGTTGAGGTCGAACCTTCCGGAGAACGACTCTCCGTAGAGGGTGGTTCCGTAGGGATAGCGGTTGATGTCGTTGACGACGAACTGGTCCACTCCAGACACCTCGTCGGGGAATCCTTCGTAGATGTTGAAGAAGTATCCCGGTGCCACGGTGAAGCGCACTGGCGGGATCATGTCCTCCGGGTTGTTGATGATGGCGCCGCCCTGGTCGATCTCCCTGTCGATGTAGTCCTTGATGGCTCCTGTGTACTTGGACACCCTGAGGACCTCGTTGCCGTGCTCATCGACCAGCAGTACGCGGTTGATGATCTGCCATCCCTCCGGGATGGAACAGTGATCTACGACGGTACTTCCGTCGGTGGTGGCATCGGTGATCCTCGCCGTAAGGACGTAGAAGGAGAAGTCCACACGTCCCTCGATATCGACCGTAAGGTCTCCCATCAGTTCGAAATCGTTGTGTCCGTATTCACCCATGTCGTATCTGAGGACGAATACGTACTCGCCTAGCGGGACGTATCCGCGGTAGAACTCGTATTCGTCGGAGACGTTGGGGATGAAGTCCATCTGACAGTACTCACCGGTGGCCTTGTTGAGCATAAAGGCGGTGGTCCTGTCGGCGTCGCTGCCGTTGAGCTTTCCTCCCCCCTGTTCCCTGAGGCCGTCGTAGTACACCTGTGCGGTGACGACCCTGTCTCCGATATCGCTGACAGAGATGGTACAGTCTCCCTGGACGATCATGGTGGTGGAGGGTCTGCCCACGGGGTTGATGATGTATTCTCCGGTGATCATCCATCTGCTGAACTGATAGTTGCCGGTGGGGGCGTATGACAGCTCGATCCTGTCTCCGTAGTGGATGTTGTCTATGTTACCGTCGATGTTGGTCCTGGAACCGTCCTCGTTGACGAGGTACGCGTTGATGGTACCGTGGGCGGGGTTACCGATATTCACTGTGTAATTCAGCTGTTCCCACACCGCCGTGTATCCGACGGTGTACAGATGGGACGGGTCGCCGATGACGGGCTGGGCGGATACCCCGTCGTACACCCAGGTCTGGTACAGCGAGCCCTCGGTGGTCCTGAGGATCTCCCTCCAGACAGGCTGATTGGTTTCAGTGAGATCTACGAAGATGAACAGGGTCCTGTTGACGCCGGCACTCGGATAGGAGTCGTCCATCGGGTCGACGTGCTGGTTGTGCCATCCGACCAGTCTATATCCTGCACGGGTGGCCTGGTTCAGCTGGAAGGTGAACTCGTAGAAGGCCTCCGCTCCGTAGGTGCACTTGTAGATGTCTCCCTTGTACATGTATCTGGAGCAGAACAGGTCAAGGAAGTGGTCATCCGCCCAAGAGTCCTGAGACCAATCGTAGACGTTTCCGTCCTTCTTGTAAACAGGAGGTGCGGTATGATTACCACTGCTAGTCTTAGCGATTGTGATGGTGTAGGGGCCTCCATCGTGGTTAGCGGTATAAATCCTCGGGTTGTTAGAGTTGTTCCATGAACCACTCCAGGCAATCTCGTAGTGGTTTCCGAATCTGTCCTTGTAGTAGTACCCAGTGGGTTCGTTACATTCCACCCAGAGAGCTCCCTGGAGCATGTACCACTTGGACTCGGATATTTCGTACTTGTATTCTTTCTCAATGCTGTTGTCCATAGCGTATACGATAAAGTACGACTTCGTCCAGGCGTTGCCAGTCCTGGTGTAGAAGTTGCCGTATTTGTCATGGGCATACGTGGTGTCGGACTCCGTATCGTCGATATACTTATGGTTCCAGTCCTCGACGGCATACCAGTTGTTGTCCGCATCAAGGTAGTATCTGAAACTTCCTCCGTAATCGATTCCGTTGAAGTCGTTGCTCCACTTGAATAGGAAGGTACCGTTGTTCTTAATCGTTGCAGCATCAGTTTGTGCAGTTTGCCATTTTTGGTCGCCTTCCATCCATTTGTTGACATTGCCGTTGTAGAAGAGGTAGATGGTGTTGTCATATCCGTAGACGTCGTAGGTGTCGTTGATATCGTCTGGTACATCGGGATAGACCAGGAAGGTGCTGGGAGCCGCGATGTGGACGGATGCATCGTTGTTGCTGTCGGACATCTCCAGCTGGATGGCCACCGTGGCGGTCACGGCGTAAAGGTCGATGACGTCCAGGACCGTGGGTGAACCGCCGGGCGTAGGCCTCTCGAGGGCCATGTCTCCGCTCATGAGGGTGTCGGAGTAGATGCTGTACACGGTCTTCTCTGAGGGATCGTTGTACCTGTAGGCCTGCCAGCAGATGAATTTAACATTCGAACCCATGGTGGCCTCGATGCTCTGCTTGGCGAAGTCGAGGATGTTGATTATCGAGCTGGATGATTGATAGGGATCGATGGTGTTGAAGGTGGAACCGTAGCGCACGTAGGGCCTGATCAGTTCGTCACCCACCCTCATCATCACGTAGAATCTGTTCCCGTCTATGACCTCGGGTGTAACATGGGTGGTGTCGCCGGCAAAGCTCACCAGGTTGCCGGAACTGTCGGTATACCAGAAGTGGACAGTAATCTGCTTCCCGACCCACTTCGCGTACAGCGTGGTATCTCCGGTGATACGGTCCATGGTGTAGTCCCACTGGCGGGAGCAGTCCTGATCGGTGAACCATTCCACGAACTCGTAGCCGGTGGCGGTTGGCCTGGGGACGGCGTTCTTGTTCAGCATGGTACCTCCTTCCTCAGCGGGGACATACATGGTGTAGGAGGTGCCGTCCATGTTGTCGAAGGTCAGTACGTAGGTGTACCTGGCCTCCAGACTCATGTCCTTGGTGACGGGCTGTCCGTAGTCGTAGACGTTGGAGAAGTTGGTACCTGCGTAATACCATCCGATGAAGTTCGGACCGGTGGAGGGCATGTTGGACTCCGTCAGTTCGGTGCCCTCGTAGTAGCCTCTGACTTCGGGGCTGAGGTAGTCAGGGTCCTTGTATGAATCGTAGAAGGTCACCTGGAACTTCTGCTTTTCAATCAAGGTCACAGTAACGTTGGAATTGACACGCTCTCCGTTCATGAGGACGTAGAAGTGCAGGGTGAACTGGGGACGCTTGGTCTCGCTGTGGATCTGGGGACTGAGGTAATCGGGGTAGTCCTCCTCGTACGTGAAGTCTCTGACGTAGTATCTGACGGTCGCCGAGATGTTACCCATGAGGGTACCGACGACGGTGTCCGACATGGTGTCGTTAGACTCCACGACTCCGGCGGACGTGGACCAGCCGGTGGTCTTGTCCTGGTTGGATACTGCCGCCACGTAGATCTTCGCGTCCCGGTTGTACGAACGCTTGAACACCGAATCAGTATCTCCCTGTTCGGAATACACTGTGTAGCTGACACCGGTGATGTGGAGCTCTCCGTTGGTGAATCCGGTGGGGATCATGATGTCGCACTGGCCCTCGGACTTGTTGTTGGGCAGTTCGGTCTTCATGATGACCTCGTAGTCGTTGGCGGAGGTCGCGCTGCCGCTGGATCCGATGACGTACAGATCGATACGCACCTCGGTCCTGTTGGTGGTCATGACGTTCTCCTTGGTGACGGACTGCCCGCCCTCCATGGACTCGTAGGTGACCACGATTGATTCCTGGAGGTTGATGACCAGGTAGCCGAGGTAAGAGGTCCGGTCGCTGTGGGTGGCGGTGAAGACGAAGTTGATTCCGTAGATGCCTGCGGGTGTCTCCGAGGCACGGAACGCCTGCAGGGTGACCGGGGTCAGCGTCCTACTGACTCTGTCAGGCCTATCCTCGTATCCTCTCAGAGGCTCCTCGCTGTAGGTGTCTCCGTTCTCGGCGTAATAGGATCCGTACATCCATGTGCTCCCTTCTCCGATGTCGAGGTAGCGGGTGTCGCGGTCGTAGAGAAGAGCGCGGCCAGGGTTGTAACTGGGGTCCTCCGGGGCGTAACCGACTATCATTCCAAGGTTGGTGTAGGTGTCGCTGACGGTGCCGGGTCTGTCGAAGTAGTACATCTTGGTCCCGTCCGAGGACATGGACGTGAAACTTCCTCCGGTAAACCTCAGCTGGGTGGCATCCTGGAACTTCTGGATGTCCACGGTGGCCATGGTGTTCGTGAGTATGGGGTGGCCCTGCTGGTCAGTCTCCGCATTCAGGTTCATGGTGAGGACCTTCCTCGTGACTCCCGATATGAACCAGCATCTGATGCCTGAGGAGTCGGAGTAGTCGGCCCTTTCGTAGGAACCGTCCCTGTACACGACGAAACCGTTGTTGGACGACAGCAAGGCGTCTCCCAGTACGTACGCTCCATACCTGCCTTGGGTCTCGACGGACAGGATGGTGTATCCTTCGACCTTTCCGTATACCATGTTTACGTCCCTGACGTAGAAGGTGGAACCGGTCAGGAACCTAATCTCGTTGGATGGTGCCGCTACGGTGGACGGGAGGTTGTCCTTGCTGAGACTGCGGTACTGGGCGACTGCGTCGATAGGGTCTTCAATGGATACGATGGAGTCGCGTCTTAGGGTCATGGTGCCGATGCCATAGATACTGAGAGTCTTCTCGGAGCTGCCGACCTTCACCAGTGGGCTCCTTCCGGTGATCTTTAGGACCGAGTGGGTGATGATGAGCTCGTCGGCACGGTGGATGGCCGACATGGATTCAGCGCGGTTCTCCACACCGTTGATGGCCAGATAGGTGGTGAAACTTGAAGATATGCTCTTGTCCGCCGTGAGGCAGGAGTTACCGCTGCCCATGACGCTTCCAGTGATGGAAATGGGGCGCTTTCCGTCGTCACCGAACACGATGACGGTTCCGCTCCCCTTGACAAGATATTTCTCGAAGGGAACGATGCCTATCGGCCTTCCTTCCGAGTCGTATTCGGTACTTACGTTGCCTCCGGCATAGATGTTGTCTACTGATATGCCGTGGGAATGGGCCTCTGTGTAGCTGTACGGTGTGGGTCCGCTGGGACCGTTGTCGTATCCGACGTACACGCTGGCGTTTCCGTAGGTGTTGCCCATGAGGCCGCCTCCGAAGATATCCTTGGCGATGTATCCGTTCCTGACGATTACGACCGTGTTGGTGTATTGAGATAATGTACTGCCACCGTCGTCTCCCTTCGAGGATCCGCCGTAGACGGATCCCTTGATGGATACGCCGGAAATGCTGTTCACGGTATCGGAGACGTTCTCGTCTCCGGCTATGTATACAGTCCTGCCTCCGGACACGGAGACGATGCCCTCCCTTCCGAGACCTCCTCCGAACACATCCTTCTTCAGGTCACCCTTGACGACCTTGACCGAGGTGTTTCCGGTGACCTTTCCGTAAGCGGAGCCTCCGTAGACCTCTTGGGCGATGTAGCCGTCTGACTCCAGGTCGATGTTTATCGAGGAGTTCCCCGTGATCCTGGCGAAGGTCACGTAACGGCAGCCTTCCGCGATGTATGCGTCGTTGTTCTCTACGTGACACAGGGCGGAATCATATTCGTACACAACCTGCCCGGACGAGTTGAGTAGCCAGGGGATGGTCTTGAACGGGTTGGCGGACGAGAGGTTAGTCATATCGACTACATACAGTCTTGTCTGATCGGGGTACTCGTATGTCCCAGTATTCATGTTGTAAGTTACCTCTACGCCTCTTCCCGCTCCGAAGACCGAACCGTCGATCTTGGCATGGCCCTGTATAGTGACGGATGTGTTTCCGTACACAGTGGCTACGACATTGTTGTTTTCCGATGCGAAGCCAGGGTTCTTGCCGGTAATGAGGATACCATCGTAACTGGACAGCTTCGGAACGGACATGCCTCCGCCGTACACATTACCGTGGATGACGGCATTTCCGCCGATAGTCAGGTTGATGTCGCCGTAGACGTAGGACTGCCCCATTGACTGGGTGTAGTAGCTGCTTGTTTGTTCACTCATGGTGCCGTCAGACTTGTGCTTTACCTTGTCGAGTCCTCCGCTTCCGCCTCCGTAAACGTTCTGGAAGATCTCTCCTCCAAGAATGGATACATTGACGGTGACCTTCTGATTAGCACCTGTATCTCCGATGCTGCCTCTGTAACCTCCTCCGTACACGTTGCCGACCTTTCCGCCGGCGATGGTGACGTTGACGGTACCTCCGAGCATAGAACGGCCAGACGGCTGCTCCCAGGTGTCGAATCCGGCACCGAAGACGTTGGCGACGGTTGCATTCTCGAATACGTAGACATCGGTAACGTCAACGCAGTTGTTCTTGTCCCTGGTACCGTCGGTGATGGTACCGCAGGCGACGTGCCTGACGACCGACTTCCCGCTGGCCTCGAGATAGGCATAATCGGTATGGGTGAAGGCACTCCTACCTCCCGCCTGGACGTCCCATACGGAAGCTTTGCCGCTCAGGAACACATGGGTGGAACCGGTGATGACGGACTGTTGATTGATATTATTTCCCCTGGAGCTTCCGGCCTCCAGGACGGAGGCCTCGACGGTGTAATACTTATCACTGAGTCCGACCTGGGCATCCTCCCACTTGTCACCTGACATGAACGCATTATCGAGGAAATAGACGAACGTTCCTCCGTCCATCTTCCCGTCGCCGGTGCTCAGATGGCCGTATATGTCCCCTTGTCCATTGGATCCGGAACATCCGCCCACCAGTGTATCGGTGACTTCTCCGCCCTTCATCACGAGATATGTGGACAGGGGGTAGGACGAGTTCCCTATGTGCCCATTGTTCCCCGTAGAGATACTGCCTGCGATTACATTGACGTAGATGCCGCTGTGGATGATGAGGCAGGTACCGACGTGGACGGACATGGTGTTGTTTGCTCCACCCCTATATTGTTCGAACACCATCTGCTTCTCGAGATAGCCATCGTAACTGGAAGGGGATATGTTACCTCCATTGCGCATACCTCCGAATATTTGAGGCGCCTTGTTTCCTCCGGCCGGATCTGTTCCGGTACCGAGGCTGGAATTGGAGATGCCGACGCCCATGATTAAGACGTGCCCCTCAGCGAAGAGTGCAGCACCAGAACCGTCACCGTGTTTTCCTCCGTTACCGGAACCGGAAATGCCTATGCTGTCAAATATCGCATCCCCAGTGCAATAATTCGCGGATCCGAAGTTAAGCTGGACCCTCTTGGGAAGAGAGGGGGCTGTACTGGTATCCAACGACCTGTATGTGCCGGTCTGGAATCCCTTGGAATTTACAGTATACACCAGGTCCTTGGCGGTTCCGCCGTCGTAGCTGGCCGTTGCTGTGCTTTTACCGTACCAATCCGAAGCCTTCCAATCGAACTTGTAGATGGTACCGTACATGGAATCTGATGTACGGCCGTCTCCGCGAGTGACGATGAAATCGGTGTAATTGAGATCTATCTTGTTGTCTTTGTCTACACCGAGGGGATAGAACGGCCAGATCAATTCATCATTGGCGGAACCTGTCGTGGGGGTCAGATTGATAGTATAACTGCCAGAATCCCATTCGGCGCGCTGAGTGTTTTTGAGCTTCGCACCGAACACGTCTGGTTCGATCCATATCGCATACAGGGTATTGATGGTTCCGGGGACCACATCTCCCGGGAGATATTGGGTACCGCTTCCGTCGGCGGCGGTGTTCCAACCGCCGAACACCTTGTTGAACGTGACTGATTTTTTGAGGTAGAACCATATGTCGAGCGAACCTTCGGAGGTCACGTCGGTGACGTCGAATCTACCGTTCTCCGCGTCCACCGTTATGGTGGCCGCTCCGCTGCCTGAATCCCTGGTCCAACTCACGGGGGTGTAACCGGAAGGCGCTAAGACCTGATATGTCTGATTTAGTGTCAACGGCAATCTGACCAATGCCGCAACGGTCGCATCAGTCGTGAAAGTCTGACCCGTCCAATTGGATGCGTCCGAACGCACGCTGCCGGTACTCTTCCACATCTCCGGATTGTATTCCGTGGAGGCAATGCCGTAATAGAACGCCTGGTAGGGGTCGACGGTGTCGGATCCGTCGTAGTGGTAAGTGATGTACTGCGTGAATCCGGTGTCTACGCCGTCGGGAACGGAGGAGGGGTTCGAAGGGTCGTAGAGAGCAGATACCAGCACAGCGGAGATCACCATTACAGAAGCGACCGCTAACGTCGCCATCCATTTCGGTGTCAATCTCCCTATCGCCTTTCCGGCCGTTCCTGTGCTGCCCATTCTCTCATCTCCTCCGTTCAGTTACTGCTGTCGAATGTGAATTGTATTATTCCGCCGGCGATGATGTCATCCGCCGGCCTGAACGGCGAACCGAATCCGCCGTCAGTGGTCTTCGCTGCTATGTACAGCGTTATATCGTAGGTCTTCTCGTCGGTGAGCTTGAGCCCGCCGTTGGCCGCGTACGTCCAGGTACCCGACGGGTCCCCGTCGTAGTATGCGTACTGCGGCGTCTGGTCCCAGGTCTCGGAGGACGTCTGTCCCGATGCCAGCTGCATGGACACGGCGTACACCCAGCCGGTGTTCCTGAGATCTTGGAACTGCCCGGTGACGGGGGTCTTCAGCGTGACGATCATGCTGTCGTCCGAACCCGCGTGCCTGGCGGTCATGGTGTCTGTGCCGACGGCATAACCCTTGTGGGCGGAGCCGCCGTAGGTCCCCACCGAATCGCCTCCTCCGACCTCGTAGACCGTTCTCATGACGGTGATGCGGTAGTCGGATACGGAGGCACGGGAGGTCAGTCCCGTGACGGTGAGGGTGAATGCGAAGGTGCTGTCCGAGGAGGCGGCACCTATGTTCCCGGTGTTGGAGACGGTGTCGTGCACCACCGTCAGCGACTTGTCCGCAGCGCGGTCGGTGACGGTGAGATCGGCCCTCACGGTGTGCGTGGCGCCGTCCGTGAAGACCCTCAGCCAGAGCACCAGGTGCTCTCCCGCATAGAGGGATGAGCAGCTGCGCATCGTCAGGGTGATGACGGTGTTGACGTCGTTCTCCGAGGACGTCACCGCGAAGGTGAAGTCCGCCGGGGTGCTGACGGTGCTGTACCTCAGGTCCCCGTCGCCGAAGCTGTAGCTTCCGAAGTTCAGGACCACGTATTCATTGACGGCCGAGTTGCCGGTGTTGTAGGTCATGGCCGAGAGCGAGTATCCGATGCCGGTCATCGCCATTATGGCGACGACGGTTACGGCCAGGGTGGCTGCGATGCGCTTATCCATACGCATGCCTCCTTCCCATGTTCACCAGCACGAGGGACTGCAGGGTCAGGACGATCAGCATCATCCAGATTATCCAGCCGTAGATCTCCGCGTTGCTGGAGTCGTCGTTCCTGGGTTCGATCATGTAGATCGAGAGGTGGTCGAGGGAGAATCTCACCTTGCCGGTAGCGGAGTCGTAGGTGCAGGGGTATCTGACGGTGGATCCGTCCTCATTCACCCTGTACACGGCCACGGATGCGTATCCGGGCTGGATGACGACCTCTATCGTTCCGATGGGCTGCGTTACGGGTACCCCGTTCACGGTCAGCACGATGCTCACGGCATAGGCATCTCCGATGACCTCCGACTGCTCGGGCGTGAGCATGTCCTCTGTCGCCTTCTCGATCTTCAGTCTCACCTCGCCCCCGGTGTCGGCGAGGTATCTGGATATGGTATCGTCGAGCGCTACGTACTGCTCGTCGTTGCTGACCGACAGGTAGTATCCGTAGTCGGCGACAATCTGCATCGTGTCCTCCGGCACTATCAGCAATCCCGAATCGGAATGGGTGCCGACTACGGCCACGGTGTAGTCGTATCTGTCTATGATGGTCTTGGCGTTGTCCACGTCGAGTATGGTGGTGTCGGGCAGGATAGCCTCCACTCTGTACTTCATCTCCTTGAGGTCTACGACCTCGGCGGTGACGATGTACTCGCGGGTCTCCCCGCCGGTGTCGGTCTTGAGGGTGTCGGACCACTCGTAGACCTTGTTCTTTTCCTTGTCGTACTCGGTGATTATCCTGGAGGTCTCGGACGAACCGTCCTTCCTCTCCGTGACGGTTTCCGTGTTCCAGGTCTCGGTGCCGTCGTCGTGGTCGGTGATGGACGTGGTGGACGTGGTCCTGTCCATCTCTCCGTCCGGGTCGACGTCCTCGTCGGTCTCCTTCTTCTCGGACCTTCCGTCGGGGTAGGTGGTGGTCTCTATGACGTGCCTCTCGTAGGAGCCGTCGCTCTGCTCGATGGTGGTGGTGTCGATGACGGTCTCGGAACCGTCGGGGTTCTCGACCGTCACCACGGTGTGTGTAATCTTCGGCCATTCGTCGGGGTTCTCGGACCACTTGGCCTCCAGTACGTCGGAGGACAGTTCGGATACGACCGTCTTCGCGTTGACGCGGTTGCCGTCGGAATCGTACCAACCCTCGAAGAAGAACCCGCTCCTTTCGGGAACCGGGAGCGCTCCCAGTTCCTCCGTCTCGAAGAGGATCCTCGTCTCGATGACCGCCCCGAGGGAGACGAATTCGATCTCGTGGTAGCCGGGGGTCGGTGTGGCCTCGACGAATATCCTTATATTTCCGATGTGGCCGGGGACGACTTCCTTCTGGGACCCACCAATGGTCGCCAGGGAGATGCCGTACCCCGTACCGCATTCGAAACCGGCCACCTCCCCCTCCCTGTAGAAGAGGGACTGGTAGCCGTTCTCTTTGGTCAGATCCGCATAGCATCCTCCGTCGGTGAGCACGCGTATTCCGTAGTGGTCCATCCACGTGCCTGAGACGTTCTCCATACCGACGGTGATCCGGTAGAGAATACGGTCCGGACCGGGTTCGGCCCGGACCGTGAAGTATGCGGGTGTGCTGTCGATGGGGACGCCGGAGTCCAGCTCGTAGTAGACGCCGTCGGGACGGGACATGGTGTCGAATGAGAAGTAGGTGTCATCGATAATCGGCTCCGTGAGGGGGCCGCCCTCGGCATTCTCCAGATCGACGCGGAACCTCTCGTCCCCGTCAGCAGAAGAGCAGTCGGAAAGAATTACAGAGAAGAGGATTACCGACAAGGCTGCCGCTGATATGATGCATATCAAGGGCAGGCCGAGCCTGCAGGGGTTCCTGGGAACCCTTATATCGCTCCTTATCCCGTACATTCGACCGCTTTCTTTCTCGATGTGTGGTTTGTTGGGGTTTGTTCGGACCATCCTTCGTTAAGTAGGGTCGGACGGCCCCGTCCCCGGAGGGGCGGGACCGCCTTCACCCTGGAAGGATGGTTTTAATCAGGCTCCGGGGATCTTTGCAGCGAGTGCGAAAGACAGTCCATTGAAATCAGCAGGTGCGGTTGTGGTCTCGATAGCAGCCTGCGTGTAGCCAGTTTTACTTTGGGACTCAGCTGGACCGATGAAGGTGTCAGGCAGGTAAACGTTGGCTATGTAACCAATGTAGAGTCCAATCGTGACCGTATCGGTTCCTGCGTCAGCAATTGCAGAAGCGGGAGTAATGTCGAAAACCAGTTCAGCAGGTGTTCCGCTGGTAGCAATCGCCTTGTACTCATTACCAATCTTCACGAAGTACTGGAATGAGGAAGATCCGACTGCAGAACTTGCAGTTACACCGACCTTATAAGCACTGATTGCAGCACCGGTCTCGTTGGTGAGGGTAAAGTCCTTGGTCCCAATCAAAGACAGAGTGTAGCTGTTTGAGTTAATCGTTGCTGTAGTAGTTGTTCCGGTGAAGTAGTATGCAGTCTTTGATGAGGACGAGGCCTCGTAGACATATGTGTCAAGATCTGCTGTGCCATTTCCGCTGGTTATTGCGTTCCAGTCTGCGGAAGCGAATGTCGCATACCCGGCAGTTGCCGAGTTGTCCATGTTATAGGTGCGGGCGTTGCCGTTGAATGCAGCGTAACCCGCGCCAACCATAGCCACGGCACAGAGCATGATGACCACTCCTAGCGCCATGGACTTCTTCATTTTGTATTCCATTTCAATCACTCCTTCCAGAGTCTTATTAGGGAGGACACGGCCGAAATCATGACGAAGAACAGGACGACTATGATTACCAGGTACAGGATGTTCGCCTTCACGAAGGCGACCACTTCCCCGGCCGGATGGTTCACGTTGACGACGATGCCGTTGGCCTCGTCGAATCCCACGTACTCCATGGTCGTGTTGGCGTCGCCTTTGGTGGTGAAAGTCCTGCTCCCGGGGTCGATCGAGA
This sequence comes from methanogenic archaeon ISO4-H5, assembly GCA_001560915.1. Taxonomy (NCBI): domain Archaea; kingdom Methanobacteriati; phylum Thermoplasmatota; class Thermoplasmata; species methanogenic archaeon ISO4-H5. Next base: position 1,042,358 of record CP014214.1, on the reverse strand, counting down.
TGACGCGGTGATAGATGTTCCCGTTCAGGCTTGGTGAATAGAAACCAATCACATCGCCGACCTTCACGTCCTCGGCACCGTTGCCCTTCAGCTTGTGAACGGCCACGAGGCTGTTGATGGGGATCGTCTCGATCTCATACTCGGTCCTGGACTCTCCGTCCATGGATCCCGTGACAATGACGCGGAACTCCGAGTTCATCAAATCCGCGGACTTGTTGAACACCATGAGCACTGCCGTCGCCGACGCCGCTACCGCGACGATAACGACCACGACCGCAATCAGTTTGCTGCGGGCCTCCATTCAAGTTCTCCCTATTAAGTTCGAAAAGAACGCGCAGTATGCGCGCGCAATTTCTCCCCTAATAGAGTTGGATACCCGATTAACATGATATAAAATCATTCCCGAACGAATAAACCATCGTGAAACAATAGTACGAAATTACAGCACAAATACCAAAAAATGCATCTTTTAGCTATTCTGTTGGTAGTCTAATCAATAGCCGAAAGGTGTTTGTCTCGTTGAAAGTGGCCTCTGCTTCTGATATCGCACGACTGCGAGTTATAGCTATCGCTGGGATAATACGAATAAATCAGCTGCCATCGTCAGGAATTCTCTGCAGACGTGTGCGGATGTGTTCGACATCCCATTTTGTCATTCCCGCGGTCTGTGCCAGCATAACGATGTCGGTCTTGGTCGCTCGGGCATGGTCCAAGTTTGAATGACGTGGTCACCCTTTGAGGAGGGGCCTACAAAACATCTGCGCGATCCGATCCCTCACGACCTTACGACACGTCCGTGACGTCTAACAGGTTCATACCTGTCCCGATGGTGAATAGGATGCTGCTTCTCAATCTCCACCGGAGATTGGGAAGGCGCATCCGACCTTCGAGTGTGATGTTTTCATGCCTTCACCGGCGATGAGAATCTGTACACCTGGTGTCTGGTCAGCATCGCCCAGATTATGCATACAAGTTTCCTCATCGCTGCAGTGGTAGCTTTCCAATGCGGCATTACCTCTTTTTTCCGCTTGTAGAATCTTGCCAAATCGCTGTCCGGGTAGTACTTCGAATGATTCACGACCACATTCGCAAGATACTTGCGGACAAGCGGATCGCCCCGCTTGTTGATGTGACCGTGAAGATCGCGGTCCCCTCCGGATTCGTGCCTGGTTATCTTCAGCCCGAAATACGACACGAGACTCTCAGGGGTCTCGAATCTCTCTATCCCGTCGATTGCGGTATAGATTGTCGCTGCGGTTTGGGATGGCTATTCCCTTGATCGACATTAGGTTCTTCACATCCTCATTGTCCTTGAACAACGATTCCAGACCTTCCCTGGAGGTCTCGATGTGTGCCATCACTGAAGCCATGTCCTCGACCATTATGGTCAGAGCAGGATGATCCAAGGACTTCAGATAAGTCATCGCCTTGTTCGAGTAGACATTCTTTAGGCCTTTCGGCAGATGGATGTCGAACAAATCCATGTATGCCTGGATTCTGAGATTCAGCTTATCCCTCTGCTCGCTGCAGTCGTTCATGACTCTGCACAGTTCCTTCGCCTTCATCGAATCGATATCGGCGAAATGTACCAGAGCATATTTCCTGCGACCCGTGAAATGATCCTTGCACATCCTGGCCAGCTTGGTGGCATCCTCGAGATCCGTCTTGAAATCCGTCTTGGAGATCTCCGTCACACATCCGTGTCCCGTGTGGAGACCCTCCACACGGTACCCTCTGTCCTTGAAGAAATGATACACCCTGTGAGCGGTGGTCAGGTTCTCGAAGAGGATGTACGAATCCTCCGGAGAATAACGGTCGACGATGGCGGAGCATCCTTCATCGTTGGTTCCAAAATCGATGATCTGGTCGATGACCTTCTCATCATCATTCATTACAACTGCTGTACAAATTGACTTATGTACATCGATACCAATGTAGTTCATGGCCTCTTGTCTCCTTTGCTTCAAATAAAGAAGCAAGAGGCCACTTTTAACGAAATCGTTTGAGGGGGATGACCCCCCCGGTTTCATTCGTTCTTTACACCGACTTCCATCGTCCCGTTGCCGGCATCGAAGTACATGGTGTCGACGATGTAGATAGTGGTGGAGGTACCGAGCTCGCTGCCGGAGGCTCCGCTGCTCATACCGGAGGAGTTGGACCAAGTCCCCTTGTATGTGATCTCGTGCGACTTCCCGTCGACGGTGGTTACCTGCAGCTCGGAGTCGTTCGTGAAGGTGACCACGTCGTTGTTGTGGATCACGGTGCCGCCGTTCTTGACGGTGACCATCGACTCGTCGACGGTGAACTTGAGGATGATGGGTGCTAGATCTCCATCGGCCGCATCGTTGCTGATGTACATGGCGCCCTTGAAGGTCCCGTGCTTGACGAACTTCACGGCGAAGTCGGCGCTGGTGACGGCCTTTCCGGTGTTCTTCAGGATGGATGCGCCGCCGTCATCGGAGGACCAGAGGCCGCAGACGGCCAGCTTACCGGAGGCCTGGGAGTCAACATGGATCGTCATGTTGCCGGAGCTGATGGTAACGGTCACGGTGTCGCCGTTGGCGACCTCCTTTCCGTTGATTGTGCAGGTCATCCCGTCGTCCATGAGGACCTCGGTGGTTACCTCGTCGTTCTTCATGATGTTGATGTATACCGATGCGACGGCGACAACAAGGGCCGCTGCGACGCATGCTGCTAGTATCGTGGTCGCTTTCATCTTACCACTCCAAGCCTGTATGTAATAATCCGCACCGTCCGTACAAATAATTAAGCCAATTCGGCGGCCGCGGAAATCATTCGTTAACATCATTCAGCTCAGGATTTGCCTGAAAACGATCGGGACCGGATCCGCCAGTTCCAGTGTGTCAGGGGTCGTGCGGCAGGTGAACGCCAGTACCTCCACGCCCGCCTCCGCGGCCTCCTCCAATGCCTTTCCGAACTCCTCGTGGATGGGATAGTCGGGCGAGAAACTGTCGGCGCGCTCCATCTGCACGATGAAGCAGACCACGCAGCGGTAGCCTTCCCCGACCAGGCGGGTGAGCTCGCGCACGTGCTTCAGCCCCCGCTCGGTGGGAGCATCGGGGAAGCACACCTTGTAATCGGATTCCTTCGTCACCCCCTTGACCTCCATGAGGACCTTCCTCCCGCCCTGTTCCGCATAGAAATCGAAACGTGATTCCCCGAGGGTGAACTCGGGCTTCACCGTATCGCAGGGTCCGAGAATCCTCTCGATGGATTCCAGGGCCACCTTGTTGGGTGCCTGCGAGTCGATGTTGATGATGAAGTCCCTCTTCCTGGCGGCGATGAGGTCGTAGGGCGTGGAACGTCCGGGGGAGGTGCCTTTCTGGAGGTAGACCTCGGTCCCCTTGAGGAGGATCTCGCGGCATCTGCCGGTGTTCTTCACATGACATTTCTCAACGTTACCGTCGATCTCGCAGTATGCGATGAATCTGTTCGGTCTCTGTAAGAAGACTCCTGGTATGACTTTGCGATACCTCATCTGTACTCCGATAATGCATAAATGGTGCAAATATTTACCGATAAATATACCAAAAAGGTGTAATTAATTCCTTATAATTATATACAAAAAGTGCAATAAATTATTGTAGGAGGTACCATGGACAGAAGATGCCTGAAGGATCTCATCAGATGGAACGAATCCAAGAACCGTAAGCCCCTGATCGTTTGGGGGGCAAGACAGGTCGGGAAAACCTACCTGATAAAGGAGATCTTCGCTGAAAGGTACTATGCCGGGAAGTATGTTTACATCGATTGCAATGAGGAACCAGCTTTCTGCAGGTTCTGCGAGACGCATCCTAAAGCCAAGGATGTACTGGAATACATCTCGCTGGACAGGGGAATAACGGTAGATCGGTCCACCCTTCTGATATTCGATGAGGTACAGGAATGTCTGTCAGTGGTGACCCTCATGAAATATCTGTGTCAGGAGTACCGTGACATTCCGGTAATAGTGACTGGTTCCATGGTCAGGATAAGGATCAAACGCAAGAAACGGGGGCCGAAACAGAAGGGTTTCCTGTTCCCTGTAGGGAAGATTGACGAGATGACCGTATATCCCATGTCATTCGACGAATATCTATACAACCGCAACAGGCAGATGTATGACAAGATCGTGGACGCATATCAGCGTAAAAGGCCGATGGAGCAATCGTTCCATGAGATGGCACTCAATCTGTTCTACGAGTATCTGCTGGTCGGAGGAATGCCCGAATCGGTATCCTCCTATCTGGAAACCGGAAGCTTCAACGCATCCAGGAACATACTCAAAACTCTATACGGGAACTACCTGGCGGATATGGACCTCTATCAGGCAAGCCCGGAGTCCATATTGAGGACAAGGGCGATTTTCTCCAATATATGCAATTTCCTAAACAGGGAGTCCAGGAACTTCAGCCCCTCGCTCATCGAGAAAGGCACCAAGAACAGGGATATGCGGTCACCCATCGATTGGCTCAAGGAAGCTCATGCGGTATACATATCCAACAAGGTGGAGGGTCGCATCACATTCCCGATGACCGAATCGAACGGAACATTCAGGATATATCTGGCGGACATGGGCATGTTCTCGTATCAGAGCGGGATAAATCCTGTCACCTTCATCACCGGTGACGGGAGAGAATCGCTTTCGGGGGTGTTCTATGAGAACTTCGCTGCAGAGGAACTCGGGTCCAGGGGGATCCCCCTGTTCTATTGGTGCGGCAAAGGCGGTTCCGAATTCGAATTCATCCTGGAAGATGACGGATTCGCCATACCTTTGGATGCCAAAAGGACGAAAGGATCCCTTACTTCACTTAAGAAATTCCGTGATAACAACAGTTTCAGCTATGCGGTGAAGGTATCTAGAAACAACTACGGTTACGACATGGAGACAGGGATACTGACGATCCCGTTCTACGAGCTGTTCCTGCTGGCCGAACAGATCGCCGATGACCGTATCCCCGATGATCTCTTCAACAGAAATTGAGAGCTGGGGGAGCATGGGACACAGATGTAATCCGGCTAATCAATCCGATAGGGAAACGACCGGTCAATCATATGCTTCGGCGGGTGTCTGTATCTGTCGAACTCAGGATGTACGTGAAATTTCGATTTGGTATCGAGGCTGTTCTCACCCAGTTAGAATTGACGGATGCCGATGTTCAGTACCCCTTTTTCATCGACGTAGGTGAAGATATCGTCTCCTGTGACCCCTATCTTCCTGATTGGCGCGGCGGTCCTGCTGACCTCGGAGACCCTGACGGGATACGATGGCATACTGCTTCCGTTCGGCGGACATCTCATGCCTCATAAGGGGAATGCTCCTTCCTCAACGTTCATCGACACCTATCTATATTCAATCCCCCTCCCTATGGACATGCAGGAAGTGGATGCCGAGGTCTTCAAAGCATTATCCGACGCCAACAGGCTGAAGATCCTCTCCATGCTCTCTTCGGGCGAGATCTGCGCCTGCAGGATCCTTGAGGCCCTGGACATCACGCAGCCCACCCTTTCCCACCACATGAAGATCCTCTCCGGATGCGGTCTAGTAAACGTCAGGAAGGAAGGCCAGTGGTCATATTATTCTCTGGACCGTGCCAGGTTGGATCAGCTCAAGGAGTTCCTGGGTTCGCTCTGATCCCTCTAACACATAGACGAATATCTATATAGACGATTATCTATGTAATATCATGAAGCAAACGAACCCCGCCGACGAGGAAAGAATCAGGGAAGGCGTACGCGAATACTACGGGAAGAGCCTCAAGGGCAGTTCCGACCTGAAGACGAACGCATGTACGTGCTCCTGCTCTCCGGACAAGAGGCTAGCACCCATTTTGCCCCTCATCGACGATGAGATCCTTGACAGGTTCTACGGCTGCGGTTCGCCCATCCCACCGCTCCTGGAGGGACTTACGGTCCTGGACCTGGGATGCGGTACCGGGAGGGACGTGTACATCGTATCCAAGCTCGTGGGTGAGAGCGGGCATGTGATAGGGGTGGACATGACCAGGGAACAGCTAGATGTCGCCGAATCCCATTTACAGAGTCAGACGGAGAGGTTCGGATACGCCAAGCCCAACGTGGATTTCAGGCAGGGATACATCGAGGATCTCAAATCGGTTGGGATAGAGGATTCCTCCGTCGATGTGGTGATCTCTAACTGCGTGATCAACCTCTCCCCCAGGAAGGACCTGGTCTTCAGGGAGATACACAGGGTGCTGAAGGAGGGCGGGGAACTGTACTTCTCCGATGTCTTCGCTGACAGGAGGGTACCCGACGAGGTTTATGCGGACCCCATCCTCAGAGGGGAATGCCTCGGCGGTGCTATGTACACCGAGGATTTCCGCCGTGCTATGGAGAAGGCTGGATTCCAGATAGTCAGGTACACATCGGTGAGCGATGTGAAGGTGGACAATCCTGAGATGAGGAAGCTGCTTGGTGATATGAGGTTCACATCGCGTACCGTGAGGGCGTTCAAGCTGCCCGATTTGGAGGACGAATGCGAGGATTACGGGCAGACCGTGATCTACGACGGCGGGATCGAGGGACATCCGGAATGGTTCGACCTCGATAACGGGCATCGTTTCTATACGAACCATCCAAAGTCCGTGTGCGGGAACACGGCATCGATGTGTTCCGGGACCCGCTACGGGAGGCATCTGCATGCTAGGGGCGACAGGTCCCGGCACTATGGTAAATTCGACTGCGGGGACGACGAGCCGGTCGGAGGGTGCTGCTGCAGGTGATCAAGCTTTGATTATGGCAGACGGAAACTCCCTTAGATTAATCTCTGAACAGGCATATCGCAAAGAAGTAAACCGGTAGGGTCGAGAGACTCAGTGTTGGCGATAATACTGAAAATTTATTGGACATATCCAATAAATTATCAGTAAAATTTTTCTGAGGCTTTCCGGGCCGAAAGCCATTCGGAGAGTTCTCCTCTGACTGTTTCCCCAATCTGGGACACAATCTCTTTTGCACGTGATAGAGGAATATCCACCCGTGATGCCAACTGGAACAATTCCTTCTCCCCCGGCAGCGGATTTCCCATGCAGGTCATCCGATGTTCCCTCATATTGGGTGTGCGGGTCAGATCGTATGCTGGGGATAGCACATATCTTTCCTCGTCTTCAAGGTACAGGAATGAGAAGTTCCCCGCATGATCGTCATAGTTCTTCGCGAAAACGTTGAAGCATGCGAGACGGAATGCTTTGACGACTTCGGTCTGTGATTCGGTTACGAACCTTGTAGCCTGAAGGAATGTAAGATAATCGAGTATCGGCATATCTCTCGGAATTTCCAGCAGTCCTCCCAAAGAAATCATGTGGATCCTCCTTCCGTCAACTCTGTCGAACCTCTTCGATGCAAAGAAACCGTCGCAGAGTTCCGAATCGATAAGGCGGCATTCAGGTATGTCGATACCGCATTTCTTAGCTGCTTGATTGTATTCGAACTCCATCCTCCCTGCTGACTCGGGATCGTAGCGCTCGCGGAACTTGACTATCCAACTCTCCCCGTCTATTTCCAGATTCATCTTGGGCTTGGCACCGCCAGTGGACCCTGCCCTCATGAAAAGATCATCCAGGTCTGTATTCTCGCCCTCTGTCAGGGCCATGCATTCCATGCAGAGTTGATCCGGATTGATATCAGACGGAATGTTCCAATCACAGTTCGTGGGTTCGTAGTACAGTGCACCGATGCCATCCTTTCCGATGTACGACAGCTTCTCCAGGGGATCCAGACTGAGATAGTCTATGCCTTTCTCCCTGAGTGCTCTTATCGCAGTAAGCATCCCCCATCCCCCCGGAAGGGAATCCGCGAATACTCCCTGAAGGCCGTTGAATATATCGGGTCCGCCCGAGAACAGCCGGTCTTCCAGCGGAAGCGATTTAGGGGAGATAGCGAAACCGTGGTTCAGCCAATCCCTGCTGTAGGCAAAATGGGCGGTCTTGGATTCGTACCTCATACGGCCCACTTCCCTTCCGTCAAACATTACGCGTAATTCCATGTCATCCCCTCAGATCGTCGGCTGTGAGCGGCGGGGCGCTGAATATACGATCCAGCTGATCATCGCATCCGACAGCGGATGCCAACTGCCACAGGCTTTCAAGAGAGATTCTGCCGGTCCGCTCGAAGCGTTTGATAGATCCATAAGATACTCCGCTGCGGTCTGCCAGTTCGAGCTGTGTAAGTTTAGCCTTTTTGCGGTATACCTTGAATCTCGATGCCAGGTCGACCATTCTTTCTTCCATCGATTTCTCATGGAAGATGTCGCTGAGTTCAAGATAATTTTTCATGATGAAAGATAACATTTTATCTATTTATAGCTATTTTTGATAAAATAGATAAAATATTATCTATTAAAGAACAGATAGATCCTTGGAGCGGGAACATCCTGCGAGCTGAAGACATGATCTGATTTGCTGAGTCGGAGACGGGAATACCCAGCAGTATCTTTTCCATGACGAAGATGATAAGAATCTAAAGCTCTATTCACCTAACATGACCACAGTAATCATCTACTCCGGAGGAAGCAACACCACTGCTGTTTCCCAGTATATCGCAGAGAAAACCGGCGGAAAGGCCGTCACCGTTCAGGAAGCTGCTGGACTCGATCTCGGTTCTTTCGACAAGATTGTCATCGGAACCAGGGTCAGGGCAGGAAAGGTCCCTTCCGATCTTTCCGATTTCGTTGCCAAGAACAAAGCGGCCATCGACGCCAAGGATCCTTCATTCTTCCTTTGCTGCATGTACAAGGACGACAAGGGACAGAAGCAGCTTGACAAGATCGCATCCCAGCTGGGTTTCCAAAAGGCCGTATTCTTCACCAAAGGAAAGAAGATCGTCAAGGAAGCCGGCAACCCTGTCGATTCCTTCATCTCTTCATTCTGAAGACTACAAACACATCGATCCCGCCGGTTTCCGGCGGGATCACACCCTATTTTTAAAAGCATACTTGACGGAGTATTCTGCTTACCGTCAGTTTTTAGAGATGTGCCAGAAGCTCGATATGCTCAAAGCATCGACCATATCGCCAGGGCAACGCAGACAATCAGTCCTATTATGCACGCTATGGAACCGTAGAGCTCGACACGCGTGATGTTGTTGGTCCTGTTCTTGATGTTCCTGTTTTGTCTGGAGATGTTCAGGAAAAACAGTCCCATAATGAAGATGATCGCTCCGGCGGCGGCCATTATGTTATATGCCATCGAGTGTCCATGAGTTTTCTCATTAAAGGATGTTCCGACGTTGCATCCCACCGAGATAATTTAATAGAAAAAGTCACGGCCGCCGTTGCCAGCGGCCGCTAGGCCCGAAGGCCTGCCTGGTTTCCTCCAAATCAGGTTATTATCGAAATTCCGCTTTAGGTATTAAAGCGTATTCGCGGATGGATACAATCCATTCAGTTTCCGATGAAGTTCGTGCGAACCCTTGGTTCAGGCTCCGGGAGCTCTATTCCCGCTTTCCTGCCTGCCTCGATACACTTCAGCACCCATGCGATATTCCTTCCCAGTGTCCTCATGGTCTGCAGGCCTTCAGCGTCCTGCTTGACTTCCTCCACGGTGTTGCCGTGAGTCATGTTCCAGTACTGCGAACCGGGAACGACCATGTTGCAGATCATGAAGTACTGATTGAGTCTTTCGAAGGATGCGGAATTGCCCCCTCTCCTCGCATTGACTATGCAGGCTCCGACCTTTCCGCACATCTTACCGGCATTGGCATAGAAGAAGCGGTCCATCCAAGAGCAGATCTGTCCTGCGGGACCGGAGTAGTATACGGGGGAACCGAAGACGAATCCGTCGAATTCATCGATTCTCTTCCCGATCTCGTTGGGATCGTCATCGATGACGCATTTTCCTTTCTTCTTGCAGTATCCGCATGCTTTGCATCCAGGGATCTCTCCCTTGCCGATCCAATGGATCTCGGTCTCGATGCCTTCCTTCTCCAAAGCATCCGCCACCTCTCTGAGGGAGGTATATGTGCATCCGTTCTTGTGGGGGCTTCCGTTTACGAGGAGTACCTTCATGTTATCACCAAGTGAAAACGGTACTCGGACAAAAAACTGGCGGTGAAAAGGGAGGCGCCCCGGAAAGCCGGGGCGAAGATTGGAGAAACGCCGGGATGGCAACCGGCTCTGTTTAGAGTGATTTCTGTGCCTGGAACGCCGCGGACGCGAAGGTCTCGGTGACAGGAGAGACATCCTGCTGGCACATGCGCTTTGCGATGTCCTGGCGGATGAGTTCGTGAGCATCCTCGATGGCGTGCTCGACCTTCCTGACGATCATTTCGTTCATGGTGTTCATGGCCTCGTCGAGGGTCTTGATTCCCTCGACGCTGAGAACTTTGTCGTTCTCGCATCTTACGATGTCCTGGCAGACCGCGTGGAGTGCCCTGTAGCCCTCTGCGGCCTTGATGCTCCTGCCGGTCTCGAAACCGAAGGGCATGATGGTGATGGCACCTACCTTGACACCGGCACGGTCGCAGAGCTCTGCGACGACGGAGGCGGCACCGGAACCGGTTCCTCCTCCCATACCTGCGATGATGTAGGCGCAATCGTACTTGCTGACTGCTGCGGTGATCTCCGCTTCGTGGATTTGGGCGCACTTCTTTCCCAGAGCAGGGTCGCCGTTGGTGCCGAGGCCCTTGGTGACTTCCTTGCAGATATACAGCCTAGTGTCCGCAGCCGCGGTCTCGAGTGCCTTTTTGTCGGTGTTGATGGCAATGACTCCGACGCGGCTCATCTTACCGTAGAGCATGGAAGCGATCCTGACACCTGCTCCGCCGATTCCGATAACGGCTATGCGGGCATCTCCGGAAACTGCTATGTCCTTCTCGACTGCGTTCATCTGTATTCTCTCCTTTTTTCTTTGTCAACAGTTCAGTTCCTTGTTTCGGTCCATCCCTTCTGACATACTGGTCTGCTCTCACATTATGCGCGAAGACTGCTGTGCAGCCTTGAACGCACGTGCCCTCGAGTCGTCGATTGCCTCCTTGGGAATGACTGCGGTGTTGATGAGCTCCCTGATGAAGCTCTCAGAGTCGTAGATCGTTCCGTCAGCCCTCATGTTCTCGAGTGTCTGCAGCACGACCGGGTTCAGTCTGACGGTAACAGAGTTATCATCGGACTGAGCCTCAGTCTTGTTGTTCGCGATATACTCGCGTATTGCGTCACGGATGAAGACGCTGCGGTTCTCGAGATCATGATCACTCATGAAGTCCTCCATGAGCTGAATGTCCGCGTTGGACATCCTTATCGTGATTTTCGTTCCTTCATCGACCATATCCGTCACTTCTGCAATAGTTGGATCCCACCCCTTCTGTTGCAATAGTAACATGTCAGTCGTAGTATATAAAATGTCTGACGGATGCCATACTTTGTCTGACATCCTCTCCCTCAAACCGAGGGGATTCTCCATCTTTCACTCCTGATTCTGAACTTTCACGGTCCTGAGCCGGGATTTCAGACGGTAATGATGATATCCATATTGTATTATTAAAACACTTGTAGGTTAATCGTGTCTGACAGAGACTCTTTTCAGTTTCGATTTATATAATCAATAAATAAAAGGGATAAATTCAGTCGTAATTCCATCCATTTTCATCCATAACCAATGTGTTTTGCTCGGAAACGATTCGTTTCCGGAGTTCCGATTCTGTCGGACAAGGGTCAATCTGACATACTCCTGTCTTACTGACGTTACAATCTGCGGGAAACCGCGTTCACCCAGCGGGTTCCCGTCTCGAAAGCGGTGTTCTCCCACTGATCGATGACGGAGAAACCGCAGTTCTCGAGCATTTCCTTCAGTCTGACAGAGGTCATATCCGTGTAGTAGCGTCCGTCGCGTTCTCCTTCGAAGGTCCCTTCCTTGAAACAGCAGAAGAAGATCCCGACGGTGCGCAGGGCCTGTCTGACCATATTTAAAACAATCGGAAGCTCCGCCGAAGGCACATGCAGCAGCGATGCACAGGCCCATACGCCGTCGAACTCCGCCCGGTAGTCGAGTTCCGAGAATCTCATGTGTCTGACAGGCAGACCCGTGTATCTCTCCGCCCCTCTGCACATATTTTCCGAACCATCAACGGGAACGGTCTCGAACCCGAGCCTGGAGAATGCGAACGAATCCCTTCCGGACCCGCATCCGAGATCGAGGATACGGGCTCCCTTGGGAAGCCTGGCAATGAACCTGCCCCGGATATCCAAGACGTCGTGGGTGAGGCTCTCCGCCGCATAGGCCTCCGCATTCGTCTCGTAGAACTCCAGGGTGTCCGTGTCCATGCCCCAGAGATGAGGATAAAGCACTTTTATATGTTCCTCTTACACGCGCGTATAGTAATAAGGTGACCTGATGGCACGCGACTACGCAGAGATGGAAGCAAAATGGCAGAAAGCCTGGACCGACGCTAAACTGAACGAGTCCGAGAGGAAGGACGGCAAACCCAAATTCATGATCATTTTCGCCTATCCCGGAATCACCGGGTACCTTCATGTCGGACACCTCAGGGGATATACCTATGCCGACGCCCTGGGAAGGTACAAGAGGACCACCGGCTACAACGTCCTCTTCCCTGTGGGAACCCACGGAACCGGAAACGGATGCATCAGTCTCGCCAACAAGATCAAGAAGCACGACGAGAAGACCGTGGACTACCTGGTCAGGAACGGCTGCGACCCCGCCCTCGTCGACAAGCTCACCGAGCCCATGGACGTCGTGAACTTCTTCAACGGCGTATACCAGAACGACTACTGGAAGAGGTTCGGATTCCTCGCCGACTGGAGGAGGTTCACCTGTACTCTCTATCCCGACTACGGGAAGTTCATCGAGTGGCAGTTCACCAAGCTCAAGGAGAAGGGACTCCTCATCCAGAAGCCTTATTACGCTCCCTTCTGCCCCGAGCACGGTCCCGTCGCCGTCGATCCCTCGGAGACCGATATCTCCAAGGGAGGTCTCGCCGAGACCCAGGAATACACCCTCCTGAAGTTCTGGTGCGAGGAGAAGAAGTTCTTCCTCGTGGCGGCCACTCTCAGGCCCGAGACTGTCTACGGACAGGTCTGCTTCTGGGCCCGCCCCGACATCGAATACAGCATCGTCCAGAAGGACGGAGAGAAGTGGGTGGTCAGTCCTCAGTGCGCCGAGAAGCTTCAGCTTCAGTTCGACGGTGTCGAGACCGTCGGAACCATCGCCGGTAAGGAGCTCATCGGACTCATGTGCAGGGCACCCATGCTCCACAAGGAGATTCCCGTCTTCCCCGCAGACTTCGTAGACCCCGCCATCGGTACCGGACTCGTAACTTCCGTACCGTCAGACGCACCCGCCGACTGGGATGCCCTGGAGAGAGCAAAGGCCAACCCCGACCTGACCTCCGTCTACGGAATCCCCAAGGAGGTCATCGACGCTGTGGAACCCGTTTCCATCATCACCATCAAGGGTTACGGCGACTTCCCTGCCAAGGACATCATCGCCAAGATGAAGATCCCCGACATCAAAGACCCCGAGAAATTCAAGGAGGCCATGGAGGAAGCCAAGAAGACCATCTACAAGGATGGCTACCACATGGGCCGCATGAAGGATGTCTGCGGCGAGTTCGCCGGACTCCGCGTCGAAGAGGCCAAGGACAAGATGAAGCAGGCCATGATCGACGCCGGCGAGGCCGAACTCTTCAGGGACCTCACCCTGGAGGTTATCTGCAGGTGCGGACGCCAGGTCCACATCAGGAGGATCGACGACCAGTGGTTCATCAACTACGCTGATGAGAAGCTCACCTCCATTGCCAAAGAGCACGCCAGGAAGATGAACATCTATCCTGCCGATTACTACGAGAATGTGCAGGGTGTCCTCGACTGGTACAGGGAGAGGGCCTGCGTCAGGCTCGGAAACTGGCTCGGAACCAAGTTCCCCTTCGACTCCAAGTGGACCATCGAGGCCATTTCCGATTCCACACTCTATCCAATCTTCTACCTCATCTCGCTTTACAGCAACAGCGGAAGGATCAAGACCGAGCAGATGACCCCCGCCTTCTTCGACTACGTCATTCTGGGAGAGGGAAGCGCCAAAGCAGTGTCCGACGCCACCGGCATCCCCGCCGACCTGGTGGAGGACATCAGGAAGGATGTTCTCTACTGGTACCCCCTAGACATCAACCTCGGCGGTAAAGAGCACATGACCGTCCACTTCCCCGTGTTCCTGCTGAACCACGCGGCCATCCTCCCCGAGGAGATGAACCCCCAGGGAATCGTCGTCAACTGGTATGTCACCGGTAAGAACAAGGACAAGATCTCCAAATCCAAGGGAGGAGCACAGCCCATCCCCGGTGCCGTCGCCAAGTACGGTGCCGATGCGATGAGGCTCTACTACGCACACATCGCATCCATGTTCGTGGATGTCGAATGGGACGAGGATGTAGTCTTCACCTACAAGCAGAAACTCGAGAAGATCATGTCCACCGTCGAGGACCTTATCGCATCGGAAGAGGATGTGCCAGCAGGTCCCATCGACCAGTGGCTCCTCTCCAGGTTCAACACCCATCTCAACGAGATCAGGGCCGCCATGGACAAGTATGACCTGAGGCAGATGTGTACCGTCGTCTACTTCGACATGGCCAACGACCTTCGCTGGTACGAGAGGCGCGGCGGAAAGAACAGGGCCACCCTGATGAAGGCCCTCCGCATCTGGATCAACGCCATGATGCCCGTCACCCCCCACATAGCCGAGGAACTCTGGCAGGAGGCAGGCTTCGAGGGTCTGGTCTCCGAGGCTCAGCTCCCCGAGGCAGAGGGAGTCTCCGCCGCAGCGGAATACGGAGAGGAGTTCGTGCAGGACGTCATCTCCGATGTCAACGAGATCAGGAAACTGGCCAAGGGAGATATCACAAAAGCAGTCATCTACACCTCCCCCGCCTGGAAGGTCAACATTATGAAGGACGCCCTCGCCATGGCGGAGGCCGGAGAGCTCTCCGTACCCAACCTCACCAAGAAGTGCATGGCCGATGAGGAACTCAAGAAGAACGGAAAAGCCGTGTCTGACTTCGCCAAGAAGACCGCCATTGACTTCCAGAGGGGCAACCTCGAGGCGAAGAAGGCTCAGGCAGAGTTCGACGAGAAGACCTTCCTGCTTTCCGCCAAGGATTTCATCTCCGCGGAAGTCGGACTTACCGTTGAAATCTACGGTGCCGACGACGAGGATAAATACGATCCGGCCGGAAAATCCAAGGTCGCGGCCCCCGGAAGGACCGCCATCTACCTGGAGTGAATATCCTGAAGGCATACAGGCTGCGGGCATCGGTGAGGGGCATCACCCCTCCCGCCTTCCGCGTGTTCTCCGTACCGTCGGACATCAGCTTCCTTGATCTCCATCTTTTAATCCAAGCTATGGCCGGATGGGGTGCGAGGAACTCACATTGCTTCAGAGTGGGTGACAAGAAAATCGGCCCTGCCGATTTCGGTGTGTTCGAGGAGGCGGACGAATCCATAGAGGTCTACGAGGGCAGCAGGATCACCTACGAATACGGACCCTTCTTCGTCGACCTCATGTTCCTGAAGGGAAAGACCCAGGATACCGAAAAGCCTGTCATTCTCGAAGCGTCAGGCTACTTCCCTCCGGAGGAATGCAAGGACCTCGAAGAGTATGCGGAGGCCCTGTCTGTCCGCGACGATCCCTCGGATCCTTCCTGCGCTAACATTACCTCGTGGCTGCAGGAGGTGGAGGACAGTCAGGACACCGAGGCTCTGAACAAGGAGCTCTCCGAGACCTGGGAACGCATCGGTAAGATCGAGGGCCGCATACCTTTCAATGTGGGTGCCACCATCGGCGCCCTGCTCATCACCGGCAGCGAAGGTTTCTATTACGACCGCGAGAAGAAACGCATCACCGAGGAATCCGACGGTTCCGAGAGATATCTTGCCATCGAACCGTCCAAGGAGGAATTCGTCCATACCCTCGCCGGCATCTATGCGGATCTCAACGGAATCAAGTCGGACGACCTCCTCGGAACCCTGCTCGAGGACGAGTACCGTCAGGGCTGGGAGGAATATGCAGAGAATTTCCTCGACGAGGTCACTGACCGTTGGGCCGACAGCCGCGGTTTCCTGGTGGAAGCCTATGCGGACAGCGATCTGGCACATATGATGGATTCCTTCGACGGCGGTGAGGAAAAGCCAGATTCCGAGTGACTTAAATCCTATTCCAATTGTAATCGGGGATTACTATGGAAGCTATCGGCTACCTGATGATTCTGGCCGTGATCACTCAGGTCGAGCCACACCGCTAATGAAGAGGATGTATGTCAAGATAGACCCCGATGATCCGATTCTCAAGAATGTGCAGGAAGAATGAAGGGTTCGGACCGACCTATAAACGGCCGGCCCGATTGAATGGTTTACTCCTTGCCGAAGAATGCTTCGAGAGCCGCGTCCATCTTCTGACCGAAGGGTTTGAGGATCTCTGAGATCTTGATCTGCTGGGGGCAGACCTTCTCGCAGGACTTACATCCGACGCAGGCGGAGGGCCTCTTGTCGGCAGGCAGGGATTTGATGGCGAAGGGGGCAAGGAATCCTCCTCCGGTGAGAGCATCCTCGTTGTACTTCTCCAAAAGGAAGGGGATGTTGAGCTTCTTCGGGCAGTGGGAGAGGCAGTACTTGCAGGAGGTGCAGGGTGCTACCTTTCCGTTGACGAGTCCCTGAGCGATATCGAGCATGGCTGCCTTCTCCTCTTCGCTGAGGGGTGCATCCTTCTCGAAGATACGCAGTTTCTCCTCCATCTGACCCATCTCGGTCATTCCCGAGAGGATGGCGGTGACGCCGGGGAGGGACTGCAGGAATCTGAAAGCGAGTTCCACGGGTTCAACTCCGGGGCGGAACTTCCTCATCCTCTCCAGGTTCTCGGGGGACATCTTGGCGAGCATGCCGCCGCGGAGGGGTTCCATGACCCAGACAGGGATCTTGTACGAGTTGAGGAGCTCGAGTTTGGCCCTTGCGCCCTGGAAGTTGTAATCCAGGTAGTTCATCTGAATCATACCGAATTCCATGAATTCGCCGTATTTCTCCAGGAACCTCTTCATGACCTCGAGGGAGCCGTGGCAAGAGAAACCGAGGTGTCTGATCTTCCCCTGTTCCTTCATCTTCCTGAAGAACGCGACGGTGTGGTATTTCTCCTCGTCCATGTAGCGGTCGATGTTGAGTTCGCACACGTTGTGAAGGAAATAGAAGTCGAAATAATCGACCTGGCACTTCTCGAGCTGTTTGGCGAAGATCTCCTCGTGCTTGCCGAAGTTGCTGAGGTCGTAACCGGGGAACTTGGTGGACAGTTTGAAGCTGTCGCGGGGGTATTTGGACAGTGCCTTACCCATCACGGTCTCGGAGGTACCCATGTGGTAGCCCCAGGCGGTGTCGAAGTAATTGATACCCGCTTTGTAAGCCGCATCGACCAAGGCCTCTGCCGCGGGGACGTCTACCTTTCCATCATCTCCGTCGATGACAGGCAGGCGCATGGCACCGAATGCCATCATCGAAACCTTCTCTCCCTGATAATCTCTGTAGATCATGTCTGTCTCTCCGTCATTCTCCCCAGGGTTTGAACAGATGCTGTTTTATGCCTGCCTGGGACAGGCAGCGTCCGACGATGAAATCCACCATCTCTTCCACCGACTGGGGTTTCGGATAGAATCCGGGGTTGGCATCCATGATGACCACTCCAAGTCTCGCGAGCTTAAGTTCGTTCTCGAGCATTATGGCGCTCTTCGGCGTCTCCCTGGTGACCAGCACGATCTTCCTGCCCTCCTTCAGCGCGCACATGAATGTGCGGGAGATCAGGTTATCGCCGAGTCCGCAGGCGAACTTGGCCACGGATGATTCGGTGCAGGGGATGACGAACAATACGTCGTAATCGAAGGAACCGGAAGCAATCGGAGCAAAGAAATCCGAATCCTGGTAGACCCTGTCTGCCAGAGCTTCCACCTGTTCCACCGTATACTGTGTTTCTTCCGGGATGATGGCCTTGGCGGTATCGGACATGACTAGGATCTTCTCTCCGGGGAGCTCCTGCAGGAGCCTGATGCCGTAGATGGCCCCCGAGGCCCCGGTCATGGCGACAACCGATCTCATGCTATCACTTCAGCCTGACAGTCTCCAGGTTCTGGGGCGCCACGGTTTGGATGTTGAATTTCTTGTAGATCGAAGAGGCGAGGTCGGAACATTTCCTGTCCTCACCGTGTCCGATGATGATCTTGTCGGGCTTGGGTTCCATGGTGCCGACGAATTTCATCATCTGCTTCCTGTCGGAGTGACCGGAGAATCCGTCGACGGTCTCACGGTTCATCTTGATCTGTATGTTGATGGGTTTGCCCTTGTAAGGCAGGGTGATGTCGCTCCTTCCCCTCTGGATGGTCCTTCCCAGGGAGTTCTCGGACTGATATCCGACGAAGAGCAGCCAGTTCTTGGCATCATCGGCCCATTCCCTGAAGTATTCGAGGACAGGTCCTCCGGACATCATACCGCCAGTGGCGAGCACGATGCAGGGTTCGGGGCTGTGGCAGATCCTCTCCCTCATCTCGCCGTTCTCGACACGGTGGAACATGGGGTTGAGGAAGGGGTTGTTGCCTTTCTGGAATATCTCGGTCCTCAGGGAGCTGTTGAGGTATTCGGGATAGGCGGTGTGGATGGCGGTAGCCTCCCAGATCATACCGTCGAGGTAGACGGGCATCTCGGGGATGGCCTCGGTCCTGACGAGTTCCTCGATAACGAGCATGACCTCCTGGGAACGACCGACAGCGAAGACGGGGATGAGCACCTTTCCTCCGTGTGAGGTGGCCTCCTTGATGAGGTCTCCCAGCAGTTCGGAGGCGTCCTTCCTGGAGGGTTGCATGTCGTTATGCCCTCCGTAGGTGGATTCGATGACGAGGGTCTCGCACCTGGGGAATTTGTTGACCGCGGGGTTGAAGAGCCAGGTCTTCTCGAACTTGGTATCTCCGGTGAATGCGATGTTGTGGAGTCCGTCACCGATATGGAAGTGAGCGATAGCGGATCCGAGGATATGTCCGGCGTTGTGGAAGGTGAGCCTTACATCGGGAGTGATGTCGGTGGTCTCGTTGTACTTGAGGGGGATGGTGTGGAGGATCTCGTTCTTCACGTCCTTCTCGGTGTACAGGTTCTTCTTGGCCTCACCGAAGGCAAGCTTGATGTTGTCGAGCTGCAGAAGTGCCATCAGGTCCCTGGTGGGTGCGGTACAGTAGACAGGTCCTTTGTATCCGTATTTGAACAGGGCGGGCAGGGTTCCGCAGTGGTCAAGGTGAGCGTGGGTGATGACGACAGCGTCGATGGAATCCAGGGGCTGCACCTCGGGGATGGCGAAATAGGGGGTCGCCTCGGATCCGGGGTCCAGACCGCAGTCGATGAGAATCCTGCTGTTCCTGGTGGTAAGGAGGGAAGCCGACCTTCCTACCTGCCTGAAACCGCCCATGGTGGTGACCCTGATCCACTGTTCTCCCTCGACTATGGGGCGCACGAGGTTCCTGGCGACCTGCTTGAGCATCTTGCTCCTGTCGTCCGCCTCGTGCCTCAGGTATCCCCTGACATCCGAGATGGTCTTGGAGGGGATAGGCGGGGAACGGATGACCTTCACATTCCATCCGCTCTCCTTCTTGAGTGCTGCGAGCAGGGAGCCCTCATCCCCGACGACCTCGTTGGGGTTGATTGCTTCCACTATAGCCTCGCCGGTGTTGGCGTCGAAGTTGATGTCGGTCATGCCTGCGGACTCGGGGATCAGTGAACGGATCTTCTTCTCCACGGAGTCGGTATCCTCCAGCATGCTGGGGTCGGGTCTGATGTCGACCCTCCTGCGGAGGGTCTGGGCTAGGGTACGGGGGAGGCTGACCTCGGAGGAGAACTCGTCGTAGTTCTTCACGTAGATGACGACGAGGGACGCCTCGAACTCGATCTTGGCGATTTCCATGTTGCTGGGAACCAGTCCCATTACCTGGGTCCTCAGGCTGTCGAATAGTCTGTCGGGATTCATTTTATCGGCTTCTGTTAATTGTTTTAGAAAGATGGGGGCTCCGGGCCCCCTATGGGAAAGGGTTTGGGTGACTGTGTTCAGTTGGGGTACTTGAATCCGAGTTCCTCGCACCTCTTCCTGATGAGGTCGTTGGGGATCCACTCGTATCCTTTCGGCCCGATGTATAGGATGAGCATTCCGTCGCCGGTGTAGTTGTCCCTGCGGCGTGCTGCGTTGAGTCCGGAAATGGCGACGTCGATGGCCTGCTCCTTGGTCATGTTGTCCTTGTAGAGGGTCTCGAGTGCACCGTAGGCGGTGATGGATCCGGAACCGGATGCGCAGTACCTGTCCTCAATGACTCCTCCGGCGCCGTCGACGCTGAAGACGTGTCCTCCGGTCTTGTCGTAGCCTCCGAGGAGGGGGCCGAGGTAGAATCCGGAACGGATGACAGATCCCATGAGGGTGGCAGCGGTCTGCACGGACATGGGTGCTCCCTTCTGCATCTCGTAGATGGCGATCTGGCTGGTCATGTACCTGACCATGAGCTGTGCGTCTCCGACGAGTCCGGAAATGGTCATACCGAGGTTGTCCGCGATGGGGTAAACCTTCTGTACGTTGCTGTTGGCGATCAGGTTGCCCATGGTGGCCCTCTGGTCAGTAGCGAGTATGACACCGTCTTTGATCCTCATTCCGAGGGTGGTGGTACCGGTTTTGAGTACGTTGTCGGATTCAGTATTGTGTGCGCTCATGATTCTACCTTCGTTCAATTGTGACCGAAAACAACACTCGGGAAAACTCCGATTGTATGATTTGGTATAGTTTGCGGAACTATAAAAAAGTATTTTTTGTGTTAATACGCACGCGCGCTAGGCTAAAGATTTTTACCCCCTGAGGGTATTCAGCTCCCGATGGAAAGCAGTAACCAAAACCCTCCCAAGAAGACTGTCAAGCACGTCTGCCTAACCAACAGGATGCCCCTCGGAATAAGTTCCGATCCGGAATCCGATATCATCGCAGCGATGAATGACCCAGATGTGATGACTCTCATCCGCGGGATGGCCGAGAGGGAGCTTGTCGCCCCGTTCACCGGAGGAGCCTTCGGACTCGACGAGGCAGCCGTCAACGCGGCCGTCAGGAAGATGAAGTCTGGAGGACTCATCTGTTCCCGCCGTGTCGAGTACGAGGACGGTGTCCACCACCATTATTACCTAAATGCAGGACGCTTCAGGACCCTTGCCGATTTCCTTACCAAAGTAGTGGATGACGCAGAGACCATGAAGGCTTCCTTCCCTCAAACTGAGTGATCTCACAGGGAAATATGCAGCATGGCCATGAAGACCATGGCCGCCACAGGCATCATGCAGGCGAACCTGCCTGCGGCGGTAGATCCGTTGTTCCTCGTATCGAGTCCGCTTACGAGCACCGCGATGATAGCACACAGTTCTACCAGGTAAACCGACAGGATGAGGGTGGTGCTTCCGTCGTCCGCCATACCTGCCATCGCCCTCATGGGGCCCAGGATTGTGACTGACAGCCCCAATACAAGGGGTGCGAACACGGTGGCGGTCCCGTACATGGTGTCTGTCATGCTCTTGAGCTCGTTCCTTATGCTCCTGCGCACTGATTCCCTATCCTTCAGCTGTCTTCCCAGTGATTCCGCCATCTTACCGGCATCGGTCAGATCTCTCAGGGAAATGCGGTAGATGTCTGTGAGGATACGTACGGTCTCGGAGGAGAACGTACCGAATGCGGACTTTATGGCCTGTTCCACATCTCCCCTGCAGATATCCATCTCGTTCCTGAACAGAACCGCATAGGGACGGCATTCCTTCGCATCATAAGTGCTTCCGTAAAGCGCTTCCTCGAAACCTGTGCCTGCCATCAGCCTGTACCCGATCTCGAAAATGCAGTCCTGAAGTCTTCTTTCAGCTGTATACGTGCGGCCGCGGCCTTTTCTGCCGCGGTAATCCGCAAGGATTGTGAAGATACCTCCAGCTCCGGCTCCGAGGCATATCGATAACGGTGCATCGCCCGTTTGGTAATATATCGCGATGGCGGCGGGGATGGCCGAAAGCAATACCAATCCCGAATACCCGAATCCCTTTCCCTGGGGTTTCACGGGGTTCTTGCCGCTGACGGTAACGATTATGCTGATCACCGCAGCGGGGATCAAGATAAGTGTGACGACCGAGACCATCCTGGTATCCATCGCCGATTGGAAGAGTCCGCTCATGCCCATCATGGGAAGTACGGACATCAGAACCATTGGCACCATGATGCCGAGGCCGAAGATCACCATACAGGGTGTGTTCAGGGAAGAACAGAAAGTCCTTCCCGATTCGCGGAGACCGTTAAGGGCTATCTCGGAAGCCTCTTTGAGTATCTCGGATCTTTCCTTCTGGGTCTTGCTTCTTTCGGCCGACATCGACAGCCTCAGGGCGGTCCCGTAGGCGGTGTTGCATTCGGGCAGGGACGAGATGATCGCATACAGTGCCGAGGCCATGTCCGGGGCCACTCTCGTGTCCGCATCCTCCACGATCCTGCCGAATATCGTTTTCGATAGCTCCGGTCCGTTGAGGGCAACATCCCTCACTGCGGTATCAAGCGAACCGCCCCTTCCGAGCACCGAGGTCATCCTGCCTATCACGTCGGGACCCTCGTTCAGCAGACGGGGTGACTGACAGGCTTTCTTCACGGAATCCTTTTCCATGAAGATGTCTCGGTATCAGGATATTAAAAGCACCCAACTGCAATTAGCGAGTTAGCACAAAAAGTCCGGGGCCGGAGCCCCGGTAAGGAATTTCATTCGCACTTGGTCCAGCCGCAGGACCTGCAGACGTTGCAGCCGCCCTGGAAGGTAAGCTCGTCCCCGCACTTGGGGCAGGGGTTGACGACCTCCTTCTTGGGGGCCTCCTCCTTGGGAGGTGCGATGAGGTTGGAGGACTTGACCTGCCTCATCATTTCGTCGTGCATGTCGATGAGGGCCCAGCCGACCGCCATAGGACAGCAGGATCCCTTGCTGGTATCCTTCTTGGTGAAGGTCCTGACCGTGTAGGAGGGGCAGGAACCGCAGGATTTGAGCTGGTCGACGACAGAGTTGATATCGCAGCCTGAACGGGCGGCGAGCGAGATCATCCTGGAGAGTCCGATCATGAAGTTGTTGCATCCTCCGGTGGATCCCTTGTTGAGGTAAACCTCCATGAGATCGCCGGTGACAGGATCGAAGAATGCCGTGCAGTGCAGGCTTCCGCAGCCGGTCATGAGCTTCCTCTTCTTTCCGATGACGTTGTCGGCTACAGTCTTGACGATTCCGCGCTGGGTGGCTGTGGCGGAGGCGATGGCCTCCTCCTTCATCTTGGTCTCCTCGGCCTTCTTCTCCTTGGTGGTCAGGATTCCGAGCCTCTTGCATCCGTCGCGGAATACGGTAACTCCCTTGCATCCGATCTTCCAGGCGTACATGTAGATGTCATAGACGTTCTCCTCGGGGAAGTCCTCGGGGAGGTTGACGGTGGAGCTGATGGAGGCATCGATGTGCATCTGCCAGGTTCCCTGCTGGATGAGTCTCTGTTTGTAGTCGAGGTTCTGGGCGGTGACGAAGAACTCGGGGAGTTCGGTATCGTCCTTCAGGCCGTGCTTGTCCATGTACTCCTTGACGACGGGGGGATAGACCTTGTAGAACTGGTCGTGGTCGGCCAGGGAGGTGGTCCTCCTCTCGAAGTGGGTGGCGAAGATGGGCTCGATACCGCCGGATATACCAAGCATGGTGGAAAGTGTTCCGGTGGGGGCGATGGTGAGCAGCTGGGAGTTGCGGAGTCCGTACTCCCCGACGAGGTCGCGGGTCTCCTCCGAGGTGTTCTCGATGAAGTAGGGGGAGGCCATGAGTTGCTCGATGTTGCACTTGGGGAACTTGCCCTTCTCCTTGGCGAGGAGTGCGGATTCCCTGATGGCGGTGTCGGCCATGATGAATCCGAGGCGGTGGCAGATATCCATCGCTTCGCGGGTTCCGTAGGTGATCTCCATCTTGATGAGCATGTCTGCGAGTCCCATGATACCGAGACCGATCTGCTTCCAGTTGTTGACGGATTCCCTCTGCTCTGCGAGGGGGTGGAGGGGCAGACCCTCTTCGAGGACTCCGTTGAGGGCGCGTACGCAGATGCGGACCGCCTCGCGGAATTCCTCCTCCTGGAACTTTCCGTCCTTGACGAATTCGGAGAGGTTCATGCTTCCGAGCAGGCAGCTTCCCCCGGCAGGGAGGGGCTCCTCTGCGCAGGGGTTGGTTCCGGCATACTCATAGTCAGGGAACTCGGAAAGGAGGTTCCAGGAGCTGATGCGGTCCCAGAACAGGCAGCCGGGTTCTCCGAAGTCCCAGTTGGCGTAACAGAGTTTCTTGAAGAATTTGTATGCGTCGAGGTTCTTGACGACGGTATCCTTGGTCTCGGGACGTACGAAGGTCTGAACGAAGGTCTCTCTCTTCTCGACGCACTCCATGAACTTGTCGGTCATACGGACGGACATGTTGGCCTTGGTGACCCTCTCGAGGTCGGTCTTTACCGCCATGAATTCCTCGAGGTCGGGATGTTCGCAGGACAGGGTGAGCATGAGCGCTCCCCTCCTTCCGTGCTGTCCGATGAGACCGGTGACCATGGAGTAAAGATCAGTAAATGATACGGCTCCAGAGGTCTCCGATGCGGTGTTGTTGATCTTGGCTCCGCGGGGTGCGAGTTTGGAGAGGTCGATACCCACTCCTCCGCCGTAGCTGAAGGTACGGGCGGCCTTGCTCGCGCATTCGAAGATACTCTCGATGGAGTCCTCGGGAGGCTGAATGACGTAGCAGTTGGAGAGTGTCACTTTGAGACCGGTGTTCTGAAGTCCGCGGTTGGCGAGGATACGTCCCCCGAAAAGGAACTTTTTTTCCAGAATCATTCTCTTAATATCGTTGTCTCCGGCGGAAACACGGTCGAGCCAATGATCGAACGTCTCTCCGTTATAACAGTACTTTTTGTTCCAAATATCGATTCCGAGCTGATTTTCAGCGCCTAACCACTCTTCTACGTCCATAATTGACCTTCCGAAATGCAATCACGCCCATCGTTTTTAAGGTTTGTACTAATGAAATTTGATAAGGACAAAAATCATATCCAACAACAGAACGTATACATCCAACTGTCGATATCGAGCCGTTTTTAAAGGGCTTTCCGGAGGCTTCGGACGGCTTCTAGATATCTGGCATATCAGGTACCTCAACAGGGGTATCTAACCACGATTGTTGTAGGATTTATTTGATGGTCATAGGGGGTTTTCGGAGCCGAATTTCGGCTCATCCGGCGCGGCGGAATCCGGAGCGATGCTTCAGCGAAGCCCGTCCCATTCGGCATAGAACTCTTTCAGGAAAGATTCCATGAACTCGTGTCTTTGGGAAGCGATCTCCTTGGCGGTGTCGGTGTTCATGAGATCCTTGAGAAGGAGCAGCTTTTCGTAGAAGTGGTTGACCGTCGAACCCTCGTTTTTGTAATAGGTTTCCGCATCCATGCCCATGATGGGCTTCGAGTCGGGCAGATGCATCGGACGGGACCTGCTGCCTCCGTATGCGAAGGCTCTTGCGATTCCGATGGCACCGATGGCGTCGAGACGGTCGGCATCCTGCACGATTTTACCCTCGAGAGTATCGGGGACAACGGTCTCCGAACCTTTGAAGGAAATCTGAGAGATGATCGCGAGGACCTTGTTCTGAACATCCTCGGGGATTCCGTTCCGTTCCATGAATCCTTTGGCATTCCGACTGCCCTCCGAGCCGAACAGCTTGCGGTCATCGGCATCATGGAGCAATGCGGCGAGCCTGATCAGGAGAAGATCCCCGCCTTCCGAACGCTGGATCGTGACGGCGAGATCGTGTACGCGGACGGAGTGATAGTAATCGTGTCCGCTCCCGTCTCCATCGAAGAGAGAACGGATGAAATCATGAGCTTTCACGAAGATCTCCTCATCAACCATGATTGGTCAACGCCCAACTGTAATAAAGCGTATTCTACTCTGTATGACCGAATGTCCAAACCATCAGGAATCTGCAGGTTCCGTATCCTGTCTGAGGCCGTACTTGTCTCTGAATCCTGCAGCTATCACATCCGCGTCCTTTCCCGCATTCCTGTCGAGGTAGGCATTGGCGATACCGATCCATTCAGGCTCCAGATACTGAGGATCATTCTTCCCCGATTCGGCAAGGATGCGGCGGAGCTGAGCGCGGGCTTCGATGTCATTCTCGATCTCCTTCTGGGACATGCCCGTGTTGGAGGAGATACGTCTCATCACGGGTGTCTGGAACATGGCTTTCGTTCCCGACATCTCTGTGAACTTTCCAACACGGTCGGAGGTCGCCGCTATCTCGGATATCCTCCTGCTCTGAGCGCCTGTCGCCCTGTCGGCGAATGTTCCCACGGTGACAAGGACCTCGGTTGCCATGAACGCCTCCGGCTGTATACCGAGATCATGAACGACCCTGTCGAATACGCTCTTGGCCGAATCCCCGTGGATGGTACCCATGATGGAACTTCCCGCCCTGCCTGTCCTCATGCTCTCGTAAAGGGTCTTGGCTTCCTCTCCCCTGACTTCCCCGAGGATGATCGCCGATTCTCCCATACGGAGGGATACCCTGAGTGCTTCGTTGGCCCTGGAGAGACTGTCTCCGTCCATATGGTCGTCGACCACCATGGATTGCACCTTGTAACCTAGTGAACGCATCTGCTGCGTAGGCAGCTCCCTGGTGTCCTCTATGGTAAGAATCCTGGTAGATTTGTCGAATTCCAGCATCATCGCCGAGAGGAGGGAGCTCTTTCCTGCTCCCCTCGCACCGCAGATGAGCAGGGTGGCCCTGTTCTGAACGAGGAAGGATAGCAATCCTGCTGTGTAAGCGTCGATGGTTCCGTTTGCTATGAGTCTGGTGATGGTCCAGGGGTCGGATGAATGCTTGCGGATGGAAACCGCGTCCCCATTGGGGCTGAGAGGATAACCGATGACGGTTGCACGGGCGTTCCCGTCGCGCATATCCGTTTCAAGCACAGGATTGGATTCGCAGTAGGGGAGACCGCTCATCCTCTTGAGTGCGCAGATAAGATTCATTATCTCCCTCCTCTCGACGACGAGGTTGGTCCTGCAGCGCAGGTGGGAGTTGCCGCCCTTGATGCCAGAAAGTGTCACATGGATGCGGTTCTTGTCACAGGGTGCGTCCACGTAGATATCCTCAAGACGGGGATCGTCGAGAAGGACGTCGAATACCCCGAGTCCTACGGTGTAGCGGTAGACGATGTCGCAGATGTTCGAGGCAAGCCCTTCCGCTGCCTGAGCATTCCCGCCGCAGGCCATCAGGAGGGTGTCGGAATCAGCCGAAAGGACGTCCCTCACGGCCAGATTCATACGGAATCTGTCCGTATATGCTCCGGATTTACGGAAACCGCGGCGGATTTCTTCGATAGCATTCTCTATGACCGAGTTCACGGTATCGGAGCAGGTGTACTCCGTAGGTAGTAGATTGTATTCGGTCTCCCCATCGGGGGCGGTCCCGATCACCACATGTCCGTTCGGGGTGTCATATTCCTCTATGATATCCAGCTGTCCGACGTTCCCGACCAGCCAGCATTCGGCATAGCGCGGTTTGGTGCGGAGGCCCGTACCGATCACCGTTTTCAGATCCTCTCTGAACGAGCTCTGGGGCACGGGAGGGGAGGACGGAGGTATGTTATCCGTCCCGACGAACACCGGACCGTTCTGCTGAAAGAAGTTCTGACGCTTCTTCCTGGCAGAGAACATCAGTAACCGCCTCCGTTCCTGGCCATCGCGGAAGCCCTGCTGCGGATGTCAGCAAGGTCCTCCTCCGCCTTCTTCAGGGCGGCATAGGTCTTCTGCATGCAGACAGTGCATTCGGGACCGTCACCCGCATCCGAGTAGAGTCTTGACATGGCGGGTGCGATGGACGGTTCCGGGAAATCCGCCCATGCGGTCTCTAGGATATTTGAGGGGGAACGGCTGCAGTTGGAGCAGCGTCTTCCCTGCATATCGTTTACGACCGGGATGCTGAGGGTCGCCAGTCCGCAGAGGATCTGTGCGGCATTGCCGGAGATCTCCGTATCGCGTGTTCCAGAAAGCCTTATCCTCTCGGCAGGACCCTCAGATGCGATAGCTTCGCAGATACATCTGGCACATGCGGGAGTCGAGGGATCGGGCAGCTGTCCGCAGCCACTGCATGATATGATCAGAGAACCTGATTCCCTGTTTATTTGGGCGGTTCCGGGAACGGTATTCTTTTTGTTCTTCCTGAATGGATTCATGGTTGGAATACCATGGTCGGGGAGTATAAAACGGGGATACTGCAGTTAGCGCTTATCGCGCCGGTACTCCGTTCACGATATCTATTAAAGACCATGACGCGGATTATTAACGCAAGGAGGCCCAAACCTTGTCGAACCAATCCATGACCCTCGGGGTAGCCCTCGTCGCCTGCTTAATGGTAGCTGCCAGCATCTCCGTCGTAGGTTTCGTCAACGTCACCCGCGACGACAGTTTCCAGGTGCCCGACGGACTCCCCATCCACCACATCGAGGGGTCCACCGACCTTCCCGGCAACTACTACATTTCCTTCGTCTACACGCAGAACATCATGATGCTCGACGGGAAGGGGGACATCGTATGGGCCAAGCACACCGACCACAAGGACGACGGTGTGAAGACCGGTTATTGGGACTTCAAGAAGCACGTCATCAACGGCGAGACCTACTACAGCTACCATTCGCAGGACAGCCGTTTCGACAAGTACGGTCTGCCAGGATACGCGCCCGGCTACCGTATCGTCATGGATTCCAACTTCAACACGGTGAAGAAGATCTCCTTCGAGCAGTCCGCTACGGTGGACAAGGGACACCCGGTCGACGGACACGATTTCCTGATGATCGACCTCGACCATTACATCCTGTCCGGTTACATCAAGGACGCCGTCTACAACAACCCCGGCTACGAGGGCAAGAAGGTCATCTACTCCTACCTTCAGGAGGTCGACCACGGCAAGGTCGTATGGGACTGGAAGAGCATCGACTATCCCGAGATCTACGGTATGACCCAGACCGATGCGACACCCTCCGCCAACGACTTCGCCAACGAGACCGTGGACGCTCCCGACTACGTGCACTTCAACGCCATGCGCCTGAACGAGGACGGCGACCTGGTGTGCTCGTTCCGCCACCTCGACACCGTCATGTGCCTCGACCGCACCAAGCAGACCGACCAGATCAAGTGGAAGCTCTCCGGCCCCGAGGACATGTTCGGCCTCTCCGACGAGCAGAAGACCTCCGGCCAGCACTATGTTACCGTTGACGGCGACACTGTCATGGTGTTCGATAACCACAACATCATCGGCCATACCCGCATCTGCATCTACGAGGTGGACATGGCCAACCGCACCCTCCTGGACTTCAAGGAGTATTCGGTGCCTGGCAAGTTCTCGGCCGCCTGCGGTTCCGTCCAGCACCTCTACGACGAGGTCTATGCCATCGGATGGGGCGATGCGCAGAACGACAACGTATGCATGAGCGTGTATGACTTCTCGACCGGCAAGGAGCTCATGTCGATGCATCTCGCGTTGCCGCAGAACTTCACCTACCGGTGCGTCTACTATCCGTGATCAGTGCCTCTTCTTCCTGCGGAGGAGCTTCACCGCGAGGTACGCGAAAAGCAGTGATATCAGAAGTGCCAGTGGCAATACCAAAACGGTGAATCCGTAGGGGTACCACAGGTCCACGGCGAGGCAGATGCAGTACACCGGGCCGAAGAACACGGCCATGTGCGGGGCCTTCCAGCACACGAGGACTTCCACGACCGCTATGACCGCCCAGACCGCCATGGCGTAACCGAACTTCACTTCGAAAAGGGAGAACATGATGACCGCGAGTACGGGAAGGTAGAATCCCGCGGGGGCGGCGTTCTGTGCGAACTCACTGTTCTCCATGCATACGCATGGTGCGGGCGGTTTTTGTAGTCTTCGAGCGCAGGGATTTAACCAACTTCGCCAATCACTCCCGCATGGCATTCGACGGCAGGATAAACATCATCGAGATCGACGACGAGACCCGCACCGTTGTCTTCGATCTCTACCGGAAGAAGAAGATATCCGGCACCAAGCTCGGCCCCATCCTCGGCATGAGCGACCTCATCACCCCTTTCAAGATTGCATGCGAGATCGCAGGACTGTATCCGGGGGACAAGACCAACAAGTACATGGAAGCAGGCAACGTCCTCGAGCCCAAGATCAGGTCGTACGTCCGTAAGAACGCATCCGAAATGCTTGCACCTATGCTCGGTCTGGAGAAGGGTTCCCAAGTCATCATCGAGGAGCCTGTCGAGAAGGAGAAGTGCGGTTACGACCATTTCCACGACAACAAGATGTTCGGCGGACTGGTCGACGGATACATCGCATACGGCGGGAAGAGGCAGGCGATCCTCGAGATCAAGACCTCCCACGATCGCGAGAAGTGGCTGGATTCCGAGGGCAACGTGACCATTGTGCCCCCTTCCTATATCATGCAGGCCGGACTCTACGCTGAATTATCCAACCTCGATACCATTGTTTTCGCCGTGGGATTCCTGCAGGACGACGATTACGACCGCCCCGCATTCTGGGTGCCCACTCCGGAGAACACCGTCCTCATAAAGATGGATAAACCCGACATGACCAAACCCATGGCCGACGCCGAGCAGTGGTACCATGACTACATCGAGGCCGGAGAGACACCCGCTTGGACGGACGCCGACGCCGAACTCGTGAAGTGGCTCAAATCCTACAAACCCGACAACAAGAAAAGGAAATGATTTTCCCGGGGGCGGGGGAAATCCCCCGTCCTCATTCCTTGGCGGGGACGTACCTGTCCCTGCACCAGTTGGCGCCGTACGCAACGGCCATCATGGCAAGAAGACCCAGCACCAGCGGGAAGACTATGAACTGATAGTCAGTGATCATGCTGATGGCACAGGTCAGTGCGGTGGCTCCCGCGGGGGGATGGATGGTGCCGGTGGCCATCATGATGAGGATGGAACCGGTGACGCATATTCCGCAGCAGATCCAATTGAGTTCCTGCAGCTGTCCTGCCATATCGAAGATCACAGCAACGGTCACGGAGAATATCGCCGCGAAGATATGGCTGAAGAAGACATTCTTGGGTTTGGAGAAAGGCGCTTTGGGCGCTGCATAAATCAGTACCGCAGTGGATCCGAAGGAAGCCACGATGAATTGGCTGCGGCAGCCGTCGATGTTCACGCTCTGGTCGATGAGCCCGAGCACTGCAATTCCGATGAAGGAGAATACGGCGGTGATGAGGATTACCGGCATCGTGTACTTCTCCGAGGGTCTGAAAGGGTTCTCCATGTTATCGTCTTCTGTGGGTATTTTCAAGCTGTATAAAGGTGTTAACGGGGGATAGAGGCGATCCCCCGCTGTTATGTTCACTGTTCCGCGATATTCAGGATGACCATGTCCTCCCTGACGGTCGAGTTGCCCTTGATGCCGAAGTTCTTCACGAGGACATCCAGGATTCCCGGGCTGATGAACTTGGGCAGCCTGGGGCCGAGCATGATGTCCTTCACACCGAGGCTGAGCAGGGTAAGCAGGACGAGGACGGCCTTCTGCTCGTACCAAGAGATGTTGAAGGACAGGGGCAGACCGTTCACATCGGTCCCGAAGACCTCGGCCAGCTTGAGCGCGATGACGACCAGGGAGTAACAGTCATTGCACTGTCCGGCGTCGATCAGACGGGGGATACCGCCGATATCTCCAAGGTCGAGCCTGTTAAGCCTGTACTTGGCGCAGCCGGCGGTAAGGATCACGGTATCCTTGGGCAGCGACTCGGCGAACTCGGTGTAGTATGTCCTCTTCCCGAAGTGTCCGTCGCATCCCGCCATGACCACGAACCTGCTTATGGCTCCCGACTTTACCGCACCCACGATGGCGTCAGCGAGAGACAGCACCTGCGAATGTCCGAATCCTATGGTGAGCTCCCTGTCATCGATCTGTTCGGGGGGTGCACACTTCTTGGCCTGTTCGATGACCCTGCTGAAATCCTTCTTCCCGTCCACACAGGGTATGTTGAATGTCCCGGGGATGCCGGCGGTACCGGTGGTGTAGAGTCTGTCCGCATAGGTTTCCTTGGGGATCAGGACGCAGTTGGTGGTGGCCACGATAGGTCCGTTGAATCTTGCGAATTCCTCCTTCTGCGCATACCATGCTCCGCCGTAGTTGCCGACGAGGTTCTTGTACTTCTTGAAGGCCGGATAGGAGGATGCGGCGAGCATCTCGCCGTGGGTGTAGACGTCCACACCGGTGCCCTGGGTCTGTTCGAGAAGCTGTTCAAGATCCTTGAGGTCGTGGCCGGTGATGAGGATTCCGGGATTCCTTCCTACGCCGGTGCGGACCTTGGTAATCTCGGGCGTGCCATAGGTCTCGGTGTTAGCCTTATCCAGAAGTGCCAGGACGGTCGCTCCGACGGTCCCGCACTCCATGTTGAGGGCTACGAGTTCGTCGGCCGAAAGGGACTTCGCCAAAGAGGTCAGGGCCTTCCTGATGAATGCGGTGACGGTCTCATCACCGTATCCGAGGACCCTGGCGTGATGGTAGTATGCAGCCATCCCCTTGAGTCCCAAGAGAAGGAGCTCCTTGAGGGATCTGAGGTCCTCGTCGGCATCGAGGGAGAGGATGTCGGGGACACGGATATCGACCGGTGCCCCGATGAGGTGGCGGGCCGCCTCGGTCAGGGAAACAATCCTGGATTCGTCGAAGTTCGTGTTGCTGAGGGTCATGAAGAGACCATCCACGATGATCTCGTCAGCCTCCGAACCGGTCCTTCCCGAAGCGGCAAGTTCTATCAGGGTTCCTATGAGGGTATCCATTGCGGTCGAAAGCTCCTCGGTCTTTCCGCAAATTCCGATCTTGGTGCATCCTGCGGGGGCGCAGGCCTCTTCACACTGTCTGCAAAGCATCTTTGTCTAACTCCTGATATCAATTTGATATTGACTATCAAATAGATACTAAATTATATATACCGACAGTTTCTAGGAGGAAACCATGGATCACACGTGCACAGTATACAGGACGATGGAGTATCTCTCGAAGAAGTGGGCGATTCTCATCCTCCATCAGCTCTCCAAGGGGGAGGAATGGCAGAGGTTCTCGGCGATCAAGAGTTCGATGAAGGAGATTACCCCCAAGGTCCTCGCCGAGCGCCTCAGGGAGCTGGAGGAGGAAGGACTCATCGAGAAGAGGGTGGACACCACTTGCATTCCGGTAAAGAGTGAGTACCGCCTCACCGAGATGAGCAGGGAACTCATGACCGTCGTGCACGACCTCAAGATGTGGGCGCTCAAGTGGAAGATCGACAACCCCGCGTGCGGTAGGATGAACTGCCACTTCTGCACGCTCTGATGGCTATAGGAACAAAAAGATCGCATCAGAGGGCTCTGAGATTACTGTCAGTAGTCCTGATGAACGGCGACCCGTCCTTCAGCACCAGCGATTCGCCGTGGTGGATCACGGTGCACAGATCGAACGGGCCCTCCTGAATCACGTTCCCGTCACAGTCCGCATAGTGCCATCCTTTGCTGTCGCGCACGGGAGCCTGACCCTCGGAATACTCCCTCGCCTCGATGAACCACCTGTTGTGCAGGTAGTCGCCGAAATCCGTGACGAAGGTGGTGCCGATTCCCTTCTTGTATACTGGGGCGGACTGATCTGAGAAGTCCCAGACATAGTCGAATGAGTAACTGTAGACGGGGAATCCGTCATCCCTGCAGTGGAAGAATCTGCCTCTTTTGTCACACAGGGCGTACATGGAACCGGAGGGTTTGCCGACCCATGCTATATCATGCGGATCGACCAAGTACCATTGCATAGGAGCCTCCGCAGGGCCTAGATCCACAGTGACGTCCGAGGGCATGGGAGAAGTATCGATGGATACCTTTGCGTCGGGATCGATGGGATATTCCTTCCCTCTCCATACAACGTAATACTTATTGTCGCGCTTGATGAAAAGGAGTCCGTCGCAGTATTCGATCCAATCATCCTCGGCGAATCTTCCGGTGAAGATGCCGATGACCGGGATGGTGTAGAGATCGTGGTTCACGCAGAGGGTAAGCGAATCATCCTCGTCGAGCCATCCGCGGACCATATCGAAAACACGTCTCTTGATCTCGTCGTTGGAGTGCCAGCAGTGGTTTTGCCCGCTGCGTAACTGATTAATGCACCAGATGGTGCTGGGACATTTCAATTCCTCTTCGGTATAATCCATAGAATAGGTGAATGCGGTACCTATCGGTCCGATCTCGTCCCTTATCTCGATGTCGGAGGGAACGCCCATGGCCCCCAACATGCAGTTGGCAGTCGTCACGCATCTGCGGGACGAGCTGGTGCGGGCGTGAACCGTCTTCCACTTGAGATCAGAAATATCTGCACCGATCCTCCTTGCAAGTTCATCCCCGTGGGCGGTGAGGCCGGTTCCTCCGATACCTTTGTTGTTGGAGAGGAAGTGGGACCTGCGTTCGGAGTGCCTCATGAACACCACGCAGGAATCCCATTGGAAGCTGTGGATATCTTTTGTCCATTGCGGTATCTCGTCATGGCTGGTAGTTTCGGGGAAATCGAAGAGCCGATGCCATACGCATTCTTCATCGAAATATCCGTAGGAGTTCCCTTTGAGTCCCATGATGAGACCGTTGCGTCCGCCGTCGATGCGGTCGAAATCCTCCGTGAGTCTCTTGTCTTGGGTGTCGATGAGATGCCATCCCGCATCATCCATCACCGGAGAGCGCCCGCCGTCGAAATCGAGACAGAGCCGGAAGCGTTCTTCGTAGAGGGGCTTGAGGTCTTTGCCTATGTGGTGGAAACCCGCATCGTCGAGGGCCACAGCAATACCGTTCGAGAAATCGGAACAGTACCTGAAGGCCTCATCCGAAGGTTCGCCTTTTTCGTTAATGTAGGTGTAGATCCCGTTGCGGAATCTGGCGGCACAGAGACCCTCATGGAAATCGGAAACCCAGCCGTAAGTACGGGTGTATAACGGATTACCCAGAAGATCGATGTGGAACATCCCGATGTCGCCTTCGACGGCTGCTTTTCCATCATGATACGGGAAGGCGCGGCGATACCGTTCACGGTAAACCGGTCTGCCTTCGGAATCGATATGGTATGCTCCGAGGCGGTCCCTGACAGCACCTCTGCCCTCTGTGAAAGGGAATACCTCGAGGTAGGATCTGCCGAACTGCTGC
This sequence comes from methanogenic archaeon ISO4-H5, assembly GCA_001560915.1. Classification (NCBI taxonomy): domain Archaea; kingdom Methanobacteriati; phylum Thermoplasmatota; class Thermoplasmata; species methanogenic archaeon ISO4-H5. The sequence continues at coordinate 1,007,088 of CP014214.1, read as the reverse complement.
TCAGCATCCCGGAGGTACATGGTGCGGTGCTGGTCGATACCGAAACGTTCCATCGTTACGGTATGTTCTCAATTATAGATATCCTTGACGGGCTCAGACGAGTTTCAGGTCTGCGTACTTGTACACTTTGCTGGGGCAGCTCATCTGGCATCTGTAGCAGGCGGTGCCGAGGCAGTTCTTGGTCTTGACGGTGATCGTCTTGTCGTCAGAGATCGAAAGGGTGTGCTCAGGGCATTCCTTCACGCATTTTCCGCAGCCGGTGCAGCCTTCCATCTTACCGACGAGTTCGGTACCGATGTCGTGGACGATGGTCAGACCCCTCTCTCCGAGGTCCTGGATATCCCTGGTGACCACACGGTGCACATTGGCACGGCCGCGGGGCTTGGGGAGCTCCTGGATTCCTTCGGCGGCATTGTTGGCGTTGTACTCCTCAAGCGACATGCCCTCGTCCCAGAATCCTAGCTCCTGCAGATAGATCTGCGAGAAGACCGGGTCCTTGGCGAACATGATGTGATTGGCACGGATGCTGTTGGCGATGTCCTGCAGGGTATCGAGGAGCTCGGGATTCTTCAGGATGTCGGTGGCCATGGCGAGCGAGGTGTTTCCGTACTGATATATCTCCGTGGAGGAGGGCGGGATGAGTCCCACGTCGCGGGCCTTCATGGCATCCACATAGGTTCCGGAGGCACCGCACATGTACATAACGTTCATCTCGCTGAACTTGATTCCCGCATGTTCCAGCAGGCAGAAGTGACCTGCCCTCATGGCCCCGATCGCTTTGGCTGCCTCGGAGATGTCGTGGCTGTCGATACTGATGCCGTCCTGGAGTTTCATGAGGCCGTCGGCGGTGGTGAGTTTTCCCTTGTGCCAGAGGTGGTCGTATTGAGCCACGGCTACGGCTGCTACGACTCCGGTTCCGGTGATTCCCATGGCCTTTCCGTGCATGGGTCCGGTGTCGGTTGTCATGTTGAGTTTGAAGTCGATCTTGTCTCCGTTCTGAGGGGAGATGTCATCGTCGAGGACCTTGCAGATCCAACCGAAATCATACTCTAAATCGGAAATGGCGCCGGGCGAGGCGAGCATTCCGCATCTGATGGACTGACCCTCCATGGCGGGACCTGCGGCGGCAGAACCGGTGTAGATCTCATCACCCACCTTGAGTGCCATCTCGGCATTGGTACCGTAATCGGTGACCATGCAGTTCCTCTTGTCCTCGAGGAATCCCGATTTGTACATCATCGCAAGAGCATCGGCACCGATCTCGTGTCTGATGGCAGGAGGCACCAGAAGCTCAGTCCCGTCAGGCAGGTCCATGCCGACATCGACGGCGGAGAAGACCCCTGCGTTCCTGGCGTGGTCGACGATTCCTTTCTCCCTCTTGGCGTTGTCTCCGGCGAAAGCTAGGTCGTCCACGGGAATGCCCTGGAAGAGAGAAAGCTGAATGGGGTTTCCGCAGATGCTTACCCTCTCGACCTGTTTCAGATCGATCCCCAGATTCCTGATTACTTTGTTTACTGTGTCCATCAGAATGCGGTGGGCTATGTCGTTCCCCACATTGATACAGAATGTGAGATGATCCATCACATTGGCCCCGGGAAGGGGGTGGCAGTCGGTAACTGCCGTCGAAAGGATCTTTCCGCTGCTGAGATCCACAGCATGTGCACGTGTTCCGCTGGTTCCAATATCGAGTGCGATTCCGTATGCAGTCATGGGCATCCTCTTATACTCAATTGTAAGAATGCAATCAAATAAAACCTTCCCACGAATGGATTCATTGATTGTCAATATCCGTTAAGTATGTCCCTCCGGAGACTTTGTATTTTCCATACATTTTGACGTCTGGACTTCATATTTTCGTACAAAAGTAGTTAAAGTATGGTTTTGGGAAATCTTTGTTGGAAGTATACGTCAATTTATTAATTGTACAGAATTATGATATTCCATTAGACAATTGTATCAAAAATTAAACGTTGTTTAATGATTAAATCAATAAAACCGTTTGTTTGTATAATCATTTAAATACACACATTTTCATTTTTCCGCAACGGGGAAACCCGTGGAGGAAATACAATGATTGACTACAGCAAAGTGGATTTCTCGAAGATCCTCACACGTTACGACGTGAAAAAACAGGTCGTCGAGACACCCGAACAGGTAGCAGCTAAGATGATGCCCAGCGACCCCCTCATGAAGGCAGTCGCCGAGTGTGTCCTCTACAAGAAGCTGAAGGACATCATGCCCGCAATGCAGGCTGCGATGGCCAAGTACAAGCCCGACTAGGTAATCAACGGCGGACTCGTTCCCGGTATCGACGCAGTCGGTGTCCTTTACAACGACCACATCTACTATCTTCCTGACATGATGGTTGCAGCCAAGGTCATGGAGATCGGAATCAAGATGGCCGAGAAGCAGATGGGAGGATCACGTGAGACCAAAGCCACCGTCATCATGCATGCCGCCGAGGGAGATCCCCACGACATCGGAAAGAACATCGCAGCCGCTATGATGAAGGCAGCAGGCTACAATGTCATCGACTTGGGCCGTGATGTACCCGTTACCACCGTGATTGCTGAAGTCGAGAAGGTGAAACCCCTCTTCTTCTCCGGAACCGCTCTCATGACTACCACCATGTCAGCCTTCCCCGCGGAAGCAGCCCTTCTCAAAGAGAAGAAACTCAACATCCCCCTCATGGGATGCGGAGGAGCCGTCAACAGGGAGTATGCAACTTCCTACGACCTCGGAATCTATTCGGCAAAAGCCAATCAGACCGCCCTCATCGCTCAGAAGATCATCGACGGTTACGACTGGAAGAAGATCAATGAGGAATGGGACAACATCGTAGGAGGTGCTTGAACATGACTTCTGTAAAATACACCGGAATGGCATACAAATCTGCGGATGACATGGTCATGGGAACCGCCATCCACCCCGTATCCGAGGGATTCGGATTGAAGATCGGAGCAGGACAGGTTATCCCTGAGATCAACTATGCTCCCAGGCCCGGAACCGAGAAAGACCCTGAGAAACTCAGGAGAGAATACGTGGACTACATCTCCACCGACATCATGAACAGGTGTGTTACCGCAGGATTCCCAGCCGTCCACCTCGAGACCGAGTGGGTCTCCCAGATGAACCAGGAGAAACTGTCCGCTCCCGTTGTCGCAGGACAGAAAGCGGTATGTGAGAAATTCCACGATGAGTATGGAATCGCCTGCGGTGTCAGGCAGACCATCCCCGACCAGCGTGAGCACGATATGGGTCTCAGGCCCGGAATGGACACTGTCCACAGCTACCCCGAGAAGTTCTTCCAGTGCTGCGATATCGCCTGTGAGAACGGAGCAGACAACCTTTCCGTCGAGTCCGTCGGCGGAAAAGAGTTCGCCGACTACGCTGTCACCCAGGGAGACATCGTCGCATTCCTGTATGGTGTCGGATATCTCGGATCGGTGGATATGGAATACATCTGGAGTGAGATGGTCGACGTCGCCAAGAGGAACAGGACCGTTCCCGGAGGAGACACCAACTGTTCCGGAGCAAACGTCGCCATGTTCATGGCCGGAGGTCTCATGGATCTCGATGTCCAGAAGACCTTCTCCGCGGTTACCCGTGCCATTTCTGCAGCAAGGACTGTCGTCGCATGGGAGTGCGGTGCGCAGGGTCCCGACAAGGACTGCGGTTACGAGGGAATCATCTGCAAATCCATCGCAGGAAAGCCCACCACCCAGGAGGGAAAGAACTGCCAGTGCGCACACTGCGACCTGATGGGTAACCTGACCGCACAGATCTGCGACTGCTGGTCCAACGAGTCCGTCGAGTACCACCCTGAGTTCGGAGGAACCTCCGTCCAGTGCTGGCTCGGCCCGCTGGGATACGAGACCGCTCTCATGAACACCGCTATCCAGACCGGCAATGCGAAGACCCTCCGTGACCTGTACTGTATCACCGACATGACCAGGTCCCCCGAGTCCTACATCCTCGCATACAACAACGCCTACGAGATCGGACAGGCGATCGTTGCCGAGGGTAACGACTACTACCAGAGGGCACGCGCCGCAGCTCTGAAGGCAATTGAGATCGTCAACCGCGGTTTCGACAAGAAGGAACTCCAGCTGACCGTTAAGCAGAAGGAGACCCTCGACGACTGCCAGAAGAAGATCGAGGCACTGCCTACCGAGACCGACAAGTTCCTTGAGTACTGCGACAAGGAGTTCGCAGGAGTAGTCCCCAACTACAACCTCAAGAACTACGGACTCTGAGTGTTAAAACCTTAAAAAACGGGTTCAGCCCCCGCTCTGGCGGGGGTTTCCCAAACTCTTATTTATTAATATTGTGGCGAACGCAGCTTTTGCCCGATTTCTGTGAAGCTTAATGATATCGACAGTTGGACTTAATAATCCAATCCTGATTAAACATGCGTTAAGATTAAATAAAACACTTTTGTGTGCCGTTCAACGGGTTTTCCCGAGGAGACAACACATGATTGACTACAGCAAAGCGGATTTCTCGAAGATCCTCACACGTTACGATGTGAAGAAACAGGTCGTAGAGACTCCTGAGCAGGCAGCAGAGAAGATGATGCCCAAAGACCCCCTCATGAAGGCAGTCGCCGAGGCAGTTCTTTTCAAGAAACTCAAAGAAATCATGCCCGCCATGCAGGCGGCAATGGCCAAATACAAGCCTGATGAGGTCATCAACGAAGGTCTCGTTCCCGGAATCGACGCTGTCGGTGTCCTTTACAATGACCACGTCTACTACCTCCCCGACATGATGGTCGCCGCAAAGGTCATGGAAATGGGAATCAAGATGGCAGAGGCCAAGATGGGCGGATCCCGCGAGACCAAAGCCACTGTCGTCATGCACGCAGCCGAGGGAGACCCCCACGACATCGGAAAGAACATCGCAGCCGCTATGATGAAGGCAGCAGGCTACAATGTCATCGACATGGGCCGTGACGTCCCCGTCACCTCTGTCATCGCCAAGGTCGAAGAGGTCAAACCCCTCTTCTTCTCCGGAACCGCACTTATGACCACCACCATGTCCGCTTTTCCCGCAGAGGCCGCTCTTCTCAAAGAGAAGCACATCGACATCCCCCTCATGGGATGCGGAGGAGCAGTCAACAGGGAGTACGCAACTTCCTACGACCTCGGAATCTATTCCGCCAAGGCCAACCAGACCGCACTCATCGCACAGAAGCTCCTTGACGGATACGACTGGAAGAAGATTAACGAAGAATGGGACAACATCGTAGGAGGCGCTTGAACATGACTTCTATCAAATACACCGGAATGGCATACAAATCTGCGGATGACATGGTCATGGGAACCGCTATCCACCCCGTTTCCGAGGGTTTTGACCTCAAGATCGGAGCAGGACAGGTCATCCCTGAGATCAACTACGCTCCCAGGCCCGGAACCGAGAAGGATCCCGAGAGGCTCAGAAAGGAGTACGTCGACTACATCTCCACCGACATCATGAACAGGTGTATCGCTGCAGGTTTCCCCGCAGTCCACCTCGAGACCGAGTGGGTCTCCCAGATGAACCAGGAGAGGCTCTCCGCACCTGTCGTAGCCGGTCAGAAAGCTGTTTGCGAGAAATTCCACGAGGAATACGGAATCGCCTGCGGTGTAAGGCAGACCATTCCCGACCAGCGTGAGCACGATATGGGTCTCCGCCCCGGAATGGACTCTGTCCACAGTTATCCCGAGAAGTTCTTCCAGTGCTGCGATATCGCCTGTGAGAACGGAGCAGACAACCTCTCCGTCGAGTCCGTCGGAGGAAAAGAGTTCGCCGACTACGCCGTCACCCAGGGAGACATCGTCGCCTTCCTTTACGGAGTAGGTTACCTCGGTTCCATCGACATGGAGTACATCTGGAATGAGATGGTCGACGTCGCCAAGAGGAACAGGACCGTTCCCGGAGGAGACACCGACTGTTCCGGAGCTAACGTCGCCATGTTCATGGCCGGAGGACTCATGGATCTCGATGTCCAGAAGACCTTCGCCGCCATCACCAGGGCAATCTCCGCCGCCAGGACCGTCGTCGCATGGGAGTGCGGCGCACAGGGACCTGACAAGGACTGCGGTTACGAGGGAATCATCTGCAAAGCCATCGCAGGAAAGCCCACCACCCAGGAGGGAAAGAACTGCCAGTGCGCACACTGCGACCTGATGGGTAACCTCGCAGCTCAGATCTGCGACTGCTGGTCCAACGAGTCCGTCGAGTACCACCCTGAGTTCGGAGGAACCTCCGTCCAGTGCTGGCTCGGATCCCTCGGATATGAGGCAGCCCTCATGAACACCGCCATCCAGACCGGACAGGCAAAGACCCTCCGTGACCTGTACTGCATCACCGACATGGCAAGGTCCCCTGAGGCATACATCCTCGCATACAACAACGCCTACGAGATCGGACAGGCAATCGTTGCCGAGGGTAACGACTACTACCAGAGGTCCAGGGCAGCAGCACTCAAAGCAATCGAGATCATCAACCGCGGTTTCGACAAGAAGGAGCTCGAGCTTACCGTTAAGCAGAAAGAGACTCTTGACGACTGCCAGAAGAAGATCGAGGCACTGCCTACCGAGACCGACAAATTCGTCGAATACTGCCACAAGGAATTCGACGGAAATGTCCCCAACTACAACCTGAAGAACTACGGACTCTGATCCGTAAACCTTTAGGAAAGGCCCCCGCGAAAGCGGGGGTCCCACCTTGTTTGCTTTTTCCTTCATTCGGTCAAGTACCGAAAAAGCGGAGGGCGCCATCCTCCGCTTCTCCATTGTTCTGCAATCCCGGTAAGTTCCGGTAAATCTGTCAAAAAAAGTGGAGGGGAAAACCCCTCCGAAAGGAATTTCAGTGTTTCTTGAGGAAACCGAAGAGGCCCTTCTTCTTGGGTTTCTCTTCCTCGTCGTGACAATGGCACTCTTCCTCATGGTGTTCGTGCTCATGGTCATGGCATTCCTCATCGTGGTCATGATCGTGATCATGGCAGTGGCATTCGCCGTCGTGGTGATGCTCGTGCTCATGGTCGTGATGGTGGTGTTCGTGGCTGAAGTGGCCGTTCTCGTCGATCATGTCTGCGAAGCTGTGTTTGTGGCAGTCGCAGTCAGGGTCATCGCATTCCTCACCGTCGTGGTGGTGATGGTGGTGCTTGTGGCACTCACAGTCGGGATCATCGCATTCCTCTCCGTCCTCGTGCTTGTGCTTGTGGCAGTCGCAGTCAGGGTCGTCGCACTCGCCGTGATCGTGGTGATGGTGGTGTTCGAGGCTCTCCTTGTCGATGAAATAGTCGATTCCGGAGTCGTCGATAGCGTGGAGCATCTTGTGGGTGAGCTCGTGCTCGTCGACATCGAGGACTGCGCACATGAAGTCGAAGGTCACGACATCGCTGCGGGGAAGGGTTCCGTGGTGCTCGACACCGTTGTCCATGTCGATGAGATTGAGGGTGATTCCCTCGCCTTTCTCGTTGACGACCGCGGCTTTGATATGGCCGAGTAGGCATCCCGATTCGCCCTGCACATACTTACCGATGGCAAGGAGCGCATCGGCGAGCCTTGCTTCGGCGTCGGCGTTGAAGTTGAAGAACTTGCCGCGGAAACCTGCTGCGCAGCCTCCCGCCTCTTTCATGGAATTCTCTTCGTTTCCGCTCATTTGATCAACTCGTATACTTTCTCAAGGTTGGTTCCGTCTTTGACAGAGACGGGGATGATAGGCTTGTCGGGGAAACGCTCGGAGAGCCACTCGGTGGCGGCCTCGATCTCTCCGGGCTGGGCGACATCCGCCTTGTTGATGAGGATGAACTCAGAGCCCTGCATCTGCCTGGTGAAGAACTCCTCCTTCTTCTTGATGAGGTCCCTGAACCTCTGGATGTCGCAGATTCCGATGATGACATCGCTGTCCTCCTCAATCATGGAGATCCTGACGAGTTCCTTGACCTTGTGGGGGAGAGCGAGACCGGTGGGCTCGATGATGATTACATCGGGGTCGATGTCGTTCTTGATGTTCTTGAGTGCGGTCTGGAGAGTTCCGGAAAGGGAACAGCAGATACAGCCGGAGGGGAGCTCCATGGCATCGTATCCCTGGGCCTTGAGGGTGGCTCCGTCGACACCGATCTCGCCGGATTCATTGACGAGGATTGCAACCTTGGCCTTCCTCTCGCTGAACATAGTCGCGAGTTTCATAAGGAGGCTGGTTTTTCCGCTTCCGAGGAAGCCTCCGAGAATATAGACTTGCATATCTCCCCCTTATTTTATTAGAATAAATAAAGCTTTTCAGTTTCGGTCTGAATGGTCTTCTTAATAAACCTTTTTACCGTCCAAGTGTGATAAGATTCTATAATTTTTGGGGACGAATACAACAAAGTTGTTAACCGCGTCAATAAAAGTATTGACAGCTACAATATAATTTAAATATCAATTCGTACATCGAGTAAATAGAACCGATTTGTCAAAAGTCGTGTTTCCTTCGATAAGACAATTACCCCGCAACGGCTGCAAACGTTGCGGGGCCCCCTTTTCTCTTTATAAGTTCTTGAGGAAACTTCGATAAAAATATATACGTTAATCCCGAATTAAGTTAACATGGTAGATGTAACGGCAGGGGCATGGTTGGCATACCAGCTCACCGTAACCGATTCCGGCAAACTCAAATCCGAACCTATGGTTGAGAAGTACTCTTTTGATTCTGTCGAGGACGGAAAATGCAAAGTAACCGTAGAAAGGAACGGACAGCCACTCGGTACCATGGAGACCCTTGTCACTTACGGATCCGCGCTATTCGATTTCTCGAAACTGACAAAGAAGGGATCCGACAACATCAACACCGCCTTCGGACATTTTTATGCCAATATCTACGAGGGTGTGGTGGACGGAAAGTCCGTGAGGATGTACCTCGGTAAGGATGACATCGTTTTCCGCTACATCACCACCGAGCGTTCCGAGTCCGGACTCCACTCCGAGATCAGGGAGCTTTGCTGGGCCAGCATCAAGATCTGAGCCTTGCATTTCTTGTTTTCAAAAAATGGAAGGGGGAGGATTCCCCCTAATGAGTTTTAGTACTTATCGACGGCCTTGTCCGCCACGAGCTCTCCCTTGATCTCGATGAAGAGATAGCCGTTCATCACGCAGATGAACGCGACGAGGAGAGGGAGGAACATGGTCATGGCCTCTCCCTTGTGGAAGAAGTAACCAGTTGCCACTCCGATGACGACGGCGGCTGCCAACAGGATGAGGAAGTAGGTGTCGCACAGCTGCAGTGCCTTGGGCTTGTTGCCTGCCACGAGCTCCGACCTGAGGTCGAGGAACATGTAGGCCACGAAGACCGTGATGAAGGCGACGAACAGCGGGACGAACATTGCCTCCGCATCTCCCTTGTGGAAGTAGTATCCGGTGAATACGCCGATGGCGACCGTGAGGATGATAAGGCCCCAAATCACGATGTGGCAGTTCCTGACGATCGTGTCCGTGATGGGCTGGTTGCTGTAATCCTCATGGTTGATTCCGAACATTGGTGTCACTCCCATTCGGTAACGCCGGTAGAATCGGACAGGGTATCGCGGTGGAACACAGGTTCCTCGATTCCGTTCTTCTTCTGGTTCCTGTAATCCGAATATGCCTCGAAGGCCTTCCTGGAGAGGAGGGCACAGAGAATCATGTTGACGGATGCCATGAGTGCCATGAAAGTATCGGAGAATGCGTCCATGATGGTGACGTCGGTAACGCATGCTGCGCAGAATGCATCGACGATGACGATGATCTGCACTGCGAGGATGATCTTCTTGTCATCCTTGACGAACCTTGCATTGGCCTCGGACATGGAGTAGTATCCGATGAGGGAGGTGAAGGCGAAGATGAACATGAAGCCCGCGATGATGTACTTGGCAGCATCGCCGATCATGGTGCTGGCGATGACGTTCTGGACCAGGGGTGCTCCCTTCTCGCCGATGGCGAGGATCTCGTTGTAGCTTCCGTAGGAGAGAACGACGAGAGCGGTGATGGTACAGACAATCAGGGTGTCGACGAGAACACCGAAGGACTGGATCTTTCCCTGCTTGACAGGGTGGGGGACGTCCGCGGTTGCGGCGAGGTTGGCAACGGAACCGAGACCGGCCTCGTTGGAGAACACTCCTCTCTTCAGACCGGTGACGATGATGACTCCGATTCCTCCGCCGAACATGGACTGCCAGTTGAATGCGTACTGGAAGATCATGACGAAGGCGTTGATGACACCGCCGATGTTGAGGAGGATGGCGATAAGTGCGAATACGATCCAAGCGACGGCCATGATGGGGACGACCTTGGAGGAGAACTTAGCGACCATCTTGAGTCCCTTGAAGATGAGGATGGCGGCAACGATTGCGATGATTGCGGCGAACACCAGGTGGTTGTTGTCGAAGGCGAATGCACCGCAGAGAGCGGAAGATGCGTTACAGGACTGAACGCCGACGAATCCGATACCGAAGGTCAGGACGAGGAGGATAGCTGCGAAAACTCCGAGCTTCCTGCTTCCGAGACCCTTCTGGGCGTAGTAAGCGGGTCCTCCGTAGAACTGTCCGTCGGACTTCTTCTCCTTGTAAATCTGTGCAAGGGTAGACTCCATGAAGGCGCTTGCGGATCCGATAATAGCGAAAATCCACATCCAGAAGACCGCTCCGGGTCCTCCGGTTACGATGGCGGTTGCAACTCCAGCGATGTTACCTACACCGATACGTGCACCCATTCCGATACAGAATGCTTCGAAGGAGGAGATCTTCTTGGTGTGAGCTCCTTCCTGGATACCGGAGAGTGCGAGCGATGAGGTGTGTTTGATCCTCAGGATCTGCATACCCTTCAGCTTAATGGTGAAGACTATGCCGAGACCGATGAGGAAGGCGAACGCGATGCCCCAGAAATAATCATCTACGAGGTAGAATGCATCGGAGATCGGTCCGTTCAGTGTATCTGCGATTGACATTTTTTTCACACCTGCTTGTTCAGCAGTCAAGTTCCAGCGCCCACATCACGTGGCAGAACCTGATGTAGACAGAATCTAGACATTGCTTATAATATTGTTGCCATCATCATTACGAAATCCGTAATTTTCTACGAAAATCGTAAAAAAACTGACTAATGGATACAGTAAACTACGAAATTCGTTCGAAAGGGGCGAATTAATGCCAAGACAATTTATTAATAAAATTTGCGACTGACGCCCCCGGCACGGTCCGACGGCGTATTTAGAAGCTCCCATCGTTCCGTTCCGGGGGTTAAATCACTGACACGGTTTATGCGGCGTTGCGCAACCATCGGGTCCGTTAACCCCGTCGGCTCATCGCCGTCCGCGTCCAGCCTCTGCAGATGTTGGAATAATCCGTATTCACCTCTTGTCCCGCTTCGATCGCAGGACTTCCGTCGGTACCGTGCGGCCCTTATCCCCCGCAATACGGGTCTTCTTGGGGCACACGGCGGTGGCGCTATGTTGGCATCCCCGCCCGACGGTCTTGCATACACCCGGCAGGCCGTTCCCCGGGTCATCCCCGGTGTTATTCCTGACGGTATGTGCGGCTCGGCCTTCTTGGGTTGATCGGAAGGACTTACCGCTGGCTCCAGACGCACGGGGCGCTTCTCCCCGTCCGCACCTTTCGTATGCTTCGTAGGCAATAGGTAAAACCGTGTCCGGCTTCCGCTTCCCGCCCCGGTCAGGATTCCGGAAAGGGAATTCGGTACCTTACCGTGCGGTCGCCGCTTACCTACGTTTTCGAACCGAATACCTGGTCGGTTACGATAAGACGTGTCAGTGTTCTTTTGCCTGCGTCACCTTCAGGGACGCAGTACCCGCCGACCCCATGGGTTCCCGGCCGAGGCCGATTCTTCAGAGGATCGTTTTCACCGGGTCACCCCCGGATCCGCTAGGTAAATTAACATTCACGGGAACAGTATTTAAGCATGTCCACGAATATAGACGGAGAATGATTCTATATATAAACAATATATAAATCATTAGACAAATGTCTATTTAACAGTCATAAAAATGAGATATGTATAATGTTATCGACACAAATCACATCCCATCGGGACAGATAACCATTAAACATAGCGTGACATCTTTTGTCATGTGCCTCTGAAATGCGTCGTACTCCGCGGGATACCCGCCTCGAGCGTCTAGGAACTCTTGGCCGAGGACGGGATAGGCAAGAATCTTCTCAGCGAACGCAGGGTCGGCCCGGAGAAGGCACTTCGTGCATTCTACGATGCCGTGGTCGAGAACTGTCCGGAATCGGAAGTACAGTATACTGAAAGTATTCCTGACAATCCCGCACCCGGAAGCATCATCTTTGTGCAGGGACACCGCGGTGTCGAAGGATTCGACGAATGGGTCTCCTCGCTTTCAGATGATATTATAGTTATATGCGCACAGGAGCTCTGCCATCAGGTCTCTGCTGTGATCAGGGTTCACTGATCGATGCGGCAGGAAGGATTCTCCTGTTCGATGCCAAGGGCCTTGGCCGCATAAGAGCAGCTCGCCACGACAATCAGACCCTCTTTCTTGCAGAAAGCATCACACCTGTTCACCAGCTCCTTGGCGACTCCCTGACCGCGCAGGGAAGGGTCGACGAAGGTATGGGTGATGTCCAGGACACCGTTGTCTATGGTGTAGGTCAGATATCCGACCTCTTTGGCGTCGATCAATGCCGAGAAGCGGCATTTGCACCTGTTATGCAGGAAATACATCGTCATGCCTTCTTCTTGGCCTGCTCGCTGACCGCTTTCGCTTTGGCGGCGATGGCTTCCCGGTCTCCGAGGTACCTCTTGCCGATGACTTTCATGTTGTCGTCGAACTCGTAGACAAGGGGGACACCGGTGGGGATGTTGACCTTGACGATCTCGTCGGCTGTCAGTCCGTCGAGGTATTTCACGAGGGCGCGCAGGGAGTTTCCGTGGGCGGCAACGAGGATTCTCTTGCCTGCCTTGACCTGGGGGACGATCTCCATCTCATAGAACGGGATGACACGCTGAACGGTGATCTCCAGGCTCTCGGTGAGGGGATGGCCGGCGGCGGGGGTGCCTTCGTACCTCCGCTCCTTGGCAGGGTTCCTGGGGTCGGATTCCTTGAGGGCGGGAGGACAGACGTCGTAGGACCTCCTCCAGAGGGTTACCTGTTCCTCTCCGTACTTCTCGGCGGTCTCGGCCTTGTTGAGACCCTGGAGTGCACCGTAATGCCTCTCGTTGAGTTCCCAGTGCTTCTCCATGGGGATCCAGTCGAGCTCCATCTCGCAGAGTGCGGTCTGGGCGGTGTGGATGGCCCTCTTCAGATAGGATGTGAGGCAGAGGTCGAAATCGAATCCTTCCTCTTTCATGAGTTTTCCGGCGGCCCTGGCCTCTTCCCAGCCCTTCTCGGAGAGCTCGACATCGGTCCATCCGGTGAAAAGGTTGAGTTTGTTCCATTCGCTCTCTCCGTGTCTGATCAGTACCAGCTGCTTCATTTCAATCGCCTCGGCCAAGGGCCCAATGGTTGCCAGATACGGTCAGCGATATAAAAGGGGCGGGGGTCGAAAAGGGCTTTTGATTTGGAATCGTGATTCCGGTTCGTTCCGATACGGAGGGCACGGAGTCAGTAAAAGAGCCAGCATGTGAAAATAATCTCTAGGCCCGGAACAGTTTCTTTTCCAGATTGGCGGTATTTGATGTGAAATCTGGAAACGCTCATATACACGCGCAAAATCAGGCAGTCAATGTCTTTGGATCCCGAGTTGAAAGCGAAGTTCCCTTCGCTGTTCCTTCTGTCGTTCAGCACGTTCTTCGTCTGTGTTCCCGCTGCTTTCACTCAGGTGATCTCATTCGATCTGATGTTCGAGCTCAATGCCTTTCCTTCCACGCTTTACGCATGGACATTCCCCGCATTCGTAGCCGGTGAATGCGCTTCTATGGCTCTATGTGCCTGTCTCATCGACAGGTGGGGCAGGAAGCAGCCCTATCTGCTGGGTTCGGTCATCTTCGTCGTTTTCACGATGTTATGCGCTCTGTGCACCAGGATGGATGTCTTCGTTGCCCTGAGGGCCTTCCAGGGATTCGGTGCCGGATTCGTCATCATCACATGCATCGCGCAGATCTACTTCGACGTGCCCAACAAGAAGTTCAGGTACACCGCCAACGGAATCATGTCCCTCGGTTTCGGTCTTGGAATGCTCGCCGGTATCTTCGCCGGAAGGGCAGCGGTGGATACCATCGGATGGCAGCCCGTCTTCTGGGCCCTTGCCTTCCTGCAGGCGCTCATCACCCGCCCTGCCATGGACATCCTGGCACATGGTGAGACAAGCACCATGAAGGCCGACATTCCCGGCGCCATCGTGCTGTCCGTTTGGGCAGGATTCTTTGTGTACTTCCTGCAGAAGATCAGTGCCGAATGGTCCCCCTATTCTATTGAAGCAATGGGAGGATACATGCTGATCCTGGTCCTGTTCCTTCTGTTCCTCTTCATCGAGGTGAAGAATCCCCACTCCGTCTTCCACCGCAAACTGCACGGCGGAAGATTGATGGTGGGCTCGATGATTTTCATCATCCTGCTCGGTGCCATCGATATGGGTGCCGTGGGATGCATGGTGAAGATCGCCCTCTTCACATACCAGATGTCCGTCCTCGAGGCGGCACCGTTCTTCATCATCATGGTCCTGGGTGCTGCCACCACGGCTATCGCGATATCCGAGAAGATCGACGAGACCGGACACCTCCCGTGGCTCCTGTTGAGTGCAGTACTTTCACCTATCGCATTGGTCTCCATGCTCCTGGTGAAACCCGAGGACCCGTCGTTCATGTTTGCACTGCATCTGTTCCTTCTGGGTCTTGCCATCGGATGTCTGGTTTCCATGCTCAATGCAACCATTCAGAACCGTACCAACCATGACAACAACGGGGCCTACATCTCGTTCGCCATCATGTACCGTACGGTCGCCCTGTGGCTCGGTTACAACTTCTACACGCTGATCACCAACGTTTACATGAAGGACAAAATCGGAGCCACCATCGATTACTGGAATTCGGTCCTGCCGGTGAGTCTTCCTTCAGATACCGGACTCGCCAACCTGCTGGTCACGCCCCTGAGGGATGTCATTATGATGATCCCCGGCCTTGACCTTGACATTGCCAACATATTCGCCGACGGAGCCGCCGTTGCTCTGATTGCAGGTGCGGCCATATTCGCCGTGGTTGCGATTCCGACCGCTCTGCTTCTCGTAGGGAGGGAGAAGACATTATGAATCGCAGAATCCCCGTGGCAATCGTCCTGCTGTTATGTACGCTGACAGCTTTCTCCGTACTGTCTCCCTCATCAGATGCTGAAACTCCGGCCGTTCCGTCAGAATTCACCGAGGATGTGACCTATCCCGATAACAGTACGATCACTATCGAGGACGGAGCCATGATCAATATCGGCTCATTCACCTGGTCCATCGGAGCGAATTCTTGTGTGATATTCCTGGGAGCAGCAGAAATAACCTGTACAGCCGGTAAGATCTCCGTGGGAGAGAACACCTCTCTCACGATATTCGGCACACTCATTCCCGGATTCTCCCATCCCGTCGAATATACCTTCAACGGCACTGCGGTTTTTTCGGGTACCTCCTCGCAGACTGAACCTGCGGTGAGCTTTGCCAATGCCGGCACGGTGCTTTCCGCCAGCTGGACGGATTCCAAGATGGAGATCACCGACTTCAAGATGTATCAGGAGGCTAGCGGCGACGATATCGCGCGTATCGTCGGTTTCTCCGCTTTCAAGTACACCGGTTCGGTCTATGACGGAACCAAGCTAGTCTCCACCAAGACCATCGAAGTGGATGCAGGTGATAAGGACAAGACGATATCAGGTAATATCCACGTCTCTGCAGGCAGTGCTGACGTGACATTGGGAACACTCGATACCGTGAAGATTACCTCCATTTACACCGAATCCGAAATGACGAGCATCGTGACACTGAAGCAGGTTACCGGCGGTCAGGCCTCCATTGCGACTACCAAGATGGCCCACATCACCGCAACCGTAAGCGAGATGGATACGGTCAAGACCATCGGCGGCAAAGAGGACAGCAGCACCGTCATGAAGGACATCTCGATTGACACGAACATCAATATCCGCACCCTCTTCATTATCACCCTCAGGGGCGTTGAGGGCACCAGCCCCGATTGGCTCGAGGATCTGAAAATCACTGCTGGGTCATGTACAATTAACGACCGCAGCTTGGAAACTTCCAAGACACTTACCGATCTTTCATTCTCCATAGATTACGACGGGGCAGAGTATCTCAAAGCTGTCGCACATGACGGAGATACCGTCTATACTGTGACCACGACCAGTGCGGTATTCACCAGATTCGATCTGGACCGCCACCTGGAATTGAGCATGGAAGTCACTGTGGGATCGCTCATAGTCCAAAAGGAGACCTCCGGCTCACTGACTTCGAACATTTCATTCAACAATCTCCGTTTGACGACCGAGGATCTCGAACTCAAGAGTTTCACCATGATGTATTCCAGGACCGGTACCAAGCTCATCCAGCACCTTCTAGACAGCAGTAATAGGTTCGATCTCAAGGCGGATTCATTCACGTTGGATAACAACGGGGACGGTGTGAATGACGCATCCTCCGAGTCGATTTCGGTGGTGCTGAGCACCAATACGCAGAAGCTTTACACCATGGCTGCGGAATGCACCTCGTTCAGCGGTTCTGTTCCTCTCGCCGGCCATAACGCCACGATCACTCTCGGCAGGACAGGATTGTACATCGAGAGCTCAGGATCCATGTCCCAGTGCATCGATTTCCTGATAACCGGATCCGATTTCACCTCTGATGCACACGCGGAGATCAGTGTGAATTACTCCGGGTTCTCGCTATCCTATCCCATCAACGACGGAACTGTCTCGTTCACCGATAAGCAGGCCTCCGCCACAACTCCTCCGGATTCCACCATGATGGTGTCCCTCGACCATTCCGAGATCAGGAAGACCACCACCCTCTCCGGAAGACTCAACTACATCGGCCACAGCTTCACCGCAGAGCTGCACAAGACATATGCAGAACCTTCGGGAGCTCTCGATCTGCTCCTGAAATCCCATGACGGTTCGATGTCATTCGAATTCGAGTTCGGAAGCAATATCGCATTCACACTCAACATGAACCTTCCCTGGACATTCGAGCTTCAGTACTACGGTATTAGCGTTCAGGCCGATGCGGGAGTTTCCACCCTGTCCCTCAGCCGCGGAAAGCTCGACCTCGACGGATTCGATATCGCCACAACAGGTGCCGTACACGTCCCGTTCCTGCTGTCCCAGAAGGATTTCTCTCTGGAGACCAGGCTGGCGATGGAGGTCGGTTCACTGTCTGTTTACACAGATAACCGCACCGCACTCCGCACCTCTATCTCCGATATGGAACTTGAAGTGAAGAAGATCTCTGCAGAGCTTAGGCACGGCGTCAAGGCAGCGGCACTCCTGCAGAAGATCTCCGCCACCTACGTCGACTCTCAGGGCAACGCTGTCTCGAAGGAACTCGGCAGCCTCAACCTGTCCAAGGACCTGGTTCCCGCCTCGGAGGAGAAGGGCCTGCTCGAGAAGGCGATGGTTTGGATCCTCGTCGCAAGTGTCATCGGAACCTTCGTTCTCTGCGCCCTGTTCATAAGGATCAGGATGAAGGAGCCCGAGCTCTTCAGATTAAACGAGCACACCTCCGCAGAGGAAGTCCCGGGCACCGAAGAATCGAATGAGCCAGATGCTCCGAAAGAGTGAGGTTTTACCTCATTTGAATTGTCAAAGAAAGTAATGATCCTAAGGGGTGAACCCCCTCAGGAATGATGGTTTCAGTCGCCTTCGTTGGCTTTCTCGATGGCTGCGTCGATCTCCGCCTGGAGGTTGGTGGGGAGTCCCCTGATACCTCCTACGAGGAATCCGCGGACGATCATGGAAACAGCCTCGTCCTGGGAGAGACCGCGGGTCATCAGATAATCGATCTGCTCCTGAGCAATCTTTCCGACGGCGGCCTCGTGAGTCATCTCGACGTCTGCGCAGCTGGCTTCCAGCTCGGGGATGGCATGGGTGATTCCGCCGTCCTTGAGGATGATGGATTTGCACTCGAGGTGAGCCTTGGCTCCGGGAGCGTTTCCGACGAGCTTTCCTCTGGCGATCATCTTACCGCCGTAGGAGATGTTCCTGCTGATGATCTCCGCACCGGTGTTGGGTGCGTTGAGTACAGCGCATCCTCCGGTGTCGATGTTGGAGTTCTCGTGCGCGATGCACATGGTGTTGAAACTGCACCTGGCGCCCTCTCCGTTGAGGTAGGCGTTGGGGAAGGACTGGATGCTTCCGACGGGGTCCAGCACGACGTAGTTGTTGGTGTAGTTGGAGTTCTTGCCCATGATGACGTTGGTCCTGGGCCTGACAGCGGTCTGCTGTCCCCAGCTGTGGATCATGGTGAAGGATAACGAAGAGTTGTTGCCGATGAACATCTCGGAGACACCGACGTGCAGCGCATCGTTGGCGTGGTGGACGGTGGTGCATCCGGTGACCATGTCGCAGGAGGCGTTGTCGTCCACGATGATGATGTTGTGGAGGTTCTGGATGGACTTGTCCTTGGACAGCATCATACAGGTCTGCACAGGCATCCTGAGGTGGTATCCGGGCTTCACATAGACGAAGTAACCGTCCGACTTCTCCTGGTATGTTTTGGCGGTGAACTTGTCCTTGGTGGGGTCCATGGCGGTCCAGAAGTAGTCCTTGACCCAGGAGTACGTTTCGAGGGCTTTCTGGACGGGCATCATGATGAGTCCTTCCTGTGCCTTGTTGGAGCAGTGGCTCATGGCGTTGTCGATGAACAGGATGGTTCCGTCCTTGCCTTCGTCGTCGGCCTCGACACCGACGTTGATCATCTTCTTCCTGAGGTCCTCAGGGGTGTCGGTGATGTTCTCGATCTGCTCGACCTCGTAGTCACCTTCGGTGTACCTGTTGAGGTCGATATCCTCTCCGTAGGCGGCCTTCTTGTCGAGTGCCTTCTTCACTTCGTTCTCGTCGATGTGAGTCATTCGTCCTCAACTCCGTAACCGTTGTTCTTGATATCCTCAAGGATTTCCTGGGGATCGCCTTCCCTGGCGATTTTGCCGTGGATGAGCACGAATGCCTTGTCGGCACCGATGTAATCCATGATCTGACCGGTGTGGGTGATGACGAAGGCGGATACCTCCTTGGTCCTCTCTTCTCCTTCCTCGGTGCCGTAGATGAGCTCGTGGACCTTCCTGCCGATGAGACCGATGTTCTCGAGGTCCACTCCGGACTCGGGTTCGTCGAGCATGACGAAGTCGGGTGACTGTGCGGAGAGCTGGAGCAGCTCGGACCTCTTGATCTCTCCGCCGGAGAAACCGACGTTGACGTCACGGTCCATGAAGTCCTGCATCTTGAATTCCTTCTCCTTTCCGACGGTTCCCTTGCCGTTCTTGGCAGTGGCGGCCACCAGATTGCCGAGGGTGACTCCGACCACGTTCGGGGGCCTCTGCATCATCATGCCGATGCCGAGCTTGGCGCGCTGGTCCACGGTCATGTGGGTGATGTTCTTGCCTTTGAAGAAGATCTTACCGGAGGTGACGGTGGTCATTCCGTAACCCATGATGGTGGCCAGAAGAGTGGATTTGCCCGAACCGTTAGGACCGAACAGGACACAGGTCTCCCCTTCTTCGAGGTTCATCGTGACCCCTTTGAGGATTTCCCTGCCGCCCGCTTCTACATGCAGGTCTTGTATTTCGAGAAGTGACATATAACCCCGAATCGGGCATGCTGTTTATAAATTTTAGGTGTCACCTAAATTAGTCCTGAGACACGTGAATCCCATCATCGGGGCCGCGGAGAATCATTTTTGCCAGGTCCTCGGGAGTGTGAGCGATGCGGTCTCCGAGCATGCCCGCTATCATCATGTTGTCGATACCGAATTCGGAAACCCTGACATCCGTTTTTATTCCGTATGCCGAGATGCCCTTTGCATAGGCGTAACCCAGTTCCACACAAGCCCCCTCGTCGGGTACTCTGCCGTCGAGATTGATGACCAGGACATCGCAGGATTCCAGAAGTGCCAGATCCCTTTCGAATATCTTTTTCGCAGCTTCTGCCGCATATGCGCTGTCGCCCATCTTTTCAGCTTCGAAGAGTATGTCGCTGTCCTGAGGAAGGATCGCTTCGATAGAGAATTCTGCCAGGCTTTCTTTGAGTCTCAGGTTGTATTCTCTCTCGGCTTGGCAGAAGAGCGGTCCGGCGATGTATGCGCGCATGGGGTCACCGTCGGGGATAATACGACGCATGCATTTTTTTCTTTCGTGACTGATTTTTTAACGTGTTAAATATTACCCGTAGGCATGAGCAAAATCTGTCTGTACAATTCTGACAACGTGAAAGCAGCACCCGCTTACGAGATCGAAGGGGACAAGGTCTATTCGCAGGGAACCGTTCAGTATACTATCGTCGGCAACACCGTATATCAGGGTCCGTTCGGCGGCGGTATCAGTGCATGTACCTTCGACGAGCAGCACATCTACATCAATGCTCAGCCCGCTTACACTGTAGAAGGCGACAAAATCTACAAGGGTCCATTCGCAGGCGGAATCATCGCTTGGACCATCGTCAAAGAATAAGTCTTTTATAACGTCCCCCTAATGGGGGACTACCGGTTTTAACTGGGCACGTGACGCAGTCCGGTAGCGTGCGTCCTTCGCAAGGACGAAGCCGCGAGTTCGAATCTCGCCGTGTCCACCACTATTTATTTTGGTGAGTCTATTAACTGCAGGAGGAGATGCGATGGATTCGGAGAGGGTCACATTCAGATATCCCAGAGGGGACAGTATTCCCGAGGGGACCCTCTGCGCGGATATGCATTTCCATACCCGTTACTCCGATTCCTACACATCCGTGAGGAGGGCAGTATCCCTCGCCAAGAAGAGGAACGTAGGACTTGCGGTCACTGACCACAACCTCATCGGCGGTTCCCTGGAAGCTCTGGAAATCGCCAAGGAAAAGGGAGTCTTCGTGGTCCCGGGAGTCGAGATTAGTGCTTGGGACGGCCCCCACATCCTCGTGTATTTCTACTCGGCTGACGAGATGCAGGAATACTGGAAGAAATACACCGAACCATACATCCACAAGAGCCGTTGGCTGGCAATCGACAAAGGAACCGAATGGATCCTCGATTCCCTGGAAGGTGTCAACTGCGTCGTGTCTGCCGCTCACCCTCTGGGGTATCTTGTTTCCGTGAAAGGCGTGGAGAAGGCCGTGAGGAAAGGCATCCTGAAGAAGGATATCGTCCCGCGTTTCGATTCTTATGAGGTAATCTGCAGCGGGATGTTCAGGTCCGAGAACGAGGAGGCCAAGAAAGTGGCTGACGACTTCGGTCTCGGATATACCGGGGGATCAGACGGGCACATGCTCCATGAGCTGGGGCGCGTCATCACCTGTCAGGAGGCCGACGATCTCGACGGATTCCTGGATGGCATCCGGAAGCACACGAACTACGTCATCGGGAAGGAGAAGAATATCCTCGACAAGTTCGCCATGGCCATGACCAGCACCAGCAGGTTCGCCACAGCTTGCCTTCCTTCATCCATCGAGAGGAAGATACAGCTCATGACCCACAGCGGAACCCACAATTATCCGAAGAAGGACTGAACTCTCATACCGGTTCACATCCCATTTTATAAACTAATATTCCGTTCTGGGTCTTAGTGATGTTCCATGATGTTCTTCCAAGACACACGGTCCATTGGAGTCGTATTTTGGATTGCTGCGATCCTGTATCTGGTCGAAGCAATCCTGGTCCTACAGGGATCGCAAGTAGAAACTCTGACGGGCTATCCGGAGACAATCACCGATAAAAGCGGTTTCTGCTACGTCATCGGTTTCGGCAGTCTGATTAGTGCTGCCATTTACTTACTGAACGCACACAGAGTCATGTCCCAGAAGAGGACCCGTCTCGATGTTCTGCGCCGTTACGTACTCACCATCGGACTGTGCACCCTGGTTGACGGTATTACTGCCGGGCTCTCCGTGTACCTGTACACCAACGATCCCGATGCTGGTATCTACGTGACGATAATCACTATAGTACTGTCAATCTTCCTTGTGCTCATCTCGAAATCCGTCGCGAACGGAAAGAAGGGAACCGGAAAGAAGATTGTCTGGGCCATCCTTGTGATCGCCTTCGCACTGATGCTCATCAACGCCCTGCTGCCTGCCAACAACTACTGGCAGTACGCGGAGAACATCGCCAACGTTCTGATCGCCTTCTTCATGCTTACCTTGATCCTTGACAGCGGCGTCAGGACAGACATGGGGGTGAAGGCATGATCGACTGGTTCACACAGCTCATCTGCATGGCTGATGTGGTCTTCCTGCTGGTCCTGTTCTTCTCCGAGAGGAACAATCCCTCGAAGATCCTCATGTGGGCGCTGGTGCTCTTCTTCCTGCCGATTTTGGGATTCATCCTCTACATCGTGCTGGGACAGACGTTCTACTCCGACCAGAAGTTCAAGATCAAGGGAATGAACGATGACAAAATTGACGACGTCATCTCTCAGAACAAGGACTCCGTCTCTGCATCGGAGGACCCCGAATACCGCAGGTTCGCCGAGACCATCCTCAACATCGGAGGATTGGGATACTCGGACAATAACGATGTGAAACTCTACACTCTCGGCGAGGATAAGTTCAGGGACCTTTACCAGGACCTGAGGAACGCCAAGAGGTACATTCACCTGGAATATTACATCATCAGGAACGATGAGCTCGGTAACGAGCTCATGGACATCCTCATCCAGAAGGTGGGCGAGGGTGTCGAGGTCAAGCTCCTCACCGACGATTTCGGTGTGGGTAAGGGACCCAAGAAGGCCATCCGCAGGTTCAAGGCCGCCGGAGGAAGCTTCGCCGTGTTCCACAAGGTTCTCTGGCTGATCCTGAGCCCCAAGAAGAACAACCGTAACCACAGGAAGATCGGAATCATCGACGGTACTATTGCATATTGCGGAGGATTCAACATCGGCGACGAATACTTAGGAAAGGGACCTCTGGGATTCTGGAGGGACACCGCCGTGAGGATCTCCGGAGATGCTGTCAAGCCCCTGCAGGCCAGGTTCCAGATGGATTGGGAATACGCGACCAAGCGCGCCCTATGTCCCCCGGAGAAGCTCCCGGACTACTATGGCAGGACCGATTACGGTTCCACCGGCGATGCCAAGGTCCTCACCGTTTCAGGAGGGCCCGACGTGGCAGACTTCAACCCTGTCAGGCTGGAGTACCTGAATCTCATCAGGAACGCCAAGAAGAGCGTCTACCTCCATTCTCCGTACTTCATCCCCGACGATTCGCTGCAGGATGCCCTTTCCGTGGCGGCCGCCAACGGTGTGGATGTGAAAGTGATCATCCCTGACAAGCCCGACCACATGTTCGTGTTCTGGTGCAACATCAGCAGCGCGTACTCCGTTATGGGCAACGGTGTGAAGGTGTACATGTACAACCGCGGTTTCGTGCACTCGAAGACCATGGTGGTCGACGGAGAGTACTGTTCCGTAGGATCCGCCAACTTCGACGACAGGTCCCTGGTTCTCAACTTCGAGACCAACGCGGTCATCCTCTCCAAAGAGCTCGGACGTCAGATGGACGAGGCCTTCAAGGAGGATCTGAAGTACTGTACCGAATACACCTGCGAGGATTACGAGAACATCAGCGGATACGACGTCCTGAAGGTTTCGTTCTCCAGGCTTTTCAGCGGACTTTCCTGAAACTATTTCCGGGGCCCCTGGCCCCGGGTATCAAACCAATTCTATCTTTTTCTGGTTTTGTGCCCGTGAAATATTTATATCAGATTTACCGTGACAAGTGTTAGCACACAACACGGATACTGATAATCATGTTCGGAAAATTCGTCAGGATGGAAAGGATCATGGACCGCAACACCGGGAACTGCGTCATAGTTCCTATGGACCACGGAATCAGCGTCGGCCCCATCCCCGGTCTCATCAATTTCAAAAAGACAGTCAACGATGTCTCTATCGGAGGGGCAACCGCAGTCCTCATGCATAAAGGAATGGTCCCTCTGGGTCATAGGGAATCCGGTCATGATGTGGGACTTATCCTACATCTTTCCGCTTCAACCGATATTGGTGTGAATTCCCAGAGCAAGGTCCTCGTCGCATCCGTAGAAGATGGTCTCAAGCTCGGAGCCGATGCGATCTCCGTTCACATCAACGTCGGAGCTCAGGACGAGCCTCAGATGCTTCAGGATGCGGGAATGGTTTCCTCCAAATGCATGGACTGGGGAATGCCCCTGATCGCCATGACCTACCCCCGCGGCCCCTCCATCAAGGATTCCTTCGATCCCACGGCTGTTGCCCACGCCGCGAGGGTGGGTGCGGAGCTCGGAGCGGATATCGTCAAGTGTTCCTACACCGGCGACATCGACTCCTTCTCCAGGGTCTGCGAGGGCGCACAGGTCCCTGTCGTCATAGCCGGAGGTCCCAAGATGGATTCGGACATGGATATCCTGAACATGGTGGCTGACTCACTTCAAGCCGGAGGACACGGGGTGTCCATCGGCAGGAACGTATTCCAGCACAGGGATGTCCAGGGGATCATGGCTGCCATCAGCGATATCTGTCTCAAGGGTTTCACCGCGAAAGAGGCTTTCGAGGCTCACCTTAAGAACTGATCCCATACAGAGAACAATCTTCCCGCCTCCTTTTGGGGGCGGGGCTGTTCACCATCACGAAATGCTTGATTCCGTGAAGGATGAAAGAGGTTTCAAAAATTAAATAGTTTAGTTGAAGAGTTTATCCGCCGCTCCGTTCACCGCGGCCCTCTTTTGGTTCGGTCTCGCCGTCAGGTAGTGGTCCACAGTCGTGGAGACGAACGAGTGTCTCATGCTCGCTTTCACGACTTCCAGCGGGTTGTCCTCGGCGAGATTCGTACAGAACAGTCTTCTCAGAGTGTGGCAGCTCGCATTCACATCGGCGTTCCTGGCCAGCTTCTTCACTGCGTAGCCTACGGCATTGAAGTCCATCGGGGTGCCTTTCTTCTTGCTGTTGCGGAGTAAGAGCTTCCCTTCGGAGCGGTCCGTCTCCCCGATCAGAGTCTTCCGGTAATCAAGGTATTCCTCCAGAATCTTCTTAGTCCTGTCGGGGATGTAGGCTTCGCTTCTCTTCCCATAATCACCGTGACCTTTTCCGTTGATGATGATCATGTCACCGTGGATGTCCGCGAGGGAGATATCGGCGATCTCCGATCTCCTCAACCCCATGGTGCTCCCCAGAGCGAGGATGAGTCTTCCTGTGATATCGGCACCGCCGTTCATTGACCTGAATTGTGAAAAATATTCGGCCGGACGTTAAATGGGCACGACCCGCACTCCGTCCGGCCGGAAAGGAGAATTGCGCAGGCAGATTTTTGAAGCAGATGGTCTTAGTCAAAGACCACATGGAATAATCATCCAACTACAATATAAAGATAATCACTAACTATCTTTTCCAGGTTCAAAAAAGGGTGGAAAGTGTTTGACCGGGCCGAAGCCCGGCATCAGTTACCAGCGATCTCGACCTTGGCTTCTTCGGCGTGCTTCCTGATGGATTCGATGCCGTTTTTGGCATTGCTCTTGGAAGCATAGCTCTGGGAAGTGAAGACAACGTCTCCGTTCATCGCTTTGAGCCTGAACCTGAATCCTTCAGCGTCGTCGTAAAGCTCGTATTTGGGATTGGTGAGGACCTCATATCCGGCTACGGTCTGGTCCTCGATACGGGCATTGCGGTTGAATCTGACGGATTCGATTCCGTTCTGTGCAGATTTGGAGCTGCGATAGGTTTGGGAAGTTCCTATGATCACTCCGTTGCTGGCAACAAGGTTGAAGAAGAAGCCATCCTTCTTCTTGGTGGGATTCACAACGAATTTTGCCATGGTATGGACATTGCTATATCATATTAATACCGTTAATGCGGACATGTTCAAAACATGGTGTTGGGTCATCTGATTATTCCCTTGGTTGGACGTATCGGATCGGTCAGAAAATGACCGAAATTCCAGAGTAATTCCGCGAAAAACGATTATCGATTCCATTTTCTCTAAGAGGGGAAAAGGCAGTAGATTTTGTCCCAAAAAATCCTATGTTTTTTTACAAAATAATCGAAAACTATGAAGAAATAATACATCGGATTTTTGAACACATTCAAATTGTTTATAAAGCATGAAGTAACTTTTGTTTCACAGGTTTTTCATTTTGGAAAATCTGAGGGGAGAATATCATTTCAGGAAGTGTCGCCGAAGGCAAACGACGTACACGTTGGCATTGTGTGCTCTGCGATGCTGAGTGGTGGGGAAAAACCGACCACGCTCCGCAGAGGTGTCCTAGATGCCTTCGTAAGCGGTGGAAGGACGGGGTGAGCCATACCTGCCTCAGATGCGGTTATGTATGGGTCTCCAACATGCGGTCGCCCGATCGCTGCCCCAAATGTCAATCCAAGAAATGGAACGACGACGGTTCCGGCAAGCCCATAGGGTCCGATCTCTCCACCGACAGGAAGATAGCGATCTTCCTCAGATACAACGACGGTGAAGGCTGTGTCGCAATAGCCAGGGAATTGGGGATTTCCTTCGACAATGTCCTTTCCACAGTGAAAGAGGCATTTCCCGACAGCGAGCCCAGACTCTGACTTTAAACAGAACTATCTAATCTCCGTTACATCATGCGGTATCATGGCGAAAGGAAAGCTCCTTCTGGTCAATGCCTGCATCAACCGCGGTACCTCCAGGACACTGAGGCTTGCCCGCAGGGTGGCTGCAGCATATCCCGATTATGATACGGAGGAGTTGGTCCTGGAGGAGATGAATCTCAAACCCACCGATTCCGATTTCGTAAACCGCAGGACAGAATTGGCAGAGTCAGGTTCTTTCGACGATCCCATCTTCGATACTGCCAAGAAGTTCGCATCCGCCGACGTTATCATCATCGCCACACCATATTGGGAAGACTGTTTCAACTCCATGACCAAGATTTTTATGGAGCATTCGGCCGTGATTGGATTAACCTTCAGATACGATGAAACAGGCCGTCCAGTCGGGATGTGCCAGGCATCCGTTCTTTATTACGTTACGACCCGCGGAGGATATGTCTCCGACGAGGAGGATCTCGGTTATGCGGTGTATCGCAGGCTGTGCTCCACATACGGAATTCCCTCATTCAAAATCGTTAGTGCTGAGGGCCTCGACATCTTCGGAAACGATGCCGAGAAGATCATGGCGGAAGCGTTTTCCAAAGCAGATTTGATAGTTCGCGGATGATTATCTAATCCGCAGATAATCCTCGCTCTGAAAGGCCCGCACCGGCTTCAATCCTTTGAGTCAACTGTTGCGCTTGATGATCTTGTTCTTCATCGACAGTGTGCATGCAAGCGTAACCATCAAAATCTCAACCGAGAACCACCT
Source organism: methanogenic archaeon ISO4-H5 (assembly GCA_001560915.1). NCBI lineage: Archaea > Methanobacteriati > Thermoplasmatota > Thermoplasmata > methanogenic archaeon ISO4-H5. The sequence continues at coordinate 979,635 of CP014214.1, read as the reverse complement.
AATCGGCGGGGTGATTGATAATACGGGGGCCCCTCGGAAAATGGGCAATGCCTAATATCGACAATGTTATATCCTCCCCAGTGAGGAATCATGAATACCGAGATTCTCTTGGTTCTGGCGATCATCCTTATGTTCGCCATTGTCGTCTCCGTGTTCAGCGGAGTCAAAATCGTACAGCCTTACGAGCAGGCAGTTTACATGAGGCTGGGTAAGTATGTCCGCATACTGAACCAGGGTCTTAACTTCGTCTGCCCCCTGATCAACCAGGTCGTCAAACTGGACCTCCGTACCGAGGTCATGGACGTCCCCAAGCAGGAGGTCATCACCAAGGATAACTCCCCTGTCTTCGTCGATGCAATCATCTACATCAAGGTCACCGACCCCAAGAACGCCTTCTTCGAGGTCACCAACTACCGTCTGGCGACCGTCAATCTCGCACAGACCACCCTCCGTTCCGTCATCGGACAGATGGAGCTCGACCAGATCCTCTCCAACAGGGAGAACATCAACGTCCAGCTGAGGGACACCCTCGACGAGAACACCGACAAGTGGGGTGTCAGGGTCGAGAACGTCGAGATCAAGGAAGTAGACCCCGCACCCAAGGTCAAAGCCTCCATGGAGGAGCAGACCTCCGCCGAGAGGAAGAGGCGTGCCGCCATCCTCGAAGCAGACGGACAGAGGACCGCTATGATCCTCTCCGCCGAGGGTAAGAAGAAGTCACAGGTCCTCGAGGCCGAGGGAGAGAGGAAGTCCATGATCCTCAAGGCTGAGGGTAAGAGGACCGCCACCATCCTGGAAGCGCAGGGAGAGGCCCAGAAGCTCAGGATCATGTCCGTAGGAGCCGCAAGCATGGATGCCAAGGCCCTTTCCGTCCTGTCCATGGACACACTCAAGGCAGTCGGAGACGGACAGGCCTCCAAGATCTACCTGCCTCTCGAAATCACCAGGCTCATGGACGGTATCAGCGAGTATGTCGGTTCCGCCAAGAGCGTCCCCGACAGAGCGGTTTCCGACGTCAACGACATCAAGGAAGCAGTAGGTTCCCCGGACGAGATCCTCGGTCCCATCCCCTCCCAGGCCGACGTGAAGAAAGAAGAGGCCGCGGAGGATTCCCTCAACCCCGAGGTGTCCGAGGTCCTGGCAGAAGTCAACAAGAACAGCAGGGTCTGAACATGGAACCGATGACAGTAGCCGTAATCGTGGTCATCCTGGGACTGATCCTCCTGGTGGTGGAGGCCACCTCCCCCGGAGCTTACCTCCTCATACCCGGAGCCGTCCTCGTGGTGATCGGAGGGTACGGCTGTGCCGCACCCGATAACTTCTTCACCTGGTGGACTCCCGCAGTGGCCATCATAGCCTGCATCCCGGTCACGGTTGCCACCTTCTGGCTATACAAGAAGCTGGGCGATCCGGAACCCCCTTCGACCACCGTCACCGGTTCCCTCGTGGGCAAGACCGGTACCGTTGTCATCGAGGTCACTCCCGACAACATGAAGGGCAAGGTCAAGATCGGATCCGACACCTGGTCCGCCGTTGCGGACGAGACCATCCCCGTTGGTACCGCCGTCACGGTCGACCAGAGCGAGGGTGTCCACGTCCACGTCGTAAGACAGTAAACCTTTCACCTGGGGCGGTTCCCGCCCCAACATTCTTTATCTCCCGCACCTATCGGTATACCATGGGATTATTCAGCCGCCTCAAAGGCAAGGACAAGGCATCCGAGGAACCTGTTGCAGAGAAGAAGGCGCCCGAGTCCGTTCCGGAACCTGTACCTGTTCCTGCGGAATCCGAGACCGGAAGGACCTTCAAGATGACCTTCCGGTGCCCCCAGTACTTCAAAGCCGATCCCGAAGGCGTTTATTATGTCTTCATAGACGGGGAATCCCACAAAGTCGAACCTCTCAAGGCCGTCTCCCTGGTGCTTCCCGAGGGTATGCACAACGTCCGCGTCTATTCCTATCCCGAGACCCTCGACGACGTGAGCATGGACTTCATGCTCGACCGCGAGAAGGTTCTGTCCGTTTCGGTCAATGTGCTCAAGGGTACCATGAAGATATTCGATTATCAGCACCAGTGACGTTACCTTTAACTTGTCTGAGACGATACGGTCTTATGTCAAAATTCGACACATTCTGCGACAAGATGGCAGCCCTGTCATTCGAGGACAAGACTGCCATGATCAGCGACCTCTCCCAGGAGATCATCCCTGCCCTCAACGACCTCACCGAGGACGGAATGAGCGGAATCGAGGTCTATGTAGACTTCATCCTTGCCGCCGTCGCTGCCGACGGAAAGCTCGCTGAGGAGGAGTATGCCATCATCAAACCCCTCTTCGACGCAGCCGCCGAGAAGGACACTACCTATGATGAGGCTGTCGCCATCTTCAAGAACTCCGGTCTCGACAACCCCGCCCAGGCCAAGAAGGTCGTCGACCTCATGGTCGACATGATCGGACTTGTCGACGAGAAGCTCAAATACGACATCGTCACCCTCTGCTTCCTCATCTGCGCCATCGACGGAGATGTTTCCAAAGAGGAGAAGGATTGGATCAAGGCCCTTGTCGATGACAACTTCGGCCTCAGCCCCATCAACGAGATCGACGGATTCCTTACCAAAGCCGGAACATTCATCCTCGGTACCACCGACGGCGACCAGCCCAGGATGAGGGTCCTCGGACTCAAGATCCGCCTTGACGAGAAGCTCTACTTTGCAGTCGGAACCTTCAAGGACGTCTACAAGCAGCTCAAGGCCAACCCCAAGTGCGAGATCCTTGCCTCCGTCGGAACCGATTTCATCCGCTGGGACGGAAAGGCCGTGTTCACCGATGACGCAAGGCTCAAGCCCATCGTCGCCAACATGATGCCTGATCTCATCAAGATGTACGACTCCATGGGCTGGGAACTCGGATTCTTCTCTCTCGAGGGCGGACACGCAGAGATCTGCAACGTCAGCAACCAGAAAGAAACCATCTTCTGATCCAAACGGGGGATTCGTCCCCCTACTTCACTTTTTTAAAAAACCTATCCAAAGGGCGCGGCCCGGACAAATTTGGATAGGATGATGGATGTGATCGGGCCGCTGCATTCCAAGGGGTGGGATCCGATGAAATGCTACGCTTTCATTGGATTCCACGTATAAAAAATAGCTTGGTGGACCGCTTCAGCTCAAAGCGATCCAAGAAATATTGAGAAAAGAACTACGCTGGAGACCAGCAGTACCAGGCTCCACGCACGGATATTCACAGTATTCTGCGTGTCCGTCTGGGTTTCTCTCTTGTCGTTAAGGGTCTCACCGTTCTCGCTGAGGTCCTTACATTCACAGGTTCCCACATCCACCACATCCAATCGCATTGGTCCCATCCATCCAATATATAAACAAATTTTATTAATATTATTTAAAGGTTATCTTAATACATCCAATATGATAAAACTAATTACAGAAAAACATGGCTCTTTTGGCTCAGACAGCAATAATCTGGATATTTTTTTGGAAGGAAAACCAACGTATGTGACGACTAGAGTCCAGAAGATCACAAGGTGGAAATTCTTATTTTTGCAAAAATTGAAGGATTTAGGGTCATAGGCCCTTATGAGTTTAAGCTCAGTTACCGAACAGCCTCGTTTGGTGGAATTACTTTATATAGTGGGGGAAGATAACAGGGATATTCAGGTGCACTCATGGCAGCTAAATACACCAGGTTTGAAAAAGCAAGGATTGTCGGCGCCAGGGCTATTCAGATTTCCTACGGAGCCCCCGTCTTCGTTGATGGAATCGAGGGCCTCATCGACCCCATTGACGTCGCCATGCTCGAGATCGAGAAGGACGTCGTCCCTATCTCAGTCAACTACGACTGAACCTTAAAACCCGGTCAGAGACCGGGATTTTTTCTATTCTTTGAATATTAGTTTTATTGGGCTTCCGTCGCGGTTCCCATCTTCTTCTCGTGGATCTTCGTCATGGCAAAACGTGCGGCGGGCTGTGCGATGAGCATCTCCACCCAGAACGCGATACAGAAGTTCCTCGGCCATATTCTGGGCCAGTTCTCTGCGAGCTGGACGATATCCACAGAGGGTCCGCCGAGCAGATGCCCGACGGAAAGACCGATCACTCCGCCAAGGAATGAGAGGATCACTGACATCAGCAGTACGTTGATGATTATATTGAAACAGATGTATGCATTGGCACTATCTTGGGGTCCGATGAATTTGCGGACAACGCGATTGGCAATCCAGGACACGACTGTGGTCGCCAGGACAAAGGCGGTGATGAAAACGAACGGCCAGATGACAAGGTATCTCTTCAGGAACTCACCGAATTCGTCAATGGAATAACCCATCGAGTCGAATACGTTGTAACCTCCGATGATAAGTGAAGACAGGAGTGCGATAATCACTCCGTAAATGATTCCTTCTCTGGCATTCCACGGCAATCTGTATTCTGCTATTATTTCACCTCAGCGGGTTACACTGTGTCCGCCGAAGCTTACGATTTTACGTGGATTCCCTGGAACGGCCCAAAGTGACCTTGTTTTTAAGATTATCGGCCGTTAAAAGCGGTCAGACGTAGAATGTCTTGATGACGACCACGCCGTTATCCGTCAGCTTGTACTTGGTACTGCCGACAGGTTTCTCGATCCAGCCCTGATTGATCCAGTATTCAAGGTAGTGGCGCTGGTAGTACATGGTCTCCTTCTGCTTGATGTCGGTCTTCCGCTCGCCGGGCGCGGGGTTGTAGGTCCACAGACCGGCGTCCTTAAGCTGCTGAATCACACTGCCCGCCGTGAGGGATTTACCTTCCTGGGAACGGGTATGGAATTCGCGAAGTGCCAGAACCTGATTTTCGGGGGGCATTCCGATCTCGAACTTGGGGATCACGCGGGGGGTGTTGGTGTGCTCTGTGAGACCGACAGGCCTGCCGGTCTTGTAGTAAAGGCTGCGGATGTCCTCGGTCTTGATGGTGAATTCCCTGGTACCGACGGTGAAGGAATTCACTCCGGGGGACATCATGGATGCAACGATGGCCGCGGCACTGAACTCGGAGGTTCCTGCCGAAGCATTGATGAGGATGTCCGAATCGGGTCCTGCCTGGTCCGAACTATCTTCAGATGAAGGTCTTGCCCTGATCTCTGAGATGACCTCGAGCAGGTCCCTGAACATCAGCTGGAAATCGTAGATGGGGTCGGCATCGTGCTCCACGATCTTCACTCTGGGGAGTTTCTCGCTAATCTGACTGCAGACCTCGCGGTAGAATTCGGTGTAGATACGGCCGTTGTCCGTATCGGGGTCGCGGATGTAATGGAAGAGATGGATCTCGTCGGCCCCGTAATCCACCGCCGGTTCAACAATCATGGCGGTCTCGAAGGACACACAGGCGATTACGACGCATTTCTTCATTGACATACCCCGTATATCACGATTTTTCGGTTATAAATCTCTCGCCGAATTGTTCAGAAATCGTTCTCCTCTAAGAACGCTCTGATCGCATAGGCGTATTGATCGAACTGTTCCAGAGCAAGCACATGTCCGGCATGGGCTATGATGGAGAGTCTGGCACCTTTGACCGACTTGTAATATTCCATTATGCGGGGGATGGTGACCTCGTCGCTGTCCCCGCACATGAGGAGCGTCGGTACGTCTATCTCGGAGAGCCTGTCCGATACGTCGAAATCCATCAGTTTCCCGTCGGTCACGAAATCGTTGGGTCCGCACAGTCTTCTGAATGTCTCGTTGGGCTCTTCCCTTGCGGATACCAATGCATAAGGCCGGAACTCCTTCCGCGAGAACAGGAATCTCGCGTTGTATTCCTCCAGAGTCCGGAAGAATTCCTCGGTGAAAACGCCGTCTTTTCTGGCTTTCTCGACCACAGAGAGATGATCGCCGCCCATGGAGCGGAGGTTGGCATCGATGTCCTCGTTCCACTTCGCGGTACTCAGGAAGGGGGAGATCAGGATCATGCCCGCGACCCTCCTGTAATCGGTCGATGATGCGTAGGCGAGGCTCAGTCCTGCACCCCATGAGGCTCCGATGAGGATGACCTTTCCGTCTGTTATCTCGGAGATGACGGAATCCATCTGCCTGATGTAATCGTTAATGTTCCAGGCATCGAAATCCTTAATCGGGTCGGACATACCGCAGCCCATCTGATCGAATAGGTAGACAGGTCTGTCAAGCATCAGCCTGCGGGCTTTCACGGGATTACTGTCGCCGCCCGGTCCGCCGTGGACGAATACCGCGGGAACCCCGCTCAGGTGGGTGTTGTAGCCCCAGTAGGCTATCCTTCCGTCGGGTGTGTCGAGATATTTGACATCAGACGCATAATCCTCGATCGTCTCCGCCGCCACGTGATCGACCCATGAGGAGATGACCGAGAGCACATCCCCGAAGAAGGACACCTTCCCTTCGGTGGAGACCGTACCGAAGCTCTCCCTTCCCACATCCCCGGAAAGGGCGGCGGTAACCGATGTGGCATCGGAACGGACCACGAGGTCTATGTCGAGCACAAAGGAATTGGCCTTGCCCTCGAATTCGGTCGCGGATATGCGCTGCATTTCGAAAATCCCTGTCACAGAACTCAGAGTGAAGGAATCAGGCACATCCAGCGGGCTTAACATAACTCAATCATGTCCCTACGGCTTTAAAAAGAAGACGGTTCGCTCGAAAACGTATTAATTCATACACATATCAGCCTTTATGGAGTTCAAGGTTCCCGATATCCTTTCCGTATCGAGGGCAGCAGCATCGTTACTGCTGTTGTTATTGGAACCTTTATCCGACGAATTCCTCATCGCTTTCACACTGATAGCTTCCACCGACCTGGTGGACGGTTTCCTGGCCCGCAGGTTCGGTATCTCGAGTTATGGGAAAGCTCTCGACAGCAGCTGCGATGCGGTTCTGGCTGTAGTTCTCCTGCTGTGTCTCATCCCCAATCTCGATTGGGAGCAGTGGATGATCTGGTGGATAGCCGCCATCGCCGCCATGAGATTGGTTTCAATAGGAATCGGCTCCGGCAGGTTCTCCGAGCCCGGTTTCGTCCACACCTACTTCAACAAGGCGGCCGGCCTGTTCCTTTTCCTTTCACCTTTCCTGCTGAGGATTTTGGATCTCGATGTCGTGGTCTATCTGGTCTGCGGGGTGGCCACCATCTCCGCCCTCGAGTTCCTGTACATCAATTGCACTTCCAGGAACTTCGACGGTAACTACTGCGGTATCCTCTTCCAGTCAAAGGTATAAATCCGCAGGCGACTATCGCTCTGTATGTTCGGTTTCGGCAGGAAGAGTTCCGGCGACGGCTCCAAGGATTATTCTGAAGGCAAGCGTGCCTATGACCACAAGGAGTACAAGTCCGCATTCAAGAGCTTCCTCCGTGCCGCTGAGGCGGGCCATGTCGAGGCCATGTACGCCACCGGCATGATGTATCATGACGGTCTCGGAACCACCGAGAACCGTTCCAAGGCCGTGGAGTGGTGGGGACGTGCCGCCGACCGCGGAAACTTCCGCGCACAGTACAATCTGGGTCTTGCGTACCATCTCGGAGAGGGCGTCAAGAGGAACGACGATTATGCCTACAACCTTGTGCTCACCTCGGCCGAGGCGGGATACCCTCTGGCACAGTACACCGTGGGTACTTTCTGCATGAACGGTTACGGTGCCAAGAAATCGGAATCGGAGGCGTTCAAATGGTTCCTCAAGGCCGGTGACAAGGGTCACATCACAGCCCAGTACAACCTCGGAGTCTGCTATGAGGAAGGGGTCGGTACCGCACAGGATTATGCCCAGGCCCTCAGGTGGTACGAGCTCGCCGCCAAGAACGGATACGCCGATGCCATGTACTCCCTGGGAGTGATGTACGGCGACGGCAAGGGAACCAAGAACAACGAGCGCGAGGCTGCCAAATGGCTTAAGAAGGCAGCCGAGGCCGGCCATCAGGAAGCGGCCGAGCTCCTGAAGACTTACACCGAACTGAAGAACTCCGATCAGTGATCGATGCCGTTGTCCCGCATGTACTCCGTGGAGCCGTTCAGGTTGTACGAGACCTGTTTGAGCAGATGCTTTTCGGCGGTGGCCATGTCGCCTTTTCCCATGTAAATCCCGGCGACCTCTCCATGGAGATCTGAAAGGAGTTCCTCGTCGTCGAGGGTACCGCAGGCTTTCATCTCCTCCATCACGCGGATAGCCTCCTCGCGGTAGAATAGGTACTTGTCCTTGCTGCGGTCGGTGTCGCGGCATATCTCCCCCAAGAAGTACAGGGAAATAACGATCTGGCTCTCGTCTTCGAGCTCGGCCGAGGTGTAGAGGGAATCGGCTACTTTCAGTGCGTCCGAGAACTCTTCGAAGGCGCGGTCGGGATCGGAATCCACCAGTGCCTGACCGAGGAGGTTCTTGGTCTCGGTATATCTGTTGCGGGAGGGGATATCTCCTGCCGGATCGAGATATTTCAGGGCCTTCTCGAGGAACGGGACCGCATAATCGGGCAGTTCCGCATCGATGAGGTCATGGGCACAGGTAAGGCATGCGGTTACCAGGTTCCTGACGTCGTAATATCTGCAGCCGGGCTCCAATTTGTCAAGTACCTCTGCCGCCTTTTTGTAATCCTGGCTCATGTCGTGTCCGGTACCGTCGCTCATCAGTTCTCCGCGAGAGGTGTATACCTTGAAGATGCATCCCGGATCCACTGCGGTACCGTTCTCTTCGAGCTCATCGATGATGTCGATGGCGCTGTCGAAGTCCGATATGGCGGACACCGTGGAATCAAGCATCGAGAGTACGCAGCCGCGGTTGATGTATGCATCAAGCAGCGCAGGCATATCGTTACCATCCTCGAGTTCGGAGACCTTGGCGTTGTACTCGTCAAGGGCCTTTTCCAGGTGTGCATCGGAAGAACGCATGAACCTTCATGGATGCACCCGTATAAAACGTCATAGAACCCCGTTTGGGAAAACCGCTTTAAGCGATATCGGACATCTGCTACGTATGAAGATACTCGTGCTCACCGGCAGCCCCCATCCCAATGGAACATCCTCGAAACTCGCTGACGCTTTCAGGAAGGGAGCCACAGAGGCCGGTCACGATATCGAGACGGTGGACTGCGCCCGTCTCAAGATCAATCCCTGCATCGCCTGCAACAACTGTCTCCGCCACGGCGTATGCGTATGGACCGACGACATGCACAAGGTCGAGGAAGCTGTCAGGAAAGCCGAGGCCATAGTATTCGTGTCATCCATCTATTATGCAGGGGTCACGGCGCAGATGAAACTGGTCATGGACCGTTTCTTCAGCTTCGACAAGGTTTTCATGGAGAATAAGCCGAAGATCGGTCTCATCACCGCCGCCGCAGAGGAAAAACTATCCACCACCTGTGCAGCCGTCAAACAGTTCGATTCCCTCATCGAGTACTGGGGATGCGAGAAGATCGGTATGGTCAACGCCTACAACGTCCCGGATCCCGAGAGTCTCAAAGGAACCGATTTCGAGGAGCAGGCTTACAGGATGGGGAAATCAATCTGAGCCTTCCGTCACGACCCTGATCTTTCTGGGCACGGGACCGTATTTGGTGTGCACCGCGAGGATGTATTCATCAGCCGAAGTGTAAGTCTCGATGTAACCGAGACTCTCCCTGACGATGCCGTCCTTGTGTCCGAAGATGTGGACGTGGGCGGATATGGAACTCTTTCCGGTGGTGACTCCGAGGCTCTTGACCCAGACACCTCCGACCCTGCGCTGTTCGACACCGTCCTTCACGCGGTAGAGCTGTTCGTTATCCCTGGTGGCACCGAGCTGGTCCTCATCCCAGGAAGCATTACGGGTGAACACCCTGTCGGAAGGTCCTTTCGATTCCCTCATGACCGGAGGCACGACGACCCAACCGAGTTTGTCGAACTCGCCTTCGATGCAATCGGTGAAGAAGCTCACGGGCCTGACCTCAGGATTCTCCTGTTTCATCGAGAGGACGGCCTTGCAGGTCTTGGCCAATGCGGTCTTCTCTTTGGGAGTCATCTTCACCACGAGGTCGGGCTGCGACATGCATGTCCATCGCAGACGCACTATATCTTGAGTTCGACATTTATGGAGGAAACTCCGACAGATTTTGGGAAGAAATACGGTTTCCGGATGGGTCGGTCTCGTTCTCAGTTATCGCTTTCGGGAGATTCCTGAGGAGTTCATGAACGGTATCCGGGCCGATTTCAGTTAAGTGAGAACGGAATGCCTGTCAAAAGCACCAAAAACGATGGGAATTTTCTCCGTAACGGGCCTGATTTCAACGGTCTGGGTATACCGATTCGCTAAGTGAGAACGAAGCTGGTTTCAGACGTATGAACAATACCGGAATAACGGCGAGACCGCCCGTACGGAGAAGAGTCCGGTCGTGCAGATTCTCGGCCTGACGGACGGAAGAGGAGGGGAGGGTTATTCTCAGGATGGGCAAAAAATGACAAAAACAGGAAAATCCCTTCACTTTCGGTCACTTTCGGTATTTTCGGCGACCTCCCCCTCTTAACTTTATATAGCCGACATCACGTGATTTCACGCATGAAGACGCTGAAGGTACGCATCGAACCGAATTCCGCTCAGAGGAAGGTGATTGATCACAATATCGAGGCAAACCGCTACGTCTTCAATGCTTTGGTGACCGCTTGCAAGCAGGTGTACAATAAAACCGACGAACTGCCTTCGGTGTTCGACCTGAACAAGCTCACCACCAAAATGAGGAACAATTCGCCATTCCTCGGGGAAGCGTTGGCTATGACCTTCATGGCCACCTCCGTGCAGGTCTTCCGGGCCTGCAAGAAAACTTTGGATACCCACAAGAGAGAAGGCGGGACGCTGACCTTCGAACCTTACAGGTTCTGGATGCGCGGTGACCACTTCCCCAGATTCCGTACTGGAGGGGGTTCGGGATCATACACCTACCCTGTGTACAAGAGGGATTTCTCCATAGTGACCGAAAAGCGCAACGGGAAGAAGAGGCGCATGCTGAGGCTGGGGAAAGTCCCCGGGCTCATCAGGTGCTATAACCAGGAGACAAGGATCGACGGGAAGATCAAGACCTGTACGATCAAACGGAAGGACATGGGCAGCCACTGCGAGTACTACGCCTGCATAACCTACGAGGAGACACCCAAGCCCTACACTGACCCTGTTAAAGGACCCGTGGGTGTGGATCTGGGCATCTCCAATATCGCCGCCCTTTCCGACGGCACCAAATTCCCTAACGACCGCATTTTCAGCAGGATGTACAAGAAGGTCGCCAAAATCCAGAAGCAGATGAGCTGTGCCCTGTACGGCTCCGAGCATTACAATAAGTTACAGACGAAACTCAATCACACATACGGGAAGATAGAGAACCACAGGAAGAACAACATAGAGAACATCTCGGCGTACATCGTGAAGAACCACGATTTCATCGGGATGGAGAATCTGTCGGTCAAGGCCCTGCGCAATAAATCGGAGAACAGGTTCATGACCAACGGATACAACGACGCATCCCTGGGAGCACTAACCAGAAGGATAAAGGACAAGGCTTCGAGCGCCGGTCGCGAGATAATCCTTGTGCCTCCCAAGGATACGTCGCAGCTGTGCTCGAAATGCGGAAGCATGGTGAAGAAGGGTCTTAGCATAAGGGTGCATGAGTGCCCGCACTGCGGGTACACGGAGGACCGGGACGTGAATGCATCCCGCAACGTATTCCAACGTGCCCTCAGGCTGAAGATCCAAGGGATGGGCCGGCCATCCCTGTCCCGGCTCTAAGGGACGGAATAGCCGGGCGCCCCGAGGTGCACCGGCACAGTAGTGCGACAGTCATCTCGTTGATAACTGACGAACTCGGGCTATAAATACGGCGTTACGGTTCACGATACGATAAGATGGCTGAGGAACAGAGTTGGCTGCCGGAGACCGTTAGGAACATCCTCGAGAGGAGCGAATCCCATTACCGCTCGGTGAACTTCAAGAGATGCGCCCATCACATGAAGGCAGCGCTCGATGCGGTATCCGCCGGAGAACCCCTGTCAGCCGATTTCTATGACCGCTATGTGCAGCTCCTCAAGGATGACTGCCGCGAGTTCCTCGCAGGTTTCGGTTTCGAATCTAAGATAACGGATCTCTTCACCAAATCGATGCTCCGTTCCATCGATTTGGTTGCGCAGGCCCTGGGGGAGTTCGACCGCACCGGCAAGACCCCTACCTTCAGCGGAGCCACCTCCCGCAGGGAGGATGTGGAAGCCATCAACGCCTATCTCAGTGCCCACGGAGGCCTATTCGACCCTATGGAGGTATCTGAGGACCTGCTGAAGGTCCTCGAGGCCGTGGATCCCTTCTACGAGGCTGTACACGACCATGTTTTACTGCCAGGCAGGAACTACCTCATCGTTCAGATGGAACTCGCCGCCGGACACGACCGCATGCTCCAGGTCGCCGACGAGATCCTCTCGGTGGAGAAGGCCATCCGTGACAAGGGCGAGGTCTACTCCGACTTCAGGTACGCCTTTGAGAATCCCGGAGACCTGACCGAGAGCGGGGAGTGGCAGATCGCAGAAGGTTATTCCGTACCCGTTTCGTATTTCGCGAGATGGCCTCTTTTCATGTACTACAAAGTGCCCATCATCACCGCCATGGTCCCGGTCCACAACGTCATCTTCTTCTCTCTTGTTCAGGAGAACGTCGCCAAACAGAAGGCAGCCCGTGTCCAGTCCAGGCACTGATCAGCTCAGTTCCGTGTCGGGGCTGATCTTGATCGCACAGAGAATGAAGCAGAGTATGTTCATCAACAGACATACCGTGAAGGTCATGTGCATCGCGGCCACGAAGGAACCGAGGGTGTCGGGCCCCAGATTGTCCATGGAACCCATCACTATCGCGATGGAGGCCATCGCCATGCTCATGGAGATCATCATGCCGCTCTGGCGGACAACGGCCAGCATTCCGGAGGCCTCTCCTTTGAGCGGTCCCGGTACGGATGACATAATGAGCGAATTGTTCGGAGCGGAGAACATGGCAAGTCCGATACCGCAGGTGGCCATGACCGCTATGGTGTAATACAGATCGAAATCGACTCTCAGCAGGATAAACAGGGCCATTCCGAGTCCCGTTACCAGCGAACCGAGCATCGGCAGGATGATCTTGTTGTTCATCCTGTCCGAGAGTTCTCCCATCTTCATGGTGAGGAGCACCTGGAAGAGGGGCTGTACGAGCATGACGATTCCCGCCTCAGTGGCGGTCATCTTTCCGACACTCTGAAGATACAGCGAAAGGAAGAACGCGATGCAGTACGATGAACCATAGTTCAGGAAAGCCGCTACGCATGAACGGGTGAACAGGCGGTGGTGGAACATACCCACGCTGAGCACGGGTTTGTCGCTGTGTCTGAGATGCCACCATACCGCAATGAGAAGCAGGGTGCCTGCGATGACCAGGTATGGTCCCCAGGGTTGGGTTATGTTGACGAATCCCATCATAAGGACCACGATCATAGTTCCCCAGAGAACGGAACCGGACCAGTCCATACCCTCTCCCGGCATGGGGATTATCTCCCCCTCCAGCCTTACCATGTAAGCCGCTGCCCCCAGGCTGAGGATGAAGATCAGACCGAAGATTGCCCTCCACCCGAGGGTATCTGTTATGACACCGCCTATGGTGGGCCCTACCGATAGAGCCAGGTATACGAAGGTAGTGTTGATTCCCAACACCTTCCCGCGATGCGTAACGGGGAAGACATAGGTCAGCATGGCGACTGATGTGACCGCCAGCATGGCAGAACCGAAACCGATGGTGAATCTCATCAGGAGGAGGAACCAGAATTCGGGGCTCAGGATGGATAGGATGCTGGCTCCCATGCAGATGCAGAGACCGAGCAGGAACACCTTCTTCATACCGCGGATACTGGCAAATTTGGCGGCCGGGACCATGCTGACCACCGATCCGAGCAGGAACACGGTGTTCACATAAGCCTGAGCGTGAGAACCCACTCCGAAATCCTCTCCGATCGATATCAGGGAGAGGTTCATCATGGTGCTCATCAAAGGTGTGATGACCGTCGCAAGACAGACTGCGATGAGGAGTTTCCTCTGATACGATTCATCATACGCTTCGGTCACGTCGGGGTGATATGTGCGACACTATATGAACTGGACGATTCCAACTCCGATACAAAACAACCAGGTTCCATTTATATACTCATGTTTCGATTAACGTGCATGAGCGATATCCTCCGCTTCAATTTCGTTTTCCAGGAGAAGACCCACTGCATACAGGTCGCAGCCGAGAAGAGCACAGGCAAGCTCCTGTTGCGCTGCTACGGTTTCTTCGGCATGGAGGATACCATTCCCGACTTCCGCTGGGATTACATCATGGATGAAGGGGATTGGGACAAGCTCATGATGATCATCGAGGAGGCTCACGCAGACAAGTGGGATGCCGCCTATGTCAACGACTCGGTCGAGGACGGGGCCATCTGGTCTCTCGAGATCCATGTCCTCGGCAAGCACACCCTCACCGAGGGATACAACAAGTTCCCCCGCGAGTTCGAGTCCTTCAAAAAGGATATGATCGCCTTCATGAGGATGAAGCGCAGGCAGCTCGAACCCGGAATCCCCGATTTCAGGAACTTCACCGTCGTGGAACAGAAAGGAGAAGCCTGCCCCATCGTTATCGCCGATTACATGGAAAGGACGTTCACTTTTTACAATCTCTTCGATAGGTACGACCAGGACGGGACCTATTTCATGACTGACGGGGATTGGGAATCCCTGCAGGACATCTTCCTGAAATACGATGTATTCTCCAGGTTCAGAGAGGTTCCGGGTCCCGCCGTCAAAGATGTCGATTCCCAGGACAGCGTTTCCATCGGATACAAACCCGGGCAGATCACCATGCGTTTTACCGGTTACGATCCCGAATGGTGGGCAGGATTCTCGTCGGAGATCTTCGGAAGAATCAAGGAGATGTTCTCCGAAGGCAGGAAACCCGCAGACCAGAACATCAATGCGATGCACTGATCACATACGCTTCGGCGAATAGATGATGGTGACAAGGATCAATGCCACCAATCCTGCGATGACGACAGCTCCTATAAGCAGATTGTCGGGTTTGGTGTCAGACGGGTCATCAGGTTTCGTATGGCTGCTATGAAGGGTGCAGTCCTCGGTGAAGACCGTATTCTCATCCACCATTTCGCCTTTGCTGTCATACCATGCGTGAGACTTCGAGAGGAATCCCTCGTACTCCGGGAAGGACGGCAGTTTTCCGTCTGCGGTCGTGGTCATCTTCTTCGAAGAGACCCAATCCGATCCGTTATCGAAAGTAATGGTGAAACCAGTGCGGGAATCATAGAGCTTGGTTTCGGTACCAGAACCGTAGAAGAGAATGCCCGCCAGGCCATTGCCAGTAAGCTCAGTACCATCTGTTGCATAAAACATGAAACCGGGGAAGGCGGCAGGATCCACACTGACGCCTTCGGCTATGGAAACGCAGGATATGCCTTTACATCCGCTGAAAGCCGAAGCTTTGATTGCGGTAATACTTTCGGGAATGTCCACGATCTGGAGTTTGGTACAATCCTTGAATACGTTCTCACCGATGGAATTCAAGGATTCTGGAAGTTCCGGTATTTCCACGAGATCGAAACACCCCCTAAATGCATAATCACCGAGTTCGGTAAGTCCTGCCGGAAGTGTGACGGTGGTCAGTTGGGTGCAGAATTGAAATGCATATGCGCCGATGTGTGTCACGCTTTCGGGTATTTCAATTTTAGTCACTGCATCTGCATAGGAGAATGCTTTCTCACCGATCTCTTTGACATCGTTCGAGATGTATGGGGTGTCATTCGTCTTGCTCTGAGGATAGAAGACCAGTTTGGAATGGTCAGCAGTGTACAGGATTCCTCCTTGATCTGAGAAGTACTCGGTATCGGCCGTGATCATTTCGAGTTTGTTAGTCCGGTCGAGTGCGGAACTGTCGATGGTCTTCACATTCATACCTATCGTCAGGACGTAAGCACTGGGGGGTACCGCTTCGGGTCCTATCGCGGTTACTGTATACTCGACATTGTCAATGGTCACAGTATCCGGGACATCGACAGAAACGGCACCTTCGGGAGACTTGAGGAAAGTGGCCTCCGTACCGTTCAGCTCGTATTGGCAATCGTCGGGTCCGACTACGGGTGCGGCATCCGAAGTATCCGACATGGCGATGAAACCGAATGCTGCGGCAAATACTGCCGCAAATACGAGTATCATCGTTCCTTTCGCCATCATGACGGTCTCCTCACGTCCTCTATACCCGCGCGCAATAAAGCGTTTTTCTATTGGTATGGGGGCTCAGTTGCCTGTGATGTCGGTCCCCTCATAGCATATGGTAGGCAGATTCACGACTCCGGTCTGCTTGGAATCGTTGCCTATCATCGAGATGTTCCTGACACAGTCGTACATGTTGCCCATCAGAAGAGCGTTGTTCACGGTGCCGGTTATCTCCCCGTTGTGCACAATGTGTCCGCATCTGACGTTCAGTCCGAATCTTCCCGTCAGTCCGTCGGCCTCGGGGCTGGCGAACTTTTCGACAATGATGGCATCGTCAAGCTGGGATACGATCTCGTCGAAGGAGTACCTTCCCGGTTTCACGGTGAGGTTGAGCGGTTTGATGACAGGAGTCCTCTCGTAAGCCCCCTGGGCCTCTACGCTGGACCTCCTCATGCCGTTTCCCGTGCTGTTTCCGCAGAAGGTGTCGCGGAGGAATCCCCTGAGGACACCGTTCTCTACGATGGGGCGCTTCTCGGTGGCGGTTCCTTCATCATCGAATACGCAGGACAGGGGAGCATTGGAGGTGGGGTCGTCGCAGATGTTAAGGGCCGACGAAGCGACCTCCTGACCAACGGAATCCTTCCACCTGCTCCTTCCGTACTTGACGTTCTCTCCGTCGATGGCATCGCCCACGGATGAGAACAGCATCTCAGAGCCTTCCTGAGGCGTGAGTACCATCGACATCTTCCTGTGGCCTTTGAATTCGGTGCAGACCGCTGCATTGTACGCTTTGGATGCGATACTGCTGCCGATAGCCTCCGGATCCATGTCGAGATGGGTGCCGTGGAAGAATTCGATGCCCTCTCCGGGGTGCTCCCTGACGCACATCGAGGTGAAATGTCCGTAGACGAGGGTGCTCCTGTGCTCGGTATCCACACCGTTGGAATTCAGTGTATGGGTGCTGGTTGTGGCCACCCTGATCTGAGCGCGGGGAATGGTCACTTTGGCATCTTTGAAGTCGGAACATGCGGAGATCACACGTTTGGCGAGCTCCCTGAGTTCGTCGGCGGTGATGTTCTCGACTTTCCTGTCGAAGATATCGGGCTGGGATATCTTGGCCTGCGACGGATATGAGAACGGATTGAGGTCTTCTTCAACGGGAGAGAACTTCAAAACGGAATCCGCCATGGAGATGCATTCCGATTCCGCATCGGGGCCGCTGAGCGTCACGGAAGCTTTTCCCGATTTTCCGCCTTTGGTCATCCTGAAC
The DNA here is from genome assembly GCA_001560915.1 of methanogenic archaeon ISO4-H5. NCBI lineage: Archaea > Methanobacteriati > Thermoplasmatota > Thermoplasmata > methanogenic archaeon ISO4-H5. Next base: position 962,137 of record CP014214.1, on the reverse strand, counting down.
ATCATTCCCACATCGTGTTTGGTCTCCACGTTGCTGATCTCGGAGTTGTCGATGTAGACCGTGTTCACCACGGTGTCCGATACGTAGACTTCGGACTGATCGTAGTTCTTCAGGGCCTGCATGGCCTTCTCGCCGATGTAGCCGGTCACTGGCCTCCCCCCACAATCATGCGGGCACGCATGTACGGCCCTCCCGATGATACTCTTACCCAATCTTCGATGCCCTTTCCGCACATTCCTCCGTCGAGGATTACCTGGTCCGACAGGGCATCCACGGTGCACAGGATATCCACGGATTTCCCGGTCAGGGTGAACGATTTGACTAGTCCCTGCACCTCTCCGTTCTTCACGAGGTAGCCGCGAAGTGCTTTGGCCTCGAAGCAGCCTCCGACGGGGTCTTCCATACCGCTGACCATCTTGTCGGTGAGGATACCGTCCTTGGTCTCGGCGATAAGCTCGTCCTTGTCCCATTCGCCGGGACCGAAGTAGGTGTTGGTCATCCTGACCCAATGCCTCTTGCCGAAGTTCTCGGCCCTTCCGTTGCCGGTGGGTGCCACTCCCAGCTGGGAAGCGGTCTCGAGGGTGTGCATGTATCCGGTGTAGACTCCGTGGTCGATGATCTTGGTGCAGGACGAAGGTGTTCCCTCATCATCGAAGGGGATGCTTCCGTGGGCTCCGGGAACGGTTCCGTTATCGTACATGCTCACTATGTCGGAGGCAGCCCTCTTTCCGCACATGCCGGTCAGGAAGGACCTCTTCTTGGTGATCTCGTCACCCTCCGATGCGTGTCCCATCGCTTCATGTGCCAGCAGGCCGGTGATCATGGGGTCGGAGACCACCGTAAGATTCCCGGATGGACACCTTACTGCGGAGAGAGATTTGATGGCTTCCTCTGCGGTCCTGTGTCCCAAAGCCTCAAGGTCGGTCTCCCTGATTACCTCGAATCCCTTGGTGCTGTCGGGACCGTCGTAGTAGCGTTCCATAGAAGTCCCGTCGGAAGCTATTGACATGGCACGGGCGAGGGTCCTGACCTCCTGCCAGGAAAGATCCGAACCTGCGGAATTGACGAGGCAGTTGTCTTTGATCTCCTCCGAATAGCTGCCGATGCTGTTTACGATGCGTTCGTCGATGGTCTGGGCCCTGTCGAGGGTGCGGGCCACTTCGATCTTGTCATCGAGATCGATCGTGTCAGGATGTATCTTGACCTGTGCCTTCATGTGCTTCACTACCGACGAGGGCTCCAGTTTCAGATCGGATTTCCTGTCTCCTGCGGCATTCTTCACGGCTTCCTCCGCCGCCTGCATCACGGCCCTGCTGTCGAAGGAGGAGACGTTGCCATATCCCCATCTGCCGCCGATCCAAGCCCTGACACAGACACCTCCCACGCTCTTCCTTACGAGCTGCCTCAGGCCTCCGTTGATGGAACTGACTCCGGCCGTCCTCACGGTCTGGGATTTGGCATCCGCGAACTCCGCACCGAGGTCCTGCATCCTCGAAACCGCCTTGGCGAGGGTATCCTGCATCGCCGAGGCATCCTGCATCTGCATCTGCTGCATTCGAATCACCTGTTATGGTGACGACAATCCCGAACAGGGATTTAACGCTCTTCCATCGTTACCTATTTTTAGGAAAAATCCCCATGAAGTTACGATGGAAGCAAGTGAAGGTAGATACTGCATCGAATGCGGCTACCAGTTCTTTGAGGATTACGGATTCTGTCCCCGCTGCGGACGCCAATACCGTGCGGAACCGCGTTCCACCACCGGCAGTGCGAACATCCGCACTGATTCGCAGGCGGAAGCTCAGGCGGAGCAGATCCAGAGGGCGCAGCAGGCCTATGCCGAGATGGCACAGAACCTCCAGCAGCAGATCCTCGAGAGCAACAGGTCCTTCACCGTCTTCATGCTCATAATCTGGGTTGTCCTGTCCGCCATCCTTTCCATTGCGCTGTTTTCCGTCATGGGAGGTTACGTCGAGTCTCTGAACGGCATCCTGGGTCTGGGTAAGGTCGTTCCCTTCGAACTCGCCCTCTTCGTGAGCAGCTGTGCCGCCGCCGCGGTCAGCCTCGCAACCCTTCTCAAGAGGCGCTACTTCAACGTATCATTCTACTCCTGTCTGGCGTCCACCATCATCATGGGCGGACTGTGCGGAATCGGGAACCTGAACGGATTCTACTTCCTTCTGTGCGGATTCCTCTGCACCCTGAGGCTCCGCGCCATCAGGCCTGTATTCGACGAATGAGGTCTTTCATGGACAGCAAAGCAGGTTCCGCAGTCGCCGCCATGACTTTTTCGGCGGCCATATGGGGTTTCATCGGTATGTACACCAGGAACCTCGCCGCGGACGGTTTCACCGCCATGCAGACCGCCTTCATCCGCATGCTCATCGGCGGGATCGTGCTGGCTGTCCTCCTAGCTATATTCGACCGTTCCAGCTTCGCTGTGAAGAAGAAGGACCTGTGGCTGTTCGTGTTCATCGGGGCCATCAGGATCCTGTCGGATTTCTTCCTCTTCGAGGCCCAGATCCGCATCCATCTGTCTCTGTCCACCGTATTGCAGATGACCTCCCCCTATTGGGTGCTGCTCTTCTGCATGATACTCTTCAGCGAGGTCATCACCGCCAGAAAGGTGCTCGCCGTCTGCATGGCGTTCGTCGGGTGCATTCTCGTCACGGGGGTCCTGTCGGAGGACGTGGATTTCGATCTCCTGGGAATAAGCTTTGCGGCTATTGCCGGAGTGACCTTCGCGGGATATACCGTAGGCAACAAACTGCTGATGAACAGGGGTTATTCGGGTAACACAGTGATACTCTACGTGTTCCTCACGGCAGCATTGGTGTCTTTGCCGTTTTCTGATGTGTTCTCAATACCCGGCAAGGTCGTTTCCGACCATGTGATAATGGACATCCTGGGTATGGCCCTGCTGATGTCCCTGATCCCCTATTACCTCCAGGTGTATTCCCTCAAGTACCTCTCGCCGGTCACGGCCAATCTCATAGGCATCCTGGAGGTCCCTTCGGCTGTCATCGTGGGATACATCATCTACGGCGAGAGTCTGGGGCTCCTGAACTTCATCGGCATGGCATTGATTCCGTTGTCCATCGTGGTGATGAATGTCGACATCAGGCGGATGAGGATGGAACGCCAGGCCAGGAAATCACGGAGCCGTTGACCGCAGAACTATTAGTACCTGAGAACGGATTCCTACCCGATGGAATTCGAAAGGAAGGGTCCTCAGGACGCCGAGGAACTGTCATCTTATCTGCACCCGATTTGGCACGAGGTGTTCGATCCGCTCATGCCTCCTGAGGAGGCGGAGTACATCTTCTCCGCCTGGACCAATCCTGATGCCATCAGGGAATCCATCTCTCACGGCTACGAGTTCGGATACGTCTACAAGGACGGCGAACGCCTGGGGCTCTATTCTTACCACATCCAGGACGACGGCAGGTTCTACATCAACAAACTGTACCTGGAACCCCGTTTCAGAGGCAAGGGATTGGGTCACGAGGCACTCCTCAGCATGTTCGACATAGCCCGCGAGAATGGATGCTCAGAAGTCTACCTCAACGTGTACTATCACAACCAGAGGGCCTTCAAAGCCTACGTTAGGGCGGGGATGACCGATTACTACCGCTGTCTACAGATGATCGGCGACGGCGTCATCCGCAACGATTACGTCATGCGCATGGCGCTCTGAACCGTCTTCTCGGATCCCTATTCCGAAAATTTGTTACATGTCACATTTTTTCGGAATAGAGGAGCGAGAAAGGATGCTCAGAAGTCTATCTTAACGTGTACTATCACAACCAGAGGGCCTTCAAAGCCTACCTCCGTGAAGGTATGACCGATTACTACCGCTGTCTGCAGATGATTGGTGACGGCGTCATCCGCAACGATAACGTCATGCGCATGGCGCTCTGATCCGTCTTCTCGGATTCCTATTCCGAAAATTTGTTACATGTCACATTTTTTCGGAATTCAGAAACTGTGGGGATCCAGCAGGAAATCTAGGTACTATAACGAAGTGTGTGGAAATGAATTCTCACACCCGTCACAGTTTTTTCGCACTTCGGCTTCCGCCTCGGTAATTCAGGCAATCGGTGACGTGCCAAGGATGTCGAACCCCATCCCGCGTCTAAGTACGTTCTCGCATGCGTTGTCGTCACGGTGTTTGGTGAAACCGCAGAATCTGCAATGGAAGGTCTCTTCGCTGAACGGCTCGTTCAGCCTTCCGCATTTGGTGCAGATCCTGCTCGTGTAGGCGGGATTCACTGGAACTATCTCAGACCCGGTTTCCTCCCCCTTGTATCTGAGCAGTCTCATGAACGTCCCCGCGCTCGCATCGCGGAACAGTTTCCTTGTTTCTTTGTTGTCTTGGAGATCGAGGAGATCTCTGACGGAAAGGTCCTCCACGAAGATTTTCGTGCGATTCTGAACAATCGATCTCGTGGCTTTCTGCAGAAGATCGTTCTTGCTGTCTTCGATCCTCTTCAGGAGATGATTCATATGACCCAGATATTTCCTGCGTTCCTCCGAACCTTCCTCGGCCTTGGAGATCTTGCGCTGAATCTTCGCCATCCTCTTCTCGTTCTTCCTCATGGTACGGTGGTTCTCGACCACCGTGCCGTCTGTGAGTGTTGCCACTCTCCTGGCACCCAGGTCGAGACCAACGGGGTCGGGAGTTTCCGCATCCATGTACCAGGTACGATTGTCGGGTATCTCGAGACATTCGCAGAAGATCGTGATGTACCATTTGTTGGATTTTCCCATCTTCTTCCTGGATACCACAGCCTGTTTCATGCAATTAGTGGGAACTCTTTTGATGATGCTGTTATTGGAAGCCCTTACCCAGCCTACGCCTCCGAGGAACATGCGCGGTTTCTTTCCCTTGAATAATCCTTGGGTATCCAAGTAGTATTGTTCATAAGCAGGGTAAGTGAACGAATCGTACTTTCCTTCCGATCTAAATCTCGGCAGACCTGCGGAAGAATCATCGACCAGAGAATCGAACCAACGCTGGTATGCCCTGTGTATCCTGCATCCGACCTCCCTTACGGCCACGCTGTATGCCTCTCTCCTCCAGAGATTGATCTCCCTGAACTCTCCCGCTTTGGTAACTAGTTCGAATTCCGAAGGGAATCTCGGAAGAGGGTTGGTATCCGTTTCGTACAGCGAAGCATCATCGCCCTCTTGTACACCCATGCTCTCGCGCCATTCATCGTATCTTTTAGTGAAGTCCCTGCAGTACTCGTTGAGATCGTTGTAGGTGGCCCTGCAGGCATGCAGGGTCAGTAAGAGCTTCTTCTCCTGTTCGGGTTTAGGGAAGAGCTGAATCTTCACGGTACGATATGGCATCGTTTGACATACGTTGTTTAGAAGTATATAAAGTTCACAGGGGGAGGTCACCGAAAGTACCGAAAGTGACCGAAACTGAAATCTGATTGACCAAAAGACAACTCAATCAACCAATCGATTTCCACACACTTCGTTATAGTACCATATTTCTTTAAATCGAGTTTCTATAGACTGATTCATGTTCATACCGACCACGGCGGCAGAGGTCTCGGCCAGGGGCTGGGACTCACTCGATGTGATCCTCGTTTCCGGGGACACCTACATCGATTCCGCGTACAACGGAAGCGCCGTGATCGGACACCATCTCATCGCCGAAGGCTTCCGCGTGGGAATCATCTGCCAGCCCGATACCGACTCCGACAGGGATATCCTGCGTCTCGGTACTCCCAGACTGTTCTGGTCCGTCAGTTCCGGATGCGTCGATTCCATGGTGGCCAACTACACCCCCACCAACAAGTTCCGCAAGGACGACGATTTCACTCCCGGCGGGCTGAATAACAGACGCCCTGACCGTGCTTGCATAGCATACTCCAACCTCATCCGCCGCTATTCCAAGGGCGTGCCCATTGTCCTCGGCGGTATCGAAGCGAGCCTCAGGCGTATCGTACATTACGACGCCTGGTCGGATTCTCTCCGCAGATCGGTCCTTTTCGACGCTAAGGCCGACATCATTACATATGGCATGGCCGAACTTTCCAATGCGGAACTGGCCCGCGCTCTGAGGGACGGCAAGGACTGGCATGATATCCGCGGAATCTGCTACATCTCCAAAGAACCCCGCGAAGGATATGATGTCATTCCTTCTTTCGAGGACTGCAGGTACGATTCCAAGCAGTTCATCAAGGCCTTCCGCACATTCTATCATAATTGCGATCCCCTGACCGCCAAGGGACTCTGCCAGGCCCACGGAGACAGGTTCCTGGTCCAGAACCCTCCTCAGAGGCTGCTTACCTCAGAGGAATTGGACAGGATATACGAATACGATTACGAGGACGCGGTACACCCCTATTACGCCAAAAACGGCATCGTGAAGGCCATGGATACCATCAAGAACTCCATCACCTCCCACCGCGGATGCTACGGGGAATGCTCCTTCTGCGCCATCGCCGTCCATCAGGGCAGGACCGTCGTATCCCGCAGTCCCGATTCCATCGTCAGGGAGGCGGAGAGGATAGCCTCCAAACCGGGTTTCAACGGCTATATCTACGACGTCGGCGGGCCGACCGCCAACATGTACGGCATCGAATGCAAAAAGAAACTGAAGGACGGTGCCTGCAGGGACCGCAGATGCCTCTATCCCCGTCCATGTCCTTCCCTGAAGATAGACCACTCCGGTCAGATCGGGCTGTTGGACAGGATCAAATCCATACCCGGGGTGAAGAAGGTCTTCGTCACATCCGGTATAAGGCACGACATGGTTATCTTCGACCGGGAGCACGGACAGGATTATGTCGACTGCATTGTGAAGGATCATGTCTCCGGACAGCTCAAACTCGCTCCCGAACATGTGAACCATGAGGTCCTGGCCCTCATGGGCAAGCCCGGACCGAATGTCCTCCTGGATTTCAAGGACATGTTCGACGAATCCAACGAGAGACAGGGAAAGAAACAGTTCCTGACCTATTATTTCATGGCGGCCCACCCCGGATGCGGCAACCGCAGTATGGAGGAACTGGGGCGTTTCGCACATAACGAACTGCGTACCAATCCGGAGCAGATTCAGATCTTCACCCCTACGCCTTCAACAGTTTCGACATTGATGTATTATACCCGCAGGGACCTTAACGACACTCGTAACGTATGGTCTGAGCACGTTCCGCAGCTGAAGCAGAAGCAGAAGGACCTTGTGAACAGGAGGAAATGAAACGATCGCGAACGATCCACGCCTGAAGGCGATAGCGGCATCCGTTTTCTCATCCCGCGGTTATACGATAATGGAAGCGGGATTCATATCCACCAAGGAATTCAACTTCAAATGGAAATTCCGGGGGACCTCCATGTGGATCTACGTCTCCGACTATCTCGATGATGCTCCTGACATTGTCCTGGAGCAGTTCCTCAAGGGTGCTTCCACCTACATCTTCGGAGGACGCCACGTCTTCGGCGACGAGTACATGGATTACATGCGTTCCGAGGATTTCATCCTCCGCAAGCGCCCCATATACTTCAAAAGGTCCCGCAGACTGACACGCTCGGACACGGGAAAATATCGCAACCTATACGATTCGGTGCAGAGACTTCTTGATAGGGGGCTTCTCAGGGACAAGGATATCGACAATACGATCTTCTCCTGGACCACGGGCAGCAACCGCACCAAACTCGGATACTGTGCCCAGATGTTCCGCATTGTGGTGATTTCCTCAGTATTCGATGACCCGAACGTTCCCGAGGAACTCCTTGATTACGTCGTGTTCCACGAATGTCTGCATCTCCGTCAGGGATACCGTCCCTTCAACCGCCGTCCCCATGATGCGGAATTCCAGCGTCAGGAACGCCTTTATCCCGAATACGAGGAGATGGAACGCAAGCTGAAGACCCTGCACCGCATGGCCAAGAGTTGATTTTACTGCCCGGATGGGTTTGTTCAGTTCCGAAAACTCCCATACGGGTAGGTAATTTTATGCAAATTCGGAATCCAATTCCGAAAATACATAAATAATCGAAAGTTAATTTATATATCGTGATAGAGAGAACAATCTACAAACAGATTCTCCATAGCATCAAACTCAGACCGGTCACGCTAATAACGGGAGCCCGTCAGGTTGGAAAAACTACACTTTGCCTAAAACTACGGGATGAATTAGGATTCGAATACGTATCCTTAAGGGATAAAAACGACAGATCGATGGCTAGGTCAGATCCAGAACTTTTTCTACAAATGCATCCCGCACCCTTGATAGTCGACGAAGTCCAATATGCCCCTGCACTCCTGGAATCAATGGAATCTGTGATTGACCGTGCAGTTACAGAAGGCAAGGACAATCGTGGAATGTTCGTCGTCACCGGCAGTCAGGCATACAAACTCATGGAAGGTATCTCGGATTCGCTGGCTGGGAGGATATCCATATTGAATATGTCCCCTTTGAGCCTCAGCGAAATGTTAGGCAGAGAAGAGATACCTTTCAGTATGTCCATAACCGAGGCGGCCAAACGTTCCGCCGAGAAAACCATCAATGCATCGGAATTCTTTGAAAGGGTTCTGAGAGGCTGTTACCCCGAACCAGAAGTCGAAAAGGAACTGACAACGCAGGAATTCTATTCCGATTATGTTGACACTTATATCGACAGAGACGTATCGGAGATAATTAACGTTCAAAACAAGGAGAAGTTCCATTCGTTCATGCAACTTTTAGCTTCATTGACAGGACAGGAGCTGAATTATGAAACAATCGCTTCGAATATCGGCATTGATGGGAAGACAGTGAAATCATGGATTTCAGTATTGATAGCGGGTGACATCATCCACCTGCTTCAGCCGTATTCCGATCGTTCAACGGTTAAACGGTTGATCAAGAGACCCAAATTATACTTTTGGGATACAGGTTTAGCATGTTATCTAGCTAGAGTATTGGACGTCCAGAGTCTCATCGCAGGGTATCTCAAAGGTCCGATGGTGGAAACATTTCTTGTGAATGAGGTGTTGAAGACGTATCGTAACGCCAAACTCGACTCCCCGTTTTACTATTACCGCGACAGCAACGATGCTGAGATAGATCTGGTGATGATTAAGGATGGGCAGGTTTCATTGATTGAGTGTAAATCAGCTACACAGTTCGGCTGGAACGACATTAAAGCAATTGTAAAAGGGATTCCCACTCAGTATCCTATAACTGCTAGAGGGATCCTGTGTCTGACAGAAAAAATGTATCCTATCAGAGAAGGAGTTTACGCATTGCCGGTAACCTCCATTTGATGTGTGTAGTCGTTTGCCCAAATCCTATCGGTCAAAGGACACGAATATTGATATGTATTATTTTGTTATATACAATTAGTTAAGTAAAAAACGTTACTTATGCAATAATTAATGAACCACAAACATTTTAATTTTTCAGCGGGGTTACTGAGCTATGAACCCCGCCGATAATGAGAAAGACAAGCTTTTCGTCATGGAAACCGATTCCGGCGAGGTAGAAGTCTCACTCGCGGAGGTGAAGGAACTCGCTTCCAAAGGCGACAGCGCAGGCATGTTCGCACTCGGCATGGCATATGTTTTCGGCCATGCTGTCGAGATGGACAAGGAGAAAGGATACGATCTTCTGGAGAAGTCCGCCGCACAAGGCAATCCAGATGCCAAGATCCTGTTGGTACAGCTCTATTTCGAAGGTGAATACCTGAATCTTGACAAGGATAGAGCTTGGGAGTATATCGGAGCGGCACGCGATGCAGGTCTTCCCGAAGGACATCTGTACACCGGATTGGCCTACATGGACGGAATCGGTGTGGAGCAGGATTATTCCAAGGCCGCTGAGGAATTCCGCACCGCAGCCCAGTCCGGGGATCCTGAGGCCAGGAATTCCCTTGCATACCTCTACATGAACGGTCTCGGCGTGGAGAAGGATGAGACGAAAGCGTTCAAACTGTTCAAGAACGCCGCCAATTCCGGCAACATGAACGCCCAATATCAGACGGGAACCTGCTACGAGACCGGTTCCGGCTGTGCCGTCGACTTCGGAAAGGCGAAGGAGTTCTACGAGATGGCCGCCAGGCAGGGAGATTCGCCCGCTATGGACCGTTTGGGGGTCCTGTACTACCAGGGGGGCCCGGGGCTCAGGAAGGACGAGAAACAGTCCTTTGAGTGGTTCCTGAGGGCCGCTTCGTTCGGTATCGTTGACTCCATGTTCGCGGTCGGATGCTTCTACGCTGAGGGTTTCGGCACCTCCAAGAACCTCAAGGAGGCCAGGAAATGGCTCAAGCTGGCGGCCGACAACGGCCACAAGGAGGCCGCCGAGGCGCTGGCCAGCATAGAAAGTAGTTAAATCCTACCTCCCCGATTCAGCCCCCATGAGCGATTCAGAGAAGAGTCCCGAACAGCTTTACAACACCGGCATCGCATACGTCGTAGGCAACGGTGTGATACAGGACAGCGCGAAAGGTGCTGCCATGCTTAAGGAAGCGGCGGACATGGATTATCTGCCTGCCGTAAGGGACCTGGGGATTCTCTATCTGAACGGCGACGGTGTGGAGACCGATTATCAGAAGGCCTTCGAGCTAATCTCCAAGACTGCCGCCAAGATGGATGTCAATTCGATCTACCATCTCGCGCTCATGTACGAATACGGGAAAGGTGTGGAACAGGATCTCTATCAGGCTCTGAAGATGATGGCATTCTGTGTGGCGGCCAACTTCAGCGGTGCCGACACCGATGCGGACCGTATAGAGGACAAGATCGACGCCCAGAGGAACGCCAACATCAATGCGAGGCCCATCCTCAATCTTGATATCTCCGATGTAGACATCGAGGCCTGTTGCTGCAAGCCCATGCTCGACGCCGTGAGGAACAAGGACATCTACGCCGACGATACCTTCGAGGGACCCAAGCTCTTCGGTGCCGACGAAGAAGGCAATGAGATCGTCCTCGACAAATGTCCCTTCTGCGGAAAAATCCCCAGGATAGTGCCTCACGACAAGGTCTACTGACCCTTCTTCCCGGCGGTCCTGGATACCGCCGGAAACCATCGTTTTTCTTCGATTTATGCGGTTTTCTTTCATTTCTTTATAAAGAAAAATAGTTTTTTAAACATGAACCACATAGGGTAAAACGCAGGGAAACCTGCTGGTGCGAACCATGGATGGGAAAATGGATGTGGAGAGCCAAGTCAGGCTCATGCGTACCGTCATCGGACGCAAGTATATGGAGATCGACGATCTCATTGGGAAATCCTCGGGGGCTTCTCCCGAGGATGCAGAACTTTACGAAGGGCTCATTGAGTTCCTGAAGAACGATATCAAGGGATACAAATCGATCGTGGACGACCTCATCGACGGGAACGTGGATTTCACCGGCGACCTGTACGACATCGCCTCTCTTCCCGAGAGGATGGTCGGTATCTACAACGATTTCTACCTGCCCTCCCTGAGCGAATCCGACCTGGCCGACGAACAGAACGCCATGGCCCTGAAGACCTCCTACGCGAAGGAACTCGTGGTCGGCAAGTACGTCAAGATCGGAAGGGCCGCACTGGACAACCCTCTGGTGCTGAGCATCATCGCCCAGAATGAGGATTTCCTTGCCATCATCGGAAAGATTGTGCTTTCGGAACCCGAACTGATCAATGCTCTGAACGACGAGTGAATCCCAAGGCCGGGGGGAGAACGGCCGCACTCGTAACCATTTGTTTGCTTGATTAATTGTTTCATAAACAATTAGTTTGGAAATTGATTTCAAATCAATTAGTTTAGAAATTGATTTCAAATCAATTCTTTAGTCATCGAACGCGGCCAGTGGTGGGGAAGGGTCGATGACACCGATGCAGACATCAATGTCGTGGCCAAAGTCGCCGATGGAAACGGCCTTATCCATACGATATTAGGTGAATGCAAATTCAGCAGAAAACCCACGGGGTTCGGCGCATACAACACTTTGGTGTCCAGAGCAAAAGCGGCGGGCTTCCGCGAGAATGTTACATTCGTGCTGTTCTCCGCATTGGGATTCGAAGAGGAACTGGTTGAGTTTGCAGAAAAAAAACGAGGTGATCCTCGTCAGCGGGAGAGTATTGGCTGGATTGGATGAAACACCGTCTTTGTTCACTACTGAATCTCGATAATAATTGTAAAAAAATTACCAACAATTATAGTAAAAAATTACCAATAATTATAGTAAAAAATTACTATAATTAATAGTAATTAAATACTAGGATTTCATTGTATTATTATGAAAAACGGATACATGCCCCGTATCGCGGACAGGGTGTTGGAAAGGATGCTCCATACTACTGGTGCGGTACACATTACCGGACCGAAAGGATGTGGAAAAAGCACTACTGGGGCACGTCAATGCCGTACCGAATACCGGTTGCAGGATCCAGAGAATGTATCGCTGAGGATGCTGGCAGCAACCAAACCTTCTGAACTCTTCAAAACGAACAGGCCCATCCTTCTCGATGAATGGGGTGAGGTCCCTTCTCTCTGGGATGCAGTGAGAAACGAAGTGGATATCAGTGATTCGATGGGAGAATTCATCCTCACAGGATCATCCGTTCCTAAGGAAGATGGATACAGTCATTCCGGAGTAGATAGGATTGCGCCTATGCGTATGCGTCCGATGTCACTATTCGAATCAGGAGACTCGAACGGTTCCGTATCCCTCGAGTCACTCTTCGATGGCCATCACGACATTTCAGGGAAATCCAAGCATACACTGTCCGACATAGCGTATCTGACAATCAGAGGCGGTTGGCCGAGAAGTGTGCGGATAGACCGTGAGTATGCTCAGGATGTGGTCATGAACTACTATAACGCCACAATCGGGATTGATGTGTTCAAAGTTGACGGCAAGAAGAAGAACATAGAGGCGGTGGATCGGCTGATGCGTTCCTACGCCAGGAACGTCTCTACCATGGCATCCATGAAATCGATCATCCAGGATGTTATTTCCAGCGATCGTTTGGTATCCCAGACCACCGTCGAGGAATACATCGATTCGCTCACCAGACTGTTCATCATCGAAGATGTGCCCGCATGGTCGCATAATGTAAGATCGAAGACAGCGATAAGGGCCACCCCTAAGAGACATCTGGTGGACCCATCCCTCGCCGCAGCCGCTCTCGGCCTTGACGGCAGGAGACTGATGTCCGATATGAAGACCTTCGGATTCTTCTTCGAATCCCTCTGCGTAAGGGATCTCAGGGTCTACGCGGAACCTCTCGGAGGTAAAGTCAGACATTATCATGACTCCAACGATCTAGAGGTGGATACCATTGTGGAGCTCCGTGACGGCAGATGGGGTGCGATAGAGGTGAAGATGGGGGCAGGAGACATCCCTGAAGGGGAAAGCAACCTCCTCAGACTGCGGGACCTCGTGGTAGAAAACGGCGGCAGGGAACCGTCCTTCATGATGGTGTTGATCTCTACCGGATACGTATCCGTGACTGACAACGGTGTTCTGGTCGTGCCGATAGGATGTCTCGGTCCCTGAATATGCGCGGTTAACGGAAAACGGGACACAATCTAATAACAGAAAAGCATTCGGGTCAAACATGTTCGCTAAAGCCTGTGAGACAGCAATGAAGTTCACCCACCCGCTGGTGGTCTCCACCCGCACCGTGGATGGAAGCCTGAGTTCCAACGTAGCGACATATTTCTTCATCAGCAGGGACGGATGGGCACTCACCGCGGCCCACGTCTTCCAGCAGTATCAGAAGTTCCTCTACGACAAACAGCATATGGAGGAATACAACAAGAGAAAAGGAACCGACAGCCAGAATCAGGCTCAGATGGATCCCAAATGGATCACCAACCACTCCATTTGGTGGGGATTCGACGGCATCAGGGAATCACAGGTCCACCTCTTCATGGATGCTGATATCGCAGCCGTGAAGCTGGAGAACGTGCCGGCCAATTTCCTTCAGAACGTTGCCGTCTTCGGAGATGCCGATTCGCTCAAGATAGGTACCAGTCTCTGCAGGATCGGTTTCCCCTTCGTCAAACTCGAACCGCAGTTCATCAACAACAACTTCGTCCTCGACCAGAACGTCAGGAACCTGGTGCCCTTCCCCAACGATGGGATCTACACCCGCACCCTGATGCAGAAGATAGGCGACAACATCCTCATCAAACAGATCGAGACCTCCACCCCCGGCATGAGGGGACAGTCCGGAGGACCGGTCTTCGATGTGAACGGTGTGGTGATGGGAATGCAGGTCAGGACGCAGCACCTTCCTTTGGGATTCGCTCCCCATGTGACTGACAACGGACAGGACTTCGTCGAACACCAGTTCCTCAACACCGGCGTTGCTGTGCATGCCAGCGTGATCCAGCAGAAGCTCCTCAGTAAGAACGTCCCCTTCGAGACTGTCAACAAGGGAGCGGATGGTTCCTCATACATCATTAACTGAGCGCGGTGTCTGAATAGTTTGCTCATAGTGTCTTAGATTTTCTCTAATTTTTTCGAGAAAATTTATGTGATTACAAATTATCTCGAAAATTTTGGAGATAATTAGACAGGATTATCTGTAAATCCTCGATGATGCCTCAGGGAAAACCGATCTTGTCAAGGTAATCGCCGGCATGAGGCTAGGAAAAACTACCGTCATGCTTCAGCATCGGAGCTGGAGAAATCGATGACGGTGCCGAATCACTGAAAACAATCGAGTCCCTGATTCGTGACGATTCTAATGGCAGGCTCCCGGAATTCTTAGCGAAATTTGCGGGACGATCTCTGCGGCGTATCGGAGGGAAGACGGTGTATATGTTATACCTCTTACTTCACGGGGTCCGTGATTATCGGCATCATTGAAAAAACACCTTTGTAATTATTTGAACGGTGTTATTTTTTGTAAAATTCAAAAAATAACCCCTTAGCGAATATCACAAAAAGGTTATTTATGAGTAAACACGTTCTATGTTATGTCATGATAGAATTGAAGCGTACCAAATACCTTGCAGTAATCGATCCGTTCATACACGACGGGGGCATTATAAAGGTCCTTTCAGGAATAAGGAGATGCGGGAAATCCACGATTATGAAACAGATTGCTGATGATGCTCGCAATTCAGGAGATGTTTCGATA
This sequence comes from methanogenic archaeon ISO4-H5, assembly GCA_001560915.1. Lineage (NCBI taxonomy): Archaea > Methanobacteriati > Thermoplasmatota > Thermoplasmata > methanogenic archaeon ISO4-H5. The sequence continues at coordinate 947,054 of CP014214.1, read as the reverse complement.
GTCTATTTGGATCTGGATGAGGACATCTACGAAAATGTAACGACACCCGAACTGCTTCGCAGCGTTATCGAAGAGTCTTTCTCCGGCAGTGAAAAGAAAAAGTACCTTTTCATTGACGAGGTCCAGAATGTAGAGGGATTCGAAACTGTTGTGGAGTCCTATCGCAAAAAAGACGTTTCGGTATTCATTACCGGAAGTAACTCATATCTGCTGTCCAGCGAACTCACAACCAAATTGACCGGTAGGTACATCGAGTTCAGAATCCTGCCGTTCTCATTCTCGGAGGTCGAAGAGTACCGCAGACAAAACAATATCCCAATTAATGTCCAATCTGATTTCACCGATTACCTCATTTACGGAGGGATGCCTAAAAGATTTGATTATCCCGCCGTATCTGCACAGGAGAGATACGTTTTTGCCATTCTAGAGGAGATCATCAAGAAAGACATCCTTAAAAGGGGAAATGTAAGAAACAGGGAACTTCTCGAAAGATTGATAGCTTTCATTTCATCGATACCTAGTCAGGAGATCAGTATAGACTCAATAACCGACTTTGTTTCGAAACAGGATTCCCCCACCAAGAAGGATACAGTCAGAAAATATCTTAATGAGATATTCTCCAGCAACATCGCCTCGAAATGTATGATGTATGATGTCATGGGAAAGAAGGTCCTGAAGATCCATTACAAGAGCTATCTTGCTGATTTGGCTCTTCATACTTTTGTTTCGGGCAAAAAGGACAAGTTGGACTATGGCATGCTGATAGAGAACGTCGTCTACAACGAACTCATATCGAGGGGATATTCTGTACTGGTCGGAAGGAAAGGTAAAGCGGAGATCGATTTTGTCGTTTCTGACGGAATGAGGAAGGCGTATGTTCAGGTAGCATATCTGATGCCGGACTCCGAAGTCGTCAAACGGGAAGAGGAACCATTGCTAGCTATGAGGGATGGTTTTCCCAAGTACATCATTTCCATGGATCCACTTACCCTCAGCAACAATGGAATCAAGAGATTAAACCTGGTCAATGATTTCCTCTTGGGAGATGGTTTTGTTCTATGATCAAGGAGCGCTACCCTGATAGCTCATTTTCGAGAGTACTCGTAGAGTATTTTTGCCACTGAATCCCTATTCGCAATTAATTGTGTAAATTAAGTTATTTAGTTAATTAATAATATATGTGGAAAGATTGAGTGAATCCATAGGAATTGCATTGATTTTGGGATAAAAATGAGGAAAAAGGGGAAAATTGATGAAAAAATGTATACTTTTCAGAAAAGTATATACAAAACCCGTCAACGACGGTTCCCCGAATACCGACAAAAATTCTCCCGGAAATCGATCTCGTTTTAGGCTGAAACTTTTGAAACAGAATTTTTTAGGTAGGATTTTGGGGTAAAAATGCATTGTAAATCAAAAATCGATTGTTTTTTGATGTTTGCACTGTGTTTTTGATTGTAATGATGGTAATTGATATTAATTAAGTATAATACTTAACTCAAATAATTTATTGCACATATGAAAATGACATCAAAAACAGAGTGCAAAAATGGGGTTTTACTCCTTATCATTACATCGCATTTCATATCTGATATAAATTAAGCAAAATACGTTATTTACTTATTTTTTAACATATTACAGAAAGAAAAGATGCCGGAAACAAAGCAAAAATAAGCCAAAAATCCGATCTTCCGTTATTTGCACAGAAACGCAGTTTAAATCGATTTTAAGTTCAAAACGTATTGATACTAGTGTTGAATAGAGTTATTCGATTTTAGGGCCGTTTCCGTGCAAAAAATTTCGACTCGAAATCGAGAAAAATCGACTTCTTTGAAAGAGAGTAATGCAGCAAGAGGAAAATCGGACACGTCGAGAGAGATCCAAAGAATGTTCATGAAGATGATGAAAAAGCTTTCAAAAAACATCCAAAAATCTGTTGTAATTAGCATCAATATTGTAGTGTATAATTAATTGTAATAGTAAAGCAATTAACTTAATTAATTATACATTAACTTACAGAGCAAAAAATGCCCCGAAAAATCTTACCATCCGTGACGGTAACTCATGAGGCATCCGAGGTAGAGCCACAATTGCTTCGGGTGATGAAGGAAGGAGATGAAACCGTTCCTCCAGATCCCTTTCATGGTGAAGTACCTCGCGAACTCAGCGAGATCCTCGTCGGACATTTCCTCGAAGGCCTTCTGCGCCTTGGAGAATCTGCGATCGGACATCTTCGAATGCTCCCACCACTTTTGATAAGATTGAGGGTTATCTTTAATAATCGCTCTGACAGCTGCTTCTGCGGAAAGGAAAGCGGTACGGAGTCCTCCGGCAGTCATGGGATTGGGCATGCCTGCGGCATCCCCGATCAGGAAGGCGTTTCCTTTGACGATCTCGGGGACCCAACCGAGAGGAATGGTCCTTGCACCGCGTACGGAGTTCTCTTCTTTCTCTGCGTATCCGTTGATGGCTCCGGTACATCTTCCGTCCCTGTAAGGGAAATACCATTGGTAGAAGTGTGCGTATCTCTCTGACATGACGAAATCGAGGATTCCTTCCTCAGTTTTGTTATCGGAATGATATTCTTCGACCTTCATCATGATCTGCGGGGTGGTTTTGAAGAGCTGCTTCCTTACAATGGAGTAAGCTCCGTCGGCGCCGATGAGGTATTTGGTAAGGACATCCTCGGAATTATTCAGTTTCAGGAGATATCCTTGGTCTTCCTCGATGGATATAACGGAATCTCTTATGAATTGGACTCCTTTTTCCAATGCTTCGCGTCTTAAACGTAAGAGAAGGGCGGGACGGTCGATGGTGTGTCCTTTAATCTTGATATTGACGGAATGGTCTCCGGGGAATCTTACGCGGAGGGCGTGGACATCGTTAAGGATCTCTTCTTTCTGGATATCGAGGCCTTTGAGGGAATGGGAGGATACTCCGGCTCCGCAGATACGGTGGTATCTTTGGAATTGATTGTCTGAGAGACGTTCGATGAGGATTACTCTGAGGCCGGTATTACGCAGATGATAAGCGGCGGAAGAACCTGCGGGTCCGCTTCCGATTATGACGACATCGGTCTCCATAAATCAAGGAAAGATTGATGATATTTCAGTTATTCGACATAGCATTATTAATTGTTATAGTTAACTTATTTACTTTATTAATTATAGATAACCAATGTTAACCACTCTAACGTGGTAACCATACCTGTGATGAGAACGTAATCATAGAAGGTTATATCATAGGTAACTTTGATTGCTCATAAGTCAATTACAGCAATTACTCTAATGATTTACAGCGGAGATAGATAAAATGGAAGATGTCAAACTTAGGAGTGTGAAGATTCATGGTTTCAAATCCATCAAGGACTCCACAATTGAATTGCACGACATCAATATCCTGATCGGTCCCAACGGGTCCGGCAAATCCAACTTTATCTCTGCATTATAATTCTTGCAGAACATTATCGATAAGAAACTGCAGGAAGTAGTAGGAAAAGCTGGTTTGCCCGCTCTTGTATATGGCGGGCTGAAAACCACTAATTATATAGAAATGGAGTTTTTCTTCAATTATAATTCCTACGGTTTCAAACTAGTCCCCAACGATGCAGGCAATCTAGTTTTCAAACACGAATTTTATGGGTGGAGTGGGGGACATTGGAATGTTCCGAGAACCCCGTTCGGATATGAGTCCGAGTTCGAAAATGGTGTCCCCAATAACATCGAACCTTATGTTAAACCCGTACTGGCTGCCAAAAAGTGGAGGGTATACCATTTTCATGATACCACTCCTACCGCAGGGATGAAACAAGTCGGGATGCTATCCGACACAGTATCCTTACACCACGATGCATCTAATCTAGCACCTTTTCTTTATATGCTAAAGCAATCCTACCCAGAATCTTACAAGGACATTGTTGACGTAGTGAAAATGGTGGCGCCGTATTTTGACGATTTCATATTGGAACCCAATGCAGAAAATGCGGAGATTGTCCGTCTCAGGTGGAAGCAGGTCGGACAGGACGAGGTTTTCGGCGTCAATCTGCTATCTGACGGTACACTCAGATTCATATGCCTGGCGACGTTACTCCTGCAACCTTCCACACTACAGCCTACCACGATCATCCTTGACGAACCGGAATTGGGTCTACACCCCCACGCAATCGCCGTCTTTGCGGAACTTGTGCACATGGTGTCTTCCGAAAAACAGCTCATAATATCTACTCAGTCCACTGAACTTCTCGACAATTTCGACGCGGACGATGTAATCGTTACCGAATTGACTTCCGACGGTTCCGTCTATTCTCGTCTTTCTTCCGAAAGGCTGAAAGAATGGCTCAGAGAATATGAATTGAGTACTGTATGGAAAATGAATGTCTTCGGGGGTCAACCGTGAGCAGGCTGTACATATATTGCGAAGGACATACAGAAAAAAATTCGTGGAAAAACCCCTCGCCCCATTCCTAAGTTGCCGTGGCATCTCCGTTTATACCATAATGGCCGCCAGAGGAATCGGAGGGAATAAAGGTGGGATTGCTTAATATAATCAGGTCAAACGTGAACTGATGAACATCTGTAATGAACACCCCAGCGAACACGTCACCACATTGATAGATTATTCTCCGGTGTTCGGTCTGCCATTTGATATGATACCTCAGGAACGATTTATGACTCTGTAACTGCCCGGGAGCATGCAATAGAGAAGGATATCGGTCTGTCTAACTTGATAATGAATTTCGAATTGCATGAATTCGAAGCTTTCCTATACTGTAACCCTGAAGCATTCCTATCATATGGGAAGAAATCGCCCGCGAACATTAGGAAGATCGTCCAACAAGCGAAAGGACCAGAGTTGATCAACACTGACGTCAATACCTTACCTTCCAAAAGATTGGATGCGATAATACCGAAATACACGAAATCGAAGATGATCCATACGAGAAAACTGTTAGAGCATATCACTCTCGATCAGATTCGTTCTGAGTGCAAGCACTTCGATAATTGGCTTAAGAATGTGTGCGATGCCTGTGCGGATTGACCCAGTCCAGGTTTGCAAGTTATCCCAGCTCTGACATTAGCAGATCCTGTCGGGCATTGCTTGAACAAATACCCTTTTCGACTTCAAGAAATGTATTAAATGCCCAAGTAATTTCCGTGGTATATCATGGTAAGCATCGTAGGCGGAGAGAACAATCCCGACCTGAAGAAGGAGCTCATGGAGGATTACAGGATGCACTGCGAATCCGAAGGAATCTCTTACGGCGGACCTTATGACGATGCTGATTCTGTCATTGCAAAGGATGATGGAAAGGCTGTGGGAATTGCTGTCTATAAGACGGGATCGGAGTTCAGGATTATCCTTTTGCATGCAGTCGAAGGAGCTCCGGAAGATACCGAGGAGAGGCTCATCAGATCCGTTTCGGCAATGGCTGCTAATAAGGGATCTTACGGAATCACTGTGAATTCCATCGATTCCGGAGGAAGGAACTTCGTTACCTGTGATAGATTGGGGTTCGAATTCGCTGGTGCGTGTCCGTGCTGCCAGAGGCCCGGAATGGTATGCATGGCTAAGAAATTTTAAAAAGATGGATCATCTTATTCTGGGGGATAATCGTATCTCAAATTGTATACCTAAACAGCTTATTTTATCTGACAACGTTATGTGTTTCATCTGTTTTACTTTTCACTTTATGCAAACATTGACTATGTGAACCAGGAATATCAATGTAGTAAAACTCGGGAAAAATAATTGTAAACCAACCGTAGAGATTTTGAATAAACCTAGTTAAATCTTTTGCAAACGGAACCGGAACATCGGCACATATGTCCCTAACAAGTTCTTTGTATGCGCCGAAACGCATTCCTTCGTATGTGATTTTTGAGTCAATTTTTTTAATAAATGGATGTGATAAAAAATGATCTTTAAGATCATTTATGAATTCAGATTCACTGGCATACTCCATAGTGCCTGAAGTATAAATCGCTAAATCATGTTCACAGTATGATGCATCTTCATCTGTGAAGTATTTGGGATTTTGAATATATTCCCACAGTTCATGGGGATCTTTAACAGTTGGTAACTGAAAAACATAGTATGGACTTAGATCGTTCAACTCAAAATCATCTTCTGGTATACCGCCAGTTTCAATTTGTTCAATCTTATTAAGGTACTGTTGATAGATAGTCTCATTTACCAATATTGACTCAGCAATTATTTTGTTTAATTCAATACGATTTCCCACATTCATCATGTTCATATAATAAACGCATTCTATATTGCCTAAGGGGTTAAAAAGCGCCTTATTTGTACAATTCATACTTCCTAGGAAGCAATTCTTGAATGATTTCGAATATATTTTTGCATGGATTAAATTGTTGATATATAGGGTCCAACCTTTTTGTTTACAGAGCGGATACAAATCTAAAGTTGATATCCCAGACTTTATATCAGATAGTTTCCAAGTTGTAACTATAGATATCTCCGAGGTCTCAACATTTTGCAGTATTTTTTCGAGTGCGGATATTTCAATAAACGGGGATATAATATAGATTGGTTCATCACAGTCTTTGAAGTATTCAGTCAGACGCAATCCAATATCATGGCTAGCTATGTTGGTAATCTGTATCACAGAGATCACGGTTGTTTTAATCAGAAATCATCATCTGATTCAATATCATCCTCTCTTAATTTTCTCGCCATCCTGCCCCAATCAGATCTAGCCCTAGTGGGACCAGTTCTACCATCTTTTATTGATACGTCTTCATATCTTGCCCATGAAACCAAAAGATACTTGAGTGCATCGTATGTATCCTCAAGTTTTTGGGCCAATTCTTTTGGAGGCATATCTTCCCCATTCTCAACATATTCGAACGAAGAAAAGAGCTCTTTGTATAACGGGTGTGAAGTATTAAGGATAATAATTAGGAGTCCGGCATTTGATCTTACATCAAAGAATGCATCCAACCCCGGTATTGCCTGTTTGATAAAACTTACCTTGTAATGTGTTGTAACAAATCCCTGTAAAAGTTTGTCTATCTCTACTGGACTTGTTCCAAAATTCTCAAGACTTGTTTTTATTTCCTGTTTTGCCTCCTCTAAATCTACATCTTGATGCTTATCACTTTCGCCCTGTGGCCCTTTTTTCTCTATTTCCTTATTAATTTTGTCAGTTACTTTCTTTTCAACGGTATCATCACCGGGTTGTTTTGGACCTTTCGATTCATCTTCAATGGGGACATTTTTAGTTAATATTTTTATTAAATCCCTTATTTCTTTGGCAATATCTAATATAATATTCAAACGGGGTTGTTCTTCTGCCAATCTTTCTTTGGTTTCAGTAATTGATTCCCCGTCAAGTTTGTAATCATCATAAGACTCGTAAACAGCTGAGCTGAGGCTAGTAGCACTCTGTTTATCGTTAGTGACTCCAAACAATTCGTCTAGATCTCTACCGAATGATATTTCTGCTCCCCACCACCTTTCTCTCGGATCACGACGGGAAGTTTGGAACCCATTCCACTTAGAATCTAACTCGAGTTCCCTCCCCTCCCTAACAATGCTTAATCCAACGTTTTTTGCAGCATGTTTTCCATAAGGTTTATGGCCCGCCTGGTCTTGCTTATTGACTAGCTTTAAAATCTCTTCTTTGGCAATAGAAGTTTTTATAATAATTCTTGACTTTTTACCGTTATATTCAATATCTTTCACTACTGGTGCATTAGCTTTAAACATTGGATAAACAGGGGCGCCCAAGTCTTTATCAGACGTATTTTCCATCAAATACAAAGGATCTACGGCCCTGAAAGGAGTATTAGAAATCTCTTCACCTGTATCGAAATCGATGGCAATGTAATCAATTTTGACTTTGTTGTCATTGATCCAATAACGATACATCCTTCCAATCAAAAACTCAGAGTTTTGAAATAAAGTGGAAGCACTGGAACAAGATAATCTGTCTAAATTGGACCATTGTACTATAGTTCCTGAAGGGCACTCCTTATCTACATACTTTTTCCATAACTCTGGAAGAGGATCATCAACTACACTTGAAACGATAAAACCTCCCTCTCTCCAATTGTCATCGTTCAAATCGTAACCTGTACTATAACTATTATCGAATCCATTCTGCCAAGACCAGACTTTTAAATTAGTACACTGTGAAAGTGATGCTTGAGGAAGCCCAACCCCAAATTTTCCAAGTCCTCCCTCCTCGTTAAAGTGAGTTCCCTGACCAAAAAGTACTGCCATATACAATTCATCCATTGTCATTCCAGTACCATTATCGATTACCGCAATGCGCATTATTGTTTCACGCGTGCGTTTAACTCTCTTTACCTGTTTCACTAAAACTACTATTTTAATCGAGGTGGCTTGAGCTTGTATGGAATTGTCTACTAATTCACCAAGCGCATTTCCTGTTTGTTTATATCCTGTACTGCGTATAGCATCCACCGATCTTGCACCGGAAAACAAACTCCTCGTAGATTCATTGTTCAGTCCATTCATCATTATTCCACTCCTCGAAAGCTTTAATTACGCTTGTAGACCCTGGAAGATCTAAATCAACTACAATTACTAAATCCGCTGTATCAGTACCGCCCATTCTAGTGCCCCTTAATGCACGACCCACCATTTGGGAATAGAGAATTAATGATTTTGTCGGGCGTCCAATGAAAGCGGCAGTTATCTTTGGGACGTCAAAACCCGTTGTTAAAATACCGTAGTTACACAAAATAATTGGGTAATCTACGTCAGATTTGAATTCGTCAATAATGTTTGTTCTCAGAGATTTATCTGTATTGGAAGTCAAAACGAGTGACTTAATACCATTAAGATTAATCATTGCGGATATCATTTCTGCACTAGCGACGGACGCAGCAAATACAACTATACGCTTATGGGAATACACCTTAACGTACTTGATAACTTCATCAATAATGACAAAATTACGTTTAGTATCATTTCCCAATTTGTTCAGTACTTGCTTTCCGTAATCAAGTTCGTCTGTATTATCTATAACACTTTCGCCAGATTCATATTCTACCTGATGAAAAACAGGTTTTGCTAAATATCCTGCATCGTAGAGATATCTTATGGGCGAATCATAGCCTTTGATTCTTAGGGTGACTTTATTATGGCCGAAAAATTCGGATAATTGTGAATATTCGAGTTCATCTGTTCTACCTGGCGTGGCAGATAACCCGATAAAGCGTATTTTGTGATTGAACAGTTTTAAAGCTTGTAACATTTCGTAATATGTCGGAGCTAACGATTGATGAGCTTCATCAAAAATAACTGCAGAGATATTAGTAGAAAAATGGGAGATAAAAGTTGGATCTTTGGCCTTATTCCACAATTTAGATAGTCCAGCCACGAATAAGCCATCTTTCGGAGCAATGAACTCCTTATCGCCATAAAAGCGATAAACGGATATTGAACGATCTCCAATGTGGGCCCAAGCTTTTTTGAATTCGGAAACTGCCTGCTCGCACAATTCTTCACTATATGCCAACCATAAAACGACAGTATTTTCCGATTTTATTAGTATTCTGGAGATCAAACTCATAGCAACTCTAGTTTTTCCCGATCCTGTGGGCATGTGAATCATAAAATTATTATTTGCCGGATTATCATACAGAGCAAGCCCACGGAGAAGTACATCTTTCTGATAATCATGTAGTGGATAGGATGCCTCTATATCCTCTTTATTGGGTAAATCATCTGCATCATTATCTGGGATGGGGGGAACATCAAAATAATCCAGCATTACATCCCGAACTGAAGAATCCATTTTTTTGTAGATAACTGCTTTGTAAGGATATTCAGTCTTTTTAATGCCAACACGATCGGCTAAATCCAAAATCTCTTCGTTATTCAGCAATTGAATTAGGCGTCTGCGAGATTCTTTGTTAAGAATTATGTCTTGCCCATCATGAGTTACCATGAGAACATACTCGACGATGCGATCTACGTTTGAATAATACTCTTTGCGATACCTAATAACGTTCCAGCAGGTTAAACTGATGAAATTTGACCAGTCACCAGTACATCTGCTTAAGACCGTACTAATCCGTCTATTATTGGAGGACGCTTTTTCCACTTGTGAGCCCTTCTCCATCTTGTGCCAGTAGCAACTGCTAAAGGAATAAAAATAGTCTACTATGTTATAATTAGCTCGAACAATCTAAACTCATTTCTTTCTTTTCTAAAATGATATCTTTCATGAATTCTGTGGGAGAATTTAATTGAGCATATCTCTTAGCCATGATGCTTAGGCCCCGTATAATTTCTAAACGAATATATTTACTGAAGAATTTATCAGGGTCTATACGTTTTCCATATTGGTTTGCGATCATTGCAGTAAGAATTGGTTCATCTGTGCCAATAATCGTTGACTGATTAAATTCCTGGCCAGAGGAATCCAATTCTTCGCTAGGGGGCTCAGGCAAATTTAACGATATTCCAATTGCGATACGACAAACAATATTTCTACGCAGATTCAATGCCTTCGAAAGCAAATCTAACTGCGCTGTAGCCTCTTGAGATAGTTTTAGTTTGCTGGACATGATATCAGTCGAAATATCCTGGAGTAATCTTTGGTGAGCCGTATTTGGTAATCATGTATTCGCGAGCTATTACTGGACGTAGTTTGTCGTGAATCGAACCTACGATTTCCCTGTTATGTGACAGTAATATAAGTTGATTGGAAACGGAAGGGTATAACCTATTGGCTAGGTTGAAAGAATGTATCGAGTCCATGCGACCAATAGGCGAATCTATTATTAACGGGAATTGGAGCTGGGATAGACTATGTAACCCATAAACTACAGAATACATCAGAATGCTTTTTTCCCCCTCCGATAGCCCATTAATTTTTAGCAATTTGTCATCGAAGTTGTATACCTCTAATTCATAATTTTCAGATAGTTTGATCTCTTTCACCATGTCCTCGTTGTTTTTGAGGACTGAGTACATTGAATTAATAGCTTTAACAAGAGAAACCCGGGCTCTTGAAATAACTGTGTCTATACGAGTCGTTAAAGATTCACGGACACTCTCAATAGTGGTAATAGCCGCACGATCGACGTCTTCAAGCACGACTGAGCGTTCAGCAAGTGTCTTTTCTTTAATCAATTGTTGTACTTTTTGCTCATTTGATTCCTTTTCCGAAGATAATGCAGATATGGCGATCTCATGATTGGTCATCTCTTCATTAATAGACTCTAATTCATCCGCATATTCTGCAAGAGAGTCGTCTTCTATTTTCTCAATCTTTTTAGAAGTATTCTTTATTTCGTGAGCGAGGTTCTCACGTGTTTCGAAATTATTCAAAAATTCTTCTAGCTCATCCTTAGAAACAAACAAAGATTCCATCTGAGAAATACGAGACAATGAAATATCTAGCACAGGATCTTGCGTTTTTTCCGTGCTTCTACCAATATTATCAATTAAACTCTTTATCGCTTTCTCGGACTCTTTTTTTCCAAGTTTCAGTATCGTATCTGCAGAACCAGATTTTAAAATCGATTCCAAGACTTCGATCGAATATCTGCTTATCTGATGCTTATTCTCATTTTTCGCCTGAGTTAAGGTGCGCTCAAGTGATGATAATGCTACAGCATATATCATACGGTTATAACAGAAATCAACAATAGATTCATCTGCCTCAGAATACTTTTCATTGAGTTCCTTCAGAGAATCAACAAGTGCATTCTTTTTCGATTCGTTGGCACCAGAGATTCTTGAAAGATCGCTGTTGATGTCTACTTTCTTTGTTCTCAATTCATCAAGTATTTTTTGCTCTGCGGTTATTTTTGCATCGATGATCTCGATTTGTGAAATATGATAATCTATCCGGCCTTGTATAGATTCTATCACGGCAAGGTCGGATTTCTTTTTTGTTTTTGAAAGTATATTTTTATGAACTTCCAATAAATCTTTTTTGAGATTCTCTAGCTCGGATACTCCGGACAAATCCTTAATTGCATTCTGAAGATATTCTGTCGATTCTTCGGAAGCGATCGTATCCTTTACTCTTTCTCCGTCAAAAAAGAAATACCTTGAAACATTGGGCGGGATGAGTTTTTCAATGTAGTATGACCAATAATTCTCATCAATCAATTCAACTGAGGAGCCTCCCTTTTTAAGGGATAATGACTCTTTGAATCCATTCTTTGTTTTCTTGAAAGAACGTTTTATATCAATTTCCATAGGGGGGTTTTCTTCATCGACGGTTATATTCATCGAAATATACGCTTCTGAAATATCAATTGTATTCGTACAAAAATCATTCAAAAACTCCTGATATTTCGATTCAGACATAACTTTTCCGTAAATTGAATGTCCATATAGACAAAGACGAATGGAGTCTGCGAATGTTGTTTTTCCTGCCCCATTTAAACCACCCATGAGAAGTATGTTTTTGTCCGGCGAAACACTCAGATCAATCTCAACAGGTCCAACGTAGTTTCTAATGTTACAAATCGTCAGTCCGTTAACAATCATTTTTTAACCTCCTCGTTGGAGAAAGTAGTTATTGTGTATTCGCGGATGGCCTTCTCTAATTTTCCATAAATACCTATTTTTCTTGAAATATCTGACATATCATGTTCAACTGCAAGAAGACGATCAATCAGATTATCTAAATCGGTTTTTCCAGAGTGATCATGAACAATCTCTTCTAGAGTATCCGTACTGTCACCGTCATAAATCCAAGCAAGTTTGATTGCATTGATTTCTTCTGGAGTGATCAATTCAGCACGTGGTTCATATTGCCTCAGATCCGTCTGTATCTGCAATAATTCTGATAACAATTCGTGACGAACACTCATTTTGAAAGGACCCAATGCTTCTTTCCCTGTACGCTCTCCGCCAAGAGTCTTTACAGCATAGAATTCGTCATACAACTTGTCCAAACGCTGATTCTTACGATACTGTTCACGGTATTCAGGATCATCGCGAATGCGCCTCAATTTATCCCTGAATTTTTGCATGGGAATGTATTCTGTATGACCTTCATCGATGAGTGCCTGTATTGCATGATCTTTATCTACTACCGTGCATGTCCAGCACCCAAACCTACTGGTTCCCGAGGGCGGAGCTGCTGAATTCATTATAAATGAAATATCTGAGGATTCGCCGGCATAAAGACGAATCAATTCTTCGTTTGTTCCACCCCAACCCGGATTTTCAGTCTTGAGGTACTCCCATACTTCTTCGGTAGATAAGTTTTCCAGGGGCGCATATACAAATGCACCTTTAATCGAGCCGTGTTTTCTAAGTTTTGTGCCTTCAATCTCATGTTTTTCGAGACTTCTTTTACGGTTAGAACTTTCAGCCTTCCTGGTACCCAGAAGTATCAATACTTCGCCATTTTGTTTGACGTTTTCATAAACATAGTTATCCATGGGCTCTATTTTCAAACGACTCGTACACCATCTGAACCATTTGTTGGGTGAAGGATAACCTCTACCAATCAAATTTACCCAAAATGTATCTGTGATTTTCGGTCTTAAAAGCTTCACATCAAGGGGCAATCCATCCCTTTCAGCACCTTTTTGGATTCTTTCACACATGTCCTTGAGGCGAATTGCAACATGTGGTGTTTCAACCATCGTATTTGTGGAAAGAACGTGAACAATATGGGTACGTTGAGTAGGACTTAAACTCTTAAGCATTTCATAAACTAACTGAATTAAACAGCTGGAATCTTTTCCACCGCTAAATCCAATAATCCATGGACGAGTACTATTCAGGTACTCCTCCCGTAATTCAGCAATGATGCCTTTCGAATTTACCATCTTTGTCCCATCCCAAATCAGATACCTATCGCTTTCTCATAAATAAAAGATCTCCTTTGACAAACCCGCATTGTTGTCAAAAGATTCATCTCATCAATCATTTTCAAATCTTGACGGCCTATTCCATTTTTAAATTCTAGGTTGAACATTTTACCTATTATATTGATAGGTAAATACATCATATTTTTTTAATTTTCTCTAAACGCATCTTAACCGATTTTTGATGATTTGATACGTGTATTTCTGCGTCACGACGTGTTTTTTCTATATCTAGCCCATCTAACTGGTTTTTATAATGTGTGACTGCCCAGCGATATATACGACAGGTGGTACATTCTTTAGGAAAATCGCTAAACCTTTTATCCAGTTGGCTTTCTGAAGGAACCGGTTCGATGACTCCGTTCTGTACAGTAACCTTCCAGTTTTCAAACTCCCACGAATCGGTTTTTCTAACTGCCGGAATAATGGCAAAATGAACATTGTGAGGATAAACCTGTTCTTTTTTGTCACTCCAGTAACCTTTCCTCACTCCACAAACATATATTGCATCCCATTTTTTGTTGGAAAATTCATCGAGCTCTAAATTTGTTTCTTCATTAAAAAATGGATTTTTAGAGTTGAATTTTTTGCTGAAATATTTCTTCAAACATCTGTTGCAATGATCATATGGCTTACATCCATAGGTATACATCGCAAATAGTTTTGAGAACTGTTTAGCGTCAAAGTTATGTTGTATTATTATCGGGTTATCCATCGAACTCAGTCCTCTGAGGGCCCAATTATACCAAATTTGATTACAGTTCCACCGTCACGAGGATTCATTACACCAAAGCGTACATGTGAAACCATACGTCTACAGGGCATAACGAAAGATGAAACTTCCATGTATGCCCACACCTCATTATCAGATATTGTAGCTTCTAAAACAGAGGAACCATCAGATACATGTACCAAGGTTTCCTGTTCACAATCCCAAACACCGATTATTCCTGCCTGATCAGAAAATGCAGATAGTAGGAAAACAATATATTTTCCTTCGAAATGGGCTGTTTTTCTTTCAAATTCAAGAACTGGATCGAAATCCAAGTATGATTTCACAGCTTTAATTGGAATATGTCCCTTTTTCCCAGAAAATGTATAATTGAGCAAATGCTTAGTCGCAAACGAGATGTGATTATCACAATCGGAGATTTCTTCTTCGTCAAACTGTTTCTCAAACGATAATTCATAATACCGTGAGTTACGTTTATGGATATTCATAACAGGATAACTATTGTTTTTGACCGCATTCGGAAATAATTTATTGAATTGATCACAGAGATCTTTTTTCCACATCAATCTTGTAACCCTACTCGAGGAATCAACTCTTTGAAGATTGGCAGAATATTCTATGCCGTTCAATAATAAAACTACTTTTTCTTGATGACCTGGACGGAAGTTAGAAATCTCGAAGAAATCTCTCGTTTCAACTGGTACGGCTGTTCCAAACCTCATAAATGAAGAAAAATCCATTTGTTTTATGGCATCCGATTCGCCAACAACAGTTATCATAATGGCGTAAATGCAATACAACGAAATATCGTTTTGTATTGTTAACGATCAATATGCAATTTCTGAAATCTTTTCCTTGATGTGTTCTCTCAAAGATTCATCCAAACAATACACAACGCATCCATCCATCCCACGCGTCATCAAGGTGCGGTAAATGTTCCTAATAATCCTATCAGCTCTGGCAGGATCCTTTTTCCATCCACCGAGTGCACCCTTATCATGATTCTCTTCCGGACAGGTAACAATCTTGCCATTGCGGAAGACCATATCTTTACCGATGATTACTCCTGCATACTGGAATTCCATTCCCTGCCCAGTATGTACACAGCCAATCTCATCAGCCATCTTACTGTTATTGGCCCAGGAATAGTCGGTATTCCACCTCTGTTCCCCGATTCCTTCCAGACTGAAATCAGTACCATCCTTGGTGTTTTGACTGTTCCAATCCCAGCAATAACCAGCGAGGATGCGTGCATCGAAACCTTCAGATCTCTTCTGTTCGATCTTCTTCATTAGATCTTCTGGCGTGTCCGCAACCGAAATGTCATAGGGCAGCTTTCCGAGCAGGTTCAAATCCTTCGATTCTCTAATGCCTAACAAGTTATCCAGCCACGCAATGTATAAACCAGAACCACTGCACCTGAACTGAGTAGAAAGCACCAATCCGTTCGTAACAATCTCCGCTCCGAATTCGTTCGCCCATTTCTCGATCTCATCTATGGTGCCTATGTCCTGCATGGACACATTCTGATCCTCGTCGATGAAGAACACGCTGGCAAGAGCGGCATTGATAATCTCCATAACCTGGTTCTTACCGCCTTTGATGTACTGCGAGGATCTGGTAGTCAAACGGTGTGCCTCATCAACCAGTATGGCCGGATATTCGTTCTTATCGGCCCCTACAAAGGACGAAGCACCCTTGAAGAGGAACTTAACATCTACCTCTTTGGAAAGAGCCTTCAGTTCCTTGGAATAGATGTCTCTGGGAGCCGAGGTCTTTGTCACATAAAGCGTGGGAATCGCTATATGATTCCCGGTGAATTTGTTCTCATATCCGCCTGTGAGTTCTGCCAGAAGTTTCAATGCAAGAACCGATTTTCCGGTACCCGGTCCGCCTCTGACGATGAATACTCTTTTGATGCGGTTATTATACGAATCCCTGATACCCCTCAGAAGCTTCTGGTATACTTCGACCTGCCTGTCCATGGGAGCGAAGAAATCCTTCTCGTGAAGTACTCTCTTCAACGATTTCTGAAGGGAGGAGGACACAGTCAGTTTCCCGTTCTCTATCTTCTCCAAAGTGGCAAGCGAGTCCGGTTTCGAAATGTGATTCCTGATGAAATCTGAAAAAGATTCCATGTCCTCGTAGTAGAATACCTCGGCTTTCTGCGTGTAGTAATCGTACTGCGGGTCATTCAGAACCTTGGATCCCGCATCACGGGAGAAATTGTACAGGTACGCACAGGGGGTCACCAGGACCTGTCCGTCGACGACTTCGCTGTTGAAGTATCTGAGATAGTTGGCATAGCTCCAAGCCTGGTAGGAGGGGTGCAGAACATCGCGGCGATAGAAGTCGGCATAGACCATGCCCTCGCTCTCGGATTTCCTGACACCGTATGACCACCCTTTGAGTTCGACTATGACGGCAGAATGGACATCGTTCTTATCAAAACCAGTTACACCGAAGTCGATCCTGCTGGCGGTGAATGGGATGTTGAATTCGATGAATACGCCGACATCGCCTGGAAGCCCCGCCTTTTCCAGGACCTCCTTCATGTTGCGGGTTGAATCCATCCATGCCCTCTCTTCAGAGTCTGGGTTGTATCCAAGATGGTATTCGCCCATGGCAGTTTCAATCTTATTTATGATGCACCGTTTGTTGACGTCTTCGAAGAAACCGGACAGCTTGTTACGGTAGATAATCATCTTTTACGACCAGGTTACTCTGGAAATCCCCTACAAATAATATCTATTTTTTCCCGACTTCCGTAAAATTAGTATGGGGTTAACCCGATATTACGCAAGAAAACCGATGTTTTCAAACCGAAAAATAATTCATGCCCGATGTACTGAATTCACGTCATACTCGAGAGTTATACTTTTTGAGTACTTCGAGAGGATTAGTAGGTTGTTCCGGGATTTTTTCCATGCAGTCGATACTAAATTGTTCGAACAAACGCGAATGTTCCACAGACGTTTTCTTCATATACTCATCATATGACTCTATATAGTGAAAATAAGCAAGTAATGTAATAAAATACGTCAAATCATCGGAAAGAGCAGTAGTCAGCGTTGTCCAATAGTGCTGATTGTTTTGTACAAGTACAACAAAAGTCTGCTTGTACAAATTGAATATGTCCTCACTTATCTCAAACCACTCAGATCTGAGGATACGGAGTCTATTTTTCTCCTCAAAACTAGCATTTGGTGAAGCTTCACGCCTCCCTAGATCATTTCTCAAAGCGTAGCACATACGGGAAATTAATCCCACCAAATGATCGCAAATACGAATCATCGGTTCTTCTTTTGAGTTTGCGAAACTGGAGTTATGAAAACGTCCCTCAAAACAAGTATACAGGCCTTCCTCTCCATCGATTACCACATCCACATCTTTCGGATTTATGCCTAGTTCGTCTAATAGGAGTATTAATGCATCCGGGAGAACAATAAACGGGAAAGCAGAATGGTTCACTGGAGTTATATCAAAAGTAACTTGATCCAATATGCACGCCGCACCCTAGAATGCGTCATTTCTCTTCTCTAATCTGGGTACGCTAGCATCGTGTTTTGCGATTTGTTTGAGCCTTTCAGACAATTCAAATATCGCTTCTTCAGGATATTTAATAACTTTGTCAAAAAAACCACCATCTCCGTAGAGGGAAAAAAACTTACTAAGAATGTAAAAGAAGTTGTTTTTACGCTTGTTTTCGAGTTTAATGTTACTAATCGTCTTACGAAGTAAAAGTTCTATCTTGTTCGAGAACGATATTGATATAACCGGATTAATCCGGACTAGTAATTCTAAAAAATCATGATAAAAAAATTTGCCGTTCCCCTTCAAAGATGCGAATCCGTATTCAAAATTCTTTTTCTTAATGACAGTGGATTTAAATTCTTGATCAAGAGGGATGCTGTATTTTGGTTTCCATTTTGATTCGAACAATATGAACAAATTGCGGTATTGGTCGACTTTCTCTACAGGGTATCCACAAAACAAACCAATGAAAGAATAAAGATTATCATGAGTATCAAATGTAGGTTTTCCATCCCTTATCTGAAAAACGTCGGTTTTTTGTGATTCATCCATGAAGAATATCAGATTATCCGACGAACCTTTCATGTATTTGTATTATCCAACGAAGGTATAGAGATTATTATTACCCGTCATCGGTTCATATTCTCCAGGATAAGACTGTGTTAACAGAATGTGTAATTGTAGCTCTCGGAGTATTCTTATTATTCATTAACAAATAAAACCAAGCAAGATTATTAGAACGAATTCCGTAACTCCGTCTAGAACATTCGGTCAGAAATTGGGTAATACTAACAATCCTATCTTGTATGTGAGTGAAAAGAAAATGCTTATCAATTCATTTTTCAAGTTTAAAGAAAAATTTGATATCGACAATAATGCGATAGGCTTCAATTCAGCTGTAAAATGGGTTACTGAAAACGTTGATACAGATTGCCCGCGTGATGAAATTCAACGCATTCTATTGCAAAATAAAGAACTTATAAACAAACGCTTCTCAACATTTGCCCCTGTATTCAACAGCTTTATCAAATCTATTAAAACCAACCCTTCCAATTTACTTAACAATGTTTATCGGAATCAAGAAGTAACTAAACTTCGCAACTGTATTCAGACAAAGAACAATTGCCTTTATCATTTTGTTAAAGATAAGGATGATTACATTCGTTACCTAATAGGCGACTGCAAACTCAATTTTTCTCCACCCAGTAAATTTTAGGATAAACAAGACATGAGTTTTCAATGGTGTAGAGATCTACTTAATTTATCAGTGGATGAAGATTCTAAAAAGATTTTATCAGATATCCTGGAATTGTCAAGTTACAAGCCTGAAACCATTAGAGAAACTGTAGATACTTATGGCAATTATTCCCAACTTTTGAATAAAGCTCGTGAGGTTTCTAGAGTCTGTTGTTTATGCACAACTAATCAAGACCCAAAAATGTGGGATTAGTACGCAGGCAATAAGGGAATCTGTGTCCAATTCGATAAGAAGATTAGTAATCTCGCATCAAAGGTTGTTTACGGAAACTAGGTGACTAAACCATTAGACGTGATGAATCATTTCAAGGAATTGTTCGGAGATTACCATTCTCATGAAAAAAAGACTGCTAAATCGATTGGAAAACTAATAGGATTGATTGGTTGTGAACCTTTTCTCGATCCTTTTTTCAAAGATGAGTCTTATCGTTGGGAAAACGAATTCAGAATTGTTCGCCCAGCTATACAATTACAACATGAGTCTGATAAAAATCGGTGGTATATGCAACTCGAACCCAAAAACATCAAACATGTTTGGTTCAGTCCACTGATGGAACCGTCCCATTACGAATACTACTGCAAATTATGTGACAATAACGGAATAAGTCATGAAATTTTCAAATAAATTTCATAATCCTAAATCTGCAGATTGTATGGGTTACATTATCCTAGAACGATCAGGGCCGATTCCATCTGCTCCATTCCGAAGACGTTGAAGATATCCCTGATGTTCTTCGATACAGATTAGCCGAACACCATTCAGGCGTGAATTCGGCACATCTTTTTGAATTTCCCTGATTCCGCCATAGCTCACGCTGGCACTTTGCACGGAATGGCTCGATTCTTCAGTCGATGAGGTGATCCGGATCGAGTCCGAGGACTTCGACCATCCTCATGAACAGTTCCTCATGCTCCGGAGAACCGTCAAGACGCTCCCCGTCACCCTCGCACACCAGGTCCATCGAATAGATATTGCCCGATATGCCCTACATCGTCAGATCGATGTCGTTTTCCTTCAGGATATGGGTCACAAATCCCAACCCGATAATTTTCTAAATGCAATTTCAACATAACCGATGATAAAGATACCAATAATTACGGTCAAATCCATTAGAAAAATCATGTAATACACCCATACCACTATAGGAAACGAATACACAAATGAATCGATTGCAACCCTAACTCTAGTACGATATCCGTCTGTAGCTCCCAAACAACCGATCAATAAGCACAGTAAAGGGAGAAATAATGATGCCCATTTCCAGATTTGAGAATCGGTCTCAGATGCGGCTGAAATGAGAATTACCGAAAAGACTACAAGGATGTAAATGAACCTTTCAAAAAACAAACGTTCAAACTGTTTTCCTGTCGGATAATAGCTTCCTTGTTTCCACATAAAATCATAAAAGCGCCAATGTCCGTACTTATTACCTATTTTGAACCACTTGGTTCCAATATTTCCCTCCGAAGATTCAAGTGTTATTTTATAACTAAGCCGACATTTTCCTTTTCCATTGAAGTCTTTATTAAAACAGTATCTATAATTTTCTAAAACAATCGTTTTGAGATCGTCCTCATCAAAGGTTGCTACAATGTAATTACCTGGCAATAGTGTTGAATTTCTAGTAATATTAAAACGAGAAGTGATATCTCTTATCCCCAACTTTCCAAGGTCGGGATATTTATGTAATTTGATTTCGTCAATGAAGACAATAATAGTTCCGACATTCCGGACAACAATTTTGTTTTCACCCCCATTCCATAAAAAAACAATTTGGAATGGGGATTTTTTAAACGGATAATGGTGAGAGAGGATCATCGGCAAAAGTCCACCAAATATTGCGAATAAGGCAATTAAGACCTCCAACAACTGACCATCCATAGATATTGATTGTACAATCATATTAAATTAATCTCTTTGAAATATCTGGGCCTAAACGAATTGGGCTTATAAGAACTGATATAAAGTCACTATCAGTGCTTCCTCAGCACCTCGACAAAAATGTTAGATTTATCGGGTTGTTATAGGTATACTTATGTTATGTTTCTCAAAAAGAAGAGAGTGTTCAGCAGGCGTATTTTTTGATATTCTTCATATTTACAGATAACACGCTAATATGAAAGTAAGGAAATAAAATAAGTTGAATCATCAGAAATAACGTTTATCATCACACTCCGTAGGTTAAATGACACTTATACAAAAAGAAAAATAATTATTGAAAAAACAATTCTAACTCGAAAAATAAAGAGGGACACATGACAATCAACGAATCCGAAGAAGACAAAAATGTATTACGTCAGTTACTTTTAGACACTGATTCTTTGGATAAATTAGAAACATTTGCCGACAATGTTAATATTTTCAGAATACTGTCAATCGAAAATAACGAAATACGGCATAGTAATTTTTTAGCATGGTTACTAGATCCGGCCGGAAATCATAAACTTGGAGACATTTTCCTAAAAAAATTCTTATTCGAATATGCATCTTCTGCTGGTTTAGAGAAGATCGATGTTTTCGATATAGATAATATGGATTTCGACGATGCGATAGTTCATCGCGAACTTCATCATATGGACATCATAATCGAGTCCGAAAAAGCTGCTTTTGTATTAGTAATAGAGAATAAAATCCGTTCAAAAGAATCCCCTGGGCAAACATCAGATTATCGGGTAACGGTTAATGAATTGTACTCGCAGGTAAAAAAGAAATTTTTCGTGTATCTTACCTTGGATCAGTCCGAAGCAATCGACAAGGAATGGGTGCCTATCGGATACCCTCAGATTATTCGGATTTTAGATTCCATAACGGGCCGTATTCCCAAGGATAGCCCAGGTTTGAATTACATTACTGACTATACGGAGATGTTGAAAGAGATGTTGGGTGACGAAGAAACTGAGATTCAGAAACTGTGCAGCGACATCTATGCACGGCACAAAAAAGCAATAGATTTGCTGATTGAAAACATTCCGGATTCATTCCATAAACGCGCAGAACTAATCAAGAGGATTCTCAAAGATTTGCCAGGGGTAATTATTAAGAAAAGCAATAACAGCTACATCAGATTTACTACACCGTTAATCTTGGAAAAGGTGGGAGGCCTTGGTACAAGCGACTGGTTTGATAAATGTGAT
The DNA here is from genome assembly GCA_001560915.1 of methanogenic archaeon ISO4-H5. Classification (NCBI taxonomy): domain Archaea; kingdom Methanobacteriati; phylum Thermoplasmatota; class Thermoplasmata; species methanogenic archaeon ISO4-H5. The sequence goes on along the minus strand of CP014214.1, from coordinate 924,557 downwards.
GATGTTTTGTTGTTTGAAATTATTAATAATCGCCAAGGCAACTCGGCCTTTACACTAACGTTGGGACCTGCAATCGATCCTGAAAAGCGTCAAATTATCTATGATCACCTTTCTAACAATTTAAAGAACCGTGCCCAGAGTACAGGGATGTATTCCAGGGTATTTTCTGAATCTTTTAAAATTAATGATGATAAAGATATTGAAAACCAGTTGAAAAAGAAAATAACCGAATTTGTAACAGTTACCATCCCTAAAAAAATCAATCCGGTAATAGAAGGCCTGCCTGTACTCAAAGAAAAAATGTGAAATGACAATTTATGCATAAAAGCGCTAAACGTATTGATGTAAATTACGACTTTACCTCCGACACCCCCGAATACTGGGACGGATTCTGGGAAAGACGCAACGGCCTCGGCATAGGCAGACTCGATCCCGATACATTCAGTCCGACACTTCGCGAATACCACAAGATCCTCTGGAGCAGGGATCTCCCAAACGGCGAACGGATGGTCCTGGAGGACGACCCTTCGGGATATCTGAAATGGAAAGGTATGAGATTCAGCAGCGACAACATCGCTGCAAGTTTCAGATACGAAAGGTGTAGGAGGCTTCTCGAATCAGTCGAATCAGACATGGATGACTATCATGCTTTCATCGAAGACTTCATCCACAAGACTTACACCATCGGCGGATCCATCATCTTCCCCAGACACAAAAACAGCATCAATCAGATCAAAGGCACCAACAGATACATCGCCGACCGCTGGGACCTGACTCTCGAATGCATAAGGAGATACTATGCCGGAGAGGAAAGCCCCATATCCTGGTGCCTCGAACAGGACAGGGACTTCTTCGATCTTTTCGTGGACTTCAAGGGTTATGTTGAATTCTTCTTCCTGCAGGATTGTGTTTCTAAAGAATATTCGGAAGTTAATCTGTGGCTAAAAACTGAATTGTTCGAGAAAGATCCTTTTCCCCATGACCACATAGAATACCATTCTTGGATGTTAGGGAATCTAGAATTCGTCAGGAAGAGGAATGCAAAAATCAAACATTTTTTGCTTGATTACATGAATGAAATCTAAATATCTCGACCCTGACTGCCCAGGACCTTACTAAAATGATACCAGCTTTGTCACAACTGCCCTATATAACAACGTAGACTTTTAGTATCCATCTAACTATTAACGTATATGGATAAACGGTTCTGGCATGCTGACGGTTCAACTCGGTTTGGTGTGACACGCATATTACCAGTTGTGCTGATTATTTCTGCATTATCCATCATTGGTGCAATCACGATTTCATCTTCAGAAGAAGTCGAGGCAGCTGGAGCCGAAATAACCTCTGGTGACTACAAATACGTTACTACATCTAGTTCTACAGTCAAATTACTGGCTCCAGTTTCCAATACCCTGTCTAATGCTACAATTCCAGCTACAATAAACTACCTCGGTACAGAATTTTCTGTTACAGCAATCGAGGAAAAGGCATTTTACAATAGCTCATCATTAGCTACAATATCAATCCCACACACAATAAAAACAATTGGAAAAGATGCATTTGCATCTTGTAAATATGTTACTTCACTTTACTACGATGCGCCATCTCTTTCGGGTACAGATTATGGCTATAGATTTGGAGAAATTGGCCAAAGCGCAACATCAATGACTGTGACCTTCGGTCCCCACGTCGTTTCAATCCCAGATGAGATGTTCAGATACAGCTTCAGCTATAGTCCTAAAACCAGTAAGATTACTACCATCACATTTGAAGGAAATGTAAAAAGCATTGGCAATTACGCATTCTTTTATTGTAATTCAATTAAGAACATATCTCTGCCAGATTCTGTAGAAACTATAGGAAATTATGCCTTTACTAATTGTACCTCTTTAACTACATTAAAAATGTCCGCGGGCGTCACATCGATTGGGAATAACGCCTTCGAAGTATGCAGCTCTTTAAAATCGGTATCTCTTCCTTCATCTTTGCTGACAATAGGCGAGCGTGCTTTTAACAAATGTAGCGCACTGACATCTATCACTATCCCGGAAAATGTCACATCTATGGGCGTAGGAGCTTTTTTGGATACCAAGAATATCTCATCGGTGTATTATAATGCCAGAGAATTAAACGATTTTAAATCATATCCATACATTTTTGGAACCAACACCGGTCAACCAGTGGGATCTAAGATAACCCTACACATAGGAGAGGGAGTGAAAAAAATACCTGCACAGTTATGTTATGGGAGCGAGAGGATTCAAACTGCTATCATTCCTGCATCTGTTCAGACAATTGGTGAATCGGCGTTTTATGATGTATCCTCTTTAACAACAGTATATCTGTATGGGGTCCCCACACTTAATAAATCGTGTTTTGCAGTAGGAACATATGGTAGCAATAAAACAGTAACCGTATATTCCATCTGCGAAAGTGGTTTCTTAGATTCTTATAAAACTTCTCAAACAACAATCAAATATGTTCAAATGCCTCACGTATCTCTGGATTTAGTGGGCCACGACCTTTCATCTATTCCTGATGGGTGGGCAATACGCGATGATTGTTTATTGAAATATTTCTCCTACGGTCAATCGGTTACGATACCCACTATCGAGGCGATAGGCTATACTTGCACAGGCCTTAATACAACACCTGCCGCAACTATGCCCAACTATACGCTTCTTTATTCTACCAAATGGGAAATCAAATCGTTCAGCGTAACCTTTGATTCTAACGGCGGAACAGGGAGTCAAATACCTATAAAAACCGAGTATAATCAAAATGTAATCTTGCCCTCAACTACTACATTTACGAAAACAGGATTAACTTTCGGTGGATGGTCTACTTCAAAAAATGGCACTCCAATTTCAACTATCAATAAGATCAGCTCAGATACGAAAGTATACGCAATTTGGAAAGTAACAATTACCTTTGATTCTAACGGCGGAACAGGATATCGTTCACCAATTGTTACTAATGTCGGTAGTTCATACTGGGTAGGTACTACCAATAACTACTTTTCAGCACCTCCAGGAAAAACATTTGCAGGCTGGTCACTCTCACCTTCAGGAAAGACTGTGTCAAGTATTACACCTACTGAAAATACTATCGTGTATGCAACCTGGAAATCTTATCAATCCGGTTCTACACCCACCCCCACACCTTCTCCTAGTACAACAAAAGTTACAATAACCGTCAAGGAAAAAACATTCAATGGTGCAGTATACGTTAGTTATTCGAATATCCATGGCGGCACAGTTACAGGAGGAGGATCATATAATCCTGGACAGTCTGTACAATTAAAAGCCGTTGCCAAAGACAATTATCGGTTTGTAAAATGGGAAGAAGATGGTAATACCTCCCCTACACGCACAGTTACCGCAGATCAGTCTAAAACATATACAGCAGTTTTTGAATCATGGAATGAAGCCGCTCAGGAAATAGAAGACGCAGGTAAAACTCTTGGAATGCTGACAATTGCAGGTGGCGTAGCAATAGTTTTATTCGGAGCACTGGTATTAGTTGCATTATTCCGCAGACATTAAAAAATAATAAAGGAGGCTATATAGGAAGATCTTTTTGATTCTCTGAATATATTCTTTTTCTTCAGTTTTCCTCAATGAACGGGGAATTAAGGCCCTAGGCTATAATCATTTAACAACCCATATCTGCCATTATTCGATTTTGTGAAAAATATCGTGTTATCATTATATTTCGTTTCTAATTCGTTTGCAATATTCTCATTGTTCTCTGCAATTATAATTTGTATTTCTTTAGAACAATTTTTCAAGTATTCAAGAAATCTTAACGCGATACAACTTTTGTTATTATTTTCACTAAATGCTGTTAATGGTGAATCTATTATTATGAAGCCAGGAAATGAACCGTTACGTTTCAGGACTACCGCGATGGCTAGTAATGTGAGTGAATTGATTAGGCCGCGATATCCAGAACCATGCGTGCTTTTCGCTTTATTGTCTAGTATGGGATTCCATTGATTGTCAAGTTTGATATCTGAATAACCAAAACATTTTTTTAAAGAATCACTTAGTTCATTCTCCACCAGTTCTTTAAATAACTGATTTATACATTTTGATTCAAAAGCCTCGTATTTAATCTCTGGATTTTTAGATAATTGGCTCTGAAGCGACTCTAATTCAAGTTTTGCTCTTATCCCTTTTGCGCGTGTTTCTGCACCATCACACACACCCTTTATTAGAGCTGATACTTCAGCATAATCAGTTTTATGCTGTTTAATATTAAATTCCAAATCACCTTCGAGATTTTTTAAATTTGAATAATCCCTACATATATCCAAATAACGGTTTTCTAAGCTACTCAATAGTACATTAAGCTCTTCAGAACGATTGACATTATTTTGATATTCCTTTATCACGGAAGATAGTTCAGGAGTATTCAAATCGATTTTCATGTTACTATGACAAATTGGGCATAAATGAGCAGAATTGCGCTCGTTGGCTATAGCATCTGCAATAAAATTCATTCTCTGAGCTTTAGAATTATATTGATTTCTTAAAATACGATATTTATCTATATCCATGCTAACAGTATTTTTTTCAATATCCTTGGTTCTAATCTCATTACGAACCCCATCTAATTGTTCATTGAGCTTCTGGATTTCGGCCAACAGATTGTCTTCGTGTGAGAGAAGATCAGAAATATTTTCTAGATTTTGCCCATCTTCCGAATCAAGGTTCGATAACATTATTTGCAATGTCTTTATGCGCTGGTTTAAATAATCATAAACAGACTTGCTCCGGTCAGACTCTTTCTTATCGATGTATTTATCAAAAACATCTCCATTGAATAGATAATTAAGCCTTGTTAATGTAGAGATATAGCTTTGCTTGCCTTTCAATATTGAATCTTCGGAATCTATATCAGATGTATATGTGAAAAGATCGACCAATGATAACCATGAGAATTTTGATCTTTCATTTCTAGTGTTTTTTATCAAATCTCTATCGAAATTGAAGTCCATAATTTCTGATAATTTACTATTTAACTCTTCCTTAGATTTACTTATCGGTATTTGTTCAAAAGGTGATCCATTCTTTGATATCTCGAGATTATTATCGGACCTTTGTCTTCTTATTATTACCTTAGCATCTCCAACACGCATTTTCAGTTTTACACTAACATATGAATCAGGTAACGTATTATCCCAAGTTCTTCCCAACGCTATTCCTATACATTTAAGAGCCCAGGTCTTGCCTGTATCCGAGGGCCCATAAATCACTGTAAGACTACCTGTACTGCCAGTAGCAAAATCAATAACAGAAGGTTCACCCCGCCTGTTATATATCGTCAAACATTGAAATAGGATCGTCTTCATCTTATCTTCCTTTGAATCAAAACAGACAGCTCAGAATCCGAATACCTGCTGTAATGTTCGTTAATAGTCTTACAAATATCATGCAAATAATCACAAAATGTGTCATTCAAATCGTTGATATATTGCTTTCCAGGAAAGGATAGTGTATATCTCAAACCATCTTGGGAAAAAACTGGAAGGATGTTGCCTTTTGCAATCTGAAAAAGAATTGCATCATCGAACAATGTTAAACGCCCAAGAAACGCCTGACTCTTGATTGCACCGATTTCGATCAAATTACAATCCGAAACACCGAATAATTGTCCATGAGTGGCAATGAAATCATATAACGCGATACGACTTAATGATGCAGAACCTATTGAATCCAAAATAATCAGCACATGAATAGAAAGTTCATACCTTAGATCATTTATCATTAACTGACCACCCAAAGAAAGAATCATTCACTAACATGTGGCATAATCCTTTACGATCCCGGTTAGAGACTAACTTATATCTACTCTGTAACAACGAAAGATCCAAAACAGTATTTGTCGCCTTATTCATGACGGCCAACAAACACTGATAGCCGTTTGAATATTCAGATAACTATACTTCTCTGACACTATCATGCATCTCGTTCTTGAGTTTATCGAATTCAGAGGTGCCTAATATATATTCTTCAGTGGTTAACCGAAGTGATTCTGCAGAGAAAAAGCACTCCTTCTGATATTCTAAATCATCTGAAAAATTCTTGAATTGCTCTATATTATCTGCGGAAATCTGATTTCCGCTCTTTTCAGAATATGCTTTGTAAAGTTCAGAGATATATCTTCTGTCAACATCATCGGTAACAGATACGCGCTCTATGTTCTCATATGTTTGAAACCGTAATTTGCCATAAACTGTCCTTAAGTGCTCACTGATTATAGTATCGATAGATACTTCTTTGACAGTTGGAAACCCTTTTGCATCGATGTACTGTAAAAGATTTGGATGTTGTTTTTTAATATTCTCTTTACCATTGAACCATTTTACCCATACAGCCTCTAATTCATCATTGATAATTGCATCACGCCACTTCGAAGATAGACCATTAAGACACACGAAATAATAACACCTAGGTGGATGGAAATTGCCCTTCTGAAGATTATCTATTAGTTTTAAGATCTCTTTCTCCGCGTCGAAGCTCTCAGAATAATGCTTGCATTGATAAATGTCACATGTGCCATCTTCATACCATGCGATGATATCTCTGCCCAGGTCGCCTGTCTTTCCAATATGCTGTATATTGGAATATTTTGAAAAAAGCCATTCGGTAACAAAGCACTCAAATTCTCCTGGATCCATAAGTTCAACTACTTTCCTAGGAATACTACCAAACAATTTGATTCTAGCAATGTCAACTTTGGGTCTAGGAATATCTTCGAATTGTGTCACAATAATATGTGATAGGCAGAATCAGATTTAATAATGCTGAAACAACCAAAAAAATTAGTAATCTTAACATAAAACAATTTGCCAAGAAAATGCTCAATGTCCTATATCCTAAACGGGATATAAAGCAGTCTTCGATTTATTTAGGGATTTCACTTATCTCGAATTCATAAGAAATCATGCTAGTCCTTAAAAACCCATAGAGCCGAAAAATGAACAATGAATAGTGAATTTACACCAGAAATCAGTCTACAATATGAATTAATTCAATTTTTTAACGACTAAGAAGTATTCTTGCACAGGATAAGCAACCGTATGATTCTTCCAAAATCGTGTTGGCAATTAGCATTGTTAGTGATCCTGTCAAATCCTGAATGATGGTATTTGGATTCTACTCAAAGGTGAATTTCGATTTGAACTCATCAATATAGGTCAATTTCAATCGTGATGTAATTCAAGAGGGGCCAAAGGGCATTCAGGAAGGCGGAGAAGGAAGGAGTGTTACTGTAAACCGACCTCAAAAAACCACAATTTAAAACCCCTTCATCCGATACAGGACCGATGAGAGAGATCGTAATCGTCCCCACAGAGGAACTCGCATATCCGTCCGACCGTTGCTGCGCCTGCGAAGTCGCACCTGACATGCTTCAGGATGTTCCCCGGGTTTCCGGCAGGAAGGACCGCGTGATGATCGCCTGCCTATCTCTCGATGTACCCCTGATCGTGGATCCCGCCGCATTCTACAAAGCGGAACGCATCCACATCCTGAAGGACGATACCGAAGACTCTCCCATCTACGAAGAATTCTATGACGAAACGATAAAACAGCTCCGCGAGAAGCTCCCAAACATCCGCATCGTCGACCACGAATTGGACACCTCCGATTACAGGAAGGTCCTGAGGGAACTGCTTACAATCGTCAGGGTCGACGAGGACGATTTCACAGATATCTATGTCAACATATCCTCCGGCACCCCGGAATACTCCGCAGCAGCAATGCTCCTGTGCATGCAGTACTCCGTCCTCACCGCCTTCACCGTGAAGCCCAAAGAAAAGGCTCTGAACGAGGCGGACATACGCAGACACTTCTACCGCGACGGAAAGCCCGTAGGGGCCGTTCTGACCACCGAGGAACCCGTCAAGGTTGTCACCTTCGACCCGGAGAAACAGGACATGGAGCTGATCACCGCCATGGCCGTCATCGGCGAATTCTCCCTGGAGAAATCATACGTGACCTATGAGGACATCATCGACGGACTCGCCGAGAAAGGCATCTGGAGATACATGCCCAAACCCGGCCGCAAGAAAACCGAGGACCTCCAGAAGAAGAGGATGTACTTCCGGAGGAATTTCATCGCGCCGATGGTCGAGAAAGGATGGCTCACCGAGGACCCCTTCGTCAAGAAGAGGTTCAAAGTGACCGATAAGGGTCAGGCCGTGATAGACGTCTACCACGGCCTTAATGAACGGAACTGATTAAACAATCAGAGTTCGTTGCCGTAATTGCCGCATTCGGGGCAATACCTGTGGGTACTATCGTCTCCCAGGTAGATTCTGTTACAGCTGTAGCATTCGTAGAATCTGGCTCTGTCGACCTCATTGCCGTACTGTCCGCAGTCCGGACAGTTCCTGTGAGAGAATTCATCGCCCACATACAGTCTGTTGCAGTTATAGCACTCATAGTACCTGACTCTCGATGCTTCGCTTCCGTACTGTCCGCAGTCGGGACAGTTGCTGCGGAAATTGTCACCGAGATACAGCCTGTTGCAGCTGTTGCATTCGTATACCCTTATCATTTCGATACCTCCTTTTCTTAGAATTCCATATTCTTTTCACCGTCACACCAGGAGCACTCTGATCGGCTCATCCTTGCCTATGAAGGAAAGGAGTTCCCGATACTGTTCGTTGGTGAGAACCAGGTCGATGTGCACCTTGTGCACGTCGACCTCCCGGTTCTTCTCGTCAGTGATCTTCACATATTCCGATGAATGCAGTCTCCCTCCGAAGACATATTCCACCTTCGGAGGCTCCTCCTCATCATACAGGGATATCCTGGCCATCAGACCACCAGTCCCGGGATTACGACATCCTCGTTCGCATAGTATGCCTCCCTCGCATCTCTGCCTCTGTCGATGAGTTGGGTCACATTATTCGAGAAAATCTTCGAGATCTTCGATGATAGTTCGTTGTTGGTCTGTATCTGCTGGTCCCCGCCGGAACGGTAGGATATGTAGGCGGTGGTGGCATTGTACAGCTGGAACATGTTCACCTTCCCGAGGTTTCTGATCTCAGGATTCAATCCTTTTCTGTTCGACATCACCCTCTCGATGGTCATCGGATCGAGTTTCAATCCCCACAGTACGGTCTCCTGCTCGTCGCTGTTCAGTACCTCGCCTTTCATCTCCTGCACACGGTCGCAGAACCTCTCCCGGCGGTAAAGGACCGTCTTCAGTATCTTGGAGATATCCTGTGCAACGGAACCGACCCCTTTGAAGTGACGGTAGCTGACTCCTCCGAGAATATCCCCGTAAACACCGACGTTCATGCAGACTTCTCTGATTCCCACGATCTCCCCGCCTAACACCCTGTCACCCAGACATGAATTGTAGAACCGGAAACCCAGAATCATGGGATCGTAGCGTTCTCCTTCGAGGAATATGTGGTAATCGGGATTGGAGAACCATGCATATCCGTCGAAGCGGCCGCCGTTGCTGAACGTCCGGCCGAATACCCTGACTCCGCGGTCGTCGGCAGCATCGGCCATCGCATCGATCATGACGCGGTGCTGCACCATCTTGTACTTGTCCGATACGATGGCGTAGGATTCGTTGTTCTTTCCCACAATCGCCCTGTAACCCTTCATTGTACGGGGTTTTCCCCAGTCGTCGGTGTAGGACACCTCCTTCCTTTGGAAAGTCATCGGACGCAGCTTCCTCAGTCCTTCCGAATCGATGAATTCCAATTGACTCATGCGTGTGCCGAAGGTACCTGCCTTCGCCTTGACGATCGAATTGTTCCTGCCGATTGTAACCGGTGTGTAAGGCCGGTAGTTACCGTCCTTGATACCGGCCAATCCCAAGAACCCCTCCCTAGTGACCGTGTACATGCCCTGACATTCTCTGTATGAGGATAATAACCATACAATGTTAGCGAAGTTAGCGCTAACTTCCGTAACATTCGATGGTTGTTATACATCTCTCGCGATGAATAATCATGAGCGAAGAACAGGAAAGCAAAGAGAAGTTCGAGTGGGAATCCGTGCACATCACGCCCGAAGAGGTCAAGAAGCTGCTCGATGAGCGTCCCGGCGGCCGCAAGGCCGGCCGGGGAGATTCTCCATGGACGCAGGAAAGATACGAGGAGGAATACGGGATCGGCTCCGGGAAGGAGGAATGATCCTCTCCAAAACCACATTCGTATACTCAAACCATTTTCTAATCTCCTTTCTTTGTTTTTTCCTCTATCGGATCAATCCCAATCCTCGCTAAGGAGCACGTACATCCCCTCCGGTAATTTTTCAAAATACTCCCTCAGCAACTTCGCCCTCTTTTTCGGGCCCATCATAAAGGCATCATACATACTGTCGGCAAACGCACTGAGTACGCATTGTCCGTTCAGCAGAGCATTGAACAACATCTCTTTACTGCCGATTTTAACAGTTGGATACGGATAATCATCGGTCAGATGCAAATATTTCATGCCGGATTGTGCGGGGACTCCGTCGTATATCGCGATATGTTCCCCCTCGAAGAGCCAATCGAATCCCTCAGCAGCGTTCCGTTTCTTGGAATACGAAAACGGGTCGTTCATCGCGATAGATGATGCCCTTCCGAAAGAATACTCACGCATGTTCACCTCTCCCCCCTACATTCGGATAATACAGATTTCAGCAAAGCCAGATTGTTTTCATCAAAAGAATTGGCAACCTTCATTGCCAATGCCTCGTTCTTTTCCGTCCCGAATCCATCCACCAGCATGGAATATAGATATGGACAGATGCCGATGCTTGAGCATCTTGCCGCATACCTGAATGCCTCTGTATCTCCCCTTGCGAACAACGATTTGGCGACTGCCAAATACATTCCGGCGGCTTCGCTGCCATCTTCCTATATGTTCCTGAGTTCAATCTGTTCATCAAGATAATCGATCATCACTCTGACGGAAGGTTCCGGAAGAATGCAGTACGGACTAAAATATTCCCTGTCCGTCAATATACGGCCCTGTATTCCGTTCCTTATACATTCGTTAATCGCATTGGCATATTTCCCTTTCAGGATTTCATCAGCGGTGGGGTAGCGCAGGAGAACATCGTCCACGGATTCCCAGTAACCCTTCGCCGCCGATCTGATAAGTAATTCATCCTCTCTCTTTCCGCTGATATTCTCCAGTGTCTTGTGCAAATCACCGAATGTTATACCCCGCCCATCCTCTACATCTTTTCTTGATAATGTTCTGTCAACAATAGCCAGGAGTCTGTTGTCATAGTCCTCTCCGCAATCGAAACCCGACAATGTGAAAAGATTGCGGACGGTCTCCGATGCGGATTCTCCTTTTGACATCCTCGATTCCAGGGCCTGCAGTGCCCTCTCCGCCCAATAACTGTCTGCCTTGTGTCTGTCCGACCAGCAGAAATGTAGTAGTGAATAGTAATCGTTGACATTACCGGAATTGTTGCGAATGAATTCCGTATCTGATTCGGTCATTCTCAGAGGCCTGTCAGGTATAACGCCGTCCTCCAATGCCTCCTTCAGGATTCCGAGATACGGCAATCCCTTCAACAACGCATCATCTATCAGAATTCCATAAGCTATCTTTCTGCTAAATGGACGGAGATCCATATCCAGTGCCTTTCTGACGAATTCAATTGATAGATCGAGATTTACGTAACCCGAGAAAGCAGCTCTCAAATCCTGTGCCAATCCGCATAATTGGCCCCCATCGGCATTCACAGAGACCTCAAGGAAATCATCCTTGGTAACGAAACGATTTCCTCTTATTGACCAGTATTCTTTGTAATCCATTGTATCAGTCCACAATACAGTGCTGTAGAAATCCAGCTGCATACCGCATTTCGGGCATTCCTGCTTTCCTCCGGGGTTCCTCAGTCTCCTCATCCTCTTCCCGCAGAGTTCGCAATTCATAGTCGGTGCATACAGCTGCTTCCCCTCTGCAGAAAAAATCATCACTGTAGATTTGGACGAGAACTTCCCGCACCTGCAGCGGAACGCGTCCATTTGTCCGTAGTAATGGACGTCCGGTTCCGATTCCAGTATCTTCTTGGGTACATCCCCATATTCTCCGTCCAGTATCTCGTCCCTGACCACGGGATTGCGGTCGTTGCCGATGAAACCGCCACCGAACCAGATCTCGTCGCTTTTGAAACCGCACATACTGCAGGAATAATATCCGCCGCTGCCCATTTCATCACCTTTTTACATGACGATGACTTGTTAGAGAAATATCAACGGTCTGATGTTAGCGATGTTAGTTCAATCGCCAATCTGATGGACGGAGGTAGGGGGTTATATGCCGAATTGTCCGACAGGACCGATAAGGGAATCAGGATCCAGGTCTTCCTGGCGGAATTCTGAGCAGACAGATAATCCCGGCGGAGAGAATCGTTTCATTTCGATTTGGATTTCGTCGTAAGTTCGTTCATCATCCTGGCGAAATTCGGGGTATATAAATACCCCCCTAAAAATGGAAAATGTTCTACTTTTTACCCCCCAAAAAATGGAAATTAATCCATTTTTTACCCCCCAAAAAATGGATAATACGTTCATACTGCCTATCTGACCTGGAATTTAGGGAGTATCTGGAATACCTCGGGTTGTAACCTTCGACACGATGCAATGCTCACTTCTTCAGCATCTCATCGAGCATCCTGATGATGACATAGTTCTGCTCGATGAGTATGGATTTCTGCAGCGCATCCATCAGGTTGTAGTCGTTGATGGATATCGTGTTGTGGTTGAGTATCTCCCTGATCTCGCATTCGCGGGTGGCGGCGAACTCCATCGACTTCCTGTTCTCCGCACCCTGAATGGAATCCAGTCCCCTCTCGGTCATGATCTTCCTGACGGCCTTCGCCATATCGGCCCTGGCGGTCTCCGCCTCGTCCTTTTTGAATAATCCCATTTGCGTGTCTCCTTCGCGCGTACGCTGTGTCCATGAATCAGATGAGGCGTATATGGATGCTTTCGCTTACGGAGTCGTTATCCATTTTTCGGAGTTCTGCCAACGACAACAGACGAACACAGAGTGATAGAGATAACACAGATGCTGATGTGAATCTTCCCTCGGCTCAGATGCAGGGTCCATATAATCCGTAAAAAAAACGGTTCAAACCCGCTAAATAGACGTAAAAAAACGGTTCAATTCCTCAAAAATACCCGTAAAAAAACGGTTCAAACCCGCTAAATAAGACGTAAAAAAACGGTTATTATTTAAAGCATTAATGTATTCTTCATGTATGGAAAGGTTAGTCTACAAAGAATTGGTCAGGTGGAAGACGGATACAAACCGTAAACCCCTCATATTGGACGGGGTACGCCAATGCGGAAAGACCTACCTTTTGAAAGAATTCGGATCGAAGGAATTCGACAACTGTGTCTACTGCAATTTCGAAGAAACGCCGGAACTGAAAAAGCTGTTCGACGGCAATATGGAACCTTCCAGGATAGTCCGCGACATAGAACTGATAAAGAATGTCAAGATAAAAGCGGGGAAAACCCTCCTCATACTGGATGAGATCCAGGAATGCGATTCGGCAATAACCTCGCTAAAATATTTTCACGAGCACATGCAGGGGCTGCATATCGCATGTGCCGGATCCCTTCTGGGGATACTGAAATCCGAAGCATCCTTCCCTGTCGGCAAAGTGGATACCAGACACCTGTATCCTATGAATTTCTGCGAATACCTGATGGCCGAGGGAGAGACATCCCTTGCCGAATTCATCCTCTCGGATCCGAAACCGGACGAGGTCTCCGAACCGATCCATGAAACGCTTCTGAGATTACTGAGAGACTACTGCATAGTCGGCGGGATGCCCGAGGTCGTTTATTCGTGGACAAAACATCACGATGTCAATAAGGTGGACTCCCTTCAGAAAGAGCTGCTCGAGAACTATGAAAAAGATTTCGCCAAACACGGAGGGGACATGGTGGAGACTCTCACCTCGGTATGGAAATCCCTACCGTCATTCCTGTCCAGGGAAAACCGTAAGTTCATCTTCAAGGACCTGAAGAAAGACGGGAGATCGGAGGATTTCCGGGACCCTGTCCAGTGGCTCAGCAACGCACACCTCATTTACAAGGTCGATCAGATCAAAGGCCATGCATATCCGCCGTCCACGGAACGGGATGAAAAGCAATACAAACTGTACATGTGCGACATAGGACTTCTGAGGGCCATGGCGGGCCATCCTGCGGGAATAATGCTCACGGAGAACGATGACACCCATCTTTACAAAGGGGGCATGTACGAGAACCTGGCCGTATGCGAACTGATGTCGGCCGGTGCGGAAGATCTCTTCTATTGGAGGGAGGGCAGATACGAGGTCGAACTCGTATCAGCAATTGACGGCAGATCCGTTCCCATTGAAGTCAAATCCGGGGTCAATTACTCCACGGAATCGCTGAACAGGTATCAGAATGATTACAACATATCATGGGCGGTCATAATCTCCAAGAGACTGCCCAAAATATCGAACGGGAGGACGACGACCCCGTTCTATCTCGCAGCGAATATCCAACGCAGAGGAACAACCTACCTCGGAGACAGTTATGTGAACACGTCCGGATTGCCGTACGAGTTCCTGTTCGGCAAAGACGATTGGGCCGAGGACTCTGAAGGATTGAAAATCGTCATCCCTGCTGACAAACATCATCGCGGACAGAGGCCCGAATGCATCGTTCAGATTAAGGAAGAAAATGAATGGAAGGATGCTGGTGCTAATATTTCGATGAATGAGGGGGATATCGTTATCAGGTCTGACATAAGATTCGACGGCAGAGCGATAATCAGATTGTGACCGCCGCATACGTTCTACGTCACCGAGAATTCCAAAAAGGATTCTCATTGCGTCACTATCCTAACAATTATACTTCATTCGTCCATTGGGTAACCATGAATTCGCTAGAACTGCGTGAAAAACTCGGAAACCGTACTTATGAGGCGGGCAGGAGACTGCTGGAAAAGAGCGCAGTCTCCCTGGAAAGCAGGATTGCCGATTGTTTGAGCGTTTATCTTGTCCGTGACAAACCACCCAGGCACGTCGTGCTGTGGAACAGAAAGGGTTCAATCACAGCCGAATGCGAATGCACCCCTAACGAGATGGGCTGCCGTCACTGCGCCTGTGTCTACATGTCCCTTTTTGAAAACAAAAAGGACCATAAATCAGATGTTGACGGCATCCGCCGTGCAATAGAGGAGCTGGCGGCCACCAGTTTTGATACGGAAGACTATCTAGATGAGGCATCCATGGGTGTTCTCATGACACAGTTCTACAATTTCATCCAGAAAAAGATCGACAAAAAGATCGGCATTATCTGCAAAGCCATTGAGGAGTTCTCCGAAGGGAAGGAAAGAGATGAACTCTACAGGAAGCTGGATGAAGCTGTAGACGGCTTCGAATCTCCGCATGACGAATGGAGTAGGGACACGATTCTCTCAAACGGCGGAGATTACTTCGCCAAACAATGAAGCAAATAAGGGGATCTCCAACCTGATCGGGTCCCATCTCGGCAGAAAGCGACGGATTCGGAGGAAACAGCGAACGGGACCGCTGACATGCACATGACGACGGCGATAGCCAGCAGGACCCGTTTGAGATTCCTGCGATTCTTCATCCTTTCAGGTCGAGTAAGGGCTCCCCCTCACGGGGGAGTCCTCCTCTTGGAACCGTACGTGAGAGTTTCCCCTCATGCGGCTCGAGCCGACAATAACCCTGTTTCACTGGGCGGTTCACATGGCGAAACTCCTTCGCCGTAAACCTTCGAAATCCTTTCCTGCATACGTCCGACCTGTGCCTCCGCTTTCCTCCAGTCGATGGATCCCCATTCGCTTGGGCGGCGGACAGCGTCCGCTGACCTCTCGCCTTTCGGCGCCGTTGAGGTATCAGCAGTTGATGTCATGCACGATTCTCCTTCGATTGTCGACCAGTGGCACGTCTGCATCCTTTCGGATTGGCGCACGAGCGCCTATCCGTCATATTACGTGACGGCTTTCGCTTCTTGCCACCTCCTTCGCCCGCTGTCCCTTCCTTCGTCCTTGCGGAGTCGGTACCCTTTCGGGAGGATAACGGGGTTGCCGTGTTCAGCAATTGGGATACTGCATCGGGGTTAGGTGCCGTCTTTAGGCCGGGAACATCTGTCCGTCCGTCCGGATGCTCAAGTACACATCCGGACCTTGTTCCGTACCGTTTTGGTCCATGCGTTCTCCCTCGCAGGTCAGATTCGTTTTCGCATGTTGTGAAGTCACGGCCCTTACAACAGTTCACGTTACATTCACCATGCCCGATTCACCCTGGCGGTTCGATACATCGAATCCTGCGTCTTTCCGCTTTGTCCCAGGGGCTTCACACCTTCCGATTGCTCGGGACGCATGCCCTGGTAGGGTCGGTGGGGGACGAATCCCACGGTTACTTCGCTTGTTTCTTTGCTTTTCACAATCCTCCTTACTGCTTTGCACGTCGCACACTTGAGTTCGACATTTATGGAGGAAACTCCGACAGATTTTGGGAAGAAATACGGTTTTCGGATGGGTCGGTCTCGTTCTCAGTTACCGCTTTCGGGAGATTCCTGAGGAGTTCATGAACGGTATCCGGGCCGATTCAAGTTAAGTGAGAACGGAATGCCTGTCAAAAGCACCAAAAACGATGGGAATTTTCTCCGTAACGGGCCTGATTTCAACTGTCTGGGTCTGCTGAAATAATAAGTGAGAACGAGGCGGGTTTCAGGTGAATGGATAATACTGAAATAACGGCGGAATCGTCCGCATGGAGAGGGGTCCGATTGTGCAGATTCTCGGCCTGACGGACGGAAGAGGAGGGGAGGGTTATTCTCAGGATGGGCAAAAAATGACAAAAACAGGAAAATCCGTTCACTTTCGGTCACTTTCGGTATTTTCGGCGACCTCCCCCTCTTAACTTTATATAGCCGACATCACGTGATTTCACGCATGAAGACGCTGAAGGTACGCATCGAACCGAATTCCGCTCAGAGGAAGGTGATTGATCACAATATCGAGGCGAACCGCTACGTCTTCAATGCTTTGGTGACCGCTTGCAAGCAGGTGTACAATAAAACCGACAAACTGCCTTCGGTGTTCGACCTGAACAAACTGACCACTAGAATGAGAAATAACTCCACTTTCATCGGCGGGGCGTATTCCACCACCCTCCTTTCCACGGCATCACAGGTCGTTCAGGCCTGCAAGAAAACTTTGGATACCCACAAGAGAGAAGGCGGGACGCTGACCTTCGAACCTTACAGGTTCTGGATGCGCGGTGACCACTTCCCCAGATACCGTATGGGAGGGGGTTCCGGCTCGTTCACGTACCCCAGTACTCGCGACTTCGCCGTCGTCACCGAGAAGCGCAACGGGAAGAAGAGGCGCATGCTGAGGCTGGGGAAGGTCCCTGGACTCATCAGGTGCTATAACCAGGAGACAAGGATCGACGGGAAGATCAAGACCTGCACGGTCAAACGGAAGGACATGGGCAGCCATTACGAGTACTATGCCTGCATAACCTATGAGGAGACACCCAAGCCGTACAAGGATCCTCTCAAGGGTCCCGTAGGAGTGGATCTGGGCATCTCCAACATCGCCGCCCTTTCCGACGGCACCAAATTCCCTAACGACCGCATTTTCAGCAGGATGTACAAGAAGGTCGCCAAAATCCAGAAGCAGATGAGCTGTGCCCTGTACGGCTCCGAGCATTACAATAAGTTACAAACTAAATTAAATCACACATACGGGAAGATAGAGAATCACAGGAAGAACAATGTGGAAACCATTTCGGCGTACATCGTGAAGAACCACGATTTCATCGGGATGGAGAATCTGTCGGTCAAGGCCCTGCGCAATAAATCGGAGAACAGGTTCATGACCAACGGATACAACGACGCATCATTGGGAGCACTAATCAGAAGGATAAAGGACAAGGCTTCGAGCGCCGGTCGCGAGATAATCCTTGTGCCTCCCAAGGATACGTCGCAGCTGTGCTCGAAATGCGGAAGCATGGTGAAGAAGGGTCTTAGCATAAGGGTGCATGAGTGCCCGCACTGCGGGTACACGGAGGACCGGGACGTGAATGCATCCCGCAACGTATTCCAACGTGCCCTCAGGCTGAAGATCCAAGGGATGGGCCGGCCATCCCTGTCCCGGCTCTAAGGGACGGAATAGCCGGGCGCCCCGAGGTGCACCGGCACAGTAGTGCGACAGTCATCTCGTTGATAACTGTCGACTCGGGTTCAGAAGTGACAGAAAAAGACATGCGAAATAATCGACTGTACGGTTTTTAACAATTGTGTCGAACTGTTTAGTCTTTTTTAGTCTCTCACGAGGTGAGTACTCGCATAAATCATGCTTTAATACCCCTGGGGGTATGATTCAAATGCGAATGATCCGCGAAGGAAGAACGCCAAAAACCGGAAGTGACAGGAAAAGGAATCAGCCATCCTGATGCGAAGCCGTACGCACCCCTGGACACTACCGTCCGCGGAACGCGGACCGGACACGGGGATCCCCGATCAACCGTGCATACCCGTCTGCCTGCAAGAGGGGCAGACCGATCGGCGAGACATCTACCAGGACCCGGAGACCTGCCGGCGGAGCCGAAGGCCATCACTCCCTCTGTCGGGCGGACCGGAGGATCGGGAGAGTCCCGAGACACCCGTGTACCGGTCAGCGGAAGCGGATCATTCGCCCCTTCCGTATCCCAGGATACCGTATCTCATGATCCTGTCGAGTTTCTCCATGATCTCCCCGGTATCGATATCGTGCACGTCGAACAGGCCCGTGGCCGCCACATAAGAGAACACTATGATGTAATCGGCCACGAAGACGAAATCCGGGTACACCTTCATGATGGGCCCGTAGGCCTCCCCGAGTATCTTCCTAATCACATCCTCCGGCGTCCGGTACCCTCTCGGGAACCTCATCCCGCGGTTCAAGAAGAACATGAAGGCCCTCGCGGTATGGGACTTCGATGCCAGATATCCGCAGTATGCCTCCCACACGGAAATCGCATAGAGATTGACCTTCTCGGTATCCGGATTGTCGGGAGTCTCGACACTTCTCAAAACGGTCACGAGCTCATGGCAGATGCTGTCGAAGCATGCCGACATGAGGCCTTCTTTGGTTCGGTAGTATCTGAATACCAATGCCTGCGAGCATCCCACGTCCTCGGCGATCTGCGAGGTGGAGAACGTGTCTCCCTGGGTGGAGATCCTGCGTATGGTAGCTTCGATTATCGCGTTCTTCCTGTTGGCCATGTCACCTTGTTACTAGGCCTTGCAGAGTTAAAAAGGAAAGGTGTCCGGATACTCACTTCTTCGTTGTCTACAATCGAGATGAAGCCCGCTTGTATATACTTCACATTTATTCGATTTCGATGTCTCGACTAGGCGGAAGATCAATCCCGATCAAGATCCCTGCGCGAATAAGTCACCCGTATGACTCTCACCGTCTTGGTCTCCTCTTTGACCACATAGAACAGACAGTAATTGGCACGGTAAAAATACTGACGCTTTTTTGAACCGCCGATCAATTCAGACCCAGGCCTTTCCATGTGTGCATATGGAAACTGCTCCAAGGAGGATATGGCTTCCTCCGTATCATTCAGAAATGTTTTGGCGGCAGAGGGATTGGAAAGATTATCGCGGATGTATCCATATATCTCGGAAATCTGATCTTGGGCATCCCCAGATAATTCGACGGCGTAATTACTCATTCCTGAGCCTCTTCAGGAATTCATGAGCCTCGACATTCCTCCCGTCGGTCTCAGATCTCTGGTATGCATCTTCGAGTTCGATGTCCAACAGAATCTCCTTGATACGATTATAGGTCTCGATGTTCAGAAGCACCCGGGAGCCATAGCCATTCTTGGTTATGTAGACAGGTTCATTCTCGGACATCTCGAACATCTTCGAGGTGTTCCTCATTTCTGTTATCGGGACTATAGTTGCCATGATAAATGATAAACAATCATACTAAAAAAACATTATTATGTACATAATTATGTCCATTACCAGGTGTTCGTCCAATCAGGTAGGTCACACATGGGAGAAGTATCGTCTTTCAATCGAAATAACTCGACTTATGCGAGAATCTTGATTGGTGAACTGACCGAGGGATTGGAATCAAATGATTGCATATACAGGGCTCCGACACTTGGTTTGGCGGACAGACTGTAAACGCCTGCACTGAGGGAGGCGTAAAAAAACGTAAACAGGGGGCATATTCGTCGTCGTTTCCGGTTTTCCGCCTTTTTTCGCTGGGAAGATCACGTTTCTCTGAGGAAACGTGCGAATTACCGAACACTCCGGCCCCTGTAACACGTCAGTACCCCTCCTCCATGGCCTTTTTAATACCTGTAAAAATCATACGAAAACCATGTCTAAATTGGCATTGGCAGCAGTTATAGTGGTTGCCGTATTGGCGGTCGGAGGATTCGCCGCCTATAAGGCAATGGAGAAAGTCGAAGACGATAACACCATCCACACCCAGTGGGATTACAAGGCAGGGACCTCGACCAACGCGGGTTCCGGCTACAAGAACGTCACCTACGATATCTGCATCAAGAACATCGAGAAGGACGACACCAAGAAGGCCGACATCCTCGCCAGTTCCGTCAAACTCATCGGATCCGACGATTGCTCGTATTCGGTGACATCCTCTACCGGAACGAGTCTCATCACCATCTTCACCAAGGACGGTTATACAGGCATGGGCAACGGAGTCTCCGTCGATATGAACAAGAGCAAAACGTTCACGGTCACCTTCAAGATCCCCAACACCGTGTCGGTGAAGTCGATAAATATCGCGCAGCACCTGACCTCCTTCGAGAGGAACGATTCCCTCCTCGTATGAGGGCATTACACTCCCGGGTACCGCCCGGGAGTGTCCGCATTCTTCCCCATCAAGCGGGAAGGATGTGGAGAATCACTAACTTCATAAACATCTTAACCATACTATGTCCGCAGAATGTCCGAATTACAGAAAATAACAAAAAAATGTTATTAATGCGGACAGTTTTAAGGGTGTAACATTGTAACGTTACACATGGAGAACACTTATTAACCTCCTCAGACGATGAGGTTATCATGAGCAGAGATCAACTCAAAGCCAAGATGAAAAATGGCCCGCCGCTCTCCTTTGTGGCTGAAACACTGGGCCTCTCAAGACCTACCCTCTATAGGCATATGGAGAACTACATAGCAGGCAATGACGCAAAAGTCGACCAATACCTGAAGGAATTCTTCGACAAGGTCGTGATGGATCAGTACGAGGATGCCGAGCAGATGAGGAAGGACCTCCTCCAGTTGCGCGAATTCATGGTTACGGAAAGGGAAGTCAAGAGGCAGGAGTTCGACGACGAATACCGCGATTATGACTATAAGCTCCATCGTTTCCATAACCTGGAATCCGAGATGACCTCTAAGCAAAAGGTTGACGGTCAGGACGAACTCGATGCAATGTACCGCGCCCTCTGCGCGAAGGCCAAGGAATTGGAAATCAACATCGACGAGTACTCTCCCGACGAGGATATTCCCAAAGAACTGAAATGGAACGACGGAGATATCAGATCTACCTGTTATTCCGATTACAAAGATACCATTGTCCTTATCGATGTCGATTTTGACAAATGCAAGGACATTACAGTTGAAGCCGTGTTGGAAGTCTCGGGAGAGGAGTTCGTACTCAAGAAGGTTAAACCTCAAGAGAACGAACGTTTCGCAAGGTTGGATTTCCCAATGTTCTACAGGTGTTCCGGATACCGTCTCATGTGGATTGAGGACGGCCGCGTGAAATACACTCCGACCTACCCCATTGAATCACCCTGAACAAACAATTTCCCATACTGAACCTATAGTGCTAGCGTAAGCGCTGGAGATCCATTCGGAGGAAATCATATGAGCAACGAAACAGCGGCAGCTATGAAGATGGGGACAGTCGCCGTCCCCAGGAACGCGAAGGAGATCGGAACGGAATACGGAGGAAGGACCGACATAGTCGAACTGGTCCTTCATTCCGGAATCAGGAACATACAGGAGGGCGCCTTCCGGGGCTGCACCTCCCTGGAGAGGTTCGTCCTCGAGGAAGGCGGAAAATACTCCCTCCTGCAGGGATGCATCTACGATGGGAAGACGCTCGTCGCATACCCTCCCGGACTCAAGGACAAGGAGTTCGAGGTCCCCGAAGAGACCGAGAAGATCTCCGATTATGCATTCAACGGCAATCCTTACCTGAAGAAGATCGTCATCGGGGATGAGGTATGCAGCATGACCGGCAGAGCATTCCTGGGCTGCAAGAACCTCTTCTCCGTTCCGATCGGCGAATACAACGACGCATTCACGACGGACGGCCCCATAGTGTTCAATGGGGATTCCACCGAATTGGTATACATTCCGCCCATGTCGAAACCCAAGATGCTGAACCTGCCCGAGCAGGAGCGTCTGGGTCCCGCATGTCTCGCCGACTGCCGCACGCTCCGCATCCTGAATCTGGGGGATTCTCTGGAGGACGTAGCGGAAGATGCCTTCGGCGAGAGTTGCCGTCCCAAAAAGCTTGGCATCCCGGATAACGTCGAATGCAGACTACCATTCAAATTCGCCGGCAAGAAGGGAGGCAACCTGGCCGAGAAGAACATCCCCGGACACATGTACCGTCTCTACAAGGACGGCGTCTACCGGCAGATAGGAGAATTCGATGCGATAGACTTCCCCATGTCCGAATTCGAGTTCGAGAGGTCAGAAGACGAAGAGCCGTCCTTCTCCCCCTTCGGCGGGATAAAATTCGCACCCGTCAAGGTCACGGATGCCTCCATAGATGACATCGCCGGTCTGGAAGATGTCAAGACCCTGATCAGGAACCACATTATCCTCCCCTCCAGGAAGCCGGAGCTGTTCCGTACGTTCGATCTGAACACGAGCACGGGAGTGCTCCTCTACGGTCCTCCGGGCAACGGGAAGACCATGCTCGCCAGAGCTGTCGCGGCCGAACTCGACGCGGACTTCTTCAGCGTCAAGCCCACCGACATCCACAACTGCTTCGTCGGCGAGAGCGAGTTGCGTCTGAAGTGTCTGTTCGAGACTGCCCGCAAGAGCGAGAGGGCGGTGATCTTCTTCGACGACTTCGACTCCATCGGCAGGGCCAGAGGAAACAGTTTGGAACCCTGGCAGGGAGACCTCATCGCAGAGCTACTGATACAGATGCAGGGGCTGGAGAAGCATTCCGGGACCCTGCTGGTGCTTGCGGCGACCAACCGCCCCTGGGAACTGGATTCCGCCCTGCTTAGGCCGGGGAGGTTCGGGTTCCAGATCCACGTGGGCCTTCCCGATGCGGAGGCAAGGGAGACCATATTCAGGAAGAGGTTGGCGAAGATCCCCTGCGAGAGCATCGACTGCGCCTACCTTGCCGACAGGACCGAGGGCTACAACGGAGCCGACATCGAGCAAGTGATCGACTGCGCCAAGATGCATAGGATACTCGAGATAGAGTCCGGCGACGGGGGCGAGAAAATGACCTTGGAAGACCTGGAATTCGCATTGACCCAGATATCGAGTTCCGTCTCCAAGCGCGACCTCCGTGATATCGCCAACTACCGCCGCGGAGAGATGATGGCTGACGGGGATGAGACGTACACCTCCACGGACCAGGATGTCCCCGGTTACAACTGAGGGAAGGTCCCCGATGAAGGATGTAACAAGCAAGTCTAGTTATATCGAATAACCCGGTCTTCATCCCATGTACAACATCAGCATGCTCGAAAGGAGGAAACTCGAGGACGACCGCGAAGCCATCGTATTCTGTGACGATACCATCGAGCTGCTGGCGCAGGAGCTGGAGAACATCGGCCTCTCGTTGCCGTTCAAACCCGGTGACGAGGAGACGATCTGCGATCATTTCCAGATGATGGATGCGGAGATCGGCGGAGTGGAAGAGGATGGGATCCGTCCCACCCCGGAATACGACATCCAGGTCTGCCGGGCAGTAGATGAGTTCATGGACTATACTGTTGAGAACATAGACTTCGACGAACTCACCGAAAGGGTCCGGAAAGTCCTCGACGGGATCCACGACGGGACCTACGAGCCACACATCAAAAATAGATGGATGGAACCCGAACCGAAGCGCAAACCCTCGGCGAAAGGTAAGAAAAGGAAGAAGTGACCGCGGAGGAGGAAGGAGTCCCAGACCCCTCCTCCCGCGTGATCATCACATCTCGTGTCCCCTTCCGCTGCAGTTCACGAAGCCGTGAAGTACTGCGTCGCGTCGTTCCTGACGGCGCTCTCGAAGTACCTCATGTCGCTCTCGGGCTTGTCCTCGAGATGCACCTCGGCGGCGAGGATGGCCCAGTTCCAGCGGATGCCGGATTCATCCTTGAAGGATACGCTAATCTCGCACGTGGTGTACGGCACGCAGGAAGGAGCGGTTTCCTACAAATTATTAAAACTACGGGTGCGGTTTCTTATACATGAGCTTCCGCTGGACCTTAATGGTGGTTTCTGCAGTGCTGGCAGTGGTATGCGTGTTCATGATCTGCGACGCGGACGGCTCGGACGCAGATCCCGCTTCTGGCCAATGCGGTGACAACCTGTACTGGAGCATGGATTCTGATAAATGTGTCACCTTCACGGGATCCGGCGACATGTGGGATTATACCATCACCGATGAACGCGGATGGAAGGATTGCAACTCGGTGATTCTGCCCGACGGACTTACCAATATCGGGGAGTTAGCGTTCTACTATTGTTCATCGCTCGAATCCGTGACCATCCCCGACTCGGTAACATCCATCAAGGCGGATGCGTTCCGTTATTGTGCATCGCTCGCATCCGTGACCATCCCTGATTCGGTAACATCCCTCGGGAACGGTGCATTCAATCATTGTGCATCGCTCGCATCCGTGACCATCCCTGATTCGGTCACCACCATTGGGAATCTTGCGTTCGAATATTGTGAACTGCTCGAATCCGTGACCATCCCCGACTCGGTAACATCCATCGGATATGGTGTGTTCTACCGTTGTTCATCGCTCGCATCCGTGATCATCCCCGACTCGGTAACATCCATCGGGGAGATTGCGTTCTACGGTTGTTCATCGCTCGCATCCGTGACCATCTCCGACTCGGTAACATCCATCGGGGATAGCGCGTTCTTCGATTGTTCATCGCTCGCATCCGTGACCATCCCCGACTCGGTCACATCCGTCGGGGAGTCTGCGTTCCGTTATTGTTCATCGCTCGCATCCGTGACCGTCCCTGACTCGGTAACATCCATCGGAACCTATGCTTTCCAAGGATGCAATTCACTCACAACGCTTTACATCCCGTGCAACAACCCTCTGGGAATCACTGCAAATGACAGTGTGAACAACGGGGGGATTTCTCAGAATGTGGACGAAGACAATCTTTTCCTGATTCATGACTATTCCGCCACATACACTTGGGCTAATGACGGTTCGGCCTGCACGGTGGACATTGCATGCTCCCACGGTGATACCGAGAACCATCAGGAACATCCGGACGTCGCCCATACGGTCAAGATCCCCCCGACGGAGACCGAGATGGGTACCACCGCCTATTCCGTCTCCGGGACCTACGACGACTTCACCTATTCCGACACCAAGGACGTGCAGGACATCCCGGCCACAGGAAAGCCCGGCGGCAGTAACGACAGCACCCTCCTCTACATCGCCGCGGGCGGTGCGGTCGCCGCCATCGCACTCATCGGCGGAGCGTTCTTCCTCCTGAGGAAGAGGTGACTGCCGGAAGATCAATCCGACATCTTCTCAGGCCGGCGCCGGTCCTCCTGCTGAGGGACAGGATAGCCGGGCACCCTTCGGTGTACCGGCACAGAGTCTGACAGATACTTCTTAACATCCGAACTCGGGTTGAAGAATTCGATTTCTTTAGGAAAGAGCGTTTCTCCCTCATCGGACCTTTGGCCACCATGCCATAACGTACGATGGTGTTCCTGTCGTACTTATTCGGATTCAGTATGCACAACTGCTGTTAATTATCTTCACATACTATTTCCGAACATGTTTGGGATTTATATCTTATCTTCAATCGCAGATATATAAAACATGTCTGAAGTAATTGGTTCGGGTTCCCGCAAGGTAAACATGGAACTTCACTTGGTATATAGTGCCAATGTTAAGATTTTAACACATATGGATACCGTCAGGAAGTACTACTTCGATGAGAAGATCGACGGTATCGAGGTTAAGATCAACGGAACTCCCCTGGAGATGCAGTCCCGCACTCCGGAAGACAAGGTCCCCCTGGTCGATATGAAGAACTGGGCGGGGGATTACGTATCCGGCACCATGCACTGCTGCGTGTACAGATTCACCCTCTGCTACGAGCCGCAGTTCGAGAACGTCGAGACGACGGAGAAGAAGGGCATGTTCAAGAAGGAGGTGAAGACGTCCAAGGCATTCGTGCCGTACACCACGATGGAGGTGAGTGTTTCGTACAAGGACGGGACCGGCACTCAGATTGCCTGGTCCATCCCTGCGGCCGAGATCCATCTCGAGGACAAGCCCGAGAACGATGTCAGGTACTTCGTGAGCGCCCGCAGGACCGACGATACGCAGTACTTCAACGGCTTCGTGAACGGCTGCAGAAGAGGACACGCAATGTGAACTTTTTCGGATTATGTGCCGGGCACCACAACGGTGCACCGGCACAACAAACCCTTCAAAATAATTCTTTCTAGGTATTCAGAGTATAGTTTTTACCGGTGCCCTGCATCGAAGGAACTGCGGAAGCTCTTCACTCAGGGAAGGGATTGCCGATTGTCCCTTCGGCGAGCGATTCGTCGATACTGCATTGGTTCTCCGGGAAAAGGAAGGCCGCCGCGAAGAGTGGATAATGTTCGATCCCGTCTTCACCTTTCCACACATTTCCTTTCTCGAAAATGATTCTGCGGGATACGTTGGGATCGTCAAGGGTCTTAATCAGTGAGGGATAACTGCGTTCAGCACCGGTCTTGACTTCGATGCAAACCAATCCTCCGCAATCTATGACGCCGTCAATCTCGATTTTGTCTGTCTTGCTGGTACGGCGGTAATAGGATATCCGATAACCTGCCCTCTGAAGGCATACCATCACCATATTCTCGGTGACCGCTCCGAAATCGAAGGAAGTGTCACCGGAAAGGATTGCGGTCTGGGATTCGGGACCCATCAGATTCATCAGCAACCCTGTGTCGGAAAGATATACTTTGAAAACGTCGTTCTGCGTGAACCTTTCCGGCGGCCGTCTCAGACCGGTAAGTGCGTATGAGAACAGTCCGTAACCGGCATACTTTATCCAAAGCAGATTCTCCATGTATTTCTCTCCGGAACTGCGGGAACCCCCGTTGTCTATCCGCGAATACATGAAACGTTTGTTGGTATTACTCAGCTGACGGGGAATGGAATCAAAACATTCCTGCGTCTTTACCGCATCGACGCCTGCGTTGTAGCGGTTGATGTCGTTGACGCATGTTGATATGATACTATCAAGAACACGCATCGCTGCGTTCACTCCGCTTTCCACGAATGCAGAAACGGCTGCAGGCATGCCGCCGACAACCTCGAACACAGAAAATCTTCCGGAGAACACCTGCAATTCGGTATCCGTGAGTTTCGTACCCGAGATAATCTTCTCCCGGATCCTGTCGATGTCCTTCTGTTTCACACCTGTAGCCAGAAGGAACTCTTCGAAATCCATGGGATACATTTCGAGATGTTCCTCCGATCCGACCGGTAGCAGGTCGGGATTCTCCGACCTCTTGAAACTGCCAAGTCTTGCATCAGAGACTCCGAGCATCGATCCGGTGGCAATGACATCGTAACGGCCATCCTCGGAGAATAATCTGAGTTTTGATCTTGCTCTCGTCGACTCCTGTATCTCGTCGATTATGATCAGAGTCTTTTTCGGAAGGATCTCAATACCCTTGTACAGGGAAAGGGCATCGATGATGGAGTCGACATCCTCGTTCTCCTCCAATATCCTCTTGGATATCTGATCCTTGTACATATCGAGAAGGACACAACTGCTGTATTCTGTTTTGCCGAAGTATTCAGCGATGGTTGTCTTCCCGACCTGGCGCTGTCCCTTCAGTACCAGACAAAGGTGGTCGCGTTCCTTCCATAACTTAAGTTTGGAAAGAAGCTTGCGCTTGAACATAACAGTTTATGTGTCTGGCACTATATATAACCTGCAGAAACACGGTCGTTTTGTACGAAAAATCTGCAGAAACACGGTCGTTTTGTACGAAAAATCTGCAGAAACACGATTATCAAGTTGATAATATTTCAGCCTCTTTATAATCAAACTCTGACATTTTGCAGACCTAGAACTTGAATTTTAAGGTATTTAATACGTTGAGTGGGTGGAATTCTTAAATATCACGCTTTCCGATGAAGAATTGGAGGGTCTTGAAAAGATGAGTACGCTTGCACAGGACAAATACGATCACGGTTACTACGTAGGCCATGCTGAAGGACGTGCCGAAGGGAAGATGGAGTCTTCCGTCAGCAATGTTCTATCAGCGGTAAGATTCACAGGAAAGTCTGTGGACTATGTTCTGGACATGCTCGGCATCGCTTCGGAAATCCGTCCCGAAGTCAAGAAGAGAGTGGAAGAACAGCTTTCCTCCGAGGATGTGCAATCAGCGTGAAAGATGTCAAGATCACCGTAATGCGCATCTGCGAACACAAGGACCTCATAGAACTCTACGAGAATCCTATCGAGCATGCCTGCGATATGAAGGTGGGGTTCAGTTTCGTCTCGAAGAATGCAGAGAAACCGGACGGCATGTGTGACCCCGCTTGGTCCGTAATAAGAAAATGTGTGTCCGAGCTGGCCAACTGCGGAGGCAACTTCTTCGAGATATCGTCAGTATTTCGAGTATGGGGAAAGCGTGTCCGGCACCGTCGGGTTTACGATCAATCCTCCCGCAGGCCCTCATTCGATACCTATTAAAACCAAAGACACGATTGAGTGACTGTCCCCTAAAACCGCAATCTCGGGGACATGGACTTTAGGGATTGCGGGGTGCCTGTAACCTCCTTCGCCGGACGGCTGCCAAGGCATTGATCGTGGGCCGTCCGGCAACTTCTTTCCATACCCGTTGTAGCAGGATCTTCCGCGGACAGATATTTATGCGAACAGGGGGATACCAATTTGTCCTCTTCGGCTGCAATCTTGAGGACATTGCGTATATTGGGATTGCAGGGCACCTTTTCTTTCCTTGGCGGACGGTGAAAACGGTGTCATTCGCTGTCGTCCGCCCACTTTCACCTGATTATAATCTTTCGCGGACAGATATTTAAGCAGACACAGGAGTTACTAATCCGTCCCCTTCCACTGTAATCTCGGGGACGGGTTGTAATTGGGATTACGGGCACCTTTTCTCACCTTCGGCGGACGGCGAAAACGGTGTTTCATGAGGCCGTCCGCCTACTTTTAACTGATTATGATCTTTCGCGGACAGATTTTTATGCAAACAGGGGGATACTATGCCGTCCCCTTTTCTGCAATCTCGGGGACTTCGGTATTCAGGGGTTGCAGGCACCCTTTCGGCCTCACAGGCGGACGGCGAAAACGGTGTCATATGCTACCGTCCGCCCACTTTACAAAACAACGATTTTTCGTGGTCATTTATATAAGCGGACATGGGCTTTTTAAACTGTCCCCTTCCGCTGCAGTCTCGGGGACAGATCGTTTGAGGGATTGCAGGCACCCTTTCTCACCTTCGGCGGACGGGGAAATAGGTGTTTCATTTACCCGTCCGCCTGCTTTCAATTCTTCTTGATAAGATCTAAAACTTCGTTCATCAGCGGTCCGATATCCTTCCCGATGCCAGTGAGCTCGACCATGTGCGATCTGTAACCGTCCTCTTTGGTCCAGCATCTCACGATACCATCTTCTTCCGGCTATCGCTGATTGCAGGGAACCTCGGGAAGAACGGTCTCGTCAGCGACCGCAACCGCACCATGTACGAAGCGGCGGTTATGCTCTACGAAGAATTCAAAATCGAGAGCGAAAGGATCACCGAGGATTCGATAATGGATCTGATGGACAACCTGCAGGCAAACAGGGAAGCGATCTGTGAGTCGCTCATGGGATACTTCCGGCTGGCTGAAAAAACGTATGAAAAACCATCGAAAAAGGAGCTCAAATCTGCTCTGGCAGAGTTTTTGGGGTCATTTTTCAGCACATAAACCTTTTTCTCACACTTTTTTATACCTCGGAATCCATTTGTCAGTTACGCCGAATCTATATTTGGTGCTGATGGGATCGGGGTTTTCATGAAAGACGTCAAGATCACTATCATGCGTAAATGCGAGCACAGGGATCTGATGGAAAAATATGAGAACCCGATAGAGCACGCCTGCGACATGAAGGTCGGAATGGTATTCGTGTCGCATGAAGCAAAGAAACCGGAAGGTCTCTGCGAACCCGCATGGAGGGTGATGGAAAACTATGTCAGAACCCTGGCGGAGGGCGGAGGAGACTTCTTCGACAGATGGATGAAGGACCCCCATTCAGCCATGATTAGTTGCGACGACGGCTTCAGACCAGTTTCATTCTATCTCGAGACCATCGAATGAAACGACTGCCTTTTATCGTACCGTGTGCATCCCGTGCCTATGAATCCCTGCTGCGGAATGGAGGATGCTGAATGACAGAACTCTCTGTTCGTCCCGTCACCGAAGGCACTTCCGTCGCCGATTTCGCGGGGGAGCTCTACACCGAGGCTTTCGACCGCCGCATGCAGGTCCCTCTGCAGAGTCTTTTCAAAGTAAGCGCCCTTCATAAGGCGGATTTCATGGCGGTCTTCGATGACGACATCTTCATCGGTTTCTACTATGTCTACCTCCACGGGGATTCCGCATTCCTCTATTATCTCGCTGTGACTGAGAGCATGCGGTGCAGGGGATACGGAACGGAGATTCTCGATCTGATCAAGGATACCTACTGTCCCAAGCGCAGGATCGTCCTGTGCACGGAAGCCCCCCTCGTCGATGACAAACTCGTAAGTTCCAGATACCGCAGATTGGGATTCTACTCCCGCAACGGATTCATCGACACCCTGTACAAATTCGAATCCGTCGGCATACAGTACGAGGTCCTGTACTGGGGTTCCAACTGGGAACCTGAGAATATCCAGGAGATACTGCGTTCCTTCCGCCGCAGTTGCGGTTACAGGCGCTAATTAGCAGGAAACAAACGAAGTTATCCCTTTGTTTCAGATTCTCCAATCGTCTCTAAACCGGGTCTTGTTGTTTACTGATTATTGGGGTACAGGACATTTTTACAATTCTTTAATTTGACATAATTTTTCTTTAAACATACATTAATTTTCTTTAATGTTCATGAATATAGACATAAATCAAAATAATTTTCTTTTATAGTTCATATAAATAATAAATAAAAATAATAAAAATCGTCAAAAAATAAAATTTTTTCTCTAATGTTAAAAACATGATTAAATAGTTGCAAACAGATAAATGCGCATGATCACGGCAGAGGAATTACTATCCTATTACGGGGGAGAAAGATATAATGTCGAGTACAAGAGTGCTGTGAATGGTGTTCCGCGGGACTTCTGGGAAACTTACTCCTCATTCGCAAACACCTCTGGTGGACACATAATCCTCGGTGTTTCCGAAAACCAAGTTTTAGGAAAACTCGAAGTCACTGGCATTGAATCACCTGACAAAGACTTGAAAATCCTTTGGGACACTCTTAATAATCCAGCTAAAGTTAATCTTAACCTACTGACACATGATGATATAAATGTCTTAGAGGTGGATAACAAGAAAGTAATCGTAGTGCATGTTCCAGCCGCTGATCGCAGAGATAAACCTATCTATCTCAATGGAAACATGGACTCCTGCACATACAAACGTAATCATGAAGGGGATTATAAGTGTAGGAAAGATGAGATACGTTCTATGTTAAGAGATTCCTTTGAGGAATCCGATAACTCCCCAATTACTGAAATCAACGGCTTTGACTGCTTTGATATGTCCTCGGTGAAAGAGTATCTACAATTATTAGATAGTAGGGAACATACCAACCGCTGGACAGGAAGCAATGATGAGGAAGTTCTATCGATACTAGGTGCAATATCCAGGTCTGATGAAGGGATACATCCCACCAAAGCTGGCCTACTCATGTTTGGCAAAGTATCCTGTATACTCCGTGTCTTCCCCGATTTCAGGCTGGACTATAGAGAGAAATATTCTGATAACAGGTGGGATTACAGATTATTTTCAGATGACTTTACAAGCAATCTAAACGTTTTCAATTTCGTGACAAGTGTTCTAGAAAGGCTGAGATTAAAAATCGGAACTCCTTTTAAAATCGATGGGTTCGTACGCAATTCAGATTCCGAAAGCATTGTTGCTGTGAGAGAAGCAGTTGTGAATGCTCTTGCACATGCAGATTACCTCGTAAGCGGCGGAATCTCGGTAATTCTAACAAGAGAAGGGGTTACAGTCACCAATCCTGGCGGCCTCAGGGTACCTCTCGAAAAAGCGAAACTGGGTGGAATAAGCGACCCCCGGAACCATACATTAATGAGAATGCTAATGGGGATTGGTCTAGTTGAACAGATGGGCTCGGGGATATATTCACTATACAAATCTTTTCAAGACGGTTCTTTGATGAACCTGACTATCACTGAAGATACAGATCCCCTCAGAGTGGTAACAGAATTATCGCTGCTTCCATCTAACAACGGTATGGAGGAGATTGAAAAAATCATCTTAAGATACATTTCCAATCATTCCAGTTCAACATTGTCAGAAATTGCTAATTATGCGGGAATATCGACGAGAACAGCCTCCAAATATCTAACCAAGATGGTCCATAACGGGCTCATTGTCAGGACTGGTAACACGCGGAATACAAAATGGAGCAGAAAATGATAAGGCTCTTTTCAGCTAAGAATAGGTTGAATGATTGCACCTACATTCTTCGTGTTTAAACCAAACCAAGCATAGAATCTCTTTTATCGCTGTGCTTGGATTACACTGTGATAATATGAGCGAGTGCAACATTACCGTAGAGCCCGGAGTCTGCAAGATGAACGCCAAGATCCACGCCGAGCCATCGGAGGACATGATGAGCGTGGTCGTCACTATCGACACCCCCTGCAAGATGGTCAAAGCCTTTGCCGAAGCCCTGAAACCCGTCGGAGCATACGACGAATTCGCCCTCCCGATGGTTCAAAATCCCGTCTACATCACCGCAAGCGAGCACATCTCCCACTCCGCCTGCCCCATCCCCTCGGCCGTTCTCAAGGCCATCGAGGTCGCCGCAGATCTCGGACTCAAGAGGGATGTGTCCTTCAAGATTGAGTGAAACTTATTACGGGGGCAACCCCGGTTTTTTTTAATTAACTGATGTTAACAGTTAATCAAAATTCTCATCCATGTTTATTTATCTGGCATATCTGGATGTTAACGCAGTTGGATTAGTTAACCAACTATTATATAGCGAGATTATATGTCCAACTGATATAGGTTCATCACACCATCTGAAGATGGAAACGGAGAATTCAAATGCATATAATGGAAGGATACCTCGAGCCCGTTTGGTGCCTCGTTTGGTTCATAGTCATGATTCCCTTCTTCTATGTCGGAGTAGTAAAGCTCCGTCAGATTCTGAGGGAACACCCCGATCAGAAGATGATCGTAGCTCTTTCCGGAGCGTTCATCTTCCTGATCTCCTCGCTCAAACTGCCTTCGGTCACCGGATCCAGTGCGCACCCCACCGGAACCGGAATCGCCGTCGTATTCTACGGTGTCGGAGTATGTGCAGTACTGTCGACCATCGTCCTAGTCTTCCAGGCCCTGCTCATCGCCCACGGAGGATTCACCACCCTCGGAGCCAACTGCGTCTCGATGGGAATCATCGGTCCCCTCGTAGGACTTCTCATCTGGAAGATCCTGAGAAGATCGGGCGCAGGAGTCTTCATCTCCATGGTCGCCGCGGCCGCAGTCGCCGACTTCATGACCTATGTCGTCACCGCTCTCCAGATGACCCTCAACGTCGTCACCGCCAACAACGCCAGCTTCGTCAACGCATTCGTGGACTTCATGTCTGTCTATGCCATCACCCAGATCCCCCTCGCAATCATCGAAGGACTCATCCTGGGTATGTTCGCCCAGTACCTTTCCACCACCCGTCCAGATGTGTTCGAGATCGCCGACAAAAACAAAGTCAACCCCTTTGTGAAGGAGGAATGAGATGGCACTCAGCAGCAATCAGAAACTGTACATCGGATGCTTCGCAGCAATCATCGTGATGAGTGTTGTATTCCTTGCCTGCGTCAACGGAGACTTCGGCGGCTCCGACGATGCCGGAGGAGGCGTCGCGGACGAATACGGATACCAGGCATGGACAGGAGACATCCTGACCATCATCACCGGCAACCCCGACTACGAACTCCCCGGAGAGACCGAGTCACTTCTGTTCGCAGTCCAGGCCGCCATCGGTGCCATCATCATCGGCTACTTCATCGGTTTCAACGCTGCCCAGAAGAAGCTCGGCGAAGGAAAGAAGGATTCCGAAAACTGATTCCATAAAGAGCGGGTACCGATGTCAGAGCAAGCCCAGATGGATGCTATCGCGTATAGTTCCAGGATGCTCGATTGGTCCCCGCTCGGCAAACTCTTCTTCGTGCTGTGCATGCTCATCGTCGGTCTCCTGACCGACAGCATCCTGGTCACCCTCATCACTTTCACCATAGGGATAATCCTGATGGGGTACTCCACCCGTTTCAGGGTCCCGCTCATCCTCTCGCTCGCCATCGGCGAGGCAATCCTCATCATGATCCTCGGAAGCGGTATGATCTCCATAATGGGCGATACCAATCAGCCCGCCCTCTGGGACGGCAAGTTCCTTTGGTTCACAGTCCACATGACGGATGCCAGTTTCCAGAAGGCCTGGGTCATCTTCTTCAGGGCCATCGCGGGAGTTACTCTCATGCTATCTTTCGCATGTTCCACACCCATCCCCCATCTCGCCCATGCCCTCAGGTCGATCAAATGCCCGCCCGAGATCTGCGAGCTCATCGTCCTGATCTACAGATACGCGTTCCTGCTCCTGGAACGCTTCCTCGTGATGCTCGACGCGGCCCAATGCCGCCTCGGATACAACGGGGCCATGACCGCCGTGAAATCCTATGCGGGTGCCATGACCGGTACCTTCATCTTCTCCCTGGAACTTGCCGAGAAATCCGAAGCATCCCTCGCCTGCAGGAATTACAGGGGATACTTCCCCATCTACCGCATGCCCAGGAAGATGGGTGCCAAATGGTTCCTGATCACCATCGTCCTGACCGTCTTCCTTTTCCTTGTCGGAAGGGAGACCGCGGGATGGATCGATATGACCGCGATATTCGCACCTTACGCGGGGTGGTAAGACGGCAAACATATTCGAACTGAGGAACGTTTCATTCATGCACCATCCGGGACTCCCCAAGGTCCTCGACGGTTTCGACCTGCAGGTGGAGGAGGGCTCCCGCATAGGCATCCTCGGAGCCAACGGCGCCGGGAAGACCACCCTGTTCTACACCCTCGCGGGAGTATACAAACCGCAGGAAGGAGAGGTCCTCTTCCGCGGACAGCCCATCCAATACACCCCCGAAGGACTCACGGAGGTCCGTTCCAAGGTATCCGTGGTTCTCCAGAATCCCGACGAACAGATGTTCTGCACCCTGGTCGAGGAGGATGTGGCCTTCTCGCCGCTGAACGTGGGCATGGACCGGGACGAGGTCGAGGTCCGCATAGAGAAGGCCCTCAGGGACGTCCGCATGACCGAATTCCGCAAACGCCCCCTGCAGCAGCTCTCCGGCGGTCAGAGGAAGAGGGTCGCCATCGCTGGTGCTCTCGCAGTAGACCCAGAGGTCATGATCATGGACGAACCCACGGCCGGTCTAGACCCCCAGTCGTCCATGGAGGTGATGGAACTCGCCGAGAAGCTGCACCTCAGGGGAATCACGGTTCTCATCGCCACTCACGATATCGATTTAGCATACGGGTGGGCGGACACCATCAACGTCCTGCGCAACGGGAAGAAGGTCTATTCCGGCTCCTCGGAGGAATTCTACTCCGACATGGAGAACGTCCATCTCTGCGGATTGATTCCGCCATCGACATTCAACATGAACAGGGAGATCTCCGCCATGAGGGGAGTGCCGCCCGCACCCTATCCCCATAACTCCTGCGAATTCCTTTCCAAATTCGGAGGCAGGAACAAGGCAGGGCGCATATTCTGCGTTCCGTGTGCCGAGAACGATGACCTGAAGGAGAAACATGCTTCCGCAGTACGCGAAGCCGGCGCCGATGCCAAGATCGGAATCTACGGACCCGATTCGCGCAATGCCCTCACCGACGAGAGGATCGACTTCTACTTCAACGGCATAGACTCATGCTTCGGCGAAGCGGTGCTCGGAAGGGATTCCGTTCTCATCTACGACGAGATCTTCGATAAGACCATACGCGAACAGGCGGAAGCACTCCGTTCCATGGGTACCGACATCACATTGGAGGTGGTCAGATGAGCGAACCCCTCCTGGAAACAAAGAACGTCCGTTTCAGATACGAACGCAACTCCCCCGACGTCCTGAACGATGTCACCATATCCATTGGGAAGAACGTCAAGACCGCCATCCTCGGTGCCAACGGCGCAGGTAAATCGACATTGTTCAGCATCCTCAACGCCCTCCGCAAACCCGATTCAGGCGAAGTTCTGTACAACGGTTCGCCCTTATCCTACAGAAGACGCGACATCAGGAAGATGCGTTCCGAGGTGTCCATCCTCTTCCAGAACCCCAACGACATGCTGTTCAGACCCATAGTGGAACAGGATGTGGCCTTCGGTCCGGAGAACATGAAACTCCCCAGAGACGAGGTGCAGAAACGCGTCGACGATGCCCTGTTCGCGGTCGGAATGAGCGAGTTCCGCAAATCCCCCACAATGAAACTGTCCTACGGACAGAGGAAGAGGATCACCCTTGCGGGAGTTCTTGCCATGCAGCCCAAGGTGCTGATCATGGACGAACCCACCGCCGGACTCGATCCCCAGATGGCCTGCGAGGTCATGGAGATCGCCGAACAGCTCCACCGCTCGGGAGTCACGGTGATACTGTCATCGCACGACACCGACCTCACCTACTCGTGGGCGGACGAGATACACGTCATGCGCCACGGCTCCTGCGTGTACTCCGGCGAGCCCGAACCCTTCTATTCCGACAAGGTCGAGGTGTATCTTTCGGGACTCCTGCCGCCTGCCTCCTTCCTCATGAACGAGGGTCTCTCAAGCATCGGTACCGTGACCCGCGAACCCTTCCCGCGCACACAGTGCCAGATGTCCGCAAAGATAGGGGGAAGCAAGACCGGAAAAATCGGTACTCTGCATATCGTTCAGGTTACCGACGACACCGACATCGATGCCCTTATGAACGACTATGGCGACATGACCTCCGGCATCTACGGAATGTCCGCACGCAGGGCACAGGATCACTCGAAAGCCAAGATCGACTTCTTCTACAACGGCCCCGAGAACTGCACCATGAAATGCCTCTCCGGCAACGACGCGGTACTCTTCTGCGATCCCCTCATGGTAGAAAGCGCACGTGCATCCGCCGACTTCGTATGCAACAACGGCTATGCCGACGTAAAGATAGACGAGCGCGATTGCTCGCGCACAACCTAATTATAGGGTTAGGCTTTTTCGGCTCTCATGGTTCAGCAAGTACGCGCAGCACATATCCTCGTCAAAACACAGGCCGAGGCACAGGACATCTACAACCAGATCATGGCAGGCGGAGACTTCGCCGCACTCGCCAGGGCAAGGTCCTCCTGCCCCTCCGCCAGACAGGGCGGCGACCTCGGATGGTTCGGACGCGGACAGATGGTGAAACCCTTCGAGGATTTCTGCTTCCAGTACAACACCGGCGATTTCGGCATGGTTCAGACCCAGTTCGGCTGGCACGTCATCTACATTATCGGACAGCGCTGAAAAACACTTTCGGGGCCCTGCCCCGTTATAAATCCTGAGTCTCATGGAAGAGATCGTCCTCATCTCCTGCATGGCCATCCTCATCGTTCTGGCCGTCATCTGCTCCACACTCCTCAGCAGGGTCAAGATGCCCCCGCTCATCGGATTCCTGGTAGCAGGTATACTCATCGCCAACTTTCACATTTTCACCGATGAGAACGCCATGGACGTCGTCGAGGTCTTCTCGAATCTCGGTTTGATCATGCTGATGTTCGCCATCGGAATGGAGATCGACGTCAGGAAGCTGAAGGATCAGGGCGCGCTCGCTATCACGGTTGCTGCCGTCCAGTTGCCCCTTATGCTGCTCGGTGGAATGATTGGGGGAATCATCCTTGGATTCAACTTCATTCAGTGCATAACCCTCGGTGCCATCATCTCCGGATCCAGCACCGCCGTGGTCATGGCTGTCCTCAAGGCTCAGGGAACGCTGGACAAGGAGCACATCGAGATGCTGGTGCTCATCACCATCATGGAGGATATCGGACAGGTCATCATGCTCTCCATGCTGACCCCTCTGCTCAGCGGAGGCACCATGGACTCCATGGAATTGGTACTCCTCATCGGCAAGATCGCCGTGTTCATGATTCTGTGCTTCGCTGTCGGACTCCGGGTTGTCCCACGTATAGTCGACTGGATATCCAAATTCATCAACGACGAGCTCATCTCCCTGATGTGCGTGGGTCTCGCCTTCGCCATGGCTTTCGCCGCCTACATCGTCGGTCTCTCCGTCGCCATCGGAGCTTTCCTCATGGGTGTAATGATCGCCTCCACAGTGAAAAAGGACGTCGTAGAACACTTCGTGGACCCGCTCAAAAGCCTGTTCATGGCCATGTTCTTCATCTCTGTCGGTATGGAGGTCACATTCCAGGGCCTGATCGACAATATCCTGCTGATAATCATCTTCTACCTGCTCTTCGCCGCATTAAAATCCTCCACTGTCTTCCTAGGATATTGGATAGGCAACGAACAACCCCGCAACGGATTCGTTTCCGCTGTCGGTCTCTGCGCCATGGGTGAGTTCGCGTTCATCATCGCGAAACAGGCATTGGATTACCACGTCGTCGACCAGGCTTTCTATTCTTCGGTCATCGGAGCGGCTTTGATCTCCATGATCATGCTCCCCATCCTCACCAGGAACTCTGGTAAGATATGGGACGGAGCGGAGAAGAGGAGCCCCGAAAAACTGCGCCGTTTCTGTGTCCGTATCAACGAGAAGAGGGCCGACTTCTACTCATCCCTGAACGGGATGACCTCCAAGGCGAGGGATATGTTCAAAACCAGTCTGGGACGTGTGTATATCGCAGTCGTAGTAATCATCGTTGTAGAGGCTCTCGCCTACTATGGCTATGAACCCGCATTCCATTGGCTGGAAGCCAATGTCACCGGGGCCCCCAGGTACTGGGACTTCATCCTGATGCTAGTCAACTTCTGGCTGCTGTTCATCCCCTGCAAGATCATCATCGAGCAACTTCGCCTGGTGGCTTACACATATGATTTCGGTAAAAGAACCTCCGAAGGGCAGAGCCGCGATGCAAAGACAGTGAATCGTCTCAGGATATACGAGGCACTTAATCCGCTGATTGCGGCAATCCTCCTCGACATGGCGATAATCGTCCTGTTCCCCACAGAGACCAAGACTCTCTATGCGGTCCTGAACCTGGTAATCGCCATTGTGGTGGTTTCGGTGATTCGTATGCGCAGGATCAAGAAGGGCAAGGCACACATGGCGCCTCTGCCCGATTTAACAGATGCTGAAGAGCATCATTCCTGATTCTGACGTGCTTCCTCGAACTTCCTGGCCATCGTAGGATTGTTCTTGGTCAGCTTCTTAATTGTGAGGTCCTGGGCCTTGTCGTTGGCGAGCCTCAGGTTCCTGTCCGAAGCGAGCAGGTTGTCCTTGGTCTTCTGGAGATGGTCGATGGTCTTGTCGATCTCCTCGATGGCCTTCATGAACCTCTCGTTGGCGAGACGGTAATTGTTCCCGAACTTCTCCTTGAACTCGTTCATCTGGTTCTCGAAGTTGGTGATATCGATGTTCTGGGACTTCACCATGGCGAGCTCTCTGCGGTAATCGAGCGACTTGCGGGAGGCGTTCCTGATGAGGGTGATCATGGGGATGAAGAACTGCGGACGGATGACGTACATCTTGTCGTACTTGTATGACACGTCGACGATTCCGGTGTTGTAGTACTCGCTGTCAGGCTCGAGCATAGTCACCAACACCGCGTATTCGCAGCTCTTCTCGTTCCTATCCTTGTCCAGCTCCTTGAAGAAGTCCTCGTTCTTGTGCTTGGAAGCCGTGGTGTCGGCCTCGTTCTTCATCTCGAACATGATGCTGACTACCTCGGTACCATCATCGTCGAGCTCCCTGAAGATGAAGTCGCCCTTGGATCCGGTGCGGGCATCATTGTCCTTTTCGAAATAGGCATTCTGGAATCCTGTGGCTCTCAGCTTGTTGAACTCCTCCTCGCAGAACCTCTCCAGAGACTCGCCGATCATCTTGGTGGACTGGCGGGCCTTGTAGTCCTTGTAGAACTCCACTTCCCTGTCCTTGGCCTCCATATCCCTTCTGAATTGATCCTGTAAGGATTGTTTCTCCGAATCGTTTTTAGCTTGGTTGATCTCAATAGTTGCGTTGAGATTTGCGATAGTTTCATTCTTCTGGGTAATCTCTTTTTCTTTCTCAGAAACTGCTTCCGTGACGGCAAGCTTCTTTTCGGAATCGAACTGCGCTATCTTGCGGGTGAGCTCGCCGATCTCCCGGTCCTTCTCGGAGATGGTCTCCTGGATAGCGAGCTTCTTCTGGGACTCCGCGTCCTGGAGCATCGCCTTCAGCCTCTCGATCTCCATCTCCCTCTCGGAGATGACCTCCTTCAGATCCTTCGAGGCCTCCAGCTTGGCGATGTTCACCGCCTTCTCCTTGTCCTCGTTCATGAGCTCCTGACGCTCGTTGAGCGCCTTGTAGAACTCCTTGTCGCGGACCTGTTTGACGATGTTCTCGTAGTTCATCTCGTCAATTGTGAACACTTTCTTGCAGTGGGGACAGACAATCTCTTCCATGATACCTCTCCTGATTGTTGATGACTGTACGGGAATCATTTTCTCGATATATAGAAACCAGGTTGTTATAAAACGGGACCGCAATATCCCCGTTATGTTGGGTATCACCTGTCCTTATTGCGGCAAACAGTTCGAGTACATGGGGGACAGAGAGTTCATCTTCTGCGTCGGCTGCGGCAAGAAGCTCAGGGTCACCATCCAGGTCACGGGTGCCGACGACCCCTCGGTCTCCGCTCCGGCCACGGCATCGGACTCCCGCGGCACAGTGTACACCGAATCCGCAGGAAATTACGGGGGATACATGCGCGCCGCCAACGAGACCACAGTTCAAGTCCGTCTCCCGGACATGCCCATCCCCACCAAATCGAAGTTCGGCTGCTTCATTGTGAAATGGGACGGCAAGACCCTCGGACAGTTCGGATGCGGAGCCAGTGTGAACGTGGTCACCGATACCGCCATGCATACCCTGGAGATCGTGCAGAAGAACGAGAGCTTCAACCCCCTGAAGTTCTGGAAAGTGTTCGACGTCAACCCCTCGGTCACGCCGGTCATACAGATCGTGCAGGACGGCAAGCAGTTCCTGATGTGATCCAAAAGTGTTAGGCACATGAAGGTGGACATCGCATCCGCAAACGGGTTTACCGCATCGCTCCTCAACCCTGCTAACCCATAAACGTCAGTAGTTCAAGGTAAGGCTGCTCCCGTCAGGGCCTGACCCGTTCCCCCCGATTGGTGCCGCCCGATGCTCCCTCCGGAACAACGCTCGGCATACTCCGACTCTACAGGACAAAGTCTCATTGTCGCTACGCGGGCCCGCCGTTTCAGCTCTGCCGCCCCCCACTGTCACCCCTGCTATGACGTTTGCAGGTGTAGGGCACGCCAAGCTCCCCGGCCAAGCCTAACATCAACGTGTATTGCTAGCAACAATTAAAACTATTGCTTTTTGAGGTTATCTTCGAATCTTCGTTACCGGCACATACCCAGACATCGGAAATCGTAAGACATTGTCCTACGGCGTAAGCCATTGTCTTACACTCCTGTTTACTAAATAAATAAATTTGAGAAGCAGATTCGGACGCAGATGTCAGACAAAGCACTCGAACTCAAGAACGTTTCCGTCGTCCGCGAGGGACGCAGGATTCTGGACCGCGTTTCCCTCAATATCGATGCAGGAGAGAACGTGGCCATCATCGGTCTCAACGGATCCGGCAAGACCACCCTCTTGAAACTTCTGAGGGGCGACGTATACCCTTATGAAGACGACGAGTGCGAACACTACATCAGGTTATTCGGTCAGGATAAGTGGAACATCTTCAAGCTCAGGGATATGATGGGGGTTGTCTCCATGGACCTGCAGACCAAGTTCTCTTCCACCACCACCGTCCGCGAGGTGATCGGCTCCGGTTTCTTCGGCAGCCTCGATATCT
The DNA here is from genome assembly GCA_001560915.1 of methanogenic archaeon ISO4-H5. NCBI lineage: Archaea > Methanobacteriati > Thermoplasmatota > Thermoplasmata > methanogenic archaeon ISO4-H5. The sequence continues at coordinate 881,991 of CP014214.1, read as the reverse complement.
TCCGCGACAGGACCGTCACCGAGCCCATGGAAGAGCTCATCCGCCTCCGCGCCGAGGAAATGGGAATCGAGAACCTCCTTACCCGTGAGATCGACTGTCTCTCGCTCGGAGAGATGAGAAGGACCCTCATCGCACGCGCCCTTGTCACCAATCCCAAGGTCCTGGTCCTCGACGAGCCCATGACCGGTCTCGACATCGTCATGAAGTCCAAGTTCAGAAGGATGTTCGACATCCTCATCGACAGCGGTGTATGCATCATCATGATCACCCACGAGCTTACCGACATCCCCAAGAAGATCGACCGCGTGGTCATGATACGCGACGGAAAGATCTACGCAGACGGAAAGAAGTCAGAGCTGCTCAATGATAAGGACGTGTCCGCCCTTTACGGGGAGAACATCGTGGTCGAGAGCACCGACGGCATCTACCGCATGCATATGGTCTGAGTGCCAGGCACGCAGTTTTAACGGCTGGTTGCCGAAGAGTGCGGTTCACCGTTCGATGTCCGTGAAGGACATCGGCGAGATACTCTGTCTCGATTCCGGCACCCTGACCCCTCTCCTCAAAAAGCTCGAGGAGAAGGGGTACATCGTCCGCAGACGCGACGATAACGACGAGAGGATCCTCGTCGCATCAGTCATGGAAGAGGGCCTTGCCCTCAGGGACAAAGCAGTGAACATTCCGCGCGAAATCGCCTCCTGCATCCCGCTTCAAGCAAAGGATGCTAACGAACTTGCACGCATCCTCAATGGACTCAAGAAGAACCTCTCAGCGAACAGCGAATGAGGCGCATTTTGCCTGTTATATATAAATCATACTCGGCTGGACAATACCCGTTTAATTGAGTGCCAGCTACCAGGTATTTAACATTCATGATTTATAAAGAATCGACAGATGCGTAACCGACAAAAATGATGTCGAAGACAATAAAAATATATACGAGGACAATAAAATAACTGTATTAATTTGCTATTGAATCAGACTTCATTATAAAGCTTTCTACAAATGCTATATATTATACCCCGAAATAGAGCAACTACTCGAGTGACCTATATGTTTACATATGGTCCCTCATGAGGTAGTTCAACATGTCAGAAGAAGCAAACACGACAGCCGGTGTGACCAACGAGTTGGTCAGAAGCATCGACTGGAAACAGGGACTCATCATCGCCATGGGTATCCCGATTCTCATCGTACCCTCGCTGTGCGATCTGTCGGTAACCCTCTGGTCGATGAGCATCATCATTTGGGTATTGTCAGTCCTTTCCGGTTTCCTTCTCAACATCCCCCTCGGAGAGATGTGCGCAACCTTCGGTGTCGCCGGAATCGGCGGTTCGATTCAGTATGTCTACAAGGATGATGAGAAATACGCAGGAAAGAAAGTCAACAAAGGACGTCTGATCGGTTCGCTGGGAGCCTGGGCATATTTCGCAACCTGGGTACCTGTCATCCCGATCTTCACCATCATGACCGGTGTCTACATCAACGATTACTTCGGTCTGAACCTTACCGGCTTTACTGCCACACTGTACTACCTCGCACTCGGTTTCCTCATCTATCTGTTCATCATCATTTCTGGAAGGAAGGGACTCGAGGGCGGTGCGAAGATCCAGCTGATCCTCGCCGCAGTCACCATCATCCCTATCCTGGTCATCTGTATCGTTCCTCTCTTCAACGGAACCTTCCACCTCGATATCATCACCAAAGAACTGCTGCCTATGGATCATGTATTCAGCGACAGCACCCACAGCGATGCATGGGTCTGGAACGGTAACAACATCCTGATGATTCTCGGATGCTTCACTGTCGCACAGTGGAGTGCTGTCGGATGGGAATCCGCAGCAACCTACGGAGCAGAATACAAGGAGCCCTCCAGGGATGTCCCCAAGGCACTCATCGCCTGCGGACTGATGTGTCTGTTCATGTACTTCGTTATCGCGTTCTGCATGTACGGAGCACTCGGAATTGACAAGATTTACGAAGCTGGAGCTGCCACCCTGATTCCCGTCTCCGAAGCTGACTTCGGACAGGCAGCAGGTGCCATTGCAGTGGTCCTCCTCATCGCAGGAATGGTCATGATCATCCAGACCGCTTTCCTCGGAACCGCCAGGACCATCCAGATTATGGCAAAGGAAGGAAACTTCCCCTACATGTTCTCCCTTACCAACAAGTACGGTGTGCCCATCTACGCCATGCTGTTCGAGGCCTTCATCGGTTTCGTCATCATCCTCGCAGGCATCACCGCCTCCCAGATCCTCGCCGTATCCGCACTCGGATTCGCCATCGCTCTCGGAATGTGCATGCTCGCATTCATCAAGAGCAGGCACGACCCCCGCTTCAAGGATGTCGAGAGGGTCTACAGGGCACCCAAATGGGCATTGCCCGGAGCTTACTTCATGGCGATCTTCGAGTTCTTCTTCATGATCCCCGGACTTCTGTACTATGTATACGAGTACATGGGATTCGGATACTGCATCATCGGAATCGGAGCCACCCTCCTGTACGTCCCCGCCTGGATCTTCATCCAGTGGTGGAACTGCCAGATGCACCCCGAGGTCACCCCCGGAGTCCACTTCGAGAAGGAGGCCAACCCCCAGCCCAAGCTCATGAGCGCCTTCGCCATCGTCGGTGCAATCCTCGTCTTCTGCGCAGGAGTCTGCGGATGGGTCGACGGAATGCCCTTCGTCAGGGGATTCTCCCTCTTCAGCGCCAGCTGGGCAGACGGAATCTTCCAGTTCATCCCCCTCATCGTGATGATCGTCGGATTCCTCGTCCTTGCCGTCGAGGCACTCAACTTCCTCAAGCCCGAGGGATCCAAGGCACTCACCATCGTCTGCCTGGTCCTCTCCGTCGTCGCACTCGTCCTCTCCGCAGTGTTCCTCACCTGGGATATCTTCGGAGGAGCAGTCGTCCTCGGACTCGGAGCCAAGGTCAGCCTCGCCGGTTCCATCATCGCCGTCATCTTCGCAGTCCTTCAGACCATGGGTATCTACGGACACAACGTGAAGCTCGGCAAGCTCTCCGCAACCAAGGAGTGAAACTTTACACCGCCGGCTCTGCCGGCACCCCGCGGGGAATTCCCCCGCGGTACCTTTTCTTCAATAACTCTCTTTGTGAACAACAGGTTATATCGGCGAAGCCTGATGACCCGAACATGGGAGAATCCGGTCCGGTATCCGCAGACAAACCGCAGGACGGCGTACGCTACTGTCTCGAATGCGGGGAAGCCGTCGAACCGGGAGCGGATTTCTGCTATCGCTGCGGTTCCAAGAGGATCTTCCAGGTCGGCGATAACAACAGGTTGGTCCTTAAGAAGGGCGAATGCCCCTACTGCGGCCACATGAATGTCGAAGAGGCCAAGTTCTGTGCCTCATGCGGAAAGCGCATCGGAGAGTTCGAATACACACCGGTGCGCCGCAGACCTCTGACGGGAAAGGACTATCTCATCATGGCCATCACCTTCCTGCCGGGAGCGTTCTTCATCTTCGGATTGGGCCACCTTGCACTGAAGAAGTACTCACGCGGACTCATGTTCCTGTGCATTTCCGCGGTTATGATCTATCTGCGCTACTTCACGATAGGCTCCGGCGGGTCAATCTACATATTCCTTGAGGTGATAGGGTTGCTCGTATACCTCAAACAGGCCATGGAGGTCCTGTCTGAGCTGATGGGAGGCAGCATATGAGTGCGGACGACTGGACGGAGAAATACAGGCCCCAGAGCCTGAAGGACATAGTGGGCAATCCCACCTCCGCCGAATCCATGCGCCAGTGGGCCCTCTCCTGGGAGAAGGGCATTCCCAAGTTCCGCGCCATGGTCCTCATAGGTACTCCCGGCATCGGGAAGACCTCGGCTGCCGAAGCGCTCGCCCGCGATATGGGCTGGGGCATCGTCGAGATGAATGCATCCGATCAGAGGACGGGTCCCGCCATCGAGAACATCGCCGGCAGGGCCGCCATCTTCAACAGCTTCGGCGACGACGGAAACTTCAAGAGCACCAAAGAGGGCGGGATGAAGCTCATCGTCCTCGACGAGGCGGACAGCCTCTACGGCAACGCGGACCGCGGAGCAATGCCCGCCATCATGGATCTCGTCCGCCATTCCAAACAGCCTGTTATTCTCATCTGCAACGATTTCTACGGACTCTCCAAAAAGAGCTCCGCCATCAAGACCGAGACCTATCAGATCACATTCAGGAAGCCGCAGACCGCTTCCATCGAGAAGGTCCTCATGAAGATCTGCGCCAAGGAGCATGCCCATGTGGAGGCTGACGCCATCCACATCATCGCGGAGAACGCGGACGGAGACCTCCGTGCCGCGGTCAGGGATCTGCAGTCCCTCGTTCTCGGATACGGGGATGTCACCGCCGAGATGGCCAAGGCCCTCGGTCAGAGGGAATCCCGTTCCGACATGTACGAGTTCATCGGCGCCCTCCTCAGGAAGCGCGATGCGGAGAAGGCACGTCAGCTCCTGAGGGAATGCGATGTCGATCCCCCTACGGTTGAATTATGGATCGACGAGAACCTCCCCGCACACTGTGCCAGCCGTTCGGATCTCGCAGCAGCGTATGACGCTCTCTCGAAGGCCGACGTACACCTCGGAAGGGTCAGCAAACGCATGTATTACGGCCTTTGGAAGTATGCGAGCGACATGATGGTGGACGGCATCGTGAACAGCCTGAAGACGCCCCTTTCAGGCTTCGCAAGGGTGAATTTCCCGAACTATCTCTCTAAGATGTCCCGCTCCCGCTCCTCCAGGCAGACCAGGAAGGACCTGGCGGACAAACTCTGCGTCATTACTCATACATCAGCTAACAGAGTGCTCAACGAATCCATGGACTACTTCAGGACCATGTGCATCAACGATGTCGGATTCCGTGTGACCCTCGTCCGCGAAGCAGATCTCGAAGCGGACGAACTCGCATTCCTGATGGGATGCAAGATCGACGATAAGCGCATCAAGACGGCGATGGATCTGGCACATCCGCCCGAGCCCAAGGAGAAGAAGATCTCCTCCCGTTCCAAGAAGGCCGCCGAACCCACACCTGCGGAGAAACCAAAGGAGGCACCTGCCCCCGCTCCCGAACCCAAAGCGGAAACCCCGGAGCCCAAACCAGAACCTAAACCCGTCGACCGCCGCCAGAAGAGCCTCTTCGATTTCTGAGGGTCGACATGGACGAGAATTACAAGGCTACGCTCATAAAACAGCAGTACCGCCTCTACAAGGACCATTCCGCCGTAAAACTGTGCGGATGGCTGAAGGAGAGCCTGGTCCACTGCAGGAACTGCTACAAACAGGATTTCTACGGCATCCAGAGCCACCGCTGCCTGCAGATGACACCCTCCATCAACGAATGCACCCACATGTGCCCGTTCTGCTGGAGGATCATGGGCAAGGATTTCGAGGTCAACGATTGGGCAGAACCCAAGGAAATGCTCGACAACCTCATCGCCCAGCAAAGGCTACTCATCTCGGGATTCAAGGGACATCCCGACTGCGACCTCGCCAAGTTCGAGGAGGCCATGCATCCCAATCAGGTGGCCTGTTCCCTGGCAGGAGAACCGACCATCTATCCTTACCTTTCGGAATTCTTCAAGGAATGCCACTCCCGCGGAATGACCACCTTCCTGGTCACCAACGGTACCAATCCCGAGAAACTGGCCGAGATGGATACCCTCCCCCGCCAAATTTACGTAACCGTAGCCGCTCCCGACAAGAAGACCTATCTCGAAGCGTGCAGGCCCAAGATAAGCGACGGGTGGGAGAGGCTTATGAAGACCCTCGAGCTGTTCCCCTCGCTGGAGACCAGGACGGTCGTCAGGCACACATTGGTGAAGAACCTGAACCTGAAGGATCCTGAAGGTTATGCGAAACTCGACAAGATCGCTGACCCGGACCTCATCGAACCCAAGGGCTACGTGTTCGTCGGAGGCTCCCGCCAGAGGCTCTCCGTAGACTGCATGCCCGAATGGGAGCTCATGAACGACTTCTCTTCCCGGCTCGGGGACCTCATGGGCATGAAGATTCTGAAATCCAAACAGGACAGCAGGGTGCTGCTCCTGGGACCCGAGGGCATGGAACTCGATGTGAGGAAGGCTTGGGAGAATGGTATTCCCTCCTCCCCCCGCATCGACCGCATGAGGGAGGAAGGCCTGCTCTGAAAATCAGAGCAGGTAGTATTTTACGAGCAGTGCAATCCCGATAATGTGCAGGATCAGGAACAGGAAGTTCAGTTTGAATTTGGGCTTCTGGGTCTTGTGATGGAAGCGGTACATTCCGATGACCGCACCCCAAGGGCCGAGGAATCCGAAGAAGAGCAGGGTGCTCTCCCTGGTCCTCCATTTGCCCTCGACCGCCTTGTACTTGTCATAGGCATAGGCGCACAGTGAGATTGCATTGATCACAAGGTAGATCAGGATGGCCAAGAGTGCTGTGTTCACGGCATCATCCTCTCGATGAACATATCGACATCCTTGGAAAGGCCCGCCTCGTTCTTCTCGCCCCTGATACTGAAGAATACCGCGTTGTTGATGTGGTACTCCTTGGCGATCTCGCTGCACTGCTTCTCGGCACGCTCTCCGGAGTACATGCAGCTCACGAAAAGGACCACTTCCTTGTCGAGGAAGATATCCTCATGGTCCTCCACGAACCTGGTAACGCGGCCGTAGGGGTTACCTGCATGCACGCCGGTACCCATGATGATCCTGTCATAGGTGCTGAGATCGATGTTAGTCTGGAGCTTGAGATCGAATATGTCCGCACCCAGCTTCTCTGCCAGGTACTTGGCGATCTTGCGGGTCTTCCCCGCGAATGAAGAATAAATGATGACTGTGCCTCCCAATGCTATCCCTTCTGTGTCGGAGAACGATATGTATCACATAAAGTTTGCTTTATGTATAGTAAAAACATACACTCCTGCATTATGGCATACGAAACGACAGTCATTTCAACCGAGAGATGTCTGGAACTTCGCGGGAGATACGCCAAGGACCTGCTTTTCTTCACTAAAGCAGACATCTGCGGTATCTGTGTTGAACTGCAGACCGCCGACCGCAATCACATGGAGATGTGGAACGACAACTTCTACGCCCCTTCCGACATGACCCGCTCGCATGCGAGGGTCATCTGCGTGAAGGACCCGGAGCAGCCCCTCCACGTGGATTTCGATCCCGCCACGTTCACAGCCATCCTCTACAATTTCGATTACTACGGATGGGTGAAGAGCATCGCCCTCGGCATATCTGGGTATATACTCGAAGCCGCCCACGACATCTATTCTGTTCACGGAGCGGCAATCAACTGCGACGGTACGGGAGTGGCGCTCATCGCCCCTTCCAAGACCGGCAAGACCACCCAGTCCTGGGGACTCCTCAGGCACGAGAACTCCCAGCTCATCTCAGACGACTGGTTCTTCGTCACCTTCGGCAGCGGCAGGCCTCTGATCAGAGGTTCGGAGAAGAACTGCTACATCGACGCCGACATCGGGGACGTTTGGGAACAGTACAAGCCTCTGGTGAAGAACGTTCAGTTCGACAACAAGGGCAGGGGAATCGCCAACGTCAGGTGGGTCGCAGGCAGGACTTCGGTTGTCCCCACCGCCACCCTGAGGTACGTTATCCTCCTGAAACGCGACTACGACGACCAGAACGTATGCCGCGAACTCACTCCCGACGAGGCTCTCGAATACCTCTCGCAGCACGACCTCTGCAACCCCCATCAGATCATCCGCGACGAGTTCAGGAACTCCCTCAGAAGAGGATTCCTCCGCAAGGTTTTCGCACAGTGCCAGACATTCATGGTCAACACCATCCGCTCTCCCCAGGAGACACAGGCGGAAATTTCCAAGATCATCGGAGGTGCCTGAATGGCTAACAGTCTCGACCGTTCCGACAGGGAGGCCGCCAAGAAGAAGACCGCGGCCGCCGAGGAACGCAGAAGGGTGAAGGAAGAGAAGAAGAACGACATGCAGGAGAGGAAGACCCGCAAGTCCACCCGTTCCAGGAACAAGAAGAAGAGCGCCGCCAGGTACGACACCAAATCCATGATGAAGACCATGGCAGTCTCGGTCTCCATCCTAGTGGCGGTGTTCCTCCTGCTCGAAGCGATTCTGCTCATCTGGAAGGCCATGAACTTCGCTCCCGGCGATACGAGCTACACCAACAACGACAATTACTGGCACTTGCTCAACATCGCGGACACCTGTGTCGGTTTCCTCGTAGGTATCCTCGCCATGGATATCCTGAACTACTTCGAGAGGGGCCAGAAGGCAAGAAGGGATGAGGAGAGGGCCATCATCAGGCACAACAGGATTGTCAAGCCCGCCATCGATATGTACCTCGCCAGAAAGAACAGCCTCATCACCCCCGCGGGTGAGGACTTCAAACCCTTCCAGATCGTCACCAACGCCACCCCCAGGGACCTCAAGGACCTGTACGGGCCGTCACCGATCAACACCGACTCCAAGAGGATGAAGATCGCCACCTTCGAGTATTACACCAAGAAACTGAACGTGGCCTTCATGAACATGGCCGAGGACATCAACTTCGACTACAACCCGGAGATCTGCGACGCGGTGCTCGCTTTCATCAACGAGACCACCTACGGAAGGTCCGCACTCGATTCCATCGTCGCCTACGGCGAAGAGGGCAACAGGACCGTCAGGAACTCACTCATCAGACAGCTCAAGGAGAGTTCAGACAACCCCGATATCTTCGAGGCCGGCGACGAACTCAACACCGCGCTCATCGTCCTGCACATGATCCATGCTCAGGAGGATGCCCTGAAGAAGTATCTCGACGCCATGGAAGAACTCGACCACTCTTCCCAGCGCCGTATCAAGAAGCTCTGAAAACTACTTTAAAATCGCCGGTCTGGGTATTCCCGGACCGGCTTGGTTTTCACATATAGTGGATCTTCCTCTCGTCACGGGGGACCGTGCGGATGAAGCGCATCCTCGGATGCCCGACGACGAAGATCGCATACGCCTTAAGCTCGGGATCGACATCGGGGAAGAAGCTCATGAACTTCTCGGGATCGTTCTCCGAGGCCTGCAGCATCCACCTCGAATGGAACCCTCCGAGACCCATGGAGTAAGCCATCAGATCCAGCTGTTCGATGGGGATGATGGCATCGATGGGGAAACGTGCGAAGGCGATGATGAGCTGCCTTCCTTCCCAGGTGAAGGGATTGTTCTTCTCCTTCATACCTCCGTCCACGTAGTCGACGAACTGCTTCAGCCTCGGGTGTTCTCCGGTATGCGAACGAAGGATAGATGCAAGCATCTCCATGAACTCCCCGAAACGGGAATCGATGACCGCATACTCCACCTTCTGCGAGTTCTCCGCAGTCGGAGCGTAACGGACAGCCGCCAGCAGGGAAGCGATTTCCTCCTTGGTACAGTTCCGGTCGAACCAGCGGATACTGCGCCTGGTGCGCAGGAGTTTCGCCATATCGGTGGCAGAAACAGGGCAGCCGTCCACAGCCTCGGGGGCATCCCCTTTGATCAGGGTTATGGCACCTTTGGGACATACCGCTTCGCAGTGTCCGCACCTGAAGCAGGAATATGCGGAGTCTACCTCGCGGACCTTCTTGTCCTCGACATGGAGATGTCCGCGGATGCAGACTTTCACACATTTCCCACACCCAATGCAGTTATCCGTTATTTGGAGGGTGGATTCCATGTTATCACAACTTAATCCCGTTTAACGGTTAAAAACTGTACTGATTTAGTGATGTCTCATACCACAGGTGAGGAGCGTGACCCATTCCTTTCCCGGCTCGGCACCGGGGCACTGTCTGCGGGAGTAGAACCAGCTTTTGTATGAGTAAGGGATCTCGTAACCCTCTGCTTCGATGGATAGGTATTGCTTCCCATCGGAAGTAAGACCAATCTGAATCCTGACGTCGGGAACATGATTCATGCTCTTCCCGATGGTTTCACGGACGGTCTCGACATCGGTTTCGCAGAATGCTTTTCCTAAAACATCACCGTGTGAATCCACTCCCAGAAGGATCCGGCCGCGGTTGTAGCGGTTGAGCATACCGGTCAGGGTCTTGACAGCTTCGTCCAGCTGTTCCATACCCTCGAAGAATGCGGTGATCGGACCCTCGCTCCCGAGACTCATGGATGAATAATCGACGACCGCATATATGTTGAGTTAGTGCTAATTGTAGTATCCGCCTTTTATAAACCTCTGATTCGAAACACTCACCATGAACAAAAGGGATGCAACCGACTACTTCGCAAACTCCACTGAATACGAGATCCTGTACAGTCTCAGAGACGTCATATGCCTCTACATCACCCTGTTCGAAGAGGACTACTGCAGGGAACCGGCAATGCTCGCTCAGACCCTGGAGGAGATCGAACAGAAACTCAGACGCCTTGAGGAGACCATGCCCCCCGAATGATGTGAGTTCACCAAGTACTTTATAAGGGTGAGACATGGAGTAATTACTAAACGGGGAGACGGCAATGGGAAAACAGGAAATTCTCGAAAACGCCTTGAACATCTGCAAAGGTCTGCGCGGTGTCCGTGCAGCTTACCTTCTGGACGACACCATCAAAGGACACATGCTCGAAGAGGAAAAGAAAGTCATGGCCGCGGGAGGAACCGGGGTCGACAACCAGGGTGTCAAAGAGGCGTTCAAACGCGATTATGTCATTGCCATCATCAAGGATCCCCGCTTCAGGCCCCCGCCTGAACCCACCGTTCTCATGTACTCCGGAGACCAGATCTGCGGATACGAGGTTTTCCCGTGGACCATGGGCGAGTTCGAGAAGAGGGAGGATGCCATCTGGTTATCAGACGGATTCGTAGTCCTCACCAGCAAGATCAACAACCAACCCGCCAAGTTCATCATGCCCCCCGTATCCTTCCCCGAACTGAATCCCTCCAACGGATGCAAGGATGTCGTATCATGCAGTCCCGCACCCACCGCGGACCTCATGATGAGGAAATACGAGGGTCTCCAGGACGACGGAAAGTTAGCTTCGGTTCTCATTGGATTCAACGTCACCGAGGAGTGAACGTACCTATCCTCTAAACCGAGTAAGGCCAAATGTAATATTCCTTACAACCGACGATCGTTTGCTCAAATTAGAGGCAGAAGGCTTAAGGTTATATCTCCTGTGGATTGTATTACAATCAAGGAGGAATATAATGGAAATGAGCAATGAGACATACACCATGAGTGAGATGTACAGATTGGGTATGGATTATCTCGTTGATAGATTCGGGGTTATAAACACCGAGATGTTCCTTGCTGCGGTCAAGACCAATAACTCCAATTATACCAAATGGAGACGTCAGGTTTTTGATGACATATCCTCAGAAGAATTCGATGCTGCCATAGCAGAATATGGAGCATCCCGCAATTCCAGAGAATAATATAGTCAAGATCGTTCAAGAAACATATTGATGGTTGCTGTCCCACCCCATTAACTCTAATCCGTTATATCAAAAAGAAATGCAAGATATGTGGGACCCGATCCTTTCGGAATTCAAAGGATTGGAGTTCAGGTTCACCGACTCTCCCAAGCACAGCGAGGACTCGTATTCCAAGGGTCTGGCACTGTGCAAAGAGAACAAATGCGGATGCTACGGACTGACCTGGGGATGTCCTCCCGGAGCCCCTGGGAAAGACGAGGTCAAGACCATTCTTTCGACTTATCGCAAAGCCCTCGTGATCTTCAGAGAATTCCCTGTATCGGACATGAAGGACGGCGAGGAACTCGGCAGGATATCCAAAGGATTCCAAGACATGATCCGCGACATATCCCTGAAAGCCAGATCCGCCGGAATCCCGAACTTCCCGTTGGGTGACGGCGGATGCATGTTCTGCGAGAAGTGCTCCTATCCTGAACCCTGCCGTTTCCCCGACAGGAAGGTTATCTCCGTCAGTGCCATGGGCATCGATATGGAGACTTTCCTCGGAAGCATCGGCATAGAATTCGAATTTAGAAAAGATTCAGTCACGCTTTACGGCATCATCCTCTTCCGCTGAAAGACCGCCCAATCAGACCGTACGTCTGCGTAGAAGGACCACTGCACCGACCACTCCGAGAAGGGACAGCACAGACAGGGTAAGTGCGAGTGCGAGGAACCGGTTATGGCTTGATGGTTTATCGCCTGGGTCATAGGGATCTCCACCGGTCGCAGGGATGTCCTGCACGTCCTTGGTGTCGGAATAGGCGAAGCCGTCGTAGGTACCCGACACGGAATACTCGGTGGTTCCCATCTCTGTCGCGGTGGGTGGAATCTTCACGACCGAGGTAACCGGAGGAATCTCATCGTGTTTGTGATCGGAGGAGTTGGCGCATACCATGTGAACCGTGCAGGAACTCCCGTCGTCGGCCCACGTGTATGTGGCGGAATACCTATGGACATGGTTCACGGTCACGGCATGTTGTGCGATGCGACCGTTATCAGCACTTCCCGCGGTGATGTTCAGCGGGTCGTTGCAGGCGATGTTCAAGGTCTCCAGATTCTCACTTCCGAAGAATGCATTTCCGCCTATAGCGGTAATCGGACCGGTGATGGTAACGGTGCCTAGATGGTCGCAGGATGAGAACGCTTCGATCCCGATGGACTCCACGGAACCCTTTATGGTTACTGTGGTAAGGGCATCGCAGTTCCAGAAGGCTCCATAACCTATGGCCCCCACGGAACCCTCGATGTCTACTGAGGTTAGGGCTTTGCAATTACGGAACGCATCTGATCCGATAGACTGCAGGGGGCCCTTAAGGGCAACAGCGGTCAGAGCACAGGCTTCGAACGCAGCCTCACCGATGGACTCCACGGAACCCTTTATGGTTACTGTGGTGAGGGCATCGCAGTAAGAGAATACATTCGAGCCGATGGACTCCACGGAACCCTTTATGGTTACTGTGGTAAGGGCATGACAGCCCATGAACGCAGTATTGCCTATGGAATCTACAGTACCCTTTATGGTTACTGTGCCAAGAATGCTGCAGGACTAAAATGCACATTCTCCGACATGTCCCACAGATCCCTCTATGGTAACTGTGGTGAGGGCACCACAGTAAGAGATTGCACTGAAACCGATGGAACCCACCGAACCATGTACGATGACGGTTTCCAGCGCATCGCAGTTATAGAACGCATGTTCTCCGCCGAGGGAACCGACTGAACCCTGGATGGTGACGGTTCTGAGTGTGGCATTATTCTGGAACGCCTCATCGGGTATACTCACCTCGCCGCCATCGGGAACGATGGTCAGATTCTCCAGGGCGGTCCAGCCCGGATCACTTTGGAAGTCGCCGCTGCCCGTAGCGGTGAGATCGTTACCTTCCCAATCCAATTTGTAGCCCTCGTTCAGAGCCTCCGACTCATCCGCACATTCCGTGAAAAGGATGAATCCCGTCGCCATCAGGACGGCTGCGATCGGAAGAGCCCAGCGGAAGGACATGTGTCAGAGAACAAAGTCTGCGGTTTTAATGATTATGAAAGACCGCTCAATTATAATGTAATAGCAGATGGCGCGGAAGGAGAGATTCGAACTCCCGAGGTGAATCACCACCGGATTTCAAGTCCGGCGCATTGGTCCAGGCTGTGCCACTTCCGCTTGAAACCCCCTATCGTGAAGGACATAATTAACGTTACTGTGCCTTTCTGCCGTAGGATTTGGTCTCTTCGGGATATATTTCGGCAGGCCAGTTTGTTGACACCGACTTATTAGTGAGCGCAAACCAGACTGATTCGACCACTAGGGAAAGGGCACACGGCAGGGCTGCCTCCGGATAGCTCACCAGCAGCAGCATGCACAGAGACGCTCCCAAACCGGAATTCTTCCAGACCCCGTATCCGACATAAACCACGGTATTCTGCCTCTCCACCCCTTTCTTCTTCAGGATATAGAGCATCAGGGAACCTACGATGAAGGTCCTGAAGATACAGGCAAGAACCAGCATACTGAGAAGGTCTACGTTCTCGAAGATGAAATCCCTGTTGCGTCCCAGGGTAAGCACCAGCAGCACCATCATCAGCACGTTGATGAAGGACACCTTGTACTTCCTTTGGATGGAAACCCTGCTCAGAGGGATGTTCAGCAGCACAGGGATGCCGATGAACAGGATGATGTACTTCAGGATCTCGAGAGGACTTACTGCATCGCCGATGAAAACGAAAGTCATGGCAGGGGTAATGAACATCGCCACTCCATAGATCAGGACCATGGCGATCATGGTCATCGCCATGTTGCCTTTCATCATAAGTGCCAGAGTCACCACGGACACTCCCGCGGGGACCGCAGCGAGCATGACCCAGCCGTACCACAAAGCAGTATTGTCGATGAAGAATAAACCCATCAGGAGTGCGGAACCGGTGCAGATGCCGAAACAGTAGATCAGAGATAGAACTGCAGGTTTGAAATCGCTGCGGAACTCCTCCTTCTTTATGTGAAGTCCGTGGATCGATGCGGTGAGCTGCACCGTCAGAACGGCGATGGAAAGCGGAGCCGCGATGTCTCCGATGGATCCGATGCAAATTGCCAGCACTATGCCCAATGCGACGAATAACCTCACATCGGTGGCATAGTTCCAGAAATCCATGGACCTGCGATAAATAGGTGGTATTTACGCTTTTTTCGCAAAAAATTTGACGGCATCTGCCACAGGGTCGTCAGAGGGGACGGCTTCCAGCTGTCTGGCATCGCGGGCAGCACGGTTGTCGAGAATCACGGCCATACCTCTGTCCGTGGGAGTCCTGATAAGACGCCCGATGGCCTGTCTCATCTTCCTGACCGCAGGAATCTGACTGGTCAGCCTCCAACCGAAACCTGGACCGTATTTCTGGTCGAACATATCCTTCATGGCCTTGATCTCCAGAGACGGCGGGGGGTACGGTATGCCTACGATGACTGCAAAACACAGTTCATCGCCGGGGAAGTCCATTCCTTCCGCGATGGAACCGCCCATGACACAGACGAAGACACCCGAACGGCCGCTCCTGAACTGATCGAGGGCGGCCATGGTCTTTTTCTGCCTGCCGGATTCTTCCCAGTAGAGATTCTTGTAGATGGCCTCCTCCAGATAGGGTCTCATCTCCTTCATCACACGGTATGACGGCATGAAGACCAGGATGTTCTTGTCAACCGCATTGCAGAGCTGGGCGACGGTACGCTGCAGCTGCTGCTTCATGGCGGGATTCCTCTGAAGTTCCTGATAGTTGGTGGTCAGATCCTTGGAATAGATGACGAGTTTGTTCTCCTTGGGGAACGGTGAAGGATAGGTGCGGGGAATGGAATCCATCGGAAGACCCAGAACCTTCGCGTAAGTGGATAAGGGCTGCAGAGTTCCGGACATGTGAACAGCCCCTTTGAGCTCATTCATGAACTTCCCGATGTCCACCGGATCGATGCATCCCGCGGTGAGGACCTCACCGTCCTCGTTGACGCGGACCGCTTTCACATATCTGTCGGAGGGAGACTTTACCCACCTGCGGAGCAGTACCGCGAGTTCGAGCAGAGGACAGGAAGGTGCGTCGGTATCGGCGATGGCATCCTGCCTGTTCTCGCCGATCTCGTTCATCCTCTCGACCATCATGCCGAGGTGCTGCCTGTCGGTTCCGAGCATTTTACAGAGGGATTCCTCGAGTTCATCCGCTTTGAGCAGGGCCTCGGTCCCTCCGAATGCGATCCTTCCGCTGGCCAGGTCACGCATCGAGTTCTTGACTGCTTTCACAAGTTCGTCGATGGCCACGCCGTCGGCTACTTCCGGTTTCTTCAGCACACCGCATTCGTCGAGGGCCGAATTGACTAACCTGAGATTGATAGAGAAGCTCTCCTGCTCCCTGACGGCATCCATCAGGTTGTGCGCCTCATCCACGATGAGAACGATATCCTTGGGCTCCACATCGAGCACCGACAGGAAGTTATCCCTGATGTCTGGGTCTATGATATGTATGTAGGGCGCGACGATGACATCGAAGTCCTTCATCATCACCTTCTTGACTTCGTAGGGACAGACTTTGAGTCCTCTGCAATAGGCATCAATCTCATCGGATTTGGGGAAGGCACGTTTGCAGTACGCTTCGACGGTATCCATCTGATGGCTTACCTGGTCGAAGTAGGGGCAGCCTCCGCTGCGTCCCTGCTGACTCCTCTGCTTCCTGTCGGAGCACAGGGTGGACAATGCGTTCGGCGACAGGTTATCGAAATCCGAACGGGACTGGAGAAGAGGACAGGATTTGTTCCTTCCCGTAAGCGTGATTCCGGACACGGGCTTCAAGGTGGAGATGGCCTTCAGCTCCTTCATGACCTGATCCGATTGAGAGATGGTACGGGTGATGTAGATGATCTTCTTCCCGTGGGCCTTGGCGAATTCGAGGGATCCTGCAAGGGAGGTGATGGTCTTACCGGTACCGGTCCCCGATTCGATAACAATGTGCTTCCCCGCTTCCAAAGCGGTGCGGATATCTTTGATGATATCCAACTGCACCTCCCTCGGTTCGTACGGAAGATAAGGGGCGGAAGGGTTCACAGCTGCGATGATCTTAGGACCGTCGCTCTTAGGCGGAGGACTCCAGTTCTCGACGGATCCGTCGAGAGGCATTCCGCAGGAAGAACAGCGGGGCATTCCGGGGAATGTCATAGACCCGCAGTTGGGACAGAACCTTGTCTTCATAAAACCGCCTCCGATGACTCCGTGAATACCGCTTTCAATGTATCCCTTCCGATAACGGTTGCTGTAAGTTGACCCCCTATTTAGACAGTAACCTTACATGCAGTTAGGTACAAAACGGAGACCTATGCTTCCGATGGAGGTTTTGCCCTTCGTATAATAAAATTTGACATTTTTTCGTCCAAAATCGGCATGAAAACCCCGTTTAATCGCAATAAGTTCAAAAAAATACAGATAATTCCAATCGAAGAATCCGCTCAGGACAGTCAGTCTTATAAGGGAATTCGAAAATCGAGGTTTGCCGAAACCGCTTACCAAAAAGAAGTGTACCAATGGATTTAACCGTCGCGATTCTTTCATTGTTCGCCGGAATAGGTGTCTTCCTAGTGGCATGCACCATGCTGAGCGGTAACCTGGAGGCTATCTGCGGAAGCAGACTCAGGCATCTTTTCGCCAGAGCCTCCGAAAAGAAACTCGTCGGCGTCGGAATCGGAGCGGCTGCCACCGCGGCCATCCAGAGTTCCGGAGCGACAACTGTTCTGGTCATCGGTTTCGTCAAAGCAGGTATCATGTCGCTCACGCTGGCGGCAGCCGTCATCTACGGAGCAAACATCGGTACCACCATCACCGCTCAGATCGTCGCATGGGGATCCAGCAGCGGTTCAGACCTTCTCACCTACATCTTCGCGGCCATGGCCGGTGTCGGAGCTTTCCTTTCTGCATACGCCAAAAAAGACAAGACCCGCAACATCGGAAGCGCCATCGCCGCATTCGGTATGCTCTTCGTCGGTCTCGAGCTCATGAGCTCTGCCATGGGTGACTTCGCCCAGGAACCCGGCGTCAAGGACTACCTCTCGAGCATCGACAACCTCGTTATCCTCGTGGTCCTCGGTGCCGCACTCACCGCCCTCGTACAGAGTTCTTCGGTCATGACCGCGGTCATCATCACCATGATCGGCGGAGGACTCATCGGACTCAACCAGGGTATCTACCTCACCATCGGATCCAACATCGGTTCCTGCGTCGTGGCAGTCATGGCTGGAATGACCGGCGGACTCAACGCAAAGAGGACCGCACTCATTCACCTTCTCTTCAATGTGTTCGGTGCGATCATCTTCATCACCTTCGGATTCGTCCTCATCTACGGATTCTCCACCGACTACGGAGGTCTCTTCAGCGGAATGTTCCCCAGCGAGCAGATCGACCTCGCCATGTTCCACACCGTGTTCAACGTTGTGACTGTGGCAGTCATGCTTCCCCTCACCGGAAAGCTCATCGACGTCGTCATGCGCATCATCCCCGACAAGACCGCACCCAACGGCGAGAGCGTCAACGGTCCCCACCTCTACTTCGTGGACAACAACATGCTCAAGACCCCCGCCATCGCGGTCGGAGAGGTTAAGAACGAGATCCTCAACATGGCCGGGCAGGCCCACGAGAACTTCCACAGGTCGCTCGACATCATCCGCACTCTCGACATGACCGAGAGGCAGAAGTTCGCTGATACCGAGGACCAGCTCGATTACACCGCAAGGGAGCTCACCCACTTCCTGCTGAAACTTTCCAACACTAAACTGAGCGATAAGGACAGCGTCTACATCTCCACAGCGTTCAGAACAATCAACGATGTGGAGAGGGTCGGAGACTACGCTGAGAACATCGTCGAGTATGCGGAGAAGCTCAAAGCGGGCAACGAATCGTTCTCCGATATCGCATGCGCCGAAATCGACCATGTGGAGGAGATCGTCGACAGCCTCTATCAGAAGATCATCGTCGCTTACAAAGCAAGGGACGAGCCCACTCTCAAAGAAGCCTACGACATAGAGGAGGAAGTCGACAGCGTCACCGACCAGATGGCCGACAACCATATCGAGCGTCTGGGACAGGGCGTCTGCAGCCCCACCGTGGGTGCCGAATTCTTATCCATGACCTCCGACATCGAGAGGATCGCGGACCACTACATCAACGTCGGAAAGACCATCAGGGAACTTCACTGAATCCCTAATACCGACAGCAGTTTCTCTTCGAAAGCGTACCATTCCTGCCCTACGGTTCCGCCGAGCACGTAACGTACCTCGCCCCTGTCGGAACAGAGGGTCCACGAGACGTATTGGGAGCCGGTGTTCCTTTCGAAACCTATGCGGGGCATCGGGGATGCATCCACTAGCTTCTTGACGGAGTCCCATTGCTCGGGAGAGAGCTTCATGGTCTTCTCTCCGCGGCCGGTCATCTCGAGATAGCATTCTCCGGCAGGCTCCAGATGACAGGAACAGTTGATACCGTTGCGGATGAACCTGTACTCCAGGAGCTTCAGACCGGCAGCATCGAACCTGACCGAACCGGAAAGATCCTTCAGAAGGTCGCACACGTTCCCGTAGAGTCTGTAGAACGATTCGGGCCTCTCTCCCTTCCCGTAGGACTGAACAGCGACGATGCCGCGGGCCTTGACCTTCACATCCCACATGATGTCGGAATCCTCCGCGGATTCGTACTGCGTCTCCCAGGAAACGAGACCGCACGAATCGATCATCGAATCGATGCGCTGAAGCAATTCCTCATCCAAACGGAAGGTCCAGCTGAAATCGGGGATCCCGTGTTCCTTGCCGAGACCCATGCAGATCGCCACGAGTTTGCGTTCGTCCTCCGAGGATTCCAGGGAGATCATGGATGCGTCGTCGCTGTAGATGAAGGAGAATCCCGATTCGTACTCCATGGTCCCCCGAATGACACCACACTTAAAAACAGAATCGGAGTTGGATGTATTCAACGTTCATTTCATATAGAAGGTCCGTCACACTTTCCACCATCAAATTTAATAGTTTTTGATGGTTGGATAGGATATCCCCTACTAATTCGAAGTATGCCATATATAAGATATGTGGAAAAGTTTATATAGAAAGGAGGGACAATAAAGAAATATTATCTTAGAGGTATTTCCGATGGTTAGGGAGAAAGAAAAACAAGAGACCATTGAAGTATGCCCCGAGTGCGGAAGCCGCCACATTGTACGTGACTACGAGAGGGCCGAACTTGTCTGTGAAGACTGCGGATTGGTCCTCGATGACAACTTCATCGACCAGGGTGCCGAATGGAGGGCATTTGACTCTGAGCAGAGTGATAAAAGGGCCCGTACGGGTTCCGCAATGACCTTTACCATCCACGACAAGGGACTCTCAACCGAGATCTCTTGGAAGAACAAGGACTCCTACGGAAAGTCCATCCCCACCAGGAACAGGGCCCAGATGTACAGGCTCAGGAAATGGCAGAAGAGGGTCCGTGTCTCCAACGCAACCGAGAGGAACCTCGCAGCAGCACTTTCAGAGCTGGAGAGGCTGTCCTCCGCCATGGGACTCCCCAGGAACGTCAGGGAGACCGCCGCGCTCATCTACAGGAAAGCAGTCCAGAAGAACCTCATCAGGGGAAGGTCCATCGAAGGCGTCGTCGCCTCCTCCGTCTATGCGGCATGCAGGCAGTGCGGTGTCCCCAGGACCCTCGACGAGGTTTCCGACTTCAGCAGGATCAAGAGGAAGGAGATCGGAAGGACCTACAGGTTCATGACCCGTGAGCTCAAACTCAAGCTCCTGCCCACCAAGCCCCAGGATTACATCCAGAGGTTCTGCTCCGAGCTGAAGCTCAGCGGTAACACCCAGAACAAGGCGATCGAGATCCTCAAGGACGCCACCGACAAGGAACTCACCTCCGGAAGGGGACCCACCGGTGTCGCAGCAGCTTCCATCTACATCGCGTCCATCCTCACCAACGAGAGGAGGACCCAGAGGGAGGTCGCCGATGTGGCAGGTGTCACCGAGGTCACCATCAGGAACCGTTACAAAGAGCTCAACGAGAAGCTCGGAATGGAAATCACCCTTTGAAACTCATTCCCGTCCCTTCGGGGACGGGTTCCTTTATCAGAATTCAGCAGTTTCGCAGCGTCCGTCGTTGCCGATTGTGTCGTCGCCTATCTTGTCGACGATCTTTCCTAACATGTCAGTCAAGCTGTTCCTGTCTGTAATCCCGGTTGCTAACATATTGCGGTAGGCCTTCCCGCGGTAACAGCCAGAGAAGAAATGAGGAGCGAAACTGCGCATGCGGCGCATGGCGATATCCTCCCCGTTCTCCTCGATAAGCATATCCGCCAGCTGCAGGCATAACTCGGCCTGCTTCCTCACGGTGGGGTTGGGTAACCGCTCGCCGTATCTGAAGAAACGGTCAATCTGCGTCACAAGAAGGGGATTCCCGATGCCTCCGCGTGCAAGCATGACAGCATCGGCCCCGGTGGTCCGGCGGGCGGATATGGCATCCTCGAGAGAGTAAATGTTGCCTGAGATGATGAGAGGGACGGACATCTCCTCACGCAGATTCTCCACGAGATCGTAATGGGGCTTCCCGGTGTAACGCTCGTCCCGGGTACGGGGGTGGATGCATACGGCATCGACTCCCGCGGCTTCCACCTCTCTGATGACATCCATGAAATTGACAGTGGAACCGGTCCACCCGAGACGGATCTTCACGGTCACTGGCACATCGAGATTCATCTTCAGTTTGCGGACGATATCCCCACAGAGAGCAGGGTCTTTCATCAGAGCGGAACCCGCTCCGGTACGGTTCACCTTGGGCACGGGACATCCCATGTTGATATCCACGAAAGCCAATGAATCATTGATCTCTAAAGCCTTCTTAGCAGCCTCAAGAAGGTCGTCTGGCACATGGCCGAAGAGCTGTACTCCCGTAGTCCCTTCGGAACGGAAGTCGAGGAAACTCATGGTCTGCCTTCCGCCGTACTTCAGACCCTGGTCGGAGACCATCTCGGTATACGATAAAGAAACCCCGAAAGGCCTCATGAACTCACGGTATGCTGCACTGGTGTATCCCGACATGGGCCCCAGGACGACAGGTCCGTCGATGTTCAGAACTCCGAGATGCCACATAGGCAGATACGCTCACTTCTTGTCCATGACGGTCCATTTACCGGTTTTGTACGAGTACTTGAACGGATAGCCCATCTTCTTCAGCTTCTCGATCTCGTCTTTGATCTCGAATCCAAGCTTGGTCTTGATGATACCGTTGCTGGAACGGGTGAATTCGATCCCCATGTCGTAAAGCAGACTGGTGAGAGGGCGTTTTCCGAGTCCGCGTCCCCAGGTGCGCCTCTCCTTCTTCTCCGGCTCGGCTTCCTCAGGAAGTTCGAACGTCTCAGCAAGCAATGTCTCGTAACCGTAATCGTCGGTGGGATCGGGGACCTCCTCCCTGCGGATCATGTGCTTGGCCTCGCGGTTGCCGTTCTCCGCCAGGAGCTCCAGGACCTCTCCGAAGAATGCCCATTCGGGCTCCAGCCACGAGGATTCGAGCATGCGTGTCAGAATGGATACCTCGCGCTCGCAGTCGTCGCCTTTGGCCTTGGCAGCCTCCAGATAGAGAACGGCGGCCTTCTTGTTGTCGTTCCCGTCCCCGAGATAGTAGTAATCGGCGAGCTTGGAGATTGCGGAAACACTACCTCCCTTGATCGCATTGCGGTAGTACTGTTCGACGTAGGCGTTCCAGCCTTCGGCCTTCTGCTTGGCCTTCTCGTCGGCGATCCTCTCGAAGTCCTCGGCGGTCTGGGGTTCCTCTGACATGATGGGAGTGAATGCAATTCGTTATTGATAAAGCATGTCCCAGGGGCCGGGGCCCCCGGGGTGTAAATCGTTTGAATCCTCAGGGACGGCGCAGGGAGGCTGCGATTGCGTACAGCGCCAGGCCGACAATGGCGGCTCCGAGGATCGCCATGGGGATGCCGTAGGGTGCAGGGCTGTCGTCGTTCACCGGGGGTCTGATACTGACCTTGTCCCACTTGGCGTACACGAAGGTGCTGCCGGTGGGGATCTTGTCGATGACGTAGGGGGTGGTGCACTCCTTGTCGGCGAACCATCCTGCGAATTTGTATCCGGCCTTGGTCGGATCCAAGGGCTTGGGGGCCTGGGCGCCGGCATCGCCGGTGGAGGGCCACACGGGGGATCCGCCCATGGAATCGAACAGGATTCCGGACGTCTGCTGGTATTTGTCGTATATGTGCGAGAAGACCTTGCCGACGGTTTGCTGCATGGTCAGCTCTGTCTCTCCGTCGAAGAAACCGCAGTCGAACAGTTCTTCGCCGAAGGTGGTCACGGTGGTGGGGATGTAAATGGCGCTCATATGGTTGCAGCCGTCGAAAGCCTTGTCCAGGATCTGGGTGACACCTTCGGGTATCACCATGTAGCACAGGCTGTTGCAGTCCTTGAAGGTCATGGAACCGATGGTGGTGAGGCCGTCGGGCAGGCTGATGCCCTCCATGCCGGAACATCCGATGAAGGATCCGTCGAGGGTCTTCACGGTGACGGGCAGGGTCACGAACCTCAGGCTGGTGCATCCCTCGAATGCGGATATGCCGATACTGGTCGGACCATCGGGGATGGAGAAGTTCTGAGGGAGTGCGGTGCAGCCTTTGAAGGCATTCTGCTCTATGGTCTTCAGTGAGGCGGGGAAATGAACTGTCGAAAGGGCACTGCATTCCTCGAACGTGCCATCGCTGATGGCGGTGACCGAGGCAGGGATGCTGACGGAAGTCAGGGCCGAGCAGCTCAGGAATGCGGATTCCCCGGTGCTCTTCAGGGTGGCAGGCATCTTTACTTCGGTCAGATAGGAGCAGTATTCGAACATCAGAGTGGGGAGGGTCTCCACCTTGGCATCGATGGTCGCCGACTGGACCCATGAGTTGGCGAAGAGCGCCTCTCCCAGGTCCGTCGCCTTTTCGGGGATGGTAATGCTCTTCAGGCTCTGGGTAAGCTCGAAGGCATGTCCTCCGATGTGCTGCAGGTTGGCGGGCAGGATGATAGACTCAAGGTAGAAGTCCGCATAGAACGCGTTGGCACTCAGCGTGGTGACCGTATCCGGAACGGTGTAGGAGGACCTGCTGTTATACATGGGGTATGAGATCAGCTCGGTCTTTGCCTTGTCGAACAGGACGCCGTCCTGAGAGGAATAGGCGGAATTTCCGGCGTCCACGGTGAAGTTCTCGAGCCATGTGCAGTTCTTGAACGCATTGGGCTGTATGGTGGTGACACTCGAGGGGATGGTGACGTTGTGCAGACACTGATTGCCCTGGAAGGAGTCCGAAGTGACGGTGAGGACCCCGGCAGGTATCGTGTATTGGTCAGTTAGGAACTTCCTGTCGGGGAACTTGAGGATGGTCTTCTTGTCCTTGTCGAACAGGACTCCGTCGACATCGCAGAAATGAGTGTTTTCCGCATTCACGGTGATTTTTCTGAGATCCGCACAGCTCGCAAAGGCCTCGCTGCCGATGGAGGAGACGTTCTTCCCGAGGTTGAACTCGGTCACTAGGTAGCAGGCTAAGAAGGCGCCGTTCCCTATGGACTGAAGGCTGGTGGCGGGGAGGGTTACCGAGTTGACTCCTCCCAGGCCGCGGAAAGCGTTATTGCCGATGTGGGTGCATCCTTCCTCCACGAAGATGATCTTCATCTCGTTGGCATAATCGTACCAGGGGCCGTGATCCGTATAGTCGGTCATGGCACCGGTACCGGTAATGGTGAGGGTTTTGGAGCCGCTGTCGTAGCTCCAAGTGAGACTGTCACCGCAGCTGTTAGTGCCGGGAAGTGCGGAGGAGGAGTCGGAAAGGTTTGTAAGAACTAGACATCCGACAGCCATCATCACGAACGCTATCGCGATGGCGGCCAATTCCCTGGTGCGGGAACCGCGGATACTGTCCGAATTGCTTCTGGCCAGGTAAATGTTCATGTAGACAAAATGCAGACAAGAATAAAAAAGGATAACTACAAACTGGTGCGGACGCAGATATTCTTCCAACTCCCCTCCTCATAGACAAAACTATTATCTCGAAAGGTCAGTGCCCCTCAGAGAAACCATGGCAACCATCTCACAGCGCATCGAATCGATACCCATGACCCGCACCACCTGGGTCATCCTAATGCTGGTGGGTGTGGGATGGATGTTCGACGCCATGGACCAGGGCATGGTCAGCGGGGTCATCGCCTCCATCGGCACCGACTGGGACCTTTCCAAGTACCAGCTCAGCTGGCTGACCAGCTCCGGAATCTTCGGAATGATGATCGGCGCCGCCCTCTCCGGAGCCATCTCCGACAGATTGGGAAGGCGCACCGTCATCCTCTATACGCTTCTGATCTACAGCATCGGAAGCTTCCTGTGCGGATTGGCCACCGAATACTGGATGCTGATCGTCTTCCGTTTCATCACCGGCTTCGGATTGGGAGGGGAGCTGCCTGCGGCGGCCACCCTCGTCAGCGAGCTGTCCCCCCTGAAGTCCAGGGGAAGGAACGTGGTCATCCTCGAGAGCTTCTGGGCCTGGGGATGGTTGGCTGCCTCCCTCGTGGCGTTCCTGCTGATTCCCTCGCACGGATGGCGCATCGCGTTCTTCGTCGGTGCGGTCCCCGCTCTCTTAGCGGCGGCCCTCCGTTTCAAGGTCCCCGAGTCCCCCAGGTTCCTGGAGGTCAACGGGAGGAGGGAGGAGGCGGAGAAGGTCGTCTCCGGACTCGAGAGGGCGGCCGGCATAGAACCCTGCCCTGACGATTCATCCTCCGAGGTCAGCGAGAGCAAGCCCTGGTACGAGGAGTTCAGGCTCCTCTGGAGCAAGGAGAACCTCCGCTCCACCGCCGTCGTTTGGGTGATATGGTTCGGCGTGAACTTCGGCTACTACGGATTCGTCCTGTGGACTCCCACCTTCCTGACCGAGCAGGGATTCGACATCGTCAAGAGCTTCGGATACACCGTTATCATGTGTCTGGCACAGCTGCCCGGATACTTCAGCGCAGCATATCTGATCGAGAGGTGGGGACGCAAACCTACTCTAATCCTTTACTTCGCCGGTACCGCCGTCGCATCGTGGTTCTTCGGCCACGCAGACTCGGAGATGATGATCCTCGCCTTCGGATGCCTGCTGTACTTCTTCGCCCTCGGAGCCTGGGGAGCCGTATACTCCTACACCCCCGAGGTCTATCCCACCGATGTCCGCGGTTCCGGCAATGGCTGGGCATCCGCCTTCGGACGCGTGGGAGCGTTCATCGCGCCCTTCATCGTCCCCGTACTCTACAAGTCATACGGATCCGACCAGGGATTCGTCCTGGTGTTCGTGGTCCTGGCCCTGGCCTTCGCCGCCGTCGCTGTTGTGGTGGCCCTGTTCGGCAGGGAGACCAAGGGCGAGAGCCTCAGAGACATATCCAGATGACCAATTCGAGATCATATTCACCGCACTGGCCCATAATCTGAGGCTGATTTTAGAAGGGGGTTTGATCAGATTTTGATGATTTCGTCAAAGCCCCAGGAAGATGCCCGAGCGTCACCGCTTTTATATAAAAAGACGATACACTCCCAACCGTTTTTCTTTTCTGGTTTTTTTTGAAACGCGAAGGAGGAAGGGGAGGCTATGCAGACACAGTTCAAGAGCAGCAGATATCCGTCGGATCTCGTAGAGAAATTCTCACTGCAGACCGACGCGGCAAGGAAGTATGTGCCAGAGGAACAAAGCACCATCGTACTGAACTTCAGCGAGTACTGGTACGGACAGGGTGCTGAACCGAAACAGTCCAAACGTTTCTCCCCGTTCAAGAACAGCCTCACGGAGCAGTTCAAACTCCTCAGCTACGATATCACCAAGTCCCGCGAGCTGATCACCTTCATCTACAACTGCCTCTACCGTGCCAGGAAGAAGACCGTCAGGCCGATGTACATCTGCCACCCTTCGTTCTACAAGACCCATCCCGACGAGGATTCCGAACTCCCCCTCGAACTGGAGAACGCAGCCATCCGCATACCCCTCAACGCCAACGACCTCGTACTCATGGGAGACATCGTCTCCAAAGCGGAGACCAAGTTCACCCGCGTGGAGTTCGTGGTCAAGGGAATCTCCGTCCTCAACAAATCCACCCACTACGGCGAGAAGAAGATCGATGCCGCCATCATCTCTAGAGTAGTCAATTCCTCCAGCAACTCCCTCGACAGGAACTGGATGGAGGGTTTCTACACCACCAAAGGAGAACTCGCCGACGGCAAACCCAAGAACATCTACATGAAATCGGTCATCACCCCCGCCCTCATCGAGGAGCTCAACGAGCTCTACATCGTGAAGGACCCGGGAGCGGTCATCTCCATGCTCAACGAATGGAGCGATTTCCTGACGACCGAGAGACAGGAGGCAGATGAGAGCGAGATCCGCGGTTTCGCCGTCGAACGCCCCGAATTCTTCATGGCAGTACCTCTGCCCCCCGGATCAGTCACCGACCGCCAGCCCATCGTGGAGACTCCCGAGGCGATATGGATTGACAGCACCGGCAGCGATGCTAAGGCCCGTCTTCTCGTCCGCATCACCCACCCCATCGAGCACCAGCTGTACGAGAACGACCCCAAGTACGTGGAGAAGTTCAACAAGCTGACAGCCATGGGAATCAAGATCATCGACCCCGCCAGGGCCCTGGCCGAGAACAACATGGCCATGGACCGCAAGGAGCGGGAACTCGCCCACAGGATGTCCCGCGTGGGCAACGAACGTCTGCAGCCCGCACGTCCCACGGGACTCCTTCCCGAGGAAGTCGTGAAGCCCGTCAAGGAACGCAGAAACGAAGCTCTGGCACAGTTGGATTCCGAGCTGAAGCAGCAGGCTGACAAAGAGATCGACAGGATGTCCACCGAGTACCTCGCATCCGAGGCGGTGGTCACCGATATCGAAGCTTATCTCGACTCCATCGCGGACACCCTCGCCGAGGAAGCCGAAGAGGAACGCAAGAATCGTGCGGACGACGAGAGCGACGGCGGAAGGAACTGGAAGGAAGCCTACGAATCCATATCCCCCGAGGAGTGCTTCGACGCTGTAAAGGAAAGGTTCCGCAACCAGAGGCGTGCAGAACTCGTGAACGAACGCCGCGGAGCATTCAGGATGGAGGCCGAGAAGACCCTCGGACCCGTCAGGAAGCAGAGGCGTACCGAGATCGAGGCCAAATTCGGTAAGGAGATGGAAGAGTTATACAAAGGAGCCGACAAGAGCACCCTCACCGTGTTCTTCGAGATCCCTCTCCCCTCTGGAGCCTACCTCCTGGAGGAATACTACCAGAGGCAGAAGTTCTTCGAGAAGGGCAGCCAGTTCAAGATCGTGGCCGACCAGACCGGTACGCAGACCAACATCACCCGTCAGATGGACGCCCTCGAATCGTTCAAGAACGGAGAGGTCGCCAACCCGTACCTCGCATCTTATCTCTTCTCCACCAGCGATACCCGCCTGGGAGACGTGACACCCATCGGACACTTCTTCGGAAAGAACTTCAACGACCTGCAGAGGCGTGCCGTGGAAGAAGCGGTCAACAGCGACGGACTCTATCTCATCCAGGGACCTCCCGGAACCGGAAAGACCCAGGTCATCTCCGAAATCACTACGCAGGAAGTGCTCAGGGGAAGGAAGGTCCTCATCACCAGTCAGAACAACAAGGCCATCGACAACGCCTTCGACAGACTGCTGAAGAACCCTCTCATAAGACCCGTCCGTCTCATGTCCGAGGGTAGGAGCAGCGATTACGAACTGGAATCGATTGTCTCCAACTTTTACCGCAATACTGCCAACTCCCTGGAGAATCAGATTGGTTTATACTCGGACCCCAAGAAGAAGTACTCCGTGGAGACCAGGTTCGACCGCACCAAAGACCTGTACAAGGAATACTGCGACGCCAAGGACGATGCGGAGGATGAGCTCATGGATATCGAGGACGACCGCCTCGACCTCGCCACCCTCTCGCAGAAACTGGAAAGCAACCGCAGGGCGGCCGACGGAAGGCGTTCCAAGCTGTTCCTGCTAAGGAAATCGCTGGAATCCATCGACCAGTACGAGCTGACCACTTACAACGAGCACAGCAAGGAGATCAAGGATCTCTTCAGGGACTCCGTAGTGCTGACGACCAAGAGCAGGCGCAGGGACGGAGAGAGCGAACTGGAGGGCAAAGTATTCGGCAGGTACGGATACTGCGCGGCTATCATGTCCCTCTCCGAGGACGATTTCTTCCGCCAGATCAATCTGATCGAGGAGAACCGCCCGTACACCGACCTCTACATCAGACTGTGCCGTGCCAAAGAAGAGGCCGACAAGACAGCCATCCAAGGAGAGATCGATTCCCTTGTGGAATCGACCAATTTACAGATTGAAGACTTCGTCCTGCTGCACAGGTTCGGAGCAGACCTCCCCTCCTCCCTGCCGGAGATCAGAGATCGCTTATCCCGCATCAGGGAGAAGGTCAGGAGGAAGATCGAGGCACGCATCGACAGGTATTCCTCCGAGGACCCCAACACCGAATCCGACGAGGAACTGCTGAAGAAGATCGCAGAAGTCAAAGACGAAATCTCCGAGATCGAACAGGAGAAGAAATACAAAGAATACCTCCGTGCATCCGAGGCCCTCGCCCACGAGATCCAATCGCTTTTCAACGATCTGGGTATATCGGAGAAGTTCACCACTCTCGACGAAGCATATGAGATTCTTGAAAGGAGGGTGGCCACCATCTACTCCCTCGACGACAAGGATGTGGAACTCTCCCGCAGGACCTACGAGGACATCATCAGGTACCTCAGGGAGGAAGGCATAGACAAGAACGACCGCGACCGTCTCATGAAGGAACTCAGGAACTTCGTGAACGTCGTGGGAATCACCTGTACCGCCGAGGGAAGGACCATGGTTGACACCGAAGGCGAAGAGGACAACGTCTACCTCGACGTAACCACTATGGGAATCGATGTGGTCATCATCGACGAGGTCTCCAAGGTACCGTTCCCCGAACTGCTCAGGCCCATCCTCTCCGGAAAGAGCATCATCATGGTGGGCGACCACAAGCAGCTTCCTCCTATCTACAACGTCAAATACGACAAGAACACCGTCTCCCCCGACGACCCCATCGTCGAAAGGGAAGAACGCTTCAAGAAGATGTACACCGAACCGCTGTTCAAGACCCTCTTCGAGTCCGCTCCCGATCAGTCTAAAATAATGCTGAAGCAGCAGTACCGTATGGCATCTCAGATTATGGGGGCAATCAACAGATTCTACGGAGACAGCCTGGAGATGGGCTGCCGCGATGAGGATAAAGCGCACAGGATCGTCATCCCCGGCAAGGAACGCAACCTCATCGACGGTAACAACTCCGTGGTCTTCATAGACTGCCGCGGAAGCGAGTCCATGCAGCAGGGAAGCACCTCCTTCGAGAACCAGCTCGAAGCAGATGTAGTCACCCGCATGGTGACCTTGCTGGAAGAGAACTGCACCAGCGACTCGTCCGGCACGGATATCGCGAACGCATCCGAATCGGACAAGATGTCCCTCGGAATCATCACCCCCTACGCCGCACAGGCGAGGCTCATCAGGAAACAGACCGACCAGATCTACGAGAGGCTGCGCAAGCGCGGCATCCCCTCCAAGTTCAGGAGCTTCGGAGAGGAGAAGTTCGCAGTCAAATCCGTCGATGATTTCCAGGGTGACGAGAGGGACATCATCATCCTCTCCCTCGTAAGGACCGGGAAATCCACTTTCATCTCCGACTTCAGGAGGATCAACGTCGCCATGAGCCGTGCCAGGAGACTTCTCGTCCTGGTAGGTAACGCGGAATCCCTCGAACAGGAGGAGATCGACCTTGACGGACAGGGAGAGCCCCGTCCCGTTTACAAGGAGATCATCGACCGCGTGAAGGAGAACGGAGGGTACCTTTCCTCCGACGATATCATGGAGGTGAACGAATGAACGAGGATGTCAGGATCACCCTGCCCATGACGGCCACCAGGTTCTCCTTCACATCGGATTATCTGGAGAAGAAGAAGGCTTCCGGGTTGGAATACATGCTCCTGAAGATGATCGGCTACGGAGAGGAGGCCTCCGTAGACCTGAAAATCTCCGATGTGATGAGCATCTTCTCCGTTTCGCTCGACCTTCTCCCGTTCATCATAGGCGAGATCAGGCAGCTGGAGGAGAGGAACATGGTCCGCGTGGAGACCGAGGGACTCAGCAAGAACACCTCCATCAAGAGGATCAAGATCAAACCCGAGGCGAGACCCTTCTACGACTCCGGTTTCGTCACCGACAGGAACGGAACCGTCGACGAGAAGATGCTGTTCTTCCCCTCCAGGAATGTCAGGTTCGAGAAGGGCAGGGACATGGAGGAACTCCGCCCCATGAGGATCGTCGCACACGTAGACCCAGACGAGCTGACTTCGTTTGTCAGGTCCCACAAGAGTTACTTCAGGCTCTCGGAGAATGCGGAGATCAAACCCGCCAAGATCAAGCGCGAGAAGAAGGATTCCGAAGGCAAGATCGTCGAGCCGGGAGAGAAGTCCTTCAAGTATGCCCAGCCGGTCTACCTCTACTTCGATATCCCCACAGGATGCTTCGAAGTGAACTCCGATGCATCCGGTATCGACATGGAAGCGTTCTCCAAGGAATTCACCGGAGACGACATCCTCAAAGCCATAGACAAGGAGACTTTCAGGTTCAACCCCGCCAACAAGTTCGAGGTCAAGACCTGGACATCGACGCCTCCCGAAGGCCTCACGCAGTGCGTCCTGCCCAAGGATTTCGCCACTCCCGAGGGTCTCTTCCTGTACGGAAGCAATCTCAAAAACGTACAGGATCCCGTAAGTGCCAGACTTCCCGAGGAGATAGGCTGCGACGCGGTGGTCATCGAGACCCCGTCGATAGGATACAAGTACTGGTTCACCAGGCGCGAGATAACCGTCAAGGGCTTCGAAGGTTCCCGTACCGGAGAGGTCATCGCGGTGCAGAAGATCAACGGCTGGGAGATCAAGAAGTGCATTCAGGCAGCAACCGCCAACCTGCACATGTCCGACAACGACTTGGACAGACTCAACAAGATCTCCCGCAGGACCCGCGATCCCAAGCTGTTCTCCGACAGGATAGCGGCTCACCTCAAGGACGGCGACCTGGACAAGCTCAGGGAGACTCTGAACAGCATCAACAAACTGGATTCCAAGATCTGGAGACCAGATTTAGAGCAGGATCTGGAAGACATCCTGTGCGACAGGGTCAACCGCAGCGTCCCCATGAAGTACGTCTTCGATTACTTTGAAATATGCCTCAGGAGAGGTTACATCCTCGAAGGAAAGAAGCTCATCGAGGTCCTCATGAAAAGGCAGAAACTCATCAACGTGGCCGACTGGGCATTGGTCAACGGAATCGGCAGATACACCGTGCTGGCACAGTCGGGTCTCGGCCGTTCCGTGATGAAGACAATCATGAAGCACGAGACCATATCCGCTGAATCCGACTTCTGCAAAGCGGTGGTCCTCGCCGCAGATTCGTTCAAGGCTGTGAAGACTTACACCAACATCTTCGCCTCCGCCAAGTACGACTGCAAGCTCGAGCTTATCACCCCGGATACCTCCAAGACCCTGGTGCGTGCCTTCGATGACCTGTATGAATCGCTGGAAGCCATCGAGAAGCAGTATCCCGTCATCTCTACCAACGAGGACTATCTCGAACTCATGAAACTGAAGCCTCTCTATGCCACCGTGGCGGGAATGGCGCGTTCCAAGAAACAGCTGAAGAACCGCCGCGACATACAGGCGGAGGAGAACACCCTGCTGTTCGTCACTTCCCTATGGAAGAGGTTCTGCACGGCCATGGATACCGGGCTCGGAACAACCGATGACGAATCCCGCATCGCAGCCATCGACGCTCTGAAGACAGTAGGTTCCGAGATCAGGAAGGCCCTGCATGAATTCGCCGATAACTACCGTGAGATAGTCCGCCATGACGTGAGCTGCAGGATCGAGAAGAACCAGCGCAAGAAGTGGGTCAATGCGGTATTCTCGCTGGAGGAGAACGGTGTATCCTGAGGGCGCCCGCCCCCAGGTACATGTTCGGACAACCATTATAGTCTCCTAAGGCAATCCACTTTGGAGGAGAGATAAATGGTATCGTGGTTCAAGAAGAAGAAATCCGACCTCATAGAGGTCAGCGAGAGTTCCATCAGGATAATCAGGAACAATCTTGACAATATCGGAATCTCGATTCCCCTTGATGAGGAGGACGAGAAGAAGATCTTCGAATGGGCCATCAGACAGAAGGAGAACTGCACCGAGAAGGATTGTTCGCTGACCGGGAACGGATTCACCTTCGACGAACTCAACATTTTGATGAACGAGTTCAGCCCCTACGACGACAAGAGCGTCAGTATAGCAAAACTGAACAGGCGTCTGTCAGGAAAAGAGTAAGGTTGGAGGGCCGGGGTGGCTTCCCCGGCTGAGAAATATCCGACTGACTGTTTCAGTATATCCGTTGCTCATATATAAACATGGTTATATCATCCATCCATGTCAGAGTCTATATAAACTCCTAAACAGGAGTAATCGATGAATTTTGTTCGAGCGACAAGAAGATACTTCTACGCAAAAACTGATAGGCACCCATGAAGCCTGTCTACGAAGGAGCGGAGATCTCATGGGAAATCCGTGACGATACCCTCTTCCTGAGCGGTAACGGGGATATGATATTCCGCCGCGACGAGGACAAAGACAGGCTGGACATCCCTTGGTATTATGAGGATTTCACCAGGGTGTCCTTCGAGGGAAACATAACCTCCATCGGACCCGAGGCATTCCACACTTCGGACCTGGTGGAAGTAGATATCCCAGACACTGTGGAACGTATCGATTCGCTAGCATTCTGTTCATGCCGTTCTCTCGAGAAAGTAAAGTTCGGACGCCACCTCAGATCCATCGGAGGTTATGCCTTCGAAGACTGTGTGAAACTCAGGAGGGTAGTACTCGGAGGATGCGTCGAAACCATCGATTACAGCTGTTTCGAGGGATGTTCGTCGATGATCTCCTTCGAGACCTCCCCTGTCCTCAGATCCATAGGGGAGAAGGCATTCTTCGGATGTTCATCACTGGTTAGGATATCCCTTTCTGATAAGATGCTCCGCATCGCAGGGAATCCGTTCGCCGGCTGCTCTTCGCTGAAGGAGATAGACGTCAGTCCCTTCAGTTCCGTCTATTCTTCGGAGGACGGTGCTCTCTACAACCGTTCCCGTTCGGTCCTGATTGCAGTACCCGCAGGGAAAACAGGGGTGTTCGAAGTACCTGATACCGTTGTGGAGATCGGAAGGGATGCCTTCCGCGGCGGAAAGATGGAATCTATTATCGTTCCTGCTTCTGTCAGATCTATCGATGTCGCTGCCTTCAAGGACTGCAGTGAACTGCGCTCAGTCACCATAGCCCACGAAGAATCCAAACACGGGCTACGTTTCAGGGACAGGATACTGAAGGGAGAGATGTTCAGCGGATGTTCTTCACTCGAAAACGTCGTTCTTCCGGAAGACCTGGAGACCATCGAATTCGGAGCTTTCGAAGGGTGCACCTCTCTTTCAAGAATGAAAATCCCCGACTCGGTGGAGAGGATAAACGAGAGGGCATTCAAGGGTTCGGGACTTGAGGAAATAACCCTGCCGTCGAACCTCGAATACCTGGGGCCCATGGCATTCGATTCATGTCTCTCCCTGAAGAAAGTCGGACTCAACGAGGGACTGGTTACAATAGATTCTGCTGCATTTAGGAACTGCTCGTCTCTCGAGAAAATCGATATTCCCGAATCCGTTGTCGAGATCGAAGAGGATGCTTTCAGCGGGTGTGACAATCTCAGGAAAGCCGTCATCCGCTCTTCGGTAATCGATGCGGAAACACTCTTCCCCGAAGACGTAGAAATAATAGTGCCAGACGATCAATGATTTATGATCAAAGCTGGCTGGAATCTTCGGGAAGTATGTCGAAAGGACAGGGTGCCTGTTCTGTCGAAGTGCCGTCGATCAAATCCTGAAGGGACACGCTGTCAAGGTACTCGGTGATCAGACTGTCGAGCTTCCTCCACATCGGGAGCGTCTTGCAGTAAGCGGCACGTTCGCATTCGACACCGCCGTTCTCGAGACATGCCACGGTGGCAATAGAGCCCTCCGTGACCCTCAGAACGGTTCCGATCATGATTTGGGAAGGGGAACGGAGGAGTGAATATCCTCCGCCCTTTCCGTGGGATCCCGAGACCAGCCCGGCCTTCACGAGGCTGGGCATGAAGGTCTCGAGATATTTCAGGGAAATCTTTTGCCTTTCGGCAACATCCTTGAGGGGGATCCTTTCCTCATCGGCATGCTCCGCTAGATCGATCAGGAAGCGGATTGCATATCTGCCTTTGGTGGAAATGAAGGTCCCCATACATCACTCCTCAAAAAGTGCTGTCGATAAGTACCTTTCTCCCGTATCTGCGAAGATGGCCACGATATTCTTGCCTTCGTTGGCAGGATCCTTGGCCAACTGCAGTGCTGCAGTGAGGGCGGCACCTGCGGAGATGCCCACGAGGAATCCTTCCTTCTTACCGATGAGACGACCGTTGACGAACGCATCGGCATCCTCGACGGCGATGACACTGTCGTAGATGCTCTGATCGAGGGTGTCGGGGATGAATCCCGCACCGATTCCCTGGATCTTGTGGGGACCGTTCTTGCCCTCGGAGAGGAGGGGAGAGCCCTTGGGTTCCACAGCGACGACCTTCACGTTGGGATTCTTGGATTTCAGGTACTTTCCGGTTCCGGTGAGGGTTCCTCCGGTTCCTACACCTGCAACGAGGATGTCCACCTTTCCGTCGAGGTCCTTGTAGATCTCGGGACCGGTGGTCCTGAAATGGATCTCGGGGTTGGCAGGGTTCACGAACTGTCCGGGGATGACGGAGTTGGGGATCTCCTTGGAGAGCTCCTCCGCCTTGGCGACGGCTCCTTTCATTCCTTTGGCACCCTCGGTGAGGACGAGCTCGGCACCGTAAGCCTTGATGAGCTTCCTGCGCTCGATGGACATGGTCTCGGGCATCACGATCTTGATTTTGTATCCCCTTGCGGTGGCGATGGATGCGAGAGCGATTCCGGTGTTTCCGGAGGTGGGCTCGATGAGGACGGTGTCCTTGTTGATCTTGCCCTGCTTCTCCAGCTCGTCGATCATGGCCTTGGCGATACGGTCCTTCACAGACCCAGCAGGGTTGAAGAACTCCACTTTTCCGTAGATCTTGGCTTTCAGTCCGTACTCTTTTTCGATGTTCGTGAGCTCCACGAGAGGGGTTCCTCCGATGGTGTCGTCGATGGATTTATACAGCATTCTATCACGCTTTGATTTTGGCGAAACCCTGTTCGAGGTCCGCGATGATATCGTCTATGTGTTCGGTTCCGATGGAGAGGCGCACGGTGTTGGGTTTGATTCCGGCCCTGAGCAGTTCCTCTTCCTCCAGCTGGGAGTGGGTGGTGGATGCGGGGTGGATGACCAGAGATTTCACGTCCGCGACGTTCGCCAGGAGGGAGAACAGCTTCAGGGACTCGGTGAACTTCTTGGCTTCCTTGGCTCCGCCTTTGATCTCGAAGGTGAAGATGGAACCTGCTCCGTTCGGGAAGTAGCGGTCATAGAGGGCCTTCTTGGCACCGGTCTCAAGGGAGGGGTGGTTGACCTTCTCCACGAGGGGGTGGTTCTTCAGGTACTCCACAACCTTCAGGGCATTTTCGGTGTGACGCTCGGTACGCAGGGACAGAGTCTCAAGTCCCAGCAGCAGCAGGAACGAGTTGAAGGGAGAGATGGTTGCTCCCTGATCCCTCATGAGGGTGGTCCTGATTTTCACAACGAATGCGGCTTTTCCAACTGCCTCTGTGAACACGACTCCGTGGTAGGAGGGGTTGGGTTTCGAGAGGGTGGGGAACTTGTCGTTCTGGGCCCAGTCGAAGTTACCGCTGTCGACGATGACTCCTCCCATGGCCACTCCGTGACCGCCGATGAATTTGGTGGCGGAGTGCACCACGATATCTGCACCGTGCTCGATGGGACGGAACACCGAAGGAGGCGTGAAGGTGCTGTCCACGATGAGCGGGATGCCGTTCTCATGTGCGATCTTGGAGATGGCCTCGATGTCGGCGACATCGGAGTTGGGATTACCCAGAACCTCGGTGTAGAGGAGTTTGGTGTTGGGCCTGATGGCCTTCCTGAAGTTCTCGGGGTCGGAGGGATCCACGAAAGTGGTCTCGATTCCCTGCTCCCTCAGGGTGTTGGCCAGGAGGTTGTTCGTTCCGCCGTAGATGTTGGTGGAGGACACGACGTGGTCGCCGGCGAGAGCGATGTTCTGGATGGCGTAGGTGATCGCAGCGGAGCCGGAGGCAGTGGCAAGGGCAGCGATTCCTCCTTCCAGGGCAGCGATCCTCTCCTCGAAGACGGAGGAGGTAGGATTCATGAGCCTGGTGTAGATGTTTCCGGGTTCGGAAAGTGCGAACCTTCCGGCTGCGGTTGCCGAATCCTTGAACACGTATGATGTGGTCATGTAGATCGGTACCGCGCGGGCGTCGGTCGCGGGGTCGGGCGTTTCCTGGCCTGCATGTACCTGCAGGGTTTCGAGTTTGTATTTGTTCTCGGTCATGTTACCTTACATACCTTATCATACAGCTAGTATATATTCCTACCTACTAAGTAGGTAGGTAAATAAAACAGGCCAAAATCGGCCCTCCTATATAGAGAATTAAAAGTAATGATGAAGAATCAGGGCAGAAATCACTGTTTCTGCATACCGATTGTCCAATCGACATCCTTGAGGAATTTCTCGAGATTCTCCTTCGGAATCCTTCCTCCGGCGGCGTTGGAATGTCCTCCGCCGTCTCCGGAATTCATCTTACAACATGACATCATGGCATCGGCCATATTGATTCCTGCTCTCTCCATTTCCGCGGAGCAACGGGAAGATAAGTCGATGTGATCGCCTACATCGAGCACAGCGATGATAGGCATGTCGCTCTTCTCGCCGTATTTGATCAGGGTGGCGCACACGAGGCCGCCGTATCCCTGTTCTGTATAGGTGAAATACCTGATGTTCTCGCGCTGTTCCATGTGTGCAGTGGCATTGTCGACCATAGCAAGCAGCTGTCTGCGGAATTCAATGTAGATTCCGCGGCCTGCGAGAATATCGTGGCTGTCGATGACACTCATGGCTGTTGCGGGGGATTTACTCCTGCCACATGCGTCAATCGTATCGGAAAGCAGCTGTGCATCACATTTGAAATCTGTAAGATAATAACGGGTACGGATCACCCTGGCGATTATGTCCTCCTCGACAGAGTTCTCCCTGAGTTTTGCAAGGACTCCCTTATCTAAACGTGAAGCGAGTTCGGAATCGCCGAATTTCAGCTGGGAGGTGGCATTCAGTCCGAGCTCGAAGAGGAAATCGTGCAGAGCATCGGGATTGCCCGTGATACCTCTGAGATACGGGTCGATGGTGAACATGAGGGATTCAGTGATATCTCCCACGGGTACGATGGATTCCATGGTCTTGACGAGGCCGCGGTTGATCGCTTCGTCTACGATGACCTTGTTGTATCCGCTGAATGCGGGACGGTGCTGGTTGTCACCCATCATCCCTGCCATGGCGATGGTGGCAAGGTCGAAGTTCGACTCGTTCATGGTCATGGCGAAGAGGAATGCCATCGTGGAGGCACATGCATCGTGGGCCCCGCTGACACCGGCAAGCCAACAGCTGACGAATACCTTCCCGTCCTGGTCGAGGTCGAAATCCGGGGGGATCTCGTGGTGGTCCAAGACAACGCAGTCGCACTGATAATCTCCCATCTCCGGGAGGAAACTGGTACCCATGTCGGTCATGATGAAGCACACCGCAGGAACTCCGCGGACGGACTCCATCTCCTTATGACCCAGCGTAGTGAAAACCTCGTATGTGCAATCGATACCTTCCCTCTTCAGGGCGGCACGGATGATGGCCATAGAGGCCATTCCGTCGGCATCGTAATGGGTGAACAGGTGCATGGACTTATGCCGCCTTGCGATCTCCACCGCTTTCACAAGCCTCTCTTTCACATTCCCATCCAAGAAATCCACAAACATCTTTGCATCCCTTCAAGCTGTTTTCCTGATTATGCGATATGCCTTAGCAAAACCCTTGCCAACCCTGACACCTTCCTCGGTGGCAAGGGCGAACTTGGCACGGTATGATTCACTCTCGACTCCGCGGGTAATGAGGCCGTCTGCCTCCAATGCCGACAGGAGTTTCTCGAGTGCTCTCTGATTTGAAACGTTCTTCAGAAGATCCGCGTAATGGACCTTTCCCCCTTTGGAAAGGCATCTCAAGACGGGATCCGCGTAACGCATCGATATGGAGCCGTAACCGAAACTCAGGGCGGAAATGACCTTCCTGCCGAGATCCGTGACGAAAACGGTGGTCTTCTTCACCGGGGCATAGACACGTGAACTGTCGATCAGTCCGTCCTCCGCCATCCAATCAAGTCTCTCCTTGAGGGTGGGGTAATTGGGCACCACCTTTCTGAGTTCGACCGTAGAACATTCACCGCCGCAGCTGCGGATGTACGCCAAAAGCTCCAGCGTACGCTCGTCGGACAGGGAGGTGTAACGGTCGAAATGCTCCATGTGCGAACCTTATTGACGTTTATATATTAATTATTTGCTAATAAATTGTTAGCAAATAAATCCATTTAAAAAAATAAATGAAACATTTTGATGACCCAGAACTGATTCGAATCGGTGAAAAAAGGAGGCGGCAGGAGGTCCTGCCGGAATAGTTTCTTGAATATCACATGATCTCGGGCGGCGGACCCTGCCGGCCTTCGAGATATGCCATCAGGACATCATCGGGAGTCCAGTTGAGCAGGACCTTGACGGCTTCCAGACCCTCGGGCTTGTACGCGATGAGTGCCGAAGGCAGTACAACAGAACCGATGCTGCGCTCGATAGCGGAGAAATAGGTAGCAGTGACACAGTATTCTGCCAGCATTCCTGCGAGGAAGACATGGTCGACCTTCCGTTCCTTGAGAATCTCCTCCAAATCGGTCTGTTTGAAACAGCTCATGTTCTCCTTCTTGACTACGATGTCGGTAGGAGCGGTCTCGATGCCCTGGAGCCATTCGTCACCATCGGCACCCGGATAGGGGATGTGGGCGGGACCCTGGAAGGCAATGAAGATCACCGGCAGTCCATGCTCCCTGAAGAGTTTGGCATAACGGTTGATCTCCGGAACGACCTTGTCACGGACCTGTTCCCAATCTTCGGTAGGCAGAGAGAATTTGCGCTGTGGATCCACTACGACCAGAGCGGCCTTCTCCCCGTAGATGTAATCGCGCTGCATAAGGAATCATCGAGACTATGGTATATAATTCCAACACGACAAAAATTGCGGTTTAAGTGGTTGTTCCCCCGTAAGGGGGATAGGTCAGGCGGAACGCTCGAGATTCTCCTTGGCCTCTTCGGAACCGGCATCGGCGGCTTTCTGCCACCATTCCCTGGCGGCTTCCATGTCCTGTTCGACCCCGTATCCCTCTGCGAACATGATACCGAGTTCGTTCATGGAATCGAGGTGTCCCAGATCGGCAGCCTGGAGGAACCAGTAGACTGCTTCCTCATCATCGAGTTCCACGCCTTCTCCGCAGGAGAGCATGGTGCCCATCATGTAGCAGCCGTCCGCATCCCCGCGGATGGCGGCATTGTAGAACCAGAGAAGTGCCTTGGCGATATTGTGCCTGACACCGTATCCGAAATAGTAGCGGTAGCCCAGCTCGAACATGGCGTCTGCGTCGTCATCCCTGTCCGCCAGCCTCACGAGGTTGCGGATGTTCCTTCCCGAGTAGTAGATCACGGTTTCTTCCATCTTATCGAACGGTCAATCCCAGTAGGACAATAAAAGGATAGGGCCGGACGGACAGACCGTCCGGAATGAGTTTGAAATCGATTAGCGGAGGGAGATCTCGGAAAGGTCGAGACCGGTGTCGACACCGATGAACTCGGGGACCTCGAACTCGATCTCGGCGGTGAGTTTCTCCTCGCCCGCGTACTGGGTCGCCTCGCAGACGTATTTGCCTGCCCCCAGCTGCTCTACGGTCATCCTGGTACGGTTTCCGGCAAGGACGAATACATAATGCTTGAAACGGTCGCCCTTATCCAGGAAGTAGAGGGTCATTACGGTCTTCTCGATGTTCTCGAGAGCCTCGTTCACATAGATGTTTGCAAAATCGCGGCCGACGTTGGCGGCTACTTTTAATTCGGAAGTTAAAGACATACTATAATCTCCGCATAGGGTGTTGTATTAACTATATTTAAAAAATTTCCAAAATCTACCCTTACAGTTAACGGCCATTGTCAAAAACAGGGTTTCATTTCTGAACGCTGCGGTACATCCGGGCGAGCTCATCCATGGCGGGTTCGTGGCCCTGCTGCGCTGCCTTGCAGAGCAGTTCCGCACCCTTCACTGAATCCTGTTCCACACCGAGTCCGCGGTTGTACATGACTGCCAGATTGTACTGTGCATCCGCCATACCCAGATCGGCTGCTTTTGCGAACCAGCGGACAGCCTCCTCGAAGGATTGTTTGACTCCGATTCCGCTGCCGTAGAGAGAACCGAGATTGTTCATAGCATTGACGCTTCCCGCCTCAGCGGCCTTCCGGCACCACGCGAATGCCTCGCTCTCCGACACAGGGACGTTGTCTCCGTTGTGGTAGAAGGAGGCGAGAAGGAACATAGCCTCGGCATCCCCGCCCTCGGCACGCTCGTACACGTTCCTCTGGGCCTCATCGAAGGTTTCCGGGCAGCTCATGCATCGTCATCACCGCCAACCTATAAAGCAAGAACCCCATCATCCCGCATGGCCGACGACGCTATCCTCACCATCGAATGCAACCCTCCTCACAGATTCGGGGCCGACTGCACCTTCATCTTCGGAATAAAGGATGAAATGCTCGCCGAGGGCAAGGCGGGAGAGATAGTGTACATGCACGTACCCTTCGGACTCCAGGACATCACCGTGCTGGTGAGGAATCCCGGCATAGATTCCCTGAGCGGGGTCACACAGGTCGACGTCTCCGACGACATGTCCTTCAGGATAAAGTACGGGCTGTTCAACAAATCAGCCAAGCTCGTCCTCAAAAAGTAAAGAATTCTTTTTTACCGATGAAATCCATACTCAACGCGGGGACTGAGTATGGTCAAGGTTACGGACTGGAGCAAGGTGGGATACATCTCCATGGCGGTCCTCGCCCTGATGCTCATCGTGACCAGCAGACAGTACGCTGATGCGATCTATTCGGTCAGACCGTACTACGTCGTGGTCAACCAATCGATGGATATTTTCGGGATGGCGGTCTGTATCCTCCTGTTCATAACCATCCTTTTCGATCACCGCATCAATGTCGGTACCATCTATTTCATGGCGTTCATCACCCTCGAGAGCATGCTGCTCTTCTGGGATTTCGAGAGCTGGATGGTCGACGGAAACCCGAACCAGGTCGTTCTCAACAACATCATCAACTATTACAACTACGGATTCGTCCTGCTGGTCCTGGTCACGTTCTGGCTTTACGTGAAGCACCTGGCAGATACACGGGATAGCTGGATGAGGGGTAT
Organism: methanogenic archaeon ISO4-H5; assembly: GCA_001560915.1. Taxonomy (NCBI): domain Archaea; kingdom Methanobacteriati; phylum Thermoplasmatota; class Thermoplasmata; species methanogenic archaeon ISO4-H5. The sequence goes on along the minus strand of CP014214.1, from coordinate 839,881 downwards.
CGAGATCGTCCATTATACGATCCTGCTCCTAGGATTGTGCATAATCCTCACCAACCCTTGGACCTCGGCCGTGTTCACGATAGACCCTGAGACAGGACTCTATGCACGCGCCGACACCTACTGGATATCGTTGATCGCCCCTATCTGCATGATAGGGCTCAACACCATAGCCGTTTACCGTTATGTAAAGGGATCCAAGAAGAAGATCGGACTGTACAGTTACGCGCTCATGCCTATCGCAGGTGCCCTGGTCCAGTACTTCTTCTACGGTATCGGGGTCATTTACATCGCAATGCTGTTCTCTCTGATTCTCATTTACGGAAACTTCTACGTGGAGAAAGGTCAGGAGATCACCAGGAAGAATGCGGAAATCACCGAGAGGAAGGTCTCCATGATGATCGCCCATATCCAGCCCGAGGTCCTGACCCGCACCCTGGAATCCATCAAGAACATAGAGGGTAACCCGCCGGAGACCGTGTCCGCCATCGAACACTTCTCCAACTACATGCGCGGAAACCTCAAGACCCTAGGTCAGATCGAAACGGTTCCGTTCGCCACCGAGATGAAACATGTGAGGACCTACGTCGACCTGGAGAAGCTCAGATTCAAGGAAAAATTAAACGTGCGTTATGACATCAGGGATACGTCGTTCCAAATACCCGCACTCACCCTGCAGATGCTCGTGGAGAACGCCATCAAGCACGGTGTGACTGTTAAAGAGGGCGGAGGCACGGTGGAGATTGCGACCCGCCTCACCGCACAGGGACATGTCATAACGATATCGGATGACGGGGTCGGTTTCGATGTATCCAAACCTCTGAACGAGGATGACAGGAGCCACATCGGACTGGCGAACGTGAAACAGCGCCTGGAAGAGATGTCCAACGGAAAACTGTCCATCCGGAGCGAGATCGGCCGTGGCACGATGGTAAAGATAACCATCCCCAGAACCTCAATGGGGGGGGGGGAGATGAGATAAAATGAGAATACTTGCAGTAGATGATGAGGAAGATGCCCTCGATGTCCTTGTGACCGCGATCGGCGAATGCGAGAAGGATGCGGAGATCAATGCATTCAACTCTCCTACGGAGGCGCTGAAGTTCGCCACAGAGAACCCTCCGGACATCGCGTTCCTCGACGTCCGTATGCCCGGCATGTCCGGACTTGATTTAGCTAAGAAACTCAAAGCAATCAACGTCCGCGTGAACATCGTCTTCTCCACCGGTTACTCCGAATACGCACCCGACGCGTTCTCGCTGCATGCCAGCGGATACATCACGAAACCCATCTCGACACGTCTTGTCAGAAGGGAGCTGGAGAATCTCCGTAACCCCGTCGAGACCACCGACAAGCGCATCTTCGTCCGCACCTTCGGAAACTTCGAACTATTCGTCGACGGCGAGACCCTGCACTTCTCGAGGAAACTCGCGAAGGAGCTCCTTGCATATCTTGTGGACCGCAAAGGATCTGCCGTCACCAGGAGGGAACTGTGCAGCGTGCTTCTCCAGGATGATGCGTTCACCAGGAAGTCCCAGGACTATCTCACCAAGGTCGTCAAGGAACTCCAGAAGACCCTGGAGGAGGCCCATGCGGAAAGCATCGTCAACCTTGACAGGAGCGAATACTCCGTCATCCCCGACAACTTCAGCTGCGATGCATACGACTACCTCAAAGGCCTGCCGAACGCGTTCAACAACTTCTACGGCGAATACATGACCCAGTATCCCTGGGCCGAGAAATCCATTCAGCAGTTCTACAGGTGATCAATCCCTGAAAACCATCTGCCTGGTCTCGGCGGGGGCATCCCCCGTCTTCTCCTCGCAGATGGATAACACGCGGCGGATGAGATCCATGGAGAATCCGCTACCGTCGGCTTTGAAAATAGATTTCTTGAATGCATCGTTACCGGGCCTGCGGGCGATCTTCATGACGTACTGGAACCGCTCGTAATCATCGGTCAATGCACGGAACTGGCGGTCCAGGACCAGAGTTTCCGAGAACTTCTCGTGGACCGGGTCCGCTTTCTTCACATCGAGCGATATGCGTTCCCGGGCCTTGGCCCTGCGGGCTTCGACAAACTCCGCGACGCGGTCTTCGGGCCTCAGCGAGAGCAGGGGTTTCAGATCGGGATTGTCGGCTATGATTCCGAACGGTCTGCCCTCGTACAGAACATAGATCCTGATCTCAGCAGGAGCCGAGAGATCGATGGCATCCATGTCGCGGTTGTATACATGGGAATCGAGCTGAACCCCGCCCAGAATGTCAAGACCCAGACCTTTGAGATGGTCAGGGGTTATCTTGAGATGGTCGCGGTCCACGAAGGTCCTTTCCACGAAGAAAAGACGGATTCCGACGGTATCGGCGAAGTCCTTCAAAGCGGCGATGGATCCATCCCCGATAATAATCGGAACCGTGGGTACAGGAGAGGTAACATCGAACCTTTTCAATCCGTTCAGACAAGCATCAATCTCCTGATCAGAAGGGATCATCTTCATCTCTCCTGATAAGATGGACGTGTATGGGTCTTCCTGGGAATCGGGATGAGGATACGGAACAGATTACCGCCTCCGTCCCTGCGGAACATCTCGATTTTACCGCCGACCAGGTCGGCAAGACGGTTGCTGATTCTGTTGAATGTCATCTCCCCCGGGTATGTCGAGTCATCTTGATCCAGAGCGGAGGTGTCGAACCTCTTGCCGTCATGACCGACTGTTATCACATAATTGGAGCCTGCAATCCAGGAATTCACATAGATGGTGCCGCCGTCCGAAGGCTTCAGTCCGTAATCTATGCAGTAAGCGACAAGAATCTGGAGGGTCTGGGCAGGAACAAGGATATCTTTGACCTTGATGTCCAGCTTGTATCCGAGTTTGTCCCCCCACTCCAGTTTCTGCAGGATGATGAACGTCTCCACGTGGTCGAGTTCATCACGGAGCATGACGGGTCCGCTCTTCTTCAGGGAATCCATGTTTCCTCTGAGATACAGCCCGAATTCCGAGATGGCCTCACGGGTAGCTGGGGGGTTTCCCTTGATGTTCATGATAGAGGTCAGGGAGTTATACAGGAAGTGGGGCTGGATCTGAGAGATGAGGATCTTCGCCCTCTGCTCCATGAGCTCCGCTTCCTTCAGGATGAGTTCCTGGCTCCTACCCACGTAGAAATTACCGTAGATGATGAGCAGTGCGAGACAGAATATCTCGTTGGTGGTTCCTACAGGACTGAAATAGAGGTCCAGCAGCATCGATGTGACCGGCGCCATTATGAGGACGGCCAATGCCAGTTTCTTACGCTTGCCGCGGACGAGTGCGTATGTACCGAATATACCTACCACCACCATTGATACGGTAGGCACCATCAGCAGCCACTTCAAAGGTCCGTAGACCAGGAGAGCATCCTTGGTGACGGTGAATAGGTATCCGGTGAAGATATTGACGAAGAGTAGCGCCATTCCGAATGCGAAGATCACGGAGATTATCGCATCAAACCTCATACTCATCCTTCCCCGGGGTCCGCTGATATAAGCGATATACATCCATGAGAACAGCATAATACTGTAGATGAGCGCAGGGTTTGCATACTGCGAAATCGTGATGAGCCAGGCATACGAACTGCTCCCGATGAACGAAGCATCGATTAGATTGGTCATCAGTGCGAAGAAATCGGCTATGATCATCACGAGGAAGAATATCGCTCCGAGGTCGATCTTGGTATCGAGCAAGAAGGTCAGAATGAGCATTACGCATAATCCCATACCGCAGACGGCAAGAGCCATCTTGGTCACCGCCAGGGTATCGAAATCGCCTAAGCGGTTTATGGTAAGGAGATATATCGAATAAATGAACAGAAGGCCGAGGAGCATGACCATTCCAATGCCGTATTTCTTCCACACCGGTATCATGTCTGGTCACCTCTCTCCCAAAAGGGCATCCCCTTCCCTGCTTATATGCATGTACTAACTTCTATTAGTTGGTTAAGCCATACGTGTCCGATTTGAATTGTGTGCGAGAAGATCGAAGAAGAACGCTGTTCGCCCCAAAGGCATCTCTCAGCAGATACTCTCGGAGGATTACTGGGAAGGTTATTACGCCCTCGGGGACAATACGGTCGTCAAATGCACCGATAAAGAAGAAGGATGTGCCGAGACTGCGGTGTTCAGCCTCTCGAACGGGGCCGAGAAGGAACGTTTCCTCTTCCGCTATGAGCCCGGGGCCCCGTTCTCCCAGCTGGCAGACGAGATCGCATCCCGCGGACACGGGAAGATAATCCTCCGCATATCCGATGCCGCCGAACAGCCGGACCGCGACGAGGCCATCGACAGGATCCTCGAGAACAAGGAGAGGTTCGAACTCCTACGCATACAGAATCTGATCCGCAAACTGCGCACCAGGGGCATCAATGTCTTCGGCGGCCCCATCGGCGGACAGGATCTCTTCGAGGATGATTACGAAGGATTCTACCTCCTGTCAGACGGCAAGATACTCTACTGCCGCGACAGACCTGTTTGGGACGAGGATATGATGGACGGCCTGGTAGACGGGGTTGTTTCCTATTACATCCTCGATCCGCAGAAATTCAGCATGGGTGCCGCGAAGGAGGAATGCTACGGCTCACTCCGCGGCGACAGGTTCTCGGACCTCGCAGAGACACTCTACAAGGACCATGGGCGTGTAGTTTCGGCTTTGGCCAAACACGGCACTGAACTCTTCACTGATATGAGAAAAGCGCTCGGCGGGGACTCTCATGCGGCCGCCGTGGCCAGCCACCGTCTCAGAATCAACCTCTGTGTGATTAACTGACTCGAGAGGATACTATTTAACGTGGTTTGAGATATCACGGCATTGCAGATCAAAGGTTGCAGAGTGGTGAAAATGGAACTCCAGACCATAATCGAATCTATCAGGAACTTCCCGGGTGTCACCAGGAAGAGCAAGATCCATGAAGTGGTGGACCTCCTGCCCACCGATGCCTTCCCCCGCGTCGCCGCGGCAGAGGGAGAGGATGCGGCAGCCATCGAGATGGGGGACAGCTACGTCCTCTTCGCCACCGACGGTATCATGGAATCCCTGGTTCAGTCCGACCCCTACATGGCAGGATACTTCGCGGTCCTTGTGAACGTGAACGACATCGCAGCCATGGGAGGACGCGCCACCGCCATGGTGGATGTGGTCTCCATGTCCGATAACCGCATCTGCGGCATGCTCCTGAGAGGTATGGAAGAAGGAGTCCGGAGGTTCGGAGTCCCCATCGTCGGTGGACATACCCACCCCGACTGCAACTATCACGCCATCGACATATCCATCATCGGTGAAGTCAAGAAAGAATGCCTCATCCGCAGCTGCTCCGCCAAACCCGGAGACGACATCGTTTTCGTCATGGATCTCGACGGCCATTATCCCGACAACATCCCTTACGCATGGCTCACCACCCTCGACAAGGATCCCAAGCTCGTGAAACGTCAGATGGAGGCCGCCGCCATTGTCGCGGACGAGAAGCTGGCACATGCGGGAAAGGACATGAGCAACCCCGGTTCTGTTGGTACTCTCGGAATGCTTTTAGAAGCCTCCGAGATGGGTGCCGAGGTCGATCTCAACAAGATCCCCGTACCCAAGGACTGCACAGATTTCATCAGGTGGCTCCTCTGCTATCAGGGATGCGGATTCGTCTACACATGTCCCCACGAGAACTCCGAACGCATCATCGAGATCTTCAGGAAGGTCAAGTGCGAGGGTGCGGTGGTCGGTAAGGTCAACGAATCGAAGAAGCTCGAACTCACCTACAACGGCGAGAAGGGCACTCTCTTCGACTTCTCCAGCGATATCATCACCGGATGCAAGCCGAAACAGCACCTGTCCTCCAAAGTGCTTCACTGATCAGATCAGTATCGCAACGATCAGCAGGACATAGAGGAATATCATCAGGGTCGAAACGTTGCGGGTTATCTCATCCGCACGTCTCTCCCTTTCTTCCTTGTCCCTGTGACCCAATTTCTCATAGAGCGCGTCGACCCATCCGCGGAACACGTATCCTCCGTCGAACGGATAAGCAGGCAGGGCATTGGTCACACCCAGCATCAGGTTGAGCCAGAAGAGCCAGTAGAAGATTTTGCATATCTCCCAGAACCCGAACATCTGGTCCCCGTACCACCAGCGTACGCTGTCGGGGATGGGGTCGAGACCGCTGAACGGATGTGCTATGTAGCTGAGCATACCGGTGGCGTAGTCGGTGATGCTATCAGCACCGTAGAACGGGTTGGCAGAAGTGCTTTTCAGCATGTTGGGGGTAATCAAGTTCATTCCGGAGGTTGTCGTATATACTCCAAGATATCCGATGCTTCCTGAGGTTCCCAGTTTCACCTCTGTGCTGGTGAGCGGAGAGCCTGTAAGATCGGTGTAATTGAGAGTTACCGTGTCACCAGGATGGGTGGTTCCCATGAAATTGGAGAAGGCCTGCTGGGTATAGAACTTGTAAGTGCCAGATGCAGTAGTAATGGAAGAGAGAATCTTCTTGTCCAGTATTGTGTCTGCCGGGGAACCGCTGACCGTCTTCGATACGTAGAGACCCCAAGGCATGGTGACCGTGGATTCAGTATCAGCCGTACGGTAATGTACGCTGACCAGTTCTCCGGGGCTCCAGGTGTATGAGGTAACAGTGTAATCCTCGGTGTAGGAGAAAGGTTCTCCGTTGATATCCAAAATAAGTGCTCCGGCAGGAATGCCGGCCGAATATGCGGGAGAATCAGCAACCTCGGTGTAGACCGCTGCGTTATCTCCGTATGGGGAGGATATACCTCCGAGCATAACGCCGGAGAACAGAAGGAACGAGACTGCCGCGATGACGAAGTTGGTGGTTATACCTGCGGTGAACAGATCTATCTGAGCCCGGCGGGGAGCCTTCTCCACATCCTCCTGCTTGGGTTCCACGAATGCTCCCAAGGGAACCACTGCATAGAGCAGACCGGTATGCTCCACACCGATGTCGTTGGCACGGCTCTGAAGGCCGTGGGCAAGCTCGTGGCACACCAATGCGACGATAAGTGCCAGAAGACCGTACCAGAGCGGGAGCAGAGGATTCAGACCGGGAATGGCAAGAACGTATTCCAGTCCGAGGCCTCCGTTGGTAAGGGTCTGAGGCATCCTGTAGACTGCCACGGCCATGATGAAGACCATCATGACCATCAGCAGGAATGATACGACCTGAGCGAACACCCCGCACCAGTGCCAGAAGCGTTTGTACCTTCCGAAACGGTCTATGAATGCAAGACCCAGGCGGGTGTTTATCTTGATGGCCGGACCGTATTTCTCGAACCCGTGGCGGAGGGCCGCAGGATGTTTCCATACGATGAACCAAAGGGGAATGTAGATTATGACGAGAATCAGAAGGATAAGTTCCGTCGTGTTCATATGTCACCCCTTTCGGACGGAAGGTAAGCAAAACAAGGATATGAACTATGCCTTAAGCGTTACAACGTTCGGCAATTCTCCGAATGACTTGTGACGGCCCCGATCTGCGGTAATCTCGACCGCCTGTTTTAGTTTCCAGTGGAAATAGTATTTAAATAAACCACCGTTTCGTGTGCACTTCTAATATTTAGTTTTTTCGGTATTAAATAGTAGAAATGCATACCGTATACTGCCAGTAAAAACAACTGCTGGCTCATTCGAAAACAGAAGTACGCCCGTATCGATTACCACACCTTGCGGGCGGCCACCTGGAGATGACAACAGATGACAAGAAGGAATAAGGCTCAGAGGAATTTAAAGACCGATGCTCGGATGACCCCCTACGATGTGAAGGTTAAGGGCACATTCGCCGAACCGCCTAAGAAAGAGAAGCTTCCGCCGAGGAAACCGACTTCCGAGGAACAGCGGGCGAACAACCTCGCCCCGGTCGAATTCTCCAGGGAATCGGCTTCGGTCGGAAACTGGATCCCGCTGTTCCGGAAGGAACTGGCGGAGATGAACTCGGGGAAGGTCGGGAGACCTTATTCTTTCTGTGATTCGATGATTTTCTGGATCATCTCCCTCCAGACACTGATCAAGGGCACGTACCGTACGGCCGCCGGCTTGGCGGCGGCCATACTGGAGGGCCACGGCATGAAGGCACCTTCGTATTCCAGACTCTTCGAACGTTCTGCGGAAATACTGGACAGGCTTCTTTCAGAGAATGGCGGAACGTACATCCTCAGGGCAGGAAGCAACGTCATCGGCCGCCCGCGCAACGTAGGCATAGATTCTTCCGGATTCAACCTCTCGAACACCTGTCTCTGGAGGAAGGAGAAATGGGGGACTGGTCCGAAACGCAGGGGATGGCTGAAACTCCATGTGCTGTCCGATGTGGATACGGGAGAAGTCATCGCGTTCGCGGTGACGGACAAGACCGTGGGCGATTCGCCGCTGATGATCCCCCTGCTGGATGCGGCGGTGGCCGCAGGCCACCGTATCGGCACTGTGTATGCCGACGGGGCATACAGCTCGGCGGAGAACTTCGATCACGTCTGCGGAAGACTCGGGTCAAGATTCGTCACCAGCTTCAAAGTGAACACGAAGCCTGTGAACGGCGGTTCTCGTTACAGAGGAGAGGCGACCAGACTCTGGTGCAGCATGCCATATGCGGAATGGGTTGAGAAAAGCGGTTACGGACGCCGTTGGAAATCGGAATGCGGATTCAGCGACGTGAAACGTCTCTTCGGAGAGTCGATACATGCGTTCACGATGAAAGGGGCTGTCCGCAAGCTGCTGATGAAGACGGAGACATTCAGCCGGTACAAGGAACAGAGGGCGATTCTGCTGAGCGGATGCCTGGCATCATCCTGATGCCGGCATCGGTTCTGGCAGCAATCATTGTTGCGAATTAATTATCGAACGTTGTACTTAAGCGTGATTGGAACGGTCCTCGATATCATTCCCGCCGTCGGAATAGATTATCCTCTTGGCCCATGACAGTTTCTTCAGTTTCCTGACAGGGTCGGAACCTTCTTTCTGGTTGGGATGATCGAAATCGAAGCCGTATAACAGGATGTGGCGTGCACCGAACTCCCTGGCCAAGCATACGCATCTGTCGCCGTCAGTGAATCCACCGTAGTTGAACACGGTATTCTCGGGGGCAGCCTGGGTGGTCAGTACAACAGGACCCGTGAACAGCGGTGCATATTCCCGGACCAGATCCATGTTGTCCCCGTGTGCCAATATCAGGGTGACAGCACCGTCGGAACTGGCCTCCAGCTGGGCATTTATATTGCCGTCGAGGTCCGTTACCACAATGTCTGGTTTCAGACCTGCTCTGAGCAAACGCAGAACTGCAGAACCGGAGCAGATAATGCAGCCTTCTACACCATGTTCCAGATCCTTCTCCAGGAAGGGGGAATCGCCGATGACCGACACCGTCTCCCCGATCTTGTCCTTGAAAGCATCCTCGTCGCACAGATCTGAATTGAGGGTAACTGCTTTGAGAATGCGAACAGATGCCATGTCCGATGCAGGGGAGATCCCGAAATCGGAACATATCTCCTCGTAAAGAGGTTCCCATTCACTGAATTTCATCGGCCGGAGCCCCTCTGTCGGACGGAACGGAACGGTAGTAGATCTTACGGACCTTCACCTGGAGCACCGATGCCACGATGGTCATCATGAATCCTGCGGCGATTTCCACGACAATGACGAGGTTCTCGGTATGATAGAGACCCACATAGGCCATCAGATAATCCAAGATTCCGTTGGCGATGAGTCCCATAGATACGAGATTGAGAATGATCGTGATGAGGATGTACTTCAGCTTGCGGGAGTAGATGTATCCGTCCAGGATTGCTCCGAAAACATAGATGAGAACGGCGAAAACACCGAACCAAAGGAAATTGATGAGGAACAGCACGACGGCCTGCGTGGTGCGTTCTGTGTATACTTCTCCCACGGAGAAGAGCGAGATGACGAATCCCACGATTCCCACAAGTCCTCCTGCGACCACGAATACCATCTGGATGCTTCCATGGCGGGCCCTCTGCTTCCAGCGGTCATACCAGTCATTGGCACGGTCGACCAGATTGTATGAATAGATTGCCAAAATCAGACCGACGGCAAAGACAAACACCGGGATGACCGAGATCGCCAGGAAACGGTTGAATGATTCCGCCACAGCGAAGTTCGAGATGAGGAACATCAGTGCGATGAGGATCAGGACCCAGCTGATAGGGCCGATGAAACGCTGACGCTTCTCGGGATCGTCCATAGCACGCTTCAGTATGTAGATAGTGTTCTCGACTCTGGGAGTCTGCTGGACGATGACCCTTTCAACATGGTCGATGCTGATACGGCTGCGGATGATAGGGCCGATATACTCATCTTCGGCACCGTCGCTGACCAGGTGGGCATTGTCGGGCTTCACCTCGGAGAGAACCGATTCTAGCTGCTGGACGAGAATCTGGTCGGAGTGGTGTCCGACCTTCTTGTCACCGCAGAGCAGGGCGACTTCGACGCCGCCGGCTCCGCGCTCATTCTTGAGCTCGTTGTAGAGATGGAGCGCACCGAGGAGTCCGTTGGTATCGGAATCCTCCGGGTCCGCAATGCCTAGGGCTAAAGCTGCCTTCTTGCATTCTTCGTACCCGATAACCGGAGAGACGACCCCGGCCTTCTCACCGTAGTCGTTGTCCCTGTCGATGACGAGGATCAGTGTCTTCTCCATCGACTGGTGTATCTGTGTCGTTGCTTTTTATTTTTGCGCAACTTTTACAGAAAACATCCGTTTCTGGACGATGAACCGAACGCTTATATCGGGCTAACAAATTCAGCCTGACGTGTTCATAAGGTGGCACGGCTACTCATGTTTCGAGTTCGCCGATGATAGGAACAGTGTTGTGGTGGATCCGCATGACGGCAAGTCCATCGGGATCTTCCCGCCCAAGGTTTCTTCCAAACTGGCACTATGCACCCACAACACATTCGACCGTAATGCATTCAGGGTCATCACCGGAAAACACAAGGATTTTATCTGCGAAAGGGGCGATTTCGAGGAGAACGGTTTCAAATTCACCGGTCTGCCCTCATTCAGCGACGACCGCATGGGAGAACTGCGCGGTGCCAACACGATCTACCGCTTCTCCATGGACGGAATAAGCATCGCGATGTGCGGATGTCTGGGAGATATTCCCCTCGACTGGGTCATGGAACGTCTGAAAGGTGTCGACCTCCTTTTCGTTCCCGTCGGGGAGCATTGGACCCTGCCCATCGAGAAGGTGAGGGAGTTCATCGACAAGATCGGACCCAAGGTTGTCGTACCTACGGACTACAAGGTCGGAGGCATCACGCTCCCGCTTTCGCCGCTCAATACGTTCACGGACGGATGCAGGAACGAAGTGGTCCATGTCGGCAATGCCATCGATCTCGAATCGGATGACATCACTGATTTCACAGGCGTCTGGGTATTCGACCGCTGAACGATTCCGGATATCGGAAAATTCTAAAATCAGTAGAGGACGAGACCGTCTTCCAGCCTTCCCATCTCGATAGGAGTGGTGGCATCTCCCACGAGCGCACCCTTGGAGTTGGCGACGATTCCGGAGCCCACGTATTTGGAACCGTGGTTCACGGTGGTCCTCTGGACCTCCTTGACCTTGAGTACCTCTTTGATGAGTTCGATATCGTCGTCGGTGGCATCGATAGTGCACACGCAGCCGTTGTTGTTGCACTTACACAGGGAACCGACGGTGTTGCATCCCGCGATGGCGGAACGGACGACCTCGACTCCGAAAATCTCCTCGAGCTTCTTCAGCATGTCGTCGGAGAACTCGGGGTTCACGACTGCTCCGTGGTCATTGACAAGAATGTTGTTTCCCGCTGCGTTGATGTAATCGGGCAGCAGAAGGACAGGAATCTGTCCTTTGATGATCTCCAGTTCCGCTTCCTCGGCAAGTCCCGATACAGCGGCACCGTTGGAGTTCATGGCGATAAGCGATCCCGTCACGTGGGAGCCCGCCACGGTGGTTTTGAAGGGTTTGACCCCCAATGCCTCTTCCAGATCCTTGAGGAACTGGTCGTCGGCATCGGGGGATATGAATGCGAGGCTCTCGTTAGCTACCGCTGAAACACCTATGTTGATGGTACCTGCGGTCCTGGAAAGCCTCATTGACATCGTATCACTCCGAAAGGGACACTTCAACGAGACCGTCGTCGAACTTGACGCACTTGACGGTGATCCTGGAAGGAGGGTTGCGGATACCGTTCTCCCAGAGTTTCTCGTTGACGGATTTGTCAATCCAGACGTGCTCGGCGTCGACCTTCATGTGCCTCATGATGGCTGCCCTGACGTCCTTAACGGCGCGCTCGGTCCTCCTGGAGCGAGGTGCCTGTTTTGCTCCCCTGAGGGGAATGATGATGATCCTGGTGACTTCGTCTGCCATTTGAATCACTCCTTAAGTTTTCCCATTCTCCAGGAACGCCTCTTAGGGTGCCTGAGGAACTGCCTGTTGGTCCTCATCATGACCCATGCGGGGACACGGCGGTTCTGCTTGATCTTCTTGTTGAGCCTCTCTTTCATTGCCGGGGGCTTAGTGCTGGACATGTTTATCTCCTCTCTATGTGGATTTCCCTCTGCTGGGGAACCATGCTCTGAAGGATCTCTCTTAACATGGGGTCCGTGATCGGGCCGTTGAGCCTTCCGCTCTGGTAAAGGCGGATTACCTGGTTCTCAACATTTGCGGCAAGCTGAGGGTTCGCGAGTTTGACGTTTGCGAGCCTGTCCCTTGCCTCGGGGACCATGATCTGCCTGAGAATGGACTGCTTCTGTGCTTCTGCCTGTCTGGCCTGTTCCTGCTGCTGGCTCTGCCTCTGCTGAGCCTGCTGCATCTCGGCCATCCTCTTCTGCCTTAACATTTCCAATTCAGGGTCGTCTTCCATGTAAGTCACCTTCAGTTCTTCATTGCATCTGCAACCTCTTTCGCGCAGTTGTCGAGAAGACTCTGTCCTGCGGGAGCGATCTTACGTCCCTGCTTGTTCTGAGTGGCCTCGAGGAGTCCGGCATCCTGGAGCTGGATAAGGCATTTCCTGATGATGTTGCGGCTTCCCTTGACTGCTTTGTTCGGCTTGGATCCCCTGTCGTTGAATCCACCGTACTCGCCAGCGAGCTTGGAGGTTCCCATGGGACCTTTTACGTAGAGCTTCCTCAGGATGGAGGCGGCCCTAGTGAACCACCAGTCCTCCTGGACGGGTGCCCTCTCGGTGTGGACACCGGTCTTTACGAACTCTGCCCACTCCGGAGGTACGATCTTATCGTTCTCTTTGAGCTTCTCAGCCACTTTGAGGATGAGTGCCTCTGCGGGAACGTCATAGACTGTAACCATTTGCTTACCTTCTGCCGCAACGGATGAAATCCTACGCGGCTGCAAGGCCGTATAGTCAAGGCTAATATAAAAGTATTTAGGTAATATTCTACCTAAGTAAAATGTAAATCGACCCCGCAAGTCCGCCTTTCGGTCCCTTGCGGCCCGAGTGAGAAATTCACTCCACGGTAAATCCCAGAAAGCCGGGACTCCAAACCGTAATTACAGGAAGTTCTACTCCCTATATAAAGATGTTTACAGGATCATCCGAGGAGGATGATCTCTGAATCAGGTTCCACGTCGAAGGTCTTGGAGAACTTAGCTCCCACCATGACGGCCTTTTCCATAGCGGTGCGGTTCTCGATGAACTGCTGCTGTCCGCCGTGAGTGGAGAAGATCATCTTGCTGACCACGCACATTCCGAGACTCTCGATGGCGTCGACCAGACAGTCGAGGGCACCGTTGGAATAGGTGTCTACCTTCTCACAGGTCACCAGCACAATCGCTTTCTTTCCTGCAAGGGCTGATTTTCCCTCAGAGAGTAAACAGGACAGGCAGTCGAGAATCATCGTGAACTGCGGAGTCGGGAAACGGTAAAGAAGAGGTGTGGCGAAAAGGACCGCGTCGGCAGACGAGATGTCTTCCAGGATCGACCTGATGTCGGAATCCGGTACTGCCTCGATACCCCTTGCTGAAAGATCTCCGAAATCGCATGCCTTCACGGCACTGAGTTTTCCGAGATTGTGATAGCGGATGACGTTGGTAGAGAGACCCATAGCGCCGTCAAGGATTGCATCCACGGCAGCAGCGGTGTTCCCTTTGTTGTTTGCACTGCCCATAACGGCGACGATCTTGCTCATAATCTGTCATTCTCCTGCGGATATAAAAGTTAACGTCAGATAAGATTCCTTACTCCTTATCCCGGACGATACGGCTGGGTGCGCGTGTGGAAAGCGATTCGTAACCGTCGACCTGCGGCATGAGGTGAAGGTGGGTGTAGAACGGATCCTCGTACTTCGAATGCATGTACTCGTCGATATCGAGATTCATGTTGTTGAGGACCTGGATGAGGGTGTTCCTCATGTTGAGGATATCCTCGCGGGGGATGTTGGCAAAGTAGCTGTTGTTGAGCTCGGTGATCCTGGTCATCACCATGTCCGCCAGAGCTTTGCCGGAATCTGTGAGGAATATACGGAACTTCTTGTTGCTCTCGGACTTCCTGTCGTCGTAGACGAATCCCTTCTCCCTGAGCGTCTTGATGACGCGGTTGGTGTTGGCGGTATCGAGATCGAGGAAACGGGAAAGGCCCACCATGGTCTGTCCGTCCTGCAGATTCAGGGCGATGAGATAGATGGCGTGGGCGTGGGAGAGTCCGTAGGGTTCCACGATGGCAGTCATGTTCTTGCGCATCTGGAGACTCATACGGTCCATAAAAGCAGGTAGGAAGGAGTTCCAATAAGTATCATAAGGACTGACAGCGGAGATACGCTTGTCTCTGGTCAATTTGTTGGAGTCTTTTACAGAATTTTCTGTCATTCCAACCACCTGAATGATCAAGTTGTGAGGCCTGCCGAAGCAGGCCCCGATAATTCCGGACCTTAAATGATCTTTTTGGAGGAAACCATTTGCATCCCCCGAAGGGGATGTGGTTTGGTCCGGAATTGATTTGGGGTTTCAGCCTTTGACAGCGGCAACCATCTTGGTGACGATGTCGTTGGAGTTCTCGGAGTAGACGTCTGCTCCGATCTCGTCAGCCCACTGCTGGGTGACAGGTGCTCCACCGACGTTGGTGAGGCACTTGCCCTTGAGTCCGGCTGCCTTCATCTTGTCCTCGAGGGTCTTCTGACCGACCATGGTGGAGGTCATAAGAGCGGAGGATCCCATTGCGATGGCGTTGTTGTCCTTGCATGCCTGGACGATGACATCGAGCTTGACGTCACGGCCGAGGTTGATGACGTTGAATCCGGCAACCTTGAGCATGATTGCGCAAATGTCCTTTCCGATGGAGTGGATGTCTCCCTCGATGGTGCAGATGCAGAAGGTTCCGATAGACTCGGCCTGGCCTCCGGACTTCTCGAGCTCGGGGGTGAGGACTTCGATACCTGCGTTCATTGCGTTTGCTGCAGCCATGATGTGGGGAAGGAAGATCTTCTTCTGTGCGAAGAGCTCTCCGACCTGGGTGATGGCCTTGGTGAAGCCGTTGTTGATGAGTGCGACGAGGTCTGCTCCCTCAGCAACTGCCTGCTCTGCGACTGCCTTGCAGCCTTTGATGTCGTATTTCATTACGCCGTCGTATGCTTTCTGCTCTAAATCTGCCTGTGCCATTTAAATTCACTCCTTGTTCTTGAGGAAGACCTCATCGGCCTCCTTAACGATCTTTTCCCAAGCTGCCATGACGTCGTCAGGGACAGGGGTAACAATGTGGTTTGCGAGGATGTCAACGACCTTCTCGTGTGCGCGGTCTACTGCATCCTTCTTTCCGTTGGCCCTCCACTCTCCGAGCATGGTCCTGTCGAAGATTTCAGGGTCGGAAGCGAGGTCAATCTGCTCCATGGTGGAGGGGTGTGCGATGAAGTCGTTACCGATTCCGATGAACTTGATTGCATCAACGGCGAGGGTCTCGTCAGTGACGGGGACACCCTCCATGAACTTCCTCTCCATCATGATGATGTCGTTGTCGATGACCTGCTGCTCAAGGGAGAAGGTCTGACCGAGCTCGAGCATTCCTCCACCGTAGATCATGTTGACTCCGGCGAGTGCTGCTGCAAGGGAGGTGATGGTCTTCTCGTGGGCTGCCTGCTCATCAGGGACTTTGGCGTCGGTCTACATACCTGCAGTGAACACAGGGAGCTTGTAGTACTGTCCAAGCTTTCCGACAGATGCGCTGATAAGTCCGAGCTCAGGAGATCCGACGGGTGCGGTACCCCTCTTCAGGTCGAAGCAGGTGGTGGAGGATCCGTACATGATGGGTGCTCCAGGGCATGCGAGCTGAGAAAGAACGATTCCAGAGAGAATCTCTGCGTTGTGGGTAACGAGGGTTCCTGCGAGGTAGACAGAGGAGGATCCTCCGGCCATTGCCATGGACAGAACGTTCACAGGGATACCGAACCTGGCACCCTGGATGATGCACTGGCATGCGTTGTAGGAAAGCTCGAGAGGAGAGGTGGGGCAGACCAGCATGGACATGATGGGCTTTGCACGTGCCTCGGCCTCGTCGCCGTGGTAGTATGCTTTCACCATTTCCCAGTAGTACTTTACGTTAGCAGCAACGGGGTCGATGTGGTGGAAGTGCATAGAAGTGTTGGTAAGGGAGATGAGTGCCTCGTGGACATCCTCGCATCCTTTTCCTGCCCACTCTCTTGCGGAGACGGGAAGGGAGAAGAAGGAAAGTCCGGGGAGTGCGTCACAGAGTTTTGCGATGTTTGCAACATCCTTTCCGGTGGAGTCACGGGTCTCGAATTCGCCGTGTCCGAGGTAGTCACAGACCTGGATACCGGTTCCGAAACAGGTGTAGTTGACCTTTCCGAGCCACTCCATGGGGAAGGTCCTCTCATCGTTCCTTCCGTAGAGGTAGTATTTCTTGGGGCAGGTTGCAAGAGCCTTGTCAAGAACGTGGGAAGGGATCTTTACGACCCAGGTCTCCTCGTTGACTTCACAGCCGGCCTCTTTGAAGAGTTTCCTTGCTTCGTCGTCAGAAACCTGGACACCGTAAGTCGCAAGGACATCACGGGTAGCCATGTCAATCCTGCGGACTTCGTCGTCGCTGAAAAGCTCGAATTTGACTCCGTTAAGGGTCTCGTTCGCAGGATAAATGGGGGTAGTTTGTGCCATTTTGTTTTTCCTCCAATACAAACGCTCGTTCCCGTAGGAACTTACGCTATGACAAGTCAGTTTCCCGACTCGTCTTAGCTTATCATCCATCCAAATGTATATAAAATTTCGTGAAGGACTCAATATTAACAATGACAAAAACAACAGAATAAACCACTCCAATCTCGTAAAATCGCGGTTTTCGCTATTATTTTGGGGCGGTTTTAACGCTGTTTGAACCAATTATGGTGATTTTATGCACATTTTATGTAGATTTCTTAATGGATGAACCATATATCCATCAATTTTCAAAACAAACCATAGTTAAAGTTTCCTACGAATTTGGGCAATCCACTTATAGTCGAAGGTATGTTAAACCGAATCAGATACAATGGCAGAAGACAACTATACCTTCCCGTTCACCCGCATCGTCGGTCAGAATGACATGAAACTCGCACTGCTCCTCAACGCCGTCGACCCCAGTGTCGGCGGAGTCCTCATCAAAGGAAGCAAAGGAACCGCCAAATCCACCGCGGTCCGTTCCATGCCCCAGTTCCTGCCCGCCCACCCCGTCGTGAAAGGATGCAGGTTCGGATGCGACCCTTACCAGATCCGTAAGATGTGCCCCGAATGCAGAGAGAAACTCGCCAAGGACGGTAAACTCGAGACCGTCATGGCACCCACCAAGGTAGTCGAGCTGCCTCTGAACGCAACCGAGGACCGCGTGGCCGGTACCCTCGACCTCGAGCACGTCCTGGAGACTGGAAAGAGGAAGTTCGAGCCCGGAATCCTCGCCAACGCCAACGGCAACATCCTCTACGTGGATGAGATCAACCTTCTCGACGACCACATCGTCGACCTTCTCCTCGACTCCGCGGCCATGGGAAGGAACTACATCGAGAGGGAGGGAATCTCTTTCTCCCACCCCTCCAACTTCATCCTCATCGGAACCATGAACCCCGAGGAAGGAGATCTCAGGCCCCAGCTGCTCGACAGGTTCGGTTTATCTATAGAAGTAAAAGAAGAATATATCCTCGAATCCCGTATGGAAGTCATCAAACGCCGTATGACCTACGACGCCGACCCCGAGAAATACCTCGAAGGATGCAAGGACGAGCTCGAGGAGCTGAGGCAGAAGATCGCCAAGGCCAAAGATATCGTCTCCAAGGTCGAACTCGACGACACATCCATCATGATGGCAGCCAAACTGTCCGGACACTTCAAGATGGAGGGACACAGGGCAGACCTCGCACTCATGAGGGCAGCACGCGCCAACGCCGCACTCGAGGGCAGGGACCACATCGTGAAGGACGACTTCATCAAGGTAGCCCCCATGGTCCTCTCCCACCGTATCAAGAAGAAGGCATTCGAGAACACTACCTTCGATGTCAACGAGGTAAGGACTTGCCTGAGCAAGTTCTGATGCAGGAATCGGCCATCATGCCGTTCTCGGCGGTTGCTGGGAACCACACCGCCAAGACCGCCGTACTCTGCCTCCTGGTCAACCCCAACCTGAAATCCCTGCTGCTCAACGGCAGCACCGGTACCGGCAAGACCACCCTGGTCCGCTCCCTCGGTTCCCTGGACCCGGACATGCCCGTGATAAACGTGCCCATCGGCGCCACCGAGGACCGTCTGTTCGGATCCATTAACCTTGAGAAGGCTGTCACCACCGGAAAGATGGAGGCCGAGAAGGGTCTCTTCGGAGAGGCCCACCACGGAGTCATCTGCATTGACGACATCGACCTGATGGACAAACTGGTATCCCTGCAGGCACTCGAGACCGCCATCAAAGGCGAAGTCGTCATCGAGAGGGAAGGACTGTCGGTGAAGTACGATGCGGACGTCAAGCTGCTCGCCACCACCACTTCTCTCAGGGAGAAGCTCGATCCCCACCTGAAGGACCGTTTCGACATCAGCGTCAAGATGAGACGCCCCGAGGAAGCGGAGTACATCGTCTCCCTCAGGAACAACCTGATGCTCCAGGACGGCAATCTCGAGTTCTTCAAAGATTACGAGGACCAGGACAGGGCCATCCTCCAGAAGGTGAAGGACGCCAGGAAACTGCTTCCCGAAGTGAAACTCCTGGTCAAACACCGCGATGCCATCGCCCGCATCTGCAACAAGTACGGAATCGCCGGATACAGGGGTGCGGTCGCCTGCGCACAGGTGGCGGTCACCCTCGCAGCACTCAACGGCAGGAAGAAGACCACCTCCGACGATATTGTCTATGCCACGGAACTCACCCTCAACCACCGCAGGACCATCTTCGAGGTCAAGAAGGACCCCACTCCCGAGCAGAACTCCGTCCTGATGTACGCCAACAAGGACATCATGCGCTTCGTCCACGACGACCGCCCGCTGGTCCAGAAGGCCAAAGAGCAGAAGGAAACGGAGGAAGCCAATGACGATGACGACGAAGAAGGCATCGCGGTGGAGAAGACCGTCTCCCTCAAGGACGTGGATCCCGAGACCCTCCTCGAGGTCAACAACCTAGAATTCAACGAGGAGTACATCGACACCGAGCTGGTGGCCAAGGTCTCCGAGAGGTTCGACACCGTCGACCTGATGGAGGCCGCCGACTACTACGGAGTCGAAGGACAGAACAAACGCCAGAAGTATGTCGAGTCCGCCACCGGGAAGTACACCTCATTCCGCATTCCCAAAGGAGAATGCAGCGACATCGCCATTGATGCTACCATCAGGGCTGCCGCACCCCACCAGTTCTCCAGGAAACACGAGGAGGGGAAAATCAAGATCACCAAGGACGACATCAGGGAGAAGGTCCGCACCAAACATGTGGAGAACGCCTTCTACTTCATGCTCGACGCCAGCGGTTCACTGGTCATCAGGAACCGTATCGGAAAGACCAAGGCAGCCATCCTGTCAATGCTGGAACTCCACTTCGCCAAGAGGGACCGCGTAGGTCTCATGACCTTCAATGAGAAGAGGATCGAGGAGGTCATGCCCCCGACAAGGGCGGTGGAGCATCTCTCCGATGCCATCACCAAGATCGCTGTGGATACCGGAACCCCGCTCAGCAAGGCGTTCATGGAGTGCTGGAGATTCGTCAAATCCTACAGGAAGAAACATCCCGAGGCATTCATCCACATCGTGGTATTCACCGACGGCAGGGCAACACAGTCCATAGACCCAGACAAGGATCCCTGCGAGGAAGCGCTGGAGATTGCCAAACACCTCCACGAGGAGAATGTGGATTGGATCGTGGTGGATACCGGATTGGGCACCTCCAAGTCCGACATGCCTAAGTTCCTTGCGCAGAACCTCGGCGGAAGACTGTTCATGCTTGACGATCTGCAGTCGAAGGAAACTGTCTCGACCGTATGGGGTCCCAGCAATCCCGAGAAACCCAAAACACCTCAGCCCGAAGAGTCCCAGACCATCTTCTGGGAGCTCGAAAAGAAACGCGGACTTAGATGAAACCCATGGCTGCCGCGGTCACGCGGCGGCCTATCCACTTTTTTCCGTGGCCAACTATTTGTAAAGAGATGCCAATCACCAGCGGCAAACAACGGCATCCTACATGCCGTCTCAGGGGGCTTGAAGATTACCGACCAGGATGTTCTGCCGTTCTCCGTCATAGCAGGCAACAGGAAAGCCAAGAAGGCTGTCCTGTGCCTCCTGGTCAATCCGAACCTGAGAACCATGCTGGTAACCGGCGAATCGGGAACCGGAAAGACCGCCCTGATACATTCCCTCGCTTCGCTCAATCCCGATGTTCCACTGGTCAATGTGCCCATCGGAGTTACCGAGGACCGTCTGTTCGGGTCCATCAATATCGAGAAGGCGATAACCACAGGACAGATAGAACCCGAGATCGGGCTCCTGGGAGAAGGGGACGGTGGAGAGGTTTGTATTGACGGCATAGACCTGATGGAGAAACTGACCGCCCTTCAAGCTCTTGAAACAGCCTCCAAGGGGAAAGTCGTCATCGAAAGGGAGGGACTGTCCGTCGAGTACCCCGCAAGGATCAAGCTCCTGGCCACCGTGACTTCCCTCAGTGAGAGGCTCGATCCCCATCTGAAAGACCGCTTCGACATGTGCGTGAAGATGCACCGTCCCGAGGAGGAAGAATACCTCGTATCCGTGCGGAACAATCTGCGTTTCTATGACGGGGACACATCGTTCCTGGAACATTATGAGAAGCTCGACAGACAGCTGCTGGCACATGTGGAAAAGGCACGTCTCCTGCTGCCTCAGGTGAAGCTCCTGAAGAAACATCGGGAGGCGATTGCCACCATCTGCGAGAAGTACGGCGTACCCGGCATGAGAGGCCTAGTCTCCTGCGGACAATGCGCAATCACTCTTGCTGCCTTAGCAGGCAGGAAGAGGACCAACGACGGTGATATCCTCTTGGCCTCCGAATACACCCTCAACCACCGCCGGACCATCTTCGAAACCGAGGAGAAGAAAGAAGCCGAACCTCAGCCTCTGGCATATCCCAACAGGGACATGCCCCTCTTCATCCACGACGAAAGGAAGGGCACCACCGAGAGCAGGATTGTCGACAAGATAAACGAGGAAGTGAACCCGGACGAGATCACCGACCTCCTGGAGACCAAGACTGACGATGAAGATGCCGACACCGAACTGGTGGCCAAGGTCTCCGCCAGATTCGACACCATCGACCTCATGGAGGAAGCAGACTACTTCGGAAAGGAGAGCGACTCCAAACACAGCCGGTTCGTCGAATCCCCCGGAGGCAAATACTCCGGATTCCGCATCCCCAAGGGCGAATGCAACGATATCGCCGTGGATGCCACCATCAGGGCCGCCGCACCATACCAGAAGACACGCGGAAGGAGCAAGGGCATGGTGAAGATCACCAAGAACGATCTGAGGGAGAAGGTCCGCACCAAGCACGTCGAACACGCGTTCTATTTCATGCTCGATGCCAGCGGTTCGCTGATCATCAGAAATCGCATAGGAAAAACGAAAGCAGCCATCCTCTCCATGCTAGAATCCCATTACGCCAAGAGGGACCGGGTAGGTCTCATGACCTTCAACGAGAAGAGGATCGAGGAGATTATGCCTCCGACCCGTGCCGTTGACCAGCTGACCAAGATCGTAGAAGACATCAAACTCGACAAGGGAACACCCCTCAGCGAAGCGTTCATGGCCTGCTGGAGATTCGTGCAGTCATACAAGAAGAAGCATCCCGAAGCGTTCATACACATCGTGGTTTTCACCGACGGGAAGGCAACACAATCCATAGACCCAGACAGGGATCCCTGCGAGGAGGCAATCGAGATCGCAGGCCATCTTCAGGCCGAGAACGTAGATTGGATAATCGTCGACACGGGACTCGGCGCATCCAAATCCGATGTACCCCTCGAGCTGGCACGGACCCTGCACGGAAGGCTCTTCATGCTCGACGACCTCGAATCCAAATCCACCGTTTCGGGCCTCTGGGGCAATACCAAACCCCGCGAGAATGCACACCTGTACGATGTCGGGCCCATGATGTGGGAAATCAAGAAGAACCGCGGTATCCTCTGAACACTGCGCGCGCCCGCTTACTTTATTATGCACGAACGAATGCACTGGGGCATGACAGACGGAACAGGCCTCAAGAACAGGGGCCACACACAGGCGGACGTCGACGAGAGGCGTGCCGCCGTTGCCGAATACTCCGGTGCCGACCTCGATACCATCGCCAAGTGCGCCATCGATCCGGAGAAGGCGGCCCACAACTGCGAGAACATGATCGGTTCCACCCAGGTCCCCCTGGGATATGCCGGTCCCGTGAAGATCTCCGGCGAATACGCCAACGGAGAGTTCATCGTACCTCTTGCCACCACCGAAGGTGCCCTTATCGCGTCCATCGGAAGGGGAATGTCGGTAATCAACGCAGCTGGCGGATCCAGGACCAGGGTCTTCGGAGACTACATGACCCGCGCCCCCGTCATGAGGGTGAGGGATCTCGAACACGCCTGCCAGACCATCCAGTGGATCGATGCCCATGAGGATGAGATTAAAGCTGCTGTCGCAGGCACCACCTCCCACGGAAAACTCGCAAAGATCGAGAAATTCCCCATGGGCAGGGGACTCTACCTGAGGTTCTCGTTCGAAACCGGCGATGCCATGGGAATGAACATGGCCACCATCGCTTCCGAAGCCGCCTGCAGGGTCATCGAGGAAGCCACCGGAGCGGTCATGGTATCCGTATCCGGTAACATGTGCAGCGACAAGAAGGCTGCAGCCATTAACATGATCGAGGGAAGAGGCAAGACCGTCGTTGCCGAGGCCCTCATCCCCGCCGATATCGTCGAATCCAAACTCCACACAACAGCAGCAAGCATCGTGGAGACCAACGTGAGGAAGAACCTCATCGGTTCGTCCATGGCCGGCACCCTCGGTGCCAACGCCCATGCCGCCAACATGGTGGCCGCATTCTACATCGCCACCGGACAGGACCCCGCACAGGTCATCGGAGGCAGCCTCACCCTCACCGACTGTGAGGATGTGGACGGCAATCTCTACATCAGCGTCAGGATGCCTGCCGTAGAACTCGGAACCGTCGGAGGCGGAACCGGTCTGCCCTGCCAGAGCGAGGCCCTCAATATCCTCGGCTGCAAGGGTGCCGGAAAAGCCAGGAAACTGGCGGAGATCCTCTCGGTCACCGTTCTCGCGGGCGAGCTCTCCACACTGGGAGCACAGGCCGCAGGACACCTCGGAAAGGCTCACGCAGAACTCGGGAGGGGTAAGAAATGCCAGTGATCAACACCAGTTACAAGGACCTGGTCCGCATCGTCGGACACGATGTACCCATGGATACCGTCCTCGAACAGGTCCCCCTCATGGGAGGAGTCATCGACGAGCACGAGGAAGGTTCCGATGCAATCGCTATCGAATTCTTCCCCAACAGGCCCGACATGTACTCCGCAGAGGGAATCGCCCGCGGACTGAAAGCATTCCTGGGATTCGAACCCGGACTCAAGAAGTACGAACTCGGAAAGAGCGATGTGAAAGCCATCGTCACCGACGAAGTGAAGAAAATCAGACCCTACTTCATGGGATGCGTCGTCAAAGGAGTCACCATCGACGACCAGGCACTCCGCTCCATCATGGAGCTCCAGGAGAAACTCCACACCACCGTTGGAAGGAAGAGGAGCAAACTCGCCATCGGCGTACACGACCTCGACAAGGTGAAGCCCCCGTTCACATTCAAAGCGGTGGACCCCGATTCTATGTCGTTCGTCCCCCTCGCCAAGACCGAGGCCATGACCCCCCGCGAAGTACTCACCAAGCACGAGAAGGGTAAGGCCTTCGCCCACCTGATGGAAGGATGCGACAAGTTCCCCATCATCTTCGATGCTGACGGCAACGTACTCTCGTTCCCGCCCATCATCAACGGCGCCTTAACCACCGTCACGGTCAACACCAAGAACATCTTCATCGATGTTACCGGATTCGACGAGAAATCGGTAGAAGTATGCCTCAACATCGTGGCCTCCGCCCTCGTAGAAAGGGGAGGACAGATCTGCACCATCGAGATGGAAGGTGCTCCCAAGAAGGTCTATCCTGACCTCACCCCCCGCGAGAAGACCGTCTCCATCGAGGCATGCAACCACGTCAACGGAATCCCCCTCAGCGGAGAGGAATGCGTTCAGGCACTCCGCCGCTGCGGTATCGACGGCAAAGCTAAAGGCGATAAGCTTACCGCCTATGTCCCCGCCTACAGGTTCGACATCCTCCACGATGCGGACATCTACGAGGAGGTATCCATCGGATACGGATTCGAGAAGTACGGCAAGCGTCAGATGAACGTGACCCAGACCTTCGGAAAACTGCTCCCGGAGACCACCTTCTCAGAGAACCTCAAGGATATCATGATCGGAATGGGCTACATGGAGCTCACCACCCTCACCCTTTCCAACGAGAGGGATGAGTTCGGAATCTCCGGACTCCCCGAGGTAGAAGTCGTCAAGGTAAAGAATCCCATCACCGAGGATCACACCTGCCTGCGCGCATATATGATGCCTTCTCTGATGAGGATCCTCCGCCACAACAAGAACCGCGACCTGCCCCAGAAGATCTTCGAGGTCGGTTACGTCATCAGGAATTCCAAGAACGTCCTCCACCTCTGTGCCCTCCAGGCCGCTTCCAGGACCTCCTTTACCGAGATCAAATCCCTGACCGAATCCGTTCTCAGGGAGATGAGGGTGGAATACACCATCGAGAGCTGCGACTACACCACCTTCCTGCCCGGCAGGGGTGCGTTCATCGTCGTCAACGGAAAGAGGATCGGACTGTTCGGAGAGATGTCACCCAAGTGTATCACCGACTATGAACTCACCCACCCCGTCATGATGATGGAGATGGACCTCTCCGACCTCATCGCCGAGCGCTCCGGGAGGCTGTTCTGATGCAGAAAGGAGACGAATTCCCTCACTTCGTCCTCCAGGACGAGAACGGAGAGACCGTCGATTCAAAACAGCTTCTGGGTCTTCGCTATATCGTGTTCTTCTACTCCAAGGACAACACCCCCGGATGCACCACCGAGGCAGTCGACTTCACCCACCTCTACGCCAACTTCGCCATGAGGAATGTCCTCATCTTCGGGGTCAGCGGGGATTCGGTCGCCTCCCACAGGAAATTCAAGGACAAGCACGGACTTAAGGAGAAACTGCTCTCCGATTCGGACCACGAATTCGCCAAGGCCTGCGGTGCCTACGGAGAAAAGAAGAATTACGGGAAGATCGTCCAGGGAACCATCAGGTCCACATTCCTCGTCGGAAAGGACGGGAAGGTCGAAGAGGCGTGGACTAATGTCAAAGCCACTGGTCACGCACAGAGGGTGCTCGACGGCATGCTTTCCCATTTCAAGACAGATAAGGCCGAGGAACTTCCCTTCTGAATTCAAAGACCCAGCTGCTTCAGCAGGAGGGGTATTCCCTCCTCGAAGTTGACACCGTACCTGACATCGGTACCGGCATCATAGGTCCTGCGGATGCTCTTCTGAGTGAAGTCAACAGCGATCTCCACCGCTTCATCCAAAGGCAATCCCTTCATCACGGCAGCCACCACTACGGAACTGAACACATCACCGGTTCCGTGATAGAACCCGGGAATCTTGTCCTCGAACGCATAGGAGATTGTGCCTGTTTCGGCATCGTAACAGGCTGCTCCGAGCTCATCGGTATCGAAGTAGACTCCGGTGAGGACCACCTGTCTGGGACCTATGTCCGCGAGCCTTTTGAGAAGACCTTCGATGTACTGCTTGGTGTAAGGTCCGGGCTTGTACTCCTCGCCCAACATGAGAGTCGCCTCAGTTATGTTGGGCAGGATGACATGAGCCTTGGCACACAGCTTCCTCATTCCCTGGGGGAAATTGGGAGGGAAGACGCTGTAGAGACTGCCGTTGTCTGCCATGACGGGATCGACGAAAATCTTGGCATCCTTACCGACCTCGTCGATGATCTTGGTGACGATGTCGATCTGTTCGAACGAGCCGAGGAATCCCGTGTATATGCCCTGAAACTGAAGACCCAGAGACTTCCAATGCTCTAATATGGGAATCATGTCCGAGGTAAGGTCACGGTATGTGAATCCGGTGAATCCTCCGGTATGGGTGGACAGAACCGCAGTGGGAAGACTGGGTACCTCCAAACCCGTGGCGGAGATGATAGGAAGAGCTACCGTAAGTGAACATTTCCCCACGCAGGAGATGTCGTGGATTGCGAGTACACGTTTCTGTGGGCCGTTTGCCATGGGAATCCATGACTGCCCCCCATTAATTAACCTTTATGGCTTTTGGACGAATTTGTCAAGATGTGTTAACAATAGTTAATATCTGTGAACTCATCAAAGCGAAGCGTCCAATTCCCTGAGAATTGCGTTTGCATCCCCGACAATCACTTGGTCCGCGACCTCCGCGATGCGTGCTTCCGGATCTTTGTTGACTGCGATGACCTTCTTCGCCGAGGAGATTCCTGCCAAATGCTGAATCGCTCCGGATATTCCGAAGGCAAGATAGATGTCCGGCGCAACGGATCTTCCCGACTGCCCCACCTGATGGGACTGATCGAACCATCCTTTCTCGACGAGTTTCCTTGAACAGGAAACGGAACCTCCGAGCTTACGGGCAACTGACTCCGCAACTTCGATGGATTCTTTCTTGATACCTGCTCCGAGAGAGATGAGGATCTTGGCACAGGAGATGTCTCTTCCTGCAGTCTCCTTGACCTCCGAATTGATGATATCTTTGAGATTGCGGCAGGTGCTCTGCCAATAGATCACAGTCCCCTTGCCCTCCCTGAAAGGTTCTGGAATGGGGAAGACTCCGGGACGTACGGTCGCCATCTGAGGGAAGGCGGTGGATTGGATGGTGGCCATTACATTGCCTCCGAAGGCAGGACGGGTCATGCTGAGGATACGGTCATCCAAAGACAGTTCGGTACAATCTGCTGTGAGACCTGTCTCCAGCCTTGCCGCGACACGGGGCGCCAGCTCCCTTCCGCGGGGAGTGGCACCGAACAGGACCACGGCGGGTTCAGTACGGATGATGATCTGTGCCAGATTATCTGCGTAAGCCTCGGGATGGAATGTGCTTAAGGATCTGTCATGCACTTCATAGAGGGTATCGACACCGCATGAGTACAGTTCCCCGTACAGGGATTTCAGCTCGAGATGTCCGAATATCGCTCCCCACACCCTGGACCTGCCCTTGTCCATCTCGCGAATCTTTCCGAGCAGTTCCTTGCAATGGTCGCATACACGGATGTTCCCCTTGGAGTCGTATTCGGTCTCTATCCACACGAGGAAACCGTCGGAACGGTCCACGTTGAGACGGTATTTCTGAAGCATCCCGGGAGGAAGACCATCATTGGGTTTGGTCGAACAGGAACCGGACGAACATGAATCGCAGCCCATCAGAACTGCCCCCTGATGATCTCGGCTGCCTTGGAAGGATCGGAACCGTCAATGACCGTACATGAACGCTCGGAACGCACACTAGCGGACCTAACAATCTTGGTGCGAGAGCCCTTGCCACCGACCGAGAAATTCCCTAGACCCAGAGCAATGCGGTCGAGCACCTTGATCTCCATCTCGGATACCTGCAGATATCTCTCGATGGAGGGCAGACGGCGATTGATGTCCCCTTCGGAAACCGAGAGGACGGAACCGGTCTTCACACGGCAGGTGCGCAGTTCATTCCCATAATCCTGCACAACCTCGAAACCGTCTCCGGACTGCTTCGCAGAGACAACGTAATAGAACTGGTCGGCACCCAACATCTCTGCCACCTCTGCAGGAACCTGAGCGGTGTCACCGTCAGCGGCCTGCTTACCAAATAGGATTAGATCGGGGCATTCCCCGAACTTCTCGATGAAGGCTGTGAGTGTACGGGCGGTGGCATAGGTGTCGGCTCCGGCGAAGGCCCTGTCAGAAAGGAGATAGGCCTCATCCGCACCGATCTCCAGACAGCGGCGGAGTGCCGAAGAGGCCTGCGGAGGCCCCATGGTCACTACCGTGACGGAATCTCCCTCTTTGCGAAGGGCAACAGCGACTTCCAGAGCATGCTCGGAATAAGGGTCCAGGATGGAGGGCACTCCTTCGCGGCGGAGATTTCCCTGTTCATCGACTTCGATCAGAGTGGTATCCGGAACCTGTTTGACAAAAACAAGATACCTCATTCCGCCTCGCCTCCGAAGATATTGCCGGGGTTGAATAGATACTTGGGATCCATCGCACGTTTCACGGCTCTCATCTGCTCCACCCCGTCGTCACCGTACATCATCCTCACGTAATCCACCTTCAGCTTCCCGATACCGTGCTCGGCACTGGGGGAACCGCCCAATTCGATTGCTTTGGCTGCGAGTTCCATATAGGCCTGACGGGCTCTCTCCAAATCGTCCATATCCTTCAGGATGATCTCCACATGGGGGTGGCCGTTCCCGATGTGCCCGAAGATGACATACTCCAATCCGTAGCGGGTAATGACTTCATCGTAAGCGGCCATCATCTCATCGAGTTTGTCGAGAGGTACGGACATGTCGGTCCCCATCTTGTTTATTCCGGGTGCGGAGGCACCCTTCAGTCTTGCGACATAATCGAATATGCTCTGAGGCACAGCATGCCTGAATGCGAAGAACCTCTGACGGTCCTTCAGTTCGTATCCGCACCAGCTGTTCCCGAGGGACCCTCCGTGCTTGGCAATCACATGTTCCAGACGTCTGAAATTTTCCTTCAGATTATCATCGATCGGGAGGTCGAAGAACAGTGCGGAACCGGCATCTTCGGGGATGTCGGGCATCTCCGTGAAACGGGGATCGTCCCTGCGAGATGAACGTATTAGATTCAAAGAGCCGGAATCGAAGAACTCCAGGAATTCCGGTGTGACGCCGCTGTTGGCAAAATCCCTTGACAGGGCATAAGCATCCCCGTCATTGGGCAGGAAAACGATGCTGCTTATGAGAGGATAGGCGGGAATGACGTAGAGATCCGCTTCGGTTATTATCCCGAACACTCCCTCGCTCCCGACGAAGAGGTCCATAGCATCCATGTTGTCCTCGACGAAGAGTCCGGCCGTGTTCTTGACTGCGGTGTTGAATTGATATGATGGTAAAGTGAAACTACGTTTGCCGTCCGCGAAAGGTATGCTGATGGTGCGCCCTTCTGCATGTATGTCACCGCGGGTTATATCAAGAACAGAACCGTCGGAGAGAACCGCACGGATGCGCCTCACCCAGTTTCTCGTAGGCCCGTACTTGTATGTCCTGGGACCTGATGCATTGGCGGCGATGTTGCCTCCGAGCGACCCGTTGAGTTCGGTCGGGTCGACGGGGTAAAAGAATCCCTCGGGACGGGATTTCATCTCTGCTATGGCACCTTCGGTTATATCGGAGACATCATCGAATACGCGCTTCCTGAGGAAATCGTTCAGCTGACGCACGGTGACGAAAGGCTGCACCCGCACGAAGAAACCGCGGTCATCCTTTCCGACTCCCAGAATCTTATTGAAACGCTCCATCGAAAGGACCGAACCTTCGTAAGGAACGGAGCCTCCGCACATCCC
Source organism: methanogenic archaeon ISO4-H5 (assembly GCA_001560915.1). Taxonomy (NCBI): domain Archaea; kingdom Methanobacteriati; phylum Thermoplasmatota; class Thermoplasmata; species methanogenic archaeon ISO4-H5. The sequence continues at coordinate 809,723 of CP014214.1, read as the reverse complement.
GGTACGCATGCCGGAAATCGTGATGCTGGAACATGTCCTGACAGCTTCGATGACCTCGGCCTCATTGACCGGAATGATGACCTCGTCAGCCCTGCCGCGGATCTTGCATTCGTCTATGGTATAAGGCGAATCCCCGGGAAGCTCAGTTAGCCTTATCATATGAATCGTTGAGCCTGGGAACCATGGCGGCGGTGACGGACTGTTCGGTGAGCGCCTTCCTCTCGAGGAGTCCGCGGCTCAGGTAGCCGATGGCCCCCTGACCGTGTCCGATGTCCTTCTGTCCGAAGACCTGGTCCATGGCCTCGCTGACGGTCTTTCCCTGACGGACGAGTTCTGCGACCGCGGGCGGATACATGAAACCGGAGCCGGTACCGACAGTGATCCTGCCGTCGCGGTCGGCTACGGCGCAGTACTGGTAATCGTAGAGGCCGTCCTCCTTCTCGAAGACACCTGCCTCGATACCTACAGAAAGGTCATGCTCTCCGAGCGCGGCACGGGCGCGGTTAATGGCTCCCTGCCTGGTCTCCGCCTCGTGTGGCTGGTCCGGTACCCCGCTGTCCACATCGACGGCTGTAACACGGACATTGCCGAAGATACGCTCCATGACGGAACGCACGGCCTCGACCTTCACATGGTTGAGAGAACCCACTGCAACATCGAGTGCATCGGCGGCACCGCTGCGGCTGTACTTGCCTTCGAGAATCAGATGGGCGCTGAGCTTGTTACCGTCGGCGGCCATGACCAAAGGCACAACGGAGATGATCAGAGGTTTGATGTCCCTCTTTACACGGTCCTCGTTCACCTTGTAGCCGTTGGATTCGGTCTCGGGGGATACGATCAGGGCATCGACATCGTCCATTATGTCGGGCGAGCCGTAGATATCGTTCAGCTCGAATATCTGGAAGGGCTTCCCATAACGGGAGAGTTCGATCTGCAGTGCCTTCTCCCTGAGGTGATAAGGAAGGAAATCGGACCTGGTCTGGGATGCCATGTCATCGCTGGTTAGTCCCACGAAAACCTCCGAACCGAGTTCGAAGGCACGGTCGAAAAGCGCCCTGTGCCCGTCGTGTATGACGTTGAAAGTTCCTGCTACTGCGGTCTTCATTTCAGATACCCACTACGATTATCGCGGCTATGGTGACGACCCATAGGGCCGCCACGATGATTATGTATTTCCTGAGGCTCTTGCGCGCCTGCTCTCCGTCGGTCTTCTTGCACTCTTCAGAGCAGTAGTATCCCTCGCCCACGAACGCCTTTCCGCATTTGCGGCAGTGGTGGTGCTGGGGAATCTTGAGGGTGTATTCCTTCTGGGCGTCCTCACGGGTATCATAGGGCATTGTTCTCACCTGCCGCCTGACGTCTGTCGAGTTCGTTCTGCACGAGGATCATGCAATGATCCGCATGGAGACTATACGGTCCCACGTTGATGGTGGAGGGATTCTGCTCGAGAAGCTTCTTCTCCTCGGCCTCGGTGAGGTCCTGATTGTCTCCGAGGACGAAGATCGGGTTCTCGGGGAACTCGAAATCCCTGCAGTCCACCCCATCCTCCTTCAGATAGACGAAATTGCCGAGTTTGGCGAGTTTGTCGATAACGTCGTCGAAACTCATGCGTGAGATGAAAACTCCGGGAGAGGAACTGATCTCCCCTTCCTTGGGCACCTTTTTCAGAAGGGCGTTCCTGATGAGGGATGCGGTACTCCTCTCGTCGGGATTGAGATACTTGACGGTGGCTCCCTCGAACCTCACGGTCTTGGGGGCATCCTCTCCGCCTTCCAGCACCAGATAGATCTCGGCATCCTTGCGGAGGTTGTGACTCATGACGAAGGCGGAATTCACACACCTGACCAGGATGTCCATCCTGCCGGCACCTCCCGCCAGATCGTCCAGTTTGAACGAGCCGTCGGTGGCCGCCTTGTGTCCGGTGATGACGAAGTACCTCATTCGCTTCCACCGCTGTTCTCGAACTCTTTGAGGGCTTCGGGATCCATCGCGCCGAACTGCTTCTGCATCTTCTTGCGCATCTTCCTGTCCTTTCCGACGGCACCCATCATCTTCTTGCTGTTGTTGTACTGCTTGAGGAGTTCCTTGACATCGGAAGTGGAAACACCGGCTCCGCGGGCGATCCTCTCGATGCGCTTACCCTTGATGAGATTGGGTTCGTCCTTCTCCTGCATGGTCATGGAGTCCATGATGACCTTGTACTGGTCGAGCCTGGCCTGGGAGGCGTCGAGATCGATTTTGTCCTCCATCTTGTTCATTCCGGGCAGGAGTCCGACCAGTTTCTTCAGGGCACCCATCTTCTTGACCGCTTTCATCTGAGCGTACATGTCGTTAAGGGTGAAACGGCCGGTCATCATGTTCCTGGCGATGGCCTCCATATCCTCTTCCTCATCGGCCATCTCCTCTCTGGCGATCTCGACGAGACTGGCGAGGTCACCCATTCCGAGGAGACGGGAGATGAATCTGTCAGCATCGAAGGCCTCGAGGTCGCGGATGTGCTCTCCGACTCCGAGGAAAACGATTCTTGCGTTGGTGGTGGCGACAGCTGAGAGTGCGCCTCCTCCCTTTGCGGTACCGTCCATCTTGGTGAGAATGACACCGGTGACATCAACGGCTTTGTTGAATGCGTCAGCCTGAGGTCCTGCCTGCTGACCGACCTGGGAATCGAGGACTAGGATCCTCTCCTCGGCGTGTGCTACCTTGGAGATTCCGATGATCTCTTCGATGAGGTCGTCCTCCAGTGCGTGACGTCCGGAGGTATCGATGATCCTGATCTTCTTGTCGGCAAACTTCTCCAGTCCGTCCTTCACGATCTTGACGGCATCCTTCTGTCCGGGTTCGCCGTAGACCTCGGCACCGACCTTGGCACCGAGCTGCTTGAGCTGATCGAGAGCCGCAGGCCTGTAGACGTCGGCTCCGATGAGTCCGACGCTGAATCCTTTCTTGATGAAGTAATTGGCGAGCTTTCCTGCGGAAGTGGTCTTACCCTGACCGTATAAACCTACGAGCATGATGGTCTGGGGCTTGAGGGCGAGGGGTTCGCCGTTCTTCAGGAGATTCACAAGTTCCTCGTAGATGATACGGGTGACATGCTGCTTGGCGGACTTGCCGGCGGCAGGCTTCTCGCTGAGGGATCTCGTCTTCACGTTGTTGGTGAGTTTGAGAACGAGCTGAACGTTCACATCGGCCTGGAGAAGTGCACGCTGCAGCTCTTTGCACACGTCTTTGATGAGGGCTTCGTCGATGGCCGCGGAACTGTTGATGCGGTCAAGAACGCCTCTAAGGGATTTTCCCAATCCGTCTAGGACCATTTAATCGCTCACGTATGCGCGTGTCCATTATTAAAGTTATAGAATGGGCCCAGGATTCGGAAACACGGATGCCCGAAACAAAATACTGGTCGCAAAACGTACCGTCCTGCTTGTAAGAGTGCAAAAATTGAGGGAACAGACCAGTAGGTCAGAAGGGATGGGATGCACTCAACGAACTGATTGTTCCCTACGGTGACATGATTAATCTCGGGGGTATTAATAGTTTGACACATCGGTTTATATACTGCGAAATCCGCAGAACATGTTCGCTGTAGAGTTGTCATCCGATTGTAATTCGTACGAATTATTTCTCTGGCTAATGCGGATTTCCGGCTTCCACGGGGGATCGGAAACGGGCAGACAGATGCCTTAACCGCATTTGGTAAAATGACTCGAAAATGAATGTCTGGCACAATGAAAAAATGCGCCATGGCAGATGAATGGATGATAAAAGTTGGACCCTCCCCGAAGGGAGGGTAATGGATTTGTTTCCGAACGGATCAGAGGTATCCGGACTTCTGCAGAAGCATGAGGTCCTCGGTGCTGAGTTTCTCTCCAGCCTTGAACTTGTCGAAAATCTCCTTAGCTTCCTGCTTGGACTGTGCGTCTGCGCGCTTCTTCTTGGCGGCGGTCTTCTTGTTCTTGATGCCGTCTGCGGATTTGCTGATCTCGTGGACAGACTTGATCTGCTCGATGTGGAGCCTGTGCTCCTCGTCTGCAGCCTGCTTGCACTCGACGAACTTGGCCTGTGCAGCGTCTGCCTCCTTCCTGATGGCGTCAGCCTTCTGGTAGAGGGTCAGCATGTTGTCGTGAGCGACCTGTGCCTGCTCTGCGGCCTCGCCGACTGCCCTGTGGGCCTCCTCTGCCTTTGCCTTTGCTTCGCGGAGCTGTGCGACCAGGTCCTTGATTGCCTCATCGCCCTCTTCTACCTTCTCCCTCTCCCTGATCTGCTTTGCGAGATCGGAGATGGCCTTGACCAGTGCCTTCTCTTTGTCGGAAGACATGGTGGTGGTCTGCTGCTGGTACTCCATCCTCTCGAGGTCTTTCTTCATCTGACCGAGGGACATCTCGTTGGAGTCCTCTTTCTTCTCGGGCCTGAGCTCGTTGATCTTAGCACGGATCTCAGAGACTTTGGCGTTCCACTCGTCCCTGACTACCTTGGCATCCCTAACCTTCTGGTTGTACTGGTTACGGGTCTCTCTGGCTTTTCCAGCCTCGTCGACAAGCTCGCGGACCTGGACGTTGAGTGCATCCCTCTTGGCCTTCCACTCTTTGGTCTGAGCGTTAAGCTCGTCCCTGCGCTGCTTGTGCTTCTCTGCGTCGCTGTTCAGAACGGTGCGCTGAGCCTCGAGATCCTCGAGCTGTGCTTTCTCCTCTTCGGTAGGCTCGGCGACCTCTTCGGTCTCCTCAACCTGCTCGACGGGCTGCTGCTCTTCGATCTGCTCGACTGCGACGTTCTCTTCCTGAGATTCTGCCTGGGTAATTTCTTCGGTGCTAACCATAAAAGTTCAACTCATTTGTTCGTTTTTGGCCATCATTCTGAAGGATGGCCCACTTCAAAATCCCCTAACTGTCCATTGTTTATAATACTTCTCTTAAAAAAGAAGAAAATCGGTACAGATGGATGATTCTGTCCTGATTCTCATTCGCAGTTCTCGAACTGACTGTTGTACAGCTCCGAATAGTAGCCGCCTTTGGCCAGAAGTGCCTCATGGGTACCGGTCTCCACCAGTTTTCCACCCTTCATGACGATGATCTTGTCACAGTCGCGGATGGTGCTCAGACGGTGGGCGATGAGGAAGGAGGTCTTTCCCACGGTCATGCTCTCGACAGCGGATTGTATGTGCTTCTCGGTGCGGGTGTCCACCGAACTCGTAGCCTCGTCGAAGATGATCATAGGTGCGCTGTGGAGCATGGCGCGGGCGATGGAGACCTGCTGCTTCTGTCCCGCGGACAGCCCGGATCTCTCGCTGATGACAGTGTCATAACCATCGGGAAGGGTGCTGATGAAATCGTGGATGCCCACTGCGCGGCAGGCCTCCTCCATCCTCTCATCGGTGAGATCGGGATTGTTGAATTTGAGATTGTCACGGATGCTGCCTTCAAAGACCCAGGCATCCTGAAGTACCATCGAGAAAAGTGAGTGTACCTGATCCCTCCGGAGCTCCTTCACGGAAACGCCGTCAATAAGGATGTCTCCGCTGTCTACCTCGTAGAACCTCATCAGGAGGTTCACCAGGGTGGTCTTTCCGGCACCGGTGGGACCTACGATAGCCACCTTCTCCCCGGGTTCCACCGTGAAGGAGAAATCGTGGATGACCTCGGTTCCCTCGATGTAGCTGAAGCAGACATCACTGAACTCCACCTTTCCTTTGATTTCGTCCAAATCCAGTTTCTTTTGGGTCTCGTCATCCATCTCGGGCGCATCGAGCAGTTCGAAGAGACGCTCGGTGGAAGCTGCCAGAGACTGCATGCCCGCGAAAGCATCGGCGAGCATCATGAGCGGGTGGCTGAACATCCTGACGTAGAGGATGAATGCGATGATCACACCGTAGGTGATCTCGCCGCGGAGCACCAGCATGGAACCGATGATACATACGAGCACATATCCCAGATTGCCGATGAAGGCCATGGTCTGAGGGATCGTACTGGTGATGAAACGGGACTTGTATGCAACGCGGTAGAGCTCATCGTTCGTATGGCTGAACTCCCTGCGGGCGGCATCCCTGTTGCCGTATGCCCTCACGATGGCATGGCCGTAATAGTTCTCCTCCACCTGGCCGTTGATGGCCCCGAGATAACGGGACTGCGCCCTGAAGTAATTCTGAGTCCGGCGTAGGACGATCCTGGTGATGGCGAATCCCACGATTGGCGGGATAACTGTTATCACCGCCAGGAGGGGGCAGGTCCATACCATCATAATGAGGCATCCGATGAGGGTGGTGAGAGCAGAGAACAGGAAGCTGAAAGACAACCCACACTGGTGTCCGACCGTATCGGCATCGTTGGTGATTCTGCTCATTACGTCCCCGGTGCTGCTGTTATCGTAATAGTTCAGGGGGAGCTTGTTTATCTTATGTGCCAGATCGATACGGAAGAGGTTTGCCACACGCTCCGAGGTCGCAGGTATCAGGTAATGTTCGACGGTGTTGAATGCCATCCCGACCAGGTATATCGCAATCGCAATGATGGATAGACGCAGCACAGAATCTGTATTGATCGAATCGGCCACGATGCCGTCGTAGATGAGGTCGGAGATCTCCTTGATGTATTGGGGTCCGATGGTGGACAGGAGCGAACCTATCATGGTACAGAGAACACCGATAAAGATGGCCCACCGGTACTTCCCGATGTAGCCGAACAGTCTCTTCACGGGAGGCCATATATTGTGCGGGGAAACCCCTTTGGACCAGTAGCTTCCGCTCAGCTGGGGACCGTGGTCCCCACCGGGACTGAGTTTGCCTCCCTTGGGTGCGGAGGTCATAGCAATTCCTCCTCTGTGAGCTGAGAACGTGCGATGTCACGATAGATCTGACAGGTCTGCATCAGCTCACGGTGTCTGCCTCTGCCCACAATCCTGCCTTCGTCGAGGACCAGGATCTCATCAGCATCGCGGATAGTGCCTATCCTCTGTGCAACGATTATCACGGTGCTTCCCTGAGTCTCCCTGCGCAGCGCTTCCCTCAGTGCTTTGTCGGTCTTGTAGTCCAAAGCTGAGAAGGAATCGTCGAGCAGATAGATCTCAGGTTCCCTGCAGACCGCCCTCGCGATGGCGATCCTCTGCTTCTGTCCGCCGGAGATGTTCTTACCCTTCTGGGATATGTGGGATTGCTCCTTCTCGGGCAGGGCTGCGACGAAGTCCTCGGCCTGGGCTATGGCGAGTGCACGGCGGACGTTTTCGGTTGTGCGGTCCTCCGAACCATATCCGTAATTCACGTTCATCTCCACGGTACCCGAGAAGATGATGGCGTTCTGGGGAACGTACCCTATGCGGTTGTGGAGTGATTCCTGGACGAAATCCTTAACATCGACCCCGTCCACCAAAACAGAACCGGTGTCTGGGTCATGGAATCTGAGCATCAGGTCTACTAAGGTCGTCTTACCCGATCCCGTGGACCCGATGATGGCCACGGTGCTGCCGCTCTCAACACGGAAAGAGATATCCTCGAGGACCTTGCGGCCGCTGCCCGGGTAGCTGAAGGATACGTCCCTGAACTCCACGGTTCCCTTCTCCCTGCCCTCGGTGACCGTACCGTCGGAGATGGAGGGTACGGTCTCGATGACCTCTCTGATACGGGCGTAGCTAACCCTGGCGCGGGGCAGCATGCGCATGACCCCAAACATCAGCAGGACCGATGTGAGGACCATGGTCGCGTAAGACGTGAATACAATCATGTCGGAATACTTCAGGAACCTAGCCTCCTGACCTGCGATCCCCATGATGATGCCTGCACCGATCCAGTATATTCCCACCGTGACGAAGTTGGTCATGGCCTGGGCGAGCGGATAGCTGGGCGCCATGATCTTGATAGCGGAGATGTTGTTGTTCAGGAGATCCTTACTGGAACCGTCGAACCTCTCCTCCTGGTGGGCCTCGGCGTTGTAGGCCCTTATGACCCTGATCCCGTCGAGATTCTCGCGGGTGTTGCGGTTGACGACATCTGTGAACCACTGGACCCTGCGGTACCTGATTCCGGCGAAGTGCAGGGTACCCATCATCATGAAGAGCAACACCGCCATACCGGCAGCGGTCACCAGGGTCCATTCAATGGAAGAACTGGAGATTTTAAGAAGTCCCCATACCGCAATGATGGGGGCCTTTATCACAGCCTGGAGTCCCCTGGCGATGAAGTTCTGCACCTGGGTTACATCGTTCGTGGAACGGGTGATGAGACTGGCGGCGGTGAAACGGTTGATATCGTCCACGGAGAGAGACTGAACAGCATCGAACTCCATCAGGCGCATATTGCGTCCCGCCAGAGCGGAAAGGTTCGCCAGGACGAAGCCGGCGATAAACGAGACAATCAGACTCGCAAAGGCGAGAATGAGCATCTCGGTACCCTTCTGCATGACGACATCGGTATGGTTGAGGATGATCTGGTCGGTGATATCCCCCATGTACTCGGGGATCTTCAGGTCCATCCAGACCTGCAGCAGGATAAGCATCACGGCGGCGGCGATAAGACAAATTCCGCGCCTACCGAGAATCCTAGCTATCACTGCACTCACCAAACCTATATCCGATTATCTCCAGAGATAATACGTCTCATGTATTGCATTAAGAGTTAAAAAACTGGCTAGTTGTTAAGACAGACTTGATAAATCCAATCTATCAGCTTGATATGGGGCATCGAACAGAGTCTACTACCCTCGAAAATGCATATACCTTTCTAGTGGAACTCATCGGAAGGTTTCTAGTACTTTTTGATGTTAATATCAATTCTTTATCCTTTTTGTATCAAAAGTTCCGTTTTATATTTAACTGCTATATAATTATCCTATTTGTAAAAAAATTATCCATAAATATAAATGTGGTCAATATGAATTAGGACTCATCTAAAAACGAGGGAATCCAAGATGGATAAGAAATTGTTATCGACCGTGATAATCATTGCAGTGATTATCGCATCTATGGGTGCGGTCATAGTTTATGACCACAACATACACAAAGACACCGACTCGAGCGGTTCCACTTATAACGTCATCGCGAGGGTCAACTCCGAAGGATCGGGAATCTACATCAACAGCACAGTACTTTCCGATAAGGGGGGAGTCTCTGCTTTCTATGACCCCACCACATATGACGTTACAGGCAAGCAGGCTGCATGGGGCGGACTGATTTTCGGAACTCCGGGAGCCGCGACCATCCAGCACATCCAGCTCCAAAGCATGGTGGAGAAGATGGGTCTGACATTCACGCTATACCAGTCTGGAATGGCGACCGATTCTTCCCATGTCTATTATGTACTGAACATCGCCAATAAGACCGCAGCCGCGGCAGACCCCAACATCAACGGAGGTATCGTCTGGGAGCCTCAGTTTTCCGCCATCGTCGACGATACCAGCAACGATTACGTCAGCCTCGGCCTCACCAACGACTTCTTCTCCGGCCACACCTGCTGTATCATCGCAGGATACAGCTCCTACATGCAGACCCATGCCGACCAGACCAACAGGTTCCTGGCAGCCTACATCAAGGGTGTGGAGTGGGTCCTCAATCCCGCCAACCACGACGCCCTCGTCGCACTCGGAAAGGATAAAACCGGAATCACCGATGATGCGGTCATCAACGATTCTCTCGACCACATCACCTACCTTTACGATGACGTCTCCGACGACCTCTCCCAGCTCCGCAAGGACATCGCCGAGCTCTCACAGGATCTCCCCGCACTCAAGCACACCGTGCAGGACCTCGGCTTCGCCAACGCCTACCAGTTCGCTTCCAGGTTCGTGGACGACTCCTACATGATGAGCGCCATCGATATCCACAACGATACCAGCTACAGCTACAGCGGACCCAAGTCCTCCATCAAGGTCGCCTGTATCGCAGGAGATATCCACCAGATTGCGCTCCATGCCGCCGTCGCACAGGGATTCTTCGATGAATACGGACTCATCGTCACTGTCTCCGCAGCCACTAATGGTCCCGGAGTCGCCACCGCCCTTCAGAACGGAGAGGCACAGTTCGGACTGATGGGTGCACCTCCCGCAACCTCCACGGCCATCAACGGAATGCTCGTAACCTACTGATGTGATAAGATGGACTTCAAGTACGACAGACACAACAAGTATCACCGTCTGCTGAGGCAGATCCTGATAATTGCTGTGTCGCTGGTCATGTTCGTCGAGGCGTGGTGGGTCATATCGATCATCGCCAACTCGCCGACCGTACCCAATCCCGCCGACACGTTCATCGCCCTCAAGGAGATTATCCAGCATGGCGACAACATGACCGGCATCTCCCTCGGGACCTATGTCAAATCCAGTATGAGCACGTTCCTCAAGGGATTCGGCCTGGCACTTCTCGTCGCGACCCCTCTGGGACTGATTCTCGGAAGGTTCGAGACCGTACGTGCTTTCGCCAACCCCATCATCGAGGTCCTCAGGCCCATCGCACCTATCGCATGGGCACCCATATTCATGATTTCCGTCGGTTACAAGCTCGGACCCATGCTGGTCGTCTTCGTGGGAATCGTATTCCCCCTGCTGACCAACATCATCTTCGGTGTGAGCAAGATCGACAAGAACCTTGTCGACGCGGCCAAGACCCTCGGTGCGAGCGACCTTCAGATCTTCGTCAAGGTCCTGGTCCCCTCTACCATCCCCTATCTGATGAACGGAGTCAAGATCGGTCTCGGTATCGGATGGATGTGTATCGTCGCGGCAGAGCTGTACGCCACCCCTCTCGGAGGAATCGGATTCTTCCTGGCGGAGCAGGCCACCGTCGGATTCTGGCCCGGAGCATACGCAGCAATCATCGTCATCGCCGTCCTGGGACTCGTGACCACCGGTCTTGCGGAGTATGTCCACAGGCTCGTTACCAAGAGAATGGGGATTGATATCTGATGTCTGAGAACGGAAAGATTATAACAAACGGACCGAAAGCCAGTTCCAGGGACCGTGTCAGAGCGGATCGTACAGATCTCCTTTACAAGGACATCCCCGAAGGCGGGACCCTCATGAAGATCGACGGCCTCAATGTAGTCTACAGGACTGACGAGAAGGAGACCGTCGCCGTAGAGGATTTCACCCTCAATGTGAAGAAGGGAGAGCTGGTCTCCATAGTCGGACCCTCGGGATGCGGTAAGACCACCATCCTGAGATGTATCGCGGGACTCCTTCAGCCCACCGCCGGAAAGATTACCATCGGAGATACCGAATGCATCGCACCCGGTTCCGACCGCGGTATGGTATTCCAGGATTTCGCTCTCTTCCCCTGGAGGACTGTGAAACAGAATGTCGAGTTCGGTATGGAGATTGCCGGCGTTCCCAAGAAAGAGCGCGAGGAAAGGGCTCTGAAATACATCAAAGCGGTCGGACTGGAGAAGTTCGCTGATTCGAGGATCCATGAGCTCTCGGGAGGAATGAAGCAGCGTGTCGGTATCGCCCGTGCGCTGGTAATGCATCCCGCCGTAACCCTGATGGATGAACCCTTCGGCGCCCTTGATGCTCAAACAAGGAACATCATGCAGGAACAGCTGACGAAGATCATCACCCACAGCGAGAGGACCATCATCTTCATCACCCACTCCGTAGATGAGGCGCTGTACCTCTCGGACAGGGTCGTCATCCTCACCAAGAGGCCCTCCACCATCTACAAGGTCATCGACGTCCCGTGGGCCAGGCCCAGGGACCGTGCGAGCCCCGAATTCACGCAGCTCAGGAAGCAGATTCTCGACTACCTTGAGATGCAGAACGTGATGGACGAGTAAACTATCTTTACCCCCTCACGGGGGTTCCTTTTTTCTTTTACCGTAAATTACTCGGAAACGGGCCCGCGGCGGAATCCGCAGAGATGTTTCCGGGCACCGCAAAGGGCCTTAGAACGGACTCTCTGGGTCTCGGGGTATTCGGATACCGGCCCGACGGGCTGGAGCCCATACAGACCTGTTATTGAAAGGAGTCCAAAAAGGAAGTAATTGGTTTTTTACCACCGGTCCCGGAGACACGGTGGTTGAGGGGTTGACCGGGGTCAGACCCCGGCCCCCTCTCGGTTGATCACAACTGGCTGTACATCCACCTTGCGATATACAATCCGACGAAAGCGACCGCGACGATGAACACGGTGCTCACGATATCGGATGCCGGAATGATACCGTCGTTGAAGAAGGCGGAGTAAGCGTCCCAGTTAACACTCATTTTTCACACCTCACTCATCAGGAGTATAGTTCCTGACTTTTGCCTTGAGCTCGTCGAGGGTGGCACTTCCGTAAGAAGTAATCTCATACTTGGTGAGAAGCCTTCCGGGGTGCTTGGAATCGAACTTGGAACCATCGGTGTCGATGGCCCAGTCGATCTCCTTGCAGAAACCAGCAGAGACGGTCTCGATGCAGTCGTAATTGATGTTGTCGCGTCCAATGGAAGAGTTGAGATGGTACTCATCCTTGAGGATGTCGACGATCTCGTAGTTCCACATGGGCTGCTTCTGAACGAGTTCCAGGATTCTGAACTTCAGCGGTGCACCAACTATCATTTTCACTCACCTCCCATGACGGAGTCGTCCTTCAGAGAGACAAGACCCTCTGCGTCCTCGGTAGCGATAAGGTAGCTTCCGAACAGACAGATGATAAGTCCTCCGATGGTAGGCAGGACGTGGGCCATGTCGGATCCTCCGATGGCGTTGTCGACACCGAAGAACAGGACCATGAAGATGATGGAACAGGCTGCGTACAGGGATCCGATAGCCTGTCCACGTGCGACACCGATGAAGGGGAAGGACTTGTACCAGGTAACGTAGCACCAGGCAAAGGAGAATCCCAGCAGGATGACGACGAGCAGGATGTGCGGGTCTGCGAAGATGCTTCCGATGGTGGAGAAGATCGGGACACCACAGCATGCGATGACGACACAGACGATGATCCAAAGGACCATTTCCCAGAAGAACCTGAGCTGGATACCGCAGTCAGGCTCGCAGTAGTCGAGAGCCTTTCCGGCGAAAGTACCCTCAAGTCCCCAGCAGATAGCACACATGGCTCCTCCGATGACTCCGAGGGTCATGTTGGCGGACTCTGCTCCTCCGAAGATGGTTCCGGCGAAGAGAACGAATGCTCCGATGATCATGATGATGACGGCGATATATCCCCTCTTGGTGACCTTCTGGTGGAGGTAAAGAACGGACATGATGGTTCCGACGAGTGCGTACAGAACACCGGCGACGGCTGCAAATCCAGGGTTAAGGAACTGCGCTGCAACGTAGGTTCCGAAAACCGCTCCGGCTCCGCAGATACCGGCGTATACGAAGTAGATGTTTGCGGCCTTGAACTCAACGAAAGTCCTCTTGAGTTCGCCGAGCTTGCCGAGCGCTCCGTTCCAGATGAACAGGATGAGCGTATCGATGATGGCGTTGACCAGACAGAGCAGGATACATGCCATGGTGTAGTTGGCATCTCCGCCGAATCCGGCGTTCTCCATGTTAATCATCACCTGGGGAAGGAAATCGGGCATCTCCCAGACAGCGTATCCGGGAACGTACCATACTCCCCAATAGATTGCACAAAGCAATGCGGCGACGATACCGAACTTGAATTTCTTCTTGTGGTTCGCCTTTACGTAGTCGTCAATGCTCGGCATACTGACGACTTCGGCGTTCGAATCAGACAATTATTTTCAACCCCTACTCAATTTGAGTGAAAGTAAATCTGATAGAACTGTATTAAAAGTCTTTTGCGAATATTTTCAAAATAGCTTTTGCTGGCCATTGCAACGTAGGTTATATGAATCATCCACCACAAAGGGCCGTTAAAATACAATTGGGGCCCCCTCGAACAGCCCTCTGAGAGTATTTTCCGAAGCCCTTTTTCATTGGTGACGTTTCGACAGGTCTGATAGGGTTTTATAACGAGAGGTAATCCCAGACAGCATGTCCAACATCGTTGATACCATGTCCGATGCGAGGATCTCCCCCGAGGAGTTCGTCGCATTCATCGAGATCACCAAAGGAAGCAAGATGAAATACGAGATCGACGAGGAGACCGGACTCATCGCAGTCGACAGGATCCTCTCCACCTCCACCGCATACCCCTGGAACTACGGACTCATCCCCAGGACCATCGCCCTCGACGGCGACCCCCTCGACGTTCTCGTCATCAGCAGCGAGCCCATCATCCCCGGTGCCCTCGCCAAGTGCAGACCCATCGGAGTCATGAGGATGGTCGACTCCGGAGACCAGGACGACAAGATCCTCTGCGTCCTCCCCAAGGACCCCGTCTACAAGGGCATCACCGACATCGCACAGCTTCCCGAGCACATCGGAAAAGAGATTCAGCACTTCTTCTCCGTTTACAAGGCGCTCGAGGGCAAGAAGACCGAGGTCGGAGCCATCGAGGGACCCGAGGCAGCCAAGGCGACCGTCAAGGCCTGCATCGAAGCCTACAAGAAGAAGCAGTAAACCCGTTCACCCCGCAGGGCCCCGCCCTGCGGACTCCTTTTTTGTCAACGTTCGAAGAGCCTGTATCGGGAATCCATTATATTCTCCGAGTCGGATTCGTTCCGCATGGCAATATCTGAATCCGCCAAAGCGCTGTTCGATCAGCACAGCAAGTCCCACAGGATCTTCTCCCTGGCCACCGCCAGCAAGTCCGGCGTCCCCAACGTGGTCCCCATCGGATTCCTCTGGGTAGCCAACGACGACGAGATCTGGGTGGTCGACAACTTCCTGAACAAGACCCTCGCCAACATCAAAGAAAACCCTGTGGCGGCGGTGTACGCACAGGCCGCCGAGGGACCCGAATGCGTCCAGCTCAAGGGCAAATGCGTCTACGAGACCTCTGGAAAGGACTACGAGGGAGCCAGAGACATGGCCCGCGCCAAGTCCGACAAGTATCCCGCCAAGGGACTCCTGAAGATCAAGGTCTCCTGCGCCTTCGACACCACTCCCGGACCCAACGCAGGAAAGAAAATCTGATTCAAGCGGGGGTCTCCCCCGCCGATCTTTTTTTTCGATTATTATCCCTCTGGCTCATCGGGAATCTTTCGTCAGTGGAGCCTTTCACGGACCATGCCGACGATACGCTCGCGTTCTTTGGTAGAAGGCCTCACCATACGGATGGCCTCCTCGAACGAGTAGTTATCCTCGGTGATATATGCTACAGCGAGTTCGACCTTGCTTTTTAAAACGGGACTGGAATGCAGTTAATGGGTATGCGGGGGCGGGTATCCCCGCCCCCCTAAAAAAGGTGCCTTAAAGCGTTTACTCCTGGTCGACCTCCATTCCCTTGGAGAGCTCGCTCTGGGTGTCGGCGAACTGGCGTGCCTCGCGGACGGTAGCCCTGTCCATGGTCTCCTGGTGGGCCTCGTACTGGCTGACGGTGACCTGCGGGAAGGGAATGTTGATGTGGTTCTCGTCGAAGACTATCTTCCACTCGCGGTTCATGGCCCTCTGGACGATGAAGAGGTCCTCCTCCTTACAGTCGGCCATGAACAAGAGGTTCACGCTGGACTCGCCGAGGCTGTCCACACCCTTGTAGAAGGGTCCGTTGATGATCTGGGGGATGTGCGCCTTGACCCTGTCGATGTTGTCCCTGATGACCAGTTCGATGCGGGAGAGGTCATCTCCGTACTCCACTCCGATGTAACAGAGGGCGACGGAGGTCTTCTTGGACTGGTTGATGACGGTGGATATCTTCGAGTTGTTGACGATCTTGATGTTGCCGCGGTAGTCGACCAGCTTGGTGGTCCTCATACCGATCTCAGTGACGGTTCCCCTCCATCCGTCGATGACGACGATGTCGCCGACCTCGAAGTCGTTCTCGAACACCATAAACAGACCGGCGATGATGTCTGCGATCAGGCTCTGGGCTCCGAGACCGATGATCAGAGAGAGGATACCGGCCGATGCTATGAGGGTCGCGGTGTTGACTCCCCAGGCGCTGAGGCACAGAAGGATGGCGACTATGAAGATCAGGTACTTCACCAGGCTCTTGATGAGCTTCATGGCGGTGATGACCTCTTTGCTTCCCTTGGCGAAGTACTCGAGGACGATCTGCACCACGAAGTTGATCAGCCATGCGCAGAACATTATCACGACGGTCTTGATGATCGCGGGTATGTAGCTGACGGCCGTATTGAGGGCGGAGTTGCCGAAGTTGTTCTGATAGAATACGGAATCCGCTCCGTATATCTGATCGCTGAAGACCCAGGTGAGCACCGTGAACACCGCCAGAGCGATGATTATGATGCCCTTGGGGCCCATGAAGTCTTGTTTGGTCAATGCTCTTGTCATTTTTGACACCTTTTTCATATGGAAATGGTTTCGCTGAGTTCCTTGCTCTGCCCGCCTTCGTCCCAGGTGATCACGAGGGAGGCCTGTATGGGCTCCGTCATGTTATCGGGGAACCAGGAGTCGGGCAGGAGGATGGCCTGCATGTCGGTGGGCGCTCCGGTGAACGTCATGGACGATGTCTGCGGGCTGGCGGCTGCCGTCTCGACGGTGATCTCGGCCTCGAACGAGGAACATACGTTGTTCCTGTCGATGACCGCGATCTGGAAGTTGAGGTATCCTCCGTCGTTGTCGGCATTCCTGCTGATTTTGTTATTGTTCTTGTAGCTCAGGAGCTTCACGATGGGGGTTCCGTCGTAGGTTCCGAGGGTGGAGGTCTGTGCCGACCCGACGGTCTTGCCGTCCACCAGTACGGAGACGACATAGGTCGTGCCGGGCAGCAGATTCACTATCGTTCCCGACAGCGAACTCTCCAGCGGCAGTTCCTGGATCACGTCCTTGCCCTGCGTCACCTTGAGCAGCAATTTGCCCTCTGGCACAGTGTCGAACGTCACGTAGTACGAGATGTCCGAGTCGGTGGGTATCAGCTCCACATCACAGTAGATCGAGTACCCGGGGTCGATGCCGGAGACGCCGAAGGCCTCGGCGATGGAACCCATGATGGGATCGAAGAACGAACCGAAGGGAGAGTCGTCGAGGACGACTGCCATGGCCACAAGCGACACCACCACGAAGGTGGATGCGATCTTCTGGATGTCGTAGTCGCTGGAGAAGCGGGTGCTGGCGGGGTCGTCCATCCTCCGGGGAGGACTGTCGTCGCCGAACTCGGCGGCGGAGGGGTTGCCGCGGTAGACCTCCCACTCGTTGTAGGGGATGTCCTCGTTGGTGTACCTCATGACTGGGAGGGGGTCGTCGTTGGTGTAATGGATCTCGTTGGTGTCCTTTATCACTGCTGCACCTCCTCCTTGTTCCATACTGCATAGAGCTTCAGGAAATGAATCTTACCGAGGGCGGAGAGCTCCGCGTCGGCTGAAATTGGGTCGCTGCCGTCCGCCTTCCTCGACCATCCGCCGAAGGTGTATCCCTCCCTGGTGAACCCGTTCTCCGGGAGGCTGCCCTTTCCGTCGCAGAAGAAGACGGTAGCGGGGGTGCTTCCCTGTCCGCCGTTAGCGTCGTAGCGGACCACGCGGATCAGGAGGACCAGGAGGAGCACCGCCAGTACGATCAGCACAACGTACAGGTAGATGTCGTAGTGGGTGTGGAGTATGATGTTGCCGTACACGTTGAAGGTGGAGAAGTGGGCGGTCTCGAACACCAGGTAGTTGCCCTCGACCCTCGCATCGTAAATCTGGACGTCACCGAACTCGTCGACGTAGGCGACCTGCACGCTGTCGAATCCCCTCATGTCCTCGGGCAGGAGGATCTTGATGCAGTACATGCCGCTGAACGAGGTGACGCGCTCTCCGCCGTTGTACAGGGTGACGTCAAACGCTCCCAGGACCTTTCCGTTGGAGAGCACGTTGGCCACCGATCCGGAGGCGGGGAAGGTAGTGCCCGCGGCCGGGTCGAGGGTGGGGGTCACGCGGGAGATGGTGGCGGATGCGTCGTCGCCGATGCCGGTGGCGTTGGCGACGATTCCCCAGATCTCGTCGGAGTCCTTGGGGTATTCGGCGGTCTTTCCGTCGATGGTCTTTCCGTCGGCGCGGATGCCGCCCACGGTGGTGCTGTTCTCCATGAGCCTCTGCTCGTAGAGGTCCTGGGAGAACCGGGCCATGACCGCCTCCGCGGATGCGAGGTTGTCTCTGGGGCTCTGGGAGAAGTCGTAGGAGATGCCGGACACCGCGGCACGGGCGTTCTCGAGGATGGTCCTGATCTTCTGCGAGTCGTCGACGGCGGACTGGACATTGATGGCTGCGATGAGACCGGGGAGGTCCAGGATGTCGCTGTTGGCCTGCGCCACCTTGGCCGCCTTGACAGCGGCGTCGGTGCTCCTCTCGTACTCGATGGCCAGGAGGGTCGCGTCCCTGATGAGTGTGATGTTGGCCGAGTTGGTGTCGTAATCGGCGGACCTGTCGAAGACGAACTCCCCAATCCAACTCTTTCCCCTCTCGGCGGCGGCCCTGACGGAATCCCCGTCACCTTCGATGAGGGCCGCATCTATGTTAGATTTCAGGGTGTTCCTGAGGGCATCGAAGTCTCCCTTGCGCTGGTCAGCCATGAGGGCGAGGTACTTGCCCTCGAACTCGCTGAACAGCCTGTCGACGGCGTACCTGTTGGATTCGATGGACTTTCCGTTGAAGACCACGGCACGGATGGAGGCCGCATACTGGTTCGCCAGGTCTTTCTCGGCCTGGGTGGAGGTGTCGCTGAGGTACTCGGTGACCGTCCAGGCCCTGAACTCCCTGTAGTTCTCGAAGTCGCCCTGGGTGGTGTTCTTCCTGAGGGTAGCGAGCGCTACACTGTAGTTGTTGATCCTCTCCTGCAGTTCGGAGAGGTTCTGGGACATCTCCTTGGAGGTGTCATACTCGAGTGCCCTGAGCAGGGCGATGTCCGTGTTCATGAGGCTGACCACGGCGGCGTACGAGGTGGCGTAGCGGTCCTGCAGGTACTTGACTCCCACATCGACGTTGAGGTAGAACTCGGCCTGCTCGATGAGCACCGCCATCTCGGTGTTGTAGGTCTCCATGATGCCGTTGATGGCGAGTCCCTTGGCCATCGCGGTGTCTCCGCTGTTGTACTCGGTTTCCAGGGCGATCCTGGTGGTTGCGATGTAGTCCCTGAGCTTGGTGGGGACTCCCTCGCGGTCGTTGAGGTTGAGGTGGGCGCGTGCCGCGTTGTACACCCTGTCGAGCTCGTTGGAGATCTGGGTGTTGATGTGGTTATTGATGTCGTCCTCCAAGTTCTTGGCGATGGCGAAGACGGCGTTGATGTTGTCATTGAGGGACTTGGTCGTGTCGTAGGTGATGTGTCCCTCTACGGTGGGGTCAACCTTGTCCTTCGCCTCTTGGATCCATCCGAGAATCTCGTCAATGGTCGCCTGCTGAGCGGGTTCCGCCGTCTCCCTCGCCTCTGTGTAGGCGGCAAAAGCCTCGGTATACCTCTCCAGGAATGCATCGCAGTAGGCGTTGAATGTCTCTATATTACCGAGAAGGGTGGAACTGAGGTTGGTCTTGAGGTTGGCGAGCAGGTTGCTGAGGATGTTCACGTTGTCGGTATACACCCTCTGGGCATCGTAGGCCCTGAGGTTCACCTTGGCGATGGCGGAATCAATGAGCTCCCCGGCGGTGGGCGAGGGGTAGGACTGGTAGAGGGCGTTCATCTCGGCCAGGACGGTGTTCTTAACCTTCTGGTACTCGGTACTGTGGATGCTGTAAACAGCACCGTCGAAGGCGTCCCTCAGGTCGTTCAGGCGCTGCAGGTTGGCATCCGAGCTGAGGTTGTTGAGGTACTGGATATCCTCCAGGGCGGAGGTGTACTGCTGCTTGAGCGAGGTGATGGCCTCGAAGCCGTCCACCGGCTCAGTTTTGACGTAATCCTTCAGGATCTCGCGGAGCACGACGAACGCGGCGGAGCCAGATGAACGGTACCCGGAGAGGTTCTTCTCCACGACGGCCAGAGCCTCGGTGATGGCGGCCATGTCATCATCGTAGGTCTGCTCGCTGTACGACATGCTGCTGATGCTGCTGATGGCGTTGTCGATGATGCGCTGCTCCGACAGGGAGGTCTCTCCCACGTGGAGCGCCTCTAACTCTTCGATGATGGATTCCTTGTAGTCCTGGAAGGCCTGCTCGGGGTCAAACATGCTGCGGATCTGCTCCTCCAGGCCCATGACCATGTGGTCGAGCATGCGGATGTTCTCCTCGTAGCTGATACTGCTGTCGTAGACTGCGGACCTCAGCTTCTCGACGGTGAAATCGATGAGGGCACGGACCTTCTGGGACTGTCCGGTGCGGTACATCTCCTGAACGGAGGAGATGCAGACCTCCCTCCTCTCGTTGAATCCCGTGAAGGCATGGCTCTCGACGTATTGGTCCACGTTCTGGGTCATGGGCTCGGATCCGTTGTTGTCGAGGTAGTACTCGCCGCCGAACTCGTCCCTAATGAGAGCGTGCGACTGGGCTCCGAGTGTTATGTTGCCGGAGGAATCCACCGAGACGCTGCCGCTCGTGTTGGTGATGCTCTTCTCGCCCACCCACACGGTGGAACCCTCGGGTACGGTGATGGCTCCCGACTTGAGCGAGAGCTCGTTGGATCCCAGGGCGACGAAGGCTGCCTCGCCGGTGCCTGTGTTGGTGTAGGTGGGGTCGACCCCGTCGTCGAGGCTAATCGATCCCGATTTGAGTGTGACTATGGGGGAGTTGAGGGATTGGTGCTCCACGCGGACCTCGCCGGGGGTTCCGCCGTAGAACAGGATGTACGTATCGGCACTCCCACCGTGGGCGGGTACGGTGACGGATGCTTTCTCGCCGAGGACCGCCGAACCCGCCAGGAGCTTCGCGGTCGGCGGGGTGGCACTGGTGGCGGAGACGTCTTTGATGTTGAGCGTGGCGGAGGAGACCTCCTGGAGCACCATGAACTCCTGGCCGGATGTGATCTTGATCGTCGTGCCGGCGGTTCCGTCGCCGGAGGTGGTGAGATTGACGGACTTGTCCGTGGGGTTGACGGCCACCGTGTAGGTGCCGCTGCCGTCAAAGAAATATGACACCACTTCGGAGGATATCTCGAATGTACCCGATGCGGTGACGCTTCCTGCCCTTATGCGTGGAACGGGCTGGTCCGAGTAAGTGATCGATGCACCGTCGCTGCCGGCGGTGAAGAGCGTTCCGCCCACCTTCAGGGCCGCGGACTCCTGGACGCTGACCGCTCCTTCGAGGAGGACGGCGGTGCCGGATTCGATACCCAGGACGGATTCCTCTTCCATCGAATACAGTCCGGAACCGATCCTCACGGACTGCCCCCTGGGCAGCTGGATGTTTCCGCTCCTGAGCTCCTGTACATCGGTACCCACGGCCACGGTGGCGTCGCTTACGGCTGTGATGCTGAAGGAAATGGTGGCCGTCGAGCTGATATTCAGATGTGCCGCACTGCCCGACGGTATAGCCAGCAGGCTGTCTGCATGCGTGTAGGTGAGGTCTTCCGGACCGTTGCCGGTGATCGTGATTTCCGTTGCCGAGACGGTGAAAGAGATGCTCCTCTGATCCGGGATGGTGAAGTTCTGCGAGGAAGTTACGGTGACCCCGCTGCCTACATTGAAGGCGGTGCCGCTCACTGTGAGGGGAATATCGGAATCGGCGGTCACGGAACCGCTGTGAAGAGTGATGACTGACTCTGACTGGACCTCTTCGAGACCGATTTTCACCGCAGATTCGGTACTGACGGAATAGGTCATAATCCTCAGGGAGACGGGGCTGGCGGAGGTGCCGGCGAACGAGATTATTCCGGATCCGAGCTCGCAGAGGGTACCGTTATAGCAGATGGATGCCTCGCCGTCGGACTGGTAGGTCACGCCGCCGATGATGATCGCTCCGTTGAAGGTGACCCAGGGTTCGGTGTTGAGCATCGTAACATCGGTGCCGGCGATACCGAGGGAGAAGGCACTGTCGCTGTACGCGTAGGTGCTGTCCCCGACCTTCAGCAGGCTGCCGGGCTGGCTTAGGGATACGGTGAGGGAGTCGGCGGAAACGATACTGAGACTGTCCTGGTAGATCTCCGCGTAGTTTCCGCTCGAAGAGATCACCAGAGAGATGGCTCCGGAACCGTTGAAGGCGGTGAACTCTGTTCCAAGCACCGTCACGGATGCATTGTCGGGCACGATGACGGACCCGGAGACCAGGACGGCCTTTCCGCTTTCGGCAGACAGCACCGTGTCATCGCCATCAGCATAGTACTCGGCATCCCCGATCATCAGAGGTATGCCGTCGGGAACGGCGACCGAACCGGAGGTCAGGACCGCATTGGTGCCGAAGGTGAACACGGCGTTGGTGGGGGAACCGTAGGTCCATGTCACGTTATTCTTCACTATCCTGACGGGTACGGTGCCGTTGGTCCCTACGGTATCGGTTCCGACGGTCAGCTCGAGTCTCTCGGTGTCCGAACCTGACTTGATCGCGAACCCGTTAACGGTCACGGACTCATCGCCCGAAACGCCGGTGAGGTACGAACCCTCACTGAGGACGAAAGCCCCGGACTCGTAAGTGAATTTGATGGTCTGGGTCTGTGAAGCGTTCTGATAGGTTTCGCTGTTGATGTTGAGGGTTCCTCCGGCAGGACCGACGACGTAGGTGGAGGTGCCCACGGATGCGGAGGAGGCGCCGAGGATCACTATGCCGCTGATCCTGACGGAGGTGGATCCTGCAGATACGGTGCTGAGGGAAACTGTTCCCGAGACGAGCGTGAAGGCCTCGTCGCTGACGGAGATCTCCGAGGCCGTGTCCGCAGTGATGACGATGTTGCCGATGGTCACGGACTCTCCCTGCGCGAGGGACAGGCTGTCGGTGCTGATGATGCTTATAGTGCCGTCGGATTCGACCCTTACCTCGGTCTGGGAGACGGCAGTGAAATCGTTGCTGGTACTGCCCAGGGTGGCCCTGATCTTCGCGCCCTGGGGCAGGGTGATTTCTCCGCGGGCGGGGACATCAAACGGAACGGTCCCGTTGTTGAGGACGGTGACGTCGCCGAGGTCCACGGAGGCCCCTCCAACGAGGGTCACGGTTCCGGATTCTAGCGTGGCGGTGCCGTTGCTGACGGAGACGGTCGCGGCGGTGTTTACAGCGGTGTACGCTGCTGATCCGACGGTAAGGCTGCTTCCGGCAGGGAATGAGACGGAACCGCTTGTCAGGACCCCTGTGCCGCCGACCGAGGAGATCACGGTCTGATCCGATCCCGCGGTGTAGGCGGTGCTTCCGATGATTACCTGCTGTCCCTCCGACAGCGTGACCGAGCCGGAGATCATGGGCAGGTCGTTCAGGGCGTTGACGGTGAAGGAGGTTCCGTCGGAGGCAGCGGTGTATGAAACGGATGTGTCGTTCAAGAAGGTGACAGTCTGTCCGTTGGCCAGGGTGACGGTATTGCTGCCCGCATCCACGGTGATGTGGTCCCCGTCCTGCCCTCCGACGGAGACGGTGACGCCGTTGACGGTCGCGGGGCTCCCGTAATACACGTAGTAGCTTCCGCTCTGGGGTGTGAAGGCACCGCCCTCGGGATTGGAGGTCACTACGAGCGGATCGGTACCGGAGGCGTTGGTGTAACTGTAAAGGGTGGTGGAGGAGAACCCGATGGTTCCGTTGGCCGGAGCGGACACGGTGGTGCTGCCGGAAATGGCGACGGAGACCGCTCCGCTGATCTCCACGCCACCCACGGTGAACGAGGCTGGGGCGGAGAACGTAAGGGAACCGCTGCTGACGGTGAACGCATCGCCGTCGACGGACAGGACGCTGGTGCCGGAGGATGTGACGGTGATGCTGCCGATGACGAGGGTCTCGCCGTCGTTGAGCGTGAACTGGCCTTCGGATGCGGAGAACCTTCCGTCGTCGGCAACGGAGACCTGGCAGTTGGCGGTCGAGGTGAAAGAATAACCGGCGGTTACGTGAGTGGAGACGGTGATGCCCCCGCTGTCGAACACAACGGTCCTGGTACCTTCGGTTTTATCGTAGTGGACCTCGACGCCCGGGTAGACATCGGGATTGTCGTCACCGACATTGGTGATACTGACGTCTCCGACGAGCATGGTGTCCCCTTCATTCAGATCCACGCCTCCGTTCACAAGGACCGGGATGCCGCTGCTTACGGTCAGGGTGGCGGCTTCGCCCGCCGCCAGGAATTCGATGTCCGCCACGATGAGGGATGTTCCTCCGTCCACGGGGATGGTGGCGGTTCCGGATACCAGCTGTCCATACAGGGCGGATGAGACCACGTGGGTGGTGATGACGGCACCGGACTCGCTGGTGTAGGTGAGGTTGCGGGTGTAATCGGTGAGGGTGAGCGTATCGCGGTCGCCGTTCGATCCGAAGGAAGCCGCACCCTGTGTGAGGAGGGCATTCCAGTTTCCGGTGGTTCCCGTGATGTCGAACCTGGTGCCGTCGGCGGCAGCGGTGTATGTGAACGTAGAGGTTCCCTGCATCGAAGTGAATTCTGCCCGCTGGCCGTTGGATAGGATGATGTAGTTGTGGGAACCGACGCCCACGACCATGCTGTCGGTGGATTCCTCGGACAGGAGCTTGACTTTGGAGATGCCCCCCACAGTGACGGCGGTGCTGGCCTTCACATAGTACTCTCCGCTGGAGGGGTAGATGGTGAAGGTCTTGGAGTTGTACTCGATAATCAAAGGATCCGTGGAGGATGCGTTGGCATACTCCGTCGGATCCTCTCCGTCGGGCGTGACCGTGACGGATTTCGAGACCGCCACCGTGAAGTCATAGAGGGCCTCATCCGGGGCGACTGAGAACTCTCCGCTCACGGATGTTGTGTCGAAGAGCAGGGTGCCGTTGACAGCGAACGTACCTGAAGAATAGGCAGCGGTGATGCCGCTGTCCCTCGATTCCACTCTGAGCGTTCCGGTTCCCGCGACGGTGGTATCGCCGTTCTTGAAGGTCATATCGGTCATGACGAAGTCCGCTATCATCACGTATCCTGTGTTCTGGCTTATGTACACGGAACCGTCGCTCGGATAGATGCTGACACTCACGTCGTTGTTACCTCCGTTCCTGGTCACTGTGACTCCCGAGGAACCGCTGGTGATTCTGACGCTCTTGCCGTCGCCGATTCCGGTCACGGTGAAAGCCGAGAAGACGGTGACATACTCATCATCGATGTTCTCCACGACATAGTACTTGTTCTCGGTACCGAAGCAAATGCTTCCTCCCGCGGGGATCATGGTATTGCCATCAGTGAGGAGGACGTGCCCGTCCGAGGTCACCAGGAGCCTGTTGCTGCTGCCGAATCCGTAAATCGCATCCGCTCCGTCGAACTTCAGCTGCGCATCGGCATTGAATGTGATCCTGTTCAGGCTACTGTCGATCCTGAATGAGGTCGAATTAACCGCTTCGATGAGAACTCCGTTCCATACGTGGCGGACGGCACTTACGATTCCCGACTGGAGGACCATGGCTCCGTTATCGATGGAGACCACCGCATTGCTGGTCGCTGCGGTGTATTCATGTCCGGCCACGGTGATCGGGGTACCGGTAGAGATGCGCACCGAACCGGATACCAGGGTGGCGATGATGTCCGAATCCATTGTGAACAAGAGCACCAGATCTTCAGAATCGGAGGCGTTGGTGTATGTGTAAGAATGGGTTACAGGATCCCCCTGGGGCGGATTGAACGTGGCAGAGGCGGTTATCGCCTTAGAAGGACCTAAGGTGACGGTACCGTCATAGTTGACCGTTGCCCCCGGATAGGTATCCAGTGTGATGTTGTTCACAATCAGAAGGTGTTCTGTTTGGATTGTTCCGGCAGTCAGCACAGGAACAGCGGAGGCCCCCTCGTTCAGCGTGATGGTGGCCGCACCCCCGACAGAGTTGTAGCTGCGTGTGTTCGAGTTCTGATAGGTCATGATGCTTCCGTCGAAAGACACGCTTTGATTGTCACCGGTGAACCTCACGGAACCGGAATTCACGTTAAGATCGGCCTGAGTGTTCGCATAGGTGTAGGTGGAACCGTTGTAGGAGAACCCGCTGCCTGCACCCACCAGGGAGATGGTGGGGGAATTACCTCCTGATGAAAGGGAGAACGAGAAAACTCCCGAATGGATGCTGACCTTGCGTGTCGGGTCGATAGAGTACTGGATTTCTCCTCCCGAATCCGGGGATGCGAGGAATATCATGTCGTAACTGGTCCCCGGCAGCCTGACGGAACTGTTCTGGAGTAGTGTGACCCTTCCGTAGGCCATACGCAACGTGTCATTGCTGTCTAAAGTGAACTGAGATTCCGCGACGGCCTCATAAGTAACAGCTCCGATGCTTATACTGCCTGCAGGGAAGAGGAACGTGGACGTCTCGCCGATGGTCACCTGGCTGGCCCCGATGACGGTGAGGGTGGAATTGTTGGGACGGCGGATCGTGATGGAAGTGGGATCGTTGGAATCTATGCTCACCTGTCCGGATTCCAGAACATAATTGGGATCCGATCCGGTGAACACCGACGTGGTTATCGCAGTGTAGGTGATTCCCGAAACTACAAGCCGTTCCCCTGCCTCCTTTACGATAACCCCGCCTATCGTTCCATCATTGGTGACGGTGAACTCTCCCGTGTCATTGTCCACGGTTGCGGTCAACGGGGCCTTGGTGACGGAACACCTAACAGGGGAAGCAAGGGCAGAATCCTGGGAAACATATGACGTCAGGAATACGTTCACATCTCCGGTACTGACTGTAAACGGATCGGTAGTGCTGTTGTACACTTCAACGGTATTGGCGGCGCTCGTGGTGGAGGAATCGTTGCGGATCGCCCTCTCGATGGTGCCCGTATTTCCGTTAGCCTCGTAGAATGCCATCGCCCCGTTGCCCAGGATGATTTTCTGGCCAGCGTCGAGTTCTATTCCGTGGAGATCCGCTGAAGCTTCGGCATAGTTATACGGGACATACACCTGATTACCGTCGCCGCTCGCAACATACTGCCTGCCGTCCAAGGCGAAAGTGTCCGAGGTTGCAACAGTCAGGTGCACTTCTCCCCCCTGCACGGACAAGTCGACGGAACCGATGACAGCTCCGATGACGGTCTCCTTTACCCGTATGCTGTTCCCGCTGGCGAGTGTGATGTCGCCTTCCAAGAGTTCCGGTGCATTCTTACCCTGGGTGAGAAGCACGGTTATGTCCCTGTCGTAACCTGCGGCCCCGCTGTACCTGTAATAGGTGTCTTCACCACTTCTGTACACCAGAGTCGGGGTATCCGCGGAATTGGTGATGCTCAGAGCGGCAGTCGGGGTGCCACTGCTTCCCAGGAACACCTCGCCCGGCTCGGTTGCGTTGAAATAGAGATTCTGCTGATAGTCCTGGACGGAATCGTACTGAACCGAGAAGTCCCCTCCGGTGGTGTCCGTGTAATGGATGCGCATCGAATACCTTCCGGTGGTCTCCGAGTGACCTATCTGCAGGGGATAACCGGTTATGTTCACGAAGGATAGAGAATAGCTCGTGTTGGAGGAGGGGCTACCACCGTTCAGCGGCTGCATCTCCATCGTGTACGTCACATCGCCCTCGGTCTGGGAGACGGTGACCGCACCGCCTGTGAAATCCGTGCCGAAGATACCGTTTTCCATTTCCAGTTTAGCCGGCTGACTGACCTCGACGACGTGCCCCTTGATGTTGGCGGAACCCACATATTTCTGCAGGGTCGCATCATAGACCAGCCAATCATTGCTAGTCAGAGTGCAATAGCTCTTGGAGATGATGGGTGCCGAGGAAGAGCCCACGTACACACCTCCAGCAATCGGCTCGACAATCAGTCCCGAATTGCTGCTGCCCAGTTTGATCACGGTGACGGAGCTGTCTGCCCCGAGATTGGCGGCCCGGATCTCGTAGGTATTCTCCCGGAATACGAGGGAGAAAGCGGGGAGGGCGGATTCCTGCCCGTCCGCCCATGCGGGCGCATCGAGCACCAGGTACAGGCTGCCGCTGTAATATCCGATATAGTTGTTCCCCGAGGCATCGCTGCTGACCTTCACCATCTCGGACGAATCGGTCCCGCCTTCGGTCAGAGGCATATAGTCGCAGTACGAAGAACCGATGAGGACGCGGGTCTGCTCGTCGAGATCCGTGTAACGGGCTGGTTCGCCGGCGACTACCTCCGACCCTGCGGGGAATGTCACAATGAGGGCGGAAAGGACAAGTACCGCGACCACGACAAGATACTTCACCTTCATTCCGTTCCCTCTCGCGCGACTGTTCGCGCCCTTTAATAAAAAAGAATATCGGTGCTACTACAAAAAGTAGACGATATGTAGACAAATGGAAAACTGACGGATCAGCCTCTCCCGATCCCCTTCCTCGGGAACGGGGAGGCAATGACCCAGATAAACGGATTCAGTCCATATCGTAGTCGGTAGTGGTAAAGGCAGTAGTGACACCTGCCATGAGCGCACCGATTACGATGAACAGCGGTATGAAGAACAGGTTGTTGGCCATGTAGTAGGCCGCAAGTCCCAGGAAGAATCCCACCAGACCGCCGATGAACAGCCCGGCGTGGATCCTCCTGGTGCGCTGCGGCGATTTGCGCTTCATCTCAGACCTTCTTGTCGAGGGCGGATTCCACAGCGGAGACCATCTTGTCCACGATCTCCTTGGAGCCGCCGGTGTAGGAAGCTGGATCCATAACGGAAGCAAGTTCCTCCTTGGTGAAGACCTTCCTCACGTCCTCCCTCTCCCAGAGGGTGTCCAGCAACTGCCTCTCCTCGTTCTCGGCGACCATGGATGCCTCGCGGACGATCTCGTGTGCGTCCTGCCTTCCGACACCCTTGCCGACAAAGGCCATCATGACAGGCTCTGCCATGATGAGTCCGTGGGCCATCTCGATGTTCCTGAGCATCTTGTCCCTGTGGATGTCGAGACCCTCGAAGACCTTGTTCATCTTGTACAGCATGTAATCGATGAGCGAGAACACGTGAGGCAGGGTGAACCTCTCGGCGGACGAGTTGGAAAGGTCCCTCTCGTGCCAGAGCACCTGGCTCTCGAAGGTGGGCATGACCATTCCCCTAAGGACCCTGGCGAGACCGCAGACGTTCTCGGAGTTGATGGGATTCCTCTTCTGGGCCATGGTGGAGCTGCCGACCTGGTGCTTCTCGTCGAAGTACTCGGAGACCTCGCCGATCTCGGACCTCTGGAGGTTCCTGACCTCGGTGGCGTACCTCTCGAGGGAGGTTCCGAGGGTTGCCATGAGGCACACCAGCTCGGTATACCTGTCCCTGCCGACGACCTGGGTGGCAGCAGGTTCGTAAGTGAGTCCGAGGTCGGACATGACAAGCCTCTGGATCTGGAAGAAGGTCTTGCCGAGTGCGGCACCGGTACCGACGGCTCCCGCCATCTTTCCGGCGCAGGCCCTGGGCATGATCTCGTCGAGCCTCTCTCTGTACCTGAGCATCTCGGCGATGTAACCGGCGATCTTGAATCCGTAGGTGATGGGGATGGCGAACTGTGCGTGGGTCCTGCCGATCTCCAGGGTGTCCCTCTCCTGTTTGGCGAGTTTGGCGAGAGTGTAAAGGAAGGTGTCGACGTCCTCGGCGACGAGCTCGAGGGCCTCCTTGATCTGGAGAGCGGTGGCAGTGTCGACGATGTCGTTGGAAGTGGCACCGAGGTGAACGTACTTGCCGGCGGTTCCCTGGCACTGCTCGGTCATGGCCTTGACCATGGCCATGAGGTCGTGGTTGGTGAACTTCTCGATCTCCTTAATCCTCTCAACTTTGACAAGATCGGACTCGGCGACGCGGGTAATCTCGGCGGCATCCTCTTTGGAAATCTCTCCCAGTTCGGCGTGGGCCCTGGCGAGGGCTGCTTCTACGAGCATCTGTTTCCTGATGCGGCTCTCCTCGGAGAAGATTGCCTTCATCTCCTTACGGCCGTACCTGTAATCCAAGGGGCAGATGAATTCGCTCATGATATCAATGGGTGCGGGAATGCACCCTACATATAATAGGTGTGCGCAGGCGGGAACGGTCGTATCAGCGATAACCGTCACCGATACGTTCCATATGGGCCCTGCGCTCAGTCGAATCGGCCAAGAGCTGCGAGAATTCTTCAGCCATGCCGACAGGTACGGCTGCGGTGACGGTTACGGCCTCTTCGTATATGATTTCGGGAGGGATGGCACACATTACGCGGCACTTGGCGTTGAACGTATTCAGATCGGCATACGAAAGGGTGATCCTGAAGATGGCACAAGCACTCTTTTTCACTATGCTGGCACATTCGATTGAATCACTTGCGGACTGGGTGTAGGCGTGCACGAGTCCCCCGGTTCCGAGAAGGGTCCCGCCGAAGTACCGGACCACTACAATCATGGTGTCTGTGAGCTCCCTGCCTTTAATCACGGAAAGTATCGGTTTCGCTGCGGTGCCAGAGGGTTCTCCGTTGTCACTGCTCTTCTCGGTGCGGTTGGTACCGCCGTAGACCGCGGCATAGCAGTAATGGGTCGCATTGGGATATCTGCGGGAGACTTCGGAGAGATTCGATTGGATGTCCGTATCCTTCTCGCAGGGCATGGCGATACCGATGAACCTGGAACCTTTGACACGGGACTCTGATTCGGAGATTCCGGAAACTGTGAAATAATCGGCGAAAAGCGCCATGGAAAAATGGATGTGGGGGTTGAGCCCCCGTTTTGTTACTGTTTTATGGCATCAGGCCGTTCTTGCGGAGCTCGCTGGCGACATTGTCGACGGCACGGATGGCGTCGTCCTTGACCTTGGCGCCTGCACAGACGAGCTTTCCGGATCCGAACAAGAGGATGACGACCTTGGGGTCATCGAGCCTGAACACAAGACCGGGGAACTGCTCGGGCTCGTACTCGACCCTCTCGAGACCGAGGGTGATGGCGACGGTGTTGAGGTTGAGCTCGTAACCGAGGTCGGAAGATGCGACCATGTTCTGAATGTCGATCTTGGGCTTGATGGGGATGTCGATTCCGATTCCCTTGAGGTCCTCTACGACCTTGGAGACGGCCCTCTCGACGTCCTCACGGGACTTTCCACCGGTACATACGAGCTTTCCGCTCTTGAACAGAAGGGTAGCGGTCTTGGGTTCGGAGATCCTGTAGATCAGACCGGGGAACTGCTTGGGATCATACTGAGCAGTCTCGAAAGAATCGAGAATCTTGGCGAGATCCAGTTCGGTTCCCAGGGAACTGGAAGCTACGATGTTCTGTATGTCAATGGTGGTCATGCACCTAGCGATAGATATGCACTATTTAAAGATTTATAAACCAAATAGAAACAGACTCATCGATATATACTCCCGAACACATTATTCGACGAATGCAAAAGAGGGAACTCGTGAACCTGTCCTGCCTCGTGGCGGGAGTCTTCATTTTCAACATGTCCGAGTTCACCCCTACAGGCCTTATGACCAGTATCTGCTCCGATCTGAACGTCTCCGAATCAGATATCGGTCTGATCATCTCCGTGTACGCTTGGCTGGTTGCCATTCTTGCGATACCTCTGATGACTTTGCTCAAAAACCTCGAATACAGACGGCTGCTTCTGATAGCGGTCTTCCTCTTCGCGGTGTTCCATGTGATGACCGGACTGTCCGACAGTTACACATTGCTCTTCGCCTCACGCATGGGCGTGGCGGTTTCCCATGCCATCTTCTGGTCGTCCGTGGTCGCTATCGCAGTGAAGGTGGTATCTGAGGAGCATCGCAGCATCGCCATCGGTTCCGTATCGGTCGGTACGGCGGTTGCCCTCATCCTCGGTATGCCCATCGGACGTGCCATCGGATTGGCCGTCGGATGGAGGATGACCTTCATAGTGCTGGCACTATTGGCTTTTGTGCTCATGGCACTGCTTCTGACCATATTCCCGAAGGTCGATAATCCCGGTACTTTCACCATCTCCCGCTTCCCCGAGATCTTCACCAACCGCATCCTGCTTGGCGTATATCTGCTGCTGTTCGTGTTCATGATGGGATTCTACGAGTTCTACAGCTACCTGGAACCGTTCCTCAAACAGGTTGCTGGGATATCCGATTCCGCAGTCAGTTTGGCCATGATCCTGTACGGTGTGGCAGGGATTGCTGCGGGAGGATGTTTCGCCAGGTTCTACGACAGATATCGTTATTATTACACCGTCACGCCCTGCATCTTGGCATTCATCAGCCTCTACCTCATCGGATTCCTGTGCGAATATGAAATCGCCGTGTACGTGCTCAGTTTCATCATCGGTTTCAGTATGACCTCGTTCACCAGTGCTTTGCAGTCTGTGAACATCGGGAATTCCCCTGAGGACGGTTCCACCATGGCTACCGCCATGTTCTCAGCGGTCTTCAACATCGGAATCGCCGTGGGAACGATGATTGGAGGATACGTGATTGACGACGTGGGAATCGGGATGATCGGAAATGCAGGAGGATCCATACTCCTCCTGGCGGCGCTGGTCGCCATAGCCGCAGTCATACCGGCGGCACTGAAAAGAGATAGAAAACCCGCACCGTGACGGTGCGGGAATTGGTTTGTTCAGATCTGGGCGAAAGCCTGCTCGAGATCGGCGATGAGATCGCGGATGTTCTCGGCACCGACAGAGATTCTGACGGTCTGAGGGCTGATGTGCACGGAAGCGAGCTCCTCCTCCGTCAGCTGGGAGTGGGTGGTGCTGGCGGGATGGATGATGAGGGACTTCTCATCGGCCACGTTGGCGAGCAGACTGAATATCTTGAGGGACTCGGTGAGCTTCTGGGTCTGTTCCTTGGTGCCGTTCACGTCGAAGGTGAAGATGCATCCCGCTCCGTTGGGGAAGTACTTCTGATAGAGTGCGTGGGTGGGGCTGTCGGGCAGAGAGGGATGGCTCACCGACTTGACCTTGGGGTTCTTTTTCAGATAGTCGACGATCTTGAGCGCGTTGTCGACCTGCTTGTCGATACGCAGGGAGAGGGTCTCGAGGGAGACCAGCAGTGCGAATGCGTTGACAGGGGAGATGCATGCTCCGATGTCGCGTAAGGTGATGCACCTGATCCAGGAGACCAGTGCGGTATCGGGCAGGGACTTGGCAAAGACGAATCCGTGGTAGGAAGGGTCGGGTTCGGAAAGGTTGGTGTATTTCTTGTAATCCATCCAGGGAGTCTTGCCGGACTCGACGATGACTCCTCCGAGAACGGTTCCGTGTCCGGAGATGAACTTGGTCGCAGACTCCACGACCACATCAGCACCGTGCTCCAGGGGCCTGAAGATGTAAGGGGATGCGAAGGTGTTGTCGACCACCAGGGCAATCTTGTGCCTGTGGGCGATTTCGGCGATGGCGTCGATGTCGGTGACATCGGAGTTGGGGTTGCCGAAGGTCTCGCAGAAGATGACTTTGGTCTTGGGGGTGATGGCCTTCTCGAAGTTGGCGGGATCCGAAGGGTCGACCCAGATGGTGTTGATGCCGTTGTTCACCCTGAAAGTGTGCTCGAAGAGGTTGTAGGTACCTCCGTAGATGTTGTTGGCGGATACGATATCGTCGCCGGAAAGAGCGAGAGCGTTGACCGCGTATGCAACGGCAGCGGCACCGGAGGCGACGGCAAGTGCGGCGGAACCGCCCTCCAGTGCGGCGATCCTGTCCTCGAAGATTGCCTGAGTGGTGTTGTTCAGCCTTCCGTAGATGTTTCCGGGCTCTTTGAGGGCGAACCTGTCGGCGGCCTGCTGGGAATCCTTGAAGACGTAAGAGGTTGTGAGATAGATCGGCACCGCCCTGGAATCGGTTACGGGGTCGGGCTCCTCCTGTCCCTTGTGAATCTGGAGGGTGTCGAACCTCAGTCCGTTGGGGTTGAGGGGACCCTTGGGGATGTTGTACTTGTCTTCCACTGTGAATTCCTTGTCGTTGGCCATGCTTGTAGCTCCTTCGCAGGTATTCCTGCACTATGCGCACAGGATGCGGAATTCCCTATAAACACGTGCGCATTCGCGAAAGTGTAATAACAAGGGGGCCAATCGACCCTCATGGATATATCGGGCACCGTAGGACGCTTCATGGCGGCGATAGTTCTTGTGGCCGCTGCACTGGCATTCCTCGTCCCCGATTCCGGCCTGTGGATACGGACGGGTTGGATCAACTATCTGCTGATGATCGTGATGTTCGGTATGGGACTCACCATCAGACCTGCCGATTTCAAAGTGGTTTTCACACGCCCGAAACACGTGATAATCGGATGTCTGGCACAATTCACTATCATGCCGATTGCGGCCTATGCTCTGTGCAAAGTATTCGGGCTTGAGACAGGACTTATAGCGGGAGTCATCCTGGTCGGCGCCTGCCCCGGAGGGACCTCGAGCAACGTGATCACATACTTCTCGAAGGGCGATGTACCCCTCTCCGTGGGAATGACTGCAGTGAACACACTCCTCGCCCCAATTGTGACGCCGCTCATCGTCTTCCAGCTGCTGCGCGAGACCGTCGATGTCAACACCGCATCCATGTTCATATCCATGGCCGAAGTGGTCGTGATCCCCCTGGTATTGGGATTCGTGATCTCATACCTGCTGCCGGAACAGACATCCAGAGTTTCCGATGCATTGCCTATAGTCTCGCTCGCCGCTATCACCCTCATCGTCATGTGCGTCGTATCTCATTCGGTGAACTCGCTGAAGACCTGCGGGCTGACGATATTCGCAGTGGTGATTCTGCACAAC
Organism: methanogenic archaeon ISO4-H5; assembly: GCA_001560915.1. Classification (NCBI taxonomy): domain Archaea; kingdom Methanobacteriati; phylum Thermoplasmatota; class Thermoplasmata; species methanogenic archaeon ISO4-H5. Next base: position 775,166 of record CP014214.1, on the reverse strand, counting down.
CTAATCGGATATGCGGCCGGATACGCTGTGGCGAAGGCTGTAAAGATGGATCCGGTCAGATGCAGGACTCTCTCGATAGAGGTGGGCATGCAGAACTCCGGACTCGCCACTTCGTTGGCAGCATCCTCTTTCCCGAGCCTCGCTCTTGCTACGGTCCCCGGAGCGGTGTTCAGCGTTTGGCATAACATCTCCGGTGCGATACTTGCCGGATTCTATTCCCGGATGCACACTGAAGAGGATCCGGAAGCCCCTGCGGAAGACCGGATGTAAGTACAAAACAGATATCTGGCTCATCTGAGGAAATCGAGGTTTCCTTCCTTCGCAAGTTTCCTGTAGAATTCTGCAACTGCTTCCGAATGGGTCATTCCCAATTTACCGAGGACCTGTTCGGCATCATAGAGCAGAATGGGATCCATCCTGACGTCCACTGCGGCATCGCGAAGGAGATTCGCATCCCTGAGTCCCAAACTCTCGTATATTCCTGCGATGAACTGGTTGTAACGGATGCCCTTCGCCCGTGCGGCGTCACGGATGAGATCTGTGGTGGCCGATCCGTATTGGGATGCTTTCTTGGTACGGTGGGCGAGAACCGGGAAACCGAGATCGGAAGCAACGGTCTTGAGGACCATCTTCCGGTTCTCCAACGAACGCGGTCTGATTTCGTCTGGGTCTATGAGTCCCACCTGCCTGATGACCTCTCCGTCAAGATAGGGATAGAACAGTTTCTTGCGATAATTCGAAGCAATGGCGAGCTCGCAGGGGACCGAGACCTTCATGAGCCTCTCGACACCCCAATCCATCACGGCCCGATACTCTTGGTCGTCTTCGTCGACGGACCTTGCACATCCTCCGAAATACTCGTCAGAACCCTGACCGGTAAGAATCACTGGCTCATGTGCTTTCCTGCAGACCGTGAAGAGTTGGAGTTCGTAACTAATCGTGAACGGATCGCTGACCTTGGTGGCCTGGATCAATTCACGAATGTCGTCCTCTATGCTTTCCTCACTGATTCTGCAGTGAACCCATGGCAGTTCCAGTTTCTCGGCCAGCTCCTTCCCGGCGGCAACGTCGAACGAATCGTCCGTTCCGCAGGTATAGCAGGTGACCGATCTGGCATATTTCTTGGCTAGTGCAGCAACCAATCCCGAATCCATTCCACCGGAGAAAGCGATTCCCACTTCCTTGCCTTCGCAGGCTTTCCGGACTGCGGATTCTATTGCGTTACCGAGAGCTTCGTATTTCGCCATGATACCTTTCCTTGTAATGGTTATGTGGTATTCTTTTCTCAATATATTAAGGAAATAAAACTTTCATTTTTGTAACAATATATCGCACCTTCGGCGGTTGTTCTATTCCTCATGGTTTTTCACTTCCTTGAGGATTCCCGTCGTTTCTGCGATACTCTATGGAGATTGCAGGCTCATAAAACTAGGCTAGAGGTCGCTACGCATTTCCGTTTATCCGATCTGAGGTGATTGCGAATGATGAATTTGAAACGGGATACGTCCGAATCCAAAATCCTCTTTCGTTACCCGCCGGTAACCATGTTACCTCACAGTTACTTTATTTCCTATTGGTTTCTTTTTGATACTTATACTCGGAAAGGATTGTACATTCGGTGAGAAACCATGAACACAAAGACACAGAAACTCAGCGACGGAATCATGAACATCATTACCGACGGAGAGACCAGCATCCGCGTCTACAATACCAACGACGCTATCCAGGACCAGGTCATCATCGTCGACAGGCAGGGAAAGGGTATCGTTATCGAGCTCCCCGCATTCCACAACAGCATCAAGGAGATGACCCAGTATCTCAAGGACGAGAAGATAGAGATCGTGGGAAAACTCGTTTCCTACCATGCAGCCGGTTCCTCCTTCCTTCCCGATGTGAAGAACTACCTCACCCCTTCAGCCGTGAAGTACAACACGGACGGAGAGGGTGCGGGACTAGTGAAGAACTTCTCCGGAATCTTCGGAGAGGCTTTCGACTCCGGTATCGTCAACAGCGGCGAATCCCTCGGTGCCGGGAAGATAACCCTTGCGGGAATCGATTTCGAGATCATTCCCAACGGCGATGCGTACGAGGTAGTCATCCCCTCGATGAAGGCCGTCTATGTGCACATGATCGGACACGACTGCCACTCCATCGTCGCCGGTGCAGGTCACGCGGATGCGATCATCGCCAACCTCCGCGGATACCTCGACAGGGGAATCGAGGTTTTCCTCTCATCCCACTACGTCCCCGAGACCAGGAAGGATGTGGAGACCAAGATCGATTACCTGAACTGTCTGAAGGCAATCGCATCCGAATCAAAGGATGCCACGGATTTCAAGGCGAAGGTCAACGCGAAGTACCCCGGATATTCCGGAGCGAACTATCTCGACATGACCGCGGGTTTCTTCTTCCCCCAGTGAAGATATAATCGGGAAAGGACATGGGGATAACATGAAAGAACTCCCTCCCTGTCCCGTGGAAACCACCCTGATGATGATCGGAGACAAATGGAAAGTGCTCATCATCAGGGAACTCCTTCCCGGAACGAAGAGATTCAACGAGATCCACCACAGCATAGACGGAGTATCGCAGAAGGTACTGACCCAGAAGCTCCGCGAGATGGAATCGGACGGCTTGCTGGAAAGGAAGGTTTACGCGGAAGTCCCACCCAAAGTGGAATACTCGCTGACCGAACCCGGCAAGTCATTGGGTCCGGTATTGGATTCCCTGAAAGAATGGGGCGAAATGTACAAAAGAATGGAATCTGAATCATGAGTTCCGAACAATATCTCAAACCTCTCCTGGATAAAATCAGAATAGGTGCCCCGATGACCTTTGCCGGGGCTCCCAGCACCGTCGAGGAGGAGAGGATGCTTCTGCGTTCGTATATGAACGTCAGAAGACCCTCTCCGATTCCGCCCGATCTTCTAAAACTTCAGGACGATTATCTCCGTGAGAGAAATTCGGAGAGGGGCGTAACCCACGCACAGGAGATTGATACTGTCGACAGGTCGCTCGGAAGCTGTATATCTTCTGCAGACAGGATCTCGTTGTGGCAGGGGGACATAACGACGCTTGACTGCGATGCAATAGTAAACGCGGCCAATTCCCAGATGCTGGGCTGTTTCCAGCCATGTCATGCATGCATCGACAACTGCATCCATACATATGCTGGAATGCAGCTGAGGTTAGAGTGCCATCAGAAGATGACCGAAACGAGAAAAGTCTGCGGTATGGAATACGAGCAGCCCACCTCGGTCCCCATGCTTACCGGGGCGTACAACCTCCCCTGCAAACATGTAATACATGTGGTCGGGCCGATCGTCTATGACAGACTCACAGAGGAGCATGAACGGTTGCTGGCACAATGCTATACCAATGTCCTCGACATGTGTAAGACGAACGGGATAAGGAGCGTGGCATTCTGCTGCATCTCCACAGGGGTGTTCCGCTTCCCCAACAGAAACGCAGCGGAGATAGCGATTGATACTGTATCCAGATGGCTGATGCATGATGATTCCATGGAGAAGGTAATCTTCAATGTCTTCCTTGATAAGGATAGGGAGCTCTATGAAAAGCTATTGTCCTGATATCCCAGACGGTTACAGGGAAACCATTTCAGAAGGGATGAAATGCATCGGTTTCCTCGATAGGAAGCTCACCAGAGGGACCGGTTCGGTCCAATCGCTGAAGGAAGCCATGGACAGAGCCGATGCGATAGTGATCGGGGCAGGAGCGGGCTTGAGCACCTCGGCAGGATTGACTTACTCCGGAGATAGGTTCAAGTCAATCTTCTCCGACTTCCACGACAGATACGGTATCACCGATATGTATTCAGGAGGATTCTATCCATTCCCGTCTCCTGAGATCATGTGGGCCTGGTGGAGCAGACATATCTACTTCAACCGCTACATCGACCCTCCTAAATCGGTCTACAGGGATTTGCTGTCGATACTGGAAGGAAAGGACTACTTCGTAATCACCACCAATGTGGACCACCAATTCCAAAGAGCGGGATTTGATAAGCAGAGGCTCTTCTACACACAGGGCGACTATGGTCTTTTTCAAAGTACCAACCGTAACAATCGCCGTACGTACGACAACGAGAAACTCATCTCCAAAATGCTGGAATCGCAAGGTTTCGTGAAGGACGAAACTGGACTCTACAGAATTCCCGCGGACGGGGTATCCATGAGCATCGATCCGGAACTCATACCGATGTGCCCTGACGACGGTATACCTATGACGCTCAACCTGAGATCGGATGACTCCTTTGTCGAAGATGACGGATGGAGAATTGCCTCGGCCAGGTATTCCGATTACCTCAGAAGGCATGAAGGCCAGAACATATTGTATCTGGAGATGGGAGTGGGATCCAACACACCGGTGATCGTGAAATACCCGTTCTGGTACAGGACATGGAAAGAACCGAATTCCATGTACGCCTGTCTGAACTATGGCGAAACATATTGTCCGAAGAAGATCTCCGATAGATCGATCTGCATCGACGGAGACCTTGGATCGACTATCTCCTGTTTGAAAAAGATGTGATGTGACTCACTCCGTGGGTTTAACCTTAGATGAAACCTAGTGCTAAAATTGATTTCATCTAAGGCTGTAAGACTCCCCGGAGGGCTGTGAACCTCCGGGGATGATTTTCGGGGCGGTGTTCCGCCCTCACTCATTCTCTTCTATAGCCTCGAGGAACTGCTTATCGTCGATCTCGTCGGAAGCCGATTCGAGATTTCCGAAGAAGATGAACCTCACCCAGGTCAGCATTCCGGGGACTGCCATCCCGACAGGGGTGTAGAACCTCTTGATCTTGTAGGACACGAGCATGATCAGCAGCACGTTGTACAGGATCGCCGTCGAGAGGTAGACGTTGAAGCTGAACAGGTTGCTGATACCGGTGGCAGGGATGAACAACTCCGAAATCCACAGCGGGATGACGAAGGTGATACAGCTCCGGGCGACCTTGCGCCAGGAGGACGGCCTCCTAGATGCGATTCCCAGCAGGGCGCTGATACACAGGTAGATCAGCAGCATGTAGATGCCGACCATCACCAGGGTCATCCAGATGCTGATGGGGGCGTTCAGGATGTTGCCGAACGTTATATACGCATACCTGTCGAAGTCGTTGCAGATCTCGCAGACGAGCGCGACGATCTTGAGGATGTAGTTGGCACACATCACCAGGAGGAAGAGCTCGGCCACGATGAGGATCTTGGGCCTCTTGCTGTTCCTGCGGACGAAGTAACGGGTGAACTCACGGGCCACGGACTTGGGCATGGTCTTAGACTGCCTGTTGATCCTGAGTCCCTCGGGGTTCTTAAAGGGCTCCCTTCCGCCGGATTCGATGACCGGCATCAGGCCCTCCTCGTAGGTCCACTGGTTGATGAGGTGGTCATTCATGGACTTGAGGATCCTCCTCGAAAGCCACAGGACATAGATTCCGAAGGTCAGGAACATCAGGATCAGGTGGACCAGGATGTTCCTGTGCTTCACGAAGCTGATCATGGCGGGCACGTCGATGCCGACCTTCTTCAGCTTCATGGAGAACTCGGCGGTGTACTCGCACTGGTTCTGCTCGTGCTTGTACGGGAAGGTGAGCACCCTGTAGAAGATGAAGATGAAGATCAGCAGGGTGAGGATCAGCGACACCATGTTGTGAGTGAGGTCCCTGAGGATGGGGATGTTGCTGTCCTTGAAGATATAGACCTCCACGTCGTTGACGTATCCCTCGGGGATGAAACGGATGAACGCGAAGTAGTCCCAGACGAACATCACCGCCATCAGCAGGACGATGAGGGCGGAGAGGGCGAAGGTCTCCCTGAAGCTGATGTGCTTGTGGAGATCCTCGAGCCTGGAGGTGTCCACATGCTGCTCCTTGGCGAAGGTCAGAAGGGCACCCCTCCATTCCCTGTCGCGCTTGGCATGCTTGTGCAGCCTGCTGTACATGATGAACATGACGATGGCCATGACGTACAGCTGCAGGGTGAGCAGTAGGAGCAGCCACGCGCTCTTGAAATCTTCCAGCCTGGTCAGCTGTCCGAGCCTGACGGAGAGCACGAACACCCCGGCCACAATCAGCGGGAGGATGAGCACCAGCAGGGTCACGGGGGCGCTCATGATGATATCGCTGCGGTACCTAGTCTTGACGTTCTGCGAGAACGCCTCGGTCTCGACTTCCTTCATGCTCCGTACCTCCTGTGGTTGATGAGTGCGACGAAGACCGCCAGGATTGTTCCGATGATGATGAGCGCGATACCGATCTCCTGCGCGTTGGGGATCAGCGAGGAGTTCTCGGCCATCAGGGAGACGTAGCTCTCCCCGTCCAGAGTGAACCTGTAATACTGGCCGTCGTAGGCGTAATCGAGAACTGTCCTCTCACCGGAGGCGCTTATCAGGTAGGGCGTGTAGTACTTGTTGCTGGATTCCAGGGCAATCTGGTAGGTTCCGGCCTTCACTTCCCCGCCAACGGTGGGCTGGAAGAGGAAGACGTCGTAGGCACCGGCGGTGGACTTGACGGGTCCTGGGAGGTCGGTGGTGCGCTTGAGGACGACGGTGTATTCCTTCCCGTCCTCTGCGGAGGCCATGCTCATGATCCCGCTGTCGAATCCAAGGCTAACTGCCCCACCATGGCCTGTGAAGGTAATCTTCTGATAATCGACACCCGCCATGCTGCAACGATATTCGGTGATAGTGGAGGGAATTGTGATTTCCTTAGGTCCGGCGGACCACATTGCATACAACGCTGTGCCTGCGGTGTTCATCAGTCCGATGCGCTTCTCCTCGGCGATGACGTTGGTGAAGTTCGTGCATGCGGAGGCATCGATGTCTGTGAGCTTCTTACAGTCGTCGAAGACGTTGATTCCCAGTGAGACGAGTCCAGCGGGAAGGGTGAGGGTCTTGATCGACTTGCACTCGTAGAACGCCTGGTCGCCGATGCTGATGAGGCAGGCGAGGTTCAGGTTCAGATTGTAGAGGTACTTGCAGTTGTAGAACGCCTGGTTTCCGATGGACTCGATGCTGTCGGGGAGGACGACCGTGTTGAGACGGTTGCAGTTCTTGAACGCGCTGTCCCCGATCGCCGTGACGGTGGAGGGGACCGTGACCTTGTGTATCAGGCCGTTGTCCTGACAGGCCTCCGCGGCGATGCGGGTGACCGTGTATTCTTCTGTTCCGTCACTAACCTTCTCGGGGATGCTGAGTTCCGTGAGGGCCCCGCCCACCTTCTTCAGTTCGACCGCTCCGGGGCCGATGATCTCGTAGTCGCACCAGTTGTCGTAGATGGTGGTGGTGTAAGCTTCGGAATCGTCGGCGGCCGGAACGATGGCGAGGGCCAGGACCGCTGCGACAACGATGACCAGCGATACCGCCCCCATTATTCCAGTCGATTTGCATTTCATGTCGATGCCTCATGAACGGCCTTACCAGGCCTATATCTGGTAAAAAGAATCTATGGGATAGTATAAAACCGTGTCCTGGCTACTTCGCAAAGGATTATTTCGTTCCCTTGCGATTCAAGGGGTCGGAGATACCGGCATGGACAGGGAAGGCGCGGAGGACCTCATCTACGAATACTATCTCGCGGCCGAGAGGCTGCAGAAGGACAGCGGTATCGAAATGGTCCGCGATCCGTCACTGCTGGCACATGTGCTTTCATCGTTCTCCGGCACACCCTGCGCGGTAGTCACCGGCAGCAAGGGGAAGGGTTCACTGTGCATGATGCTCTCCTCGATCCTCTCCGCAACGACGTCCGTGGGGATGCTCACCAGCCCCCACATCACCCGTTTCAACGAACGCATAAGGGTCGGCGGGGAGCCCATTCCCGACGGGGACCTGGTCCGCATCGTATCGGGGCTGGAACCCCGTATCAAGGAGATATCCGATTCCCTCCCCGCAGGGAAATACATCAGCCCCATGGGAATACAGGCCGCCGCGGCGCTCACCTATTTCTCCGAGAAAAGGACAGGGTTCAACGTTCTCGAATGCGGCAAAGGGGCCAAGTACGACGACGTCGCCCGCGTTCCCCACAGATACGCCCTCATCAACAGCATATTCCTGGAGCACACCAGAGAGCTCGGCCCTACATTGAAGGACATAGCGGAGGACAAGAGTTTTGTCATCACGGAGGACACTGAATGCGCCTTCTCCGCCCGGCAGAGCCCCGAGGCCATGGAAGCGATTAGGAATCGTTCGGAGGCCCTCGGCATCCCTCTGAAGGTATACGGAGAGGACTTCTGCGCGGAATCGGTCCGTCTCACCAGTAACGGCACGGAATTCACCGCGAGGATAGGGGATCACCGCATTCCCGGACTGACCGTACCCCTGCTCGGCAGACACATGGCGGAGAACGCCGCCATGGCCACGGCGGCCGCCCTCACGATCCGTCCCGAACTCACGGACGACGAGATACGCAAGGCCCTGGCGGGTATCGTATGGCCCGGACGCATGGAGATTCTGCGCAGGGAGCCCCTCACCATCCTCGACGCATGCATCAACCGCTCCAGCTGCGGACAGGTCCTGGAGGTCATGGACACCCTCAGCATACGGAAGGCGGACATCATCATCGGCATCCCCGACGACAAGGACTACGCGGGTGTCGCGGAGGCGGTGTCGCCCCGTGCGGAGAGACTCATCCTCACCCGTTCCTCCAACCCCCATTACGTCTTCACCGATGCTCAGGCCGCAGCCCTGGAGGAAAGGGGTATCCCATACATCCCCAGCCCGGATCTGGAGAATGCCCTCGCCCTGACAGGAAGGGACGGACCCGTGGTGATTCTGGGCACCACCTCGCTGATTTCCGATGCGGAGCGCCTGTTCCGTTGACAACCCCTTATATAGGCTCTCTCTAATCGCATACCGATAATTATGGCAGAAATCAGAGCAGCTCTGGTCGGAGCATGCGGAAGGATGGGTTCTATGCTCGTCAAGCGCATCATATCCACTGAAGGAATCACCGTTGCAGCGGCCTTCGACCTCGTTAAGATCGGAGAGGACATCGGAGAAGTCGCAGGTATCGGCAAGATCGGAGTCCCTGTCTCCGACTCCAAGGACCTCGAGAAGATCCTGAAGGAATCCAAGGCTGACGTTTACATCGACTTCACCATCGCCAAGGCAACCGTCGTCAACGCCCCTATCGCGGCTAAGTGCGGAGTCAACCTCATCATCGGAACCACCGGCCTTACCGCAGAGGACAAGACCATGATCACCAACGAGGTCGTCAAGAACAACGTTGCAGCGGTCATCAGCTCCAACTACTCCATCGGAGTGGGAACCTTCATGAAGCTCTGCAGGGAAGCTGCAGGTCTCCTCGGCAACGATTATGACGTCGAGATCATCGAGGCCCACCACAACCAGAAGAAGGACGCTCCCAGCGGAACCGCCATGACCGTCGCCGAGATCATCAGCAAGGAAATGGGCGGCAAGGAGTTCGTCTACGGACGCGAAGGAGTATGTCCCAGGGGCAAGGAGATCGGAATCCACGCAGTAAGGGGTGGAGACATCGTCGGAGACCACACCGTCATGTTCATCGGCAACTCCGAGCGCATCGAGATCCGCCACCAGGCACACTCCAGGGAGATCTTCGTCGGCGGAGCAGTGCTCGCAGCACAGTGGGTCTGCAAGCAGAAGAAGGGCGTCGTCTACGAGATGGCCGACGTTCTCTCCTGAAATCATTTTCAAGGGGCTCCGGCCCCACCTTTTATCACTAGGTGTAACCGATGGACGCGAAGACAGCTATGGAGGCAATTAAAGCAGCTTCTGCCAGAAGGGATTTGGCAGAGGTCGAACGTCTTTATGCCGAGGCCTGCGCCGACATCGGGAACATCATCCAGGACAAGGCTGCGCTGTGTCTCTACTGCGTCTATGCGTTCCTGAATGTGAAGGACTACGTCGGAGGCGAACGTTACCTCCTGGAAGCTCTCGGCTACAGCAACGACCCCCGCTGCAGGAGCATCCGCGGACAGGTATTGTTCAACCTCTTCCGCCTCAAATACAACCAGGGGGACCTGAACGCAGCTATCAACTACGGTCAGATGGCCATGATCGAGCTGGAGCTCGGCATGCCTGACACCCAGGCCCAGATAGAGTACATCCGTTCGCGTATCGGATGAAACGGTCATCGTTTTCCAAGCCTTAGAGAACTCTGCTGATGTCGGCTTTTATCATTTCGGGAAGATCCCCGTACACAGCGATCTTGCCGCCGCAGCAGGCCATACATCCTCTGACACCCTCGATACTGCCTATCTTCTCACAGCTCTCGGCTAGATTCTCTTCCCCCTTGACCATGTTTCCGAGTGCGGTGGCGCAGCAATCAGCCAGGACCACATTGTCCGATACGACGGTGGAGATATTGCTCTCTCCCAGGGATACGGACGGACCGATCTTTCTGGATGAAGAGCATATACCCAGCACGCTATCCGAAGCGACATCGAATGCCAGGTCCCGGAATACAGGATGATCGGCAAAAATGCCCACGGGACGCCCTTTGGGAGAATACAGAGCGATGTCACCGCCGTTCTCCACGACCGCCTCCTTCGCACCCGCCTCCACCAGTTTCCCGACTGCGAATTCAGCCACTGCGCCTGCCACACCCGCCATCGGCCCGACTCCTGCCAAGACGGATGCTTCGCACATCCTCCGAATCAGCGGATGGTCCGAACTCTCCGGGGGCAGAGGTTCGTAGGTTACTCCGAAAAATGAATCGTCCGCTATCTTCCTCTCGATGATTGCTCTTGCTTCAAAGATCGCTTCCTGTGCAACACGGATGAGATTCTCGTCGCAGATTATCGTGGCACAGGTCTCTTTCACTCTGAAAAAGGTTCTCATATCACTAATCTGAGCGCCTTAACCGAACAGGCGTCGATACATGAACCGCAGGCGATGCAGGAACTGTAGTTCACTACGACCCTGTAATCCTCGTCCACAACGATGGATTTGGTAGGACATACCGATACACATGCACCGCAGGACCAGCATTTCTCCTCGTCCTTGTGTATGTGGTCCATGACCGAACATACCGAGTATCCGCATTCCTTGATGCGTTCCATCGCCTTGTCGATTGTAGTCTCATCCCCGATGACGCTCAGGATCATGATTCCGCTGCCGTCGCCGGAGATGTTGGCCTTGAGTACATTGGGGGTGAGGTCGAATTCCTTCACGAGGATGTATGCGACAGAACCCTGCACATTGGACTCATTGTAGGTGATCTTGAATTTCTTCTCCATCTGCATCACATCCAATCCTCTACCAGGCTTTTTAGCTTGGCTGTCTTAGGGAACTGCATAACGGGTCTGTTCAGCTGGAACTCTCCGTTCTCGATCCATGACTTGAGCTCACCTGCCACCGCTCTCGCACCGTGGTATGACGAGAGGGACGAGGTCCTGATTTTCTTTCCTTCGTATTCTATAGACCCAGACCTGAGTTCAGCGTATGTATAGCGGGCCATTTCCTTCCTTCCTGCAGGCAGGCTGTAATCCGTGAGCTGGGCGTAAATCTGGTCATCGGAGATGCAGCACCTCTTCAGGATATCCTTGTTGAGGATGGGAATGGGTATTCCGACACCGATAGCAAGGGAGATCCCGTATCCGGTGATGTCCAGTCCGCGGAGGTATTTGGCATTCATCTGCTTCATATCTCCGACCAGCGCCAGGGTCCTGGCCCCTCCGATGGGGACGCCGTTGACCTCTTCGACGTTGGTCTTGAACTGTGTACCCTGCCAGGTGACATAACCCTCTCCTCCCGCGAGGAAGATATGGGTTCCCATGCCGATGGTTTCCAGATGGGGGTCGTTGAGAAGCGGGGACAGCTGTCCGGCGGAACTGAAGGTGGCGTTCTTCATCCGGGGAAGGAGCTTTCCCATGTAGGTATAGAGCGTCCTTCCGGAGCTGTTGGTCGCTATGCCGTAATTCTGGTAACAGTTCCTTGGATTGTAAAGATAGGCTTCGTTGATGTCTTCCAGGGTGATGTTGGTGTCTATGTCCTTCCTGACGTAACAGTCAGTACCAGGGCCCCATGCATGGAGATGTACGGATTTTCCAGCGACGAGGTCCTCTATGACGTGTGCTCCGCCGTATCCCCCGGCAGGCTTTTCCGTCAGAGAGGTCGCACCTACGTAGGTGTCTACGGCTGCGAGACCGCCGTCAACAGGAACATCGTTGAGGCGGATATCAGTCATCCTGATCGGCGGAGTGGCGTGACCGAAGTTGAGGAACGCACCGGAGGAGCACATAGCCCCGAAGGTTCCGGTAGTGACTACATCGACCTCTTCAGCTGCCCTTTCGATGCCTTTCTTCTCCACCACTTCCATGATCTCTTCGGCGGTGTAAACGACGGCTTTCTTGGACCTTATTTTCTCATTGATCTCTTCGTAGGACTTAGACAACGTACCATCCCAAGTGGACATCCATTTAACAGGAACTAATAATGAAACGAAGACGGAATAGTATATAAACCCACATTTGAAAATTAATATTTTAATACATTTTATATTCAAATATGAATAATTTATTGCATCTGATGCAGCCAACGGATATTCCCCGCCGGCATGGATTGTTGGGATTCAACAACGGGCCGACAGGTCTGCAAGGAACGTTTCTGTCTCCGCATTGCTTCCGAGGTTGAACACCAGCACCCCGCCGGAATACTTTACCAAAATACATTCGGAGACATTCTTATGCACGGCCAACCGATAGGTTCCGAATTCAGAATTCTTGAACTTGCCACTGAGGTAATCACTACCACCTAAACCGGCGACACGTGAACCGTAATCCATATTCTCACACAGCTCGACATCAGTGATGTCGGTATAGGCGATGTTCTCGTTCACCATCACGGCATCCACATGGAGATGATCGTTCTCCAGGGTGGCAGTGACGTGCCCCATACCGAATACTGCGAAGATCACTATGGCCACCACCGCGATGATTCCTACGGCGGCTATCCCGACGTATACGCTGCGGTGCGACTTCGGCAGTGCAGGACCCTCGTAAACCTCCGATCCCGACTTGCCCGAGGAATTCTTCAGCGACTCGTAGATTGCACGGGTGCGCTCCTCGTCCACGGTATTGAAGACAAGAACATTGTTCCCTGCATACTTGACAACGATGAACGCGGGAATTCTGGTGTCTCCGGAGAAGGTGTATGTTCCGAACTCCCTGTTGTCGAAATGACCCGAACCCTTGTGGATGAGTCCGTACCCCCAGATCCTCACACCCGGGCTGAACTTTGTCCTCAGCTCCAGGCTCTGGATATCGGAATAGGCGATATCGAGATTCACAAAAGGTGCCTTCACCTTCATCGATAGCAGGTTAAGCTCAGCGGACGAACCTCTGACGAAAACCAACGGGAATAGCGGCAGAACGATGGCGATTACAATGATGACCCAGAACAGACTTATTGACATATCTGTGTATATAAGCAGGAGCATATCGACGATGAGCAGTACCATCGTCCCCACAATGGTCAGGGCAACCTTCGCCGTATCGTTCATGGTTGGTTACCTGCATATGCAGATATAATGGTGAGCCCGTGAGTTTTACAGAAAACAACATCTGTTAAGAAGACCGTATATATGAGGAACGCCATCTCTACAAACATGGGAAAGCATGCGAAAGAACGCCATGCTGCCTCTTTGGCCAAAGCCGCCCATCAGAATGCGACCGAGACCGGTAAGCAGACGAAGAAACACTGAGTCGCGAACCAACATCCGTGATCGCAAACCCGACCCCTGCCGGACAACCGGCAGGTGCAACTTCTCTATTCACAAGTTCTTCTGATTGTTGTTCTCCGGCAGTAGAGAATTTGTAAGGCTAACCCACGCTTCGGAATTCAAAGAGCTCTATCTTTCGCATGTGAGGCATTACCGACTCGGCGGAAAGACGTACCGCTTCAGAATCGGCCTCAACTGCGTTACTAACATCACTAACTTCTGTAGATTGATATCCTCACTTCTGCTGGTGATATCCATGGAAACAAATCACGATATCACCGAACTTGTCTTTATCATCGACAGGAGCGGATCCATGTCCGGCCTGGAATCGGACACCATCGGGGGATTCAACTCCGTAATCTCCAAACAGAAGAAGGAAAAGGGCAGGACCATAGTCTCCACCATATTGTTCAGCACCGAACTCGAAACTGTCCATGACAGGGTGGACATAGGTGAAGTTAACAAGATGACCAGGAAACAGTACTGTGTAGGCGGTTGCACCGCCCTTCTCGATGCAGTGGGAATCACCGTCGACCGCATCCGCCGCAGACAGGAGAATGATGATGAGAAAGTGAAGACGACCCTTGTTGTAATCATCACCGACGGCTGCGAGAACTCCAGCCAAGAGTACACCTATGCCAACGTGAAGAACCTCATCGACCGTCAGAAAGAGAACGGCTGGGACTTCCTCTTCCTCGGTGCCAACATAGACGTCGCCAAGGAAGCCGGCAGGATTGGAATCAGCAGGGAGAACTCGGTGGAGTATTGCTGCGACTCAGAAGGCGCGAGGGGCATGTACTGCACCGTGGATGCCAAGCTCAGCAGAGCCAGGGAGAAGGGCAGTTTCAGTCCCGATGAATGAGAGGGAATCACTCCCTCTCCCACTGCTCCAGAACTGATCCTTCGAAGCGCTCGTGCAGGAGATTCTCGGGAAGATACTCCCTGATCTTCAGCAGCGATCTTACCAGCAGGATTGCACCGGCTGCGGCCATGATTATTATCGGGACCGTGCCGGTTCCTTCGCAGATCATGTCGAAAGTGGCCAGCATGTCGAAGGCCGAATGCATGACGATGGTTGCGTGCAGACCGTATTGGATATAGACGTAGCCGAACAGCATACCGCTGATGAAAGTGTCCGGGAACTTCATTATGCTCCAGCCTTCAAGATGGAGAAGCCCGAATATCACCGCGGAGATCACAAGGAAGACAAAGGCGACCTTGCTCATGCCGAAACCGCCCAGGACATCCTTGAACCTTCCCCTACCCTTGATCGCACATACGATGAATACGGGCAGACCTATGCAGATTGCTCTGGTAAGTATCTCCTCCTCAGGTCCGGCACATATCATCATCGCCATCATGGCATAGGTGCTGTACTCATCGAGGAAGCTCTGTGTGATCTCCTCGCCAATGACGTGGGATATTGCAATCACCGTCAAAGTTGTGAAACAGGTGACGGCGAAAAGGATGCCTGCCTTGCTCAGCGGCGCTCTCATGAAACGTGCATCCTTCTCTTCCGAGGGGCATCCGTTCAAGCGTTTGCGGATGTCCTTTATGAGAAGTGCCAGACACACGAAATAGATTATTCCGCAGGCGATAGGCATCCCGGCTCCAGGAGGTTCTGAGCCCTCATACAGAGTATGGAACTGAGACGGCGCTTCCTCTATGAAATAGATCACCGATACTGCGGTCGCGGCCAAAATTATGGCGACACCGATGAAAGTACAGAGAACGTACAGTTTATTGTTGGGATCCCTGAGGTCGAACCGGCTCATGCTCTGTAACAGGTGTTAATGGAATTTATTGATTGACACTAATCTGCACCTAGCACGAGCGGAAGAATACAGAGATTGCATCTGAACCGACTCGGTTTGTTCGTCAAAGGTTATTTAGGAATACCTAAAATTAAATACTGCCATGAGGATAGGGTACTCAGAAGATTCGCCGGGAATCTAGTGCAGTTCTGAGAGTGACATTTCGGCGGATGTTCACGGGCCGGTGGGTTTTGTCGATCCGTTTACCGCCGGCCCAATTACTTCTCATCGCTCAGAGATTACCGCCCTGGAGAAAATGAATGAAACAATACCTGATTCAGATTTTGGAATACTGATCGAGGACCTTTGCGAAAGCATCCAGCGTCTTTTCTGAATCTCCGCATTCGATGCCATCCTTCACACAGTGGTTGACATGCCCCACGAGAACGATCTGACCGACCTTGTGGATGGCCTTCTTGACGGCATTTATCTGGATAAGAATCTCTTCGCAGGGAATATCCTCATCAATCATACGGTCGAGTGCAGCAATCTGCCCCGAGATCTTCTTGAGACGCCTGTGAAGATTTTCCGAATCCATGCATTGTTTCATAGAACACGGATTTATTACGAACAATATGAGTCTATCGATATTGCCAATCGTATTATAATTGTATATTACCCTTCTATCCCGGGGGGACAGGGTGGATTTGCTGCGCTGACCCCCAGGACTGGCCTGGAGACCGAATGCTTCAGGATTTACGCTTCTTGAGGTTCTTCAGAGCCTTGAACGCGTTGCCGATGTCAATGGTGGTACCTTCTTCCTCGTTTTCCCTGATGACGGCATCTTTGTCTTCTTTGACTTCGTGTTTCTTCAGATAATCTCTGAGTCCCATGAGTTCACCTGATTCCATATCGACACACAAGGATAAGGTTATTGTTCCGAAAAGGCACCTGCACATCCGTTCATATGAGCCAGAAACACTTTTTTTCCTCATCACAGAGGCTTGCTCGAAAAGCCCTTGAAAAACAACCGCATCAGACGTGACTGCTCAGTTCGGTACAGATCGCATCGACAGTCTTGCGGAGCAATTCCGTATCGAAGGGTTCGGTAAATAGGATCATCTCACCGCCGCCTTCATACGGGAATGCGGATGGATATCCGACAAGCATTAATGCGGATGCCTTGGTAATCTTCAGAAGTAGACGGTCGTCATAGATGCCGCCGAAAAGTACATCGTCCTGATACAAGAGATATTCTCCCATCATCTTGCGGTGAGTGATTTCGGGCAGGATAGCAGTGACCTGCTGTAGCTTTTCTTTGGTGGATGCCATGTTGCCTCCCACATCTCACAAACATATTGCCATATATAAAGGAAGAAAGAGGACGTTGCCGTCTTTCTTCAAATCCTTAGTGTAGAGGATGTACGGTTGTCCGAGAGTCTTTGAGTATGTCTTCATAAGGTAATCCAAAGAAGAATGGTTGGTGTAACCGCTGGATTTCACTTCGATGGGGTCGATCTTCTTCCCGTCTCTCACAAGAAAATCCACCTCATACCGGTTCTTCTTATCCTCGTCCTTGTAGAATGAATGGAAGAAGAGTCTGTGCCCGTTCGCTCTCAGCATCTGGGCCACGATGTTCTCCATGAACATTCCCTCGTTTATGTGGAGCTTATCGTTCAGCAACGAATTGTAGACCTCGTGCTCAATCGATTCATTCTCGTTGACAGTCAGGCTGACGAGGAGTCCTGTGTCACCTAGGTATGCCTTAACTGAAGCTAGATCGGTATTGAGATTCAACCCCACATTCGGCACTGTGGTATTGTAACAGGTATTGGCGATCATGGAATCCTCAAGCCAATAGAGTGGTTCATCGAAATTAGCCATACGACCATTACGATCGATGTGCGAGAGTTCTACCCTCTTATCGTGTTTTGACAATTCTGAAGGAATCGATTCGAACAACTTCATCGTCTTCAGCTTGTTTCTCTTGGATTTCTTAGAGATATCCTCACGGTATAAGTCAAGAATCAGCCTCTTGATCTCCTCGACTTTTCCGAAATCCGATGTCCGTACATAGGTATCCACGGCCATGGGCATTCCGCCTACGAGCATGTACTTCCTGAATTGATTGAGGACCGATTTATGAAGTTCTGTCCCCAGGGGTTTCTTCGAATCGAAATGTTCCCTTATCAGTGGAATCGTAGTTTCATCGCCCAACGCCCAACAGAACTCCTCAAAATCCATCGGATACATATGGACCTGTTCTTCTTCAGAAGGGATTATGATGTCCTTGACATTCTCATGAATTGATATGAGCGATCCTGTCTCGATATAATCATATCTTCCGTCCTCGACAAGGAACTTTATCGATTCCCTCGCGCGAGGAAATTTCTGAACCTCGTCGAATATTATCAGGGATCTGCGTTCATAGAGTTTCACCCTCATCATACTGGATAGCTTCTGGAGAAGAAGGGGGACATCCGTAAGATCGTCGAAAAGATCCTTTACCGATTTACCTACCTTTCCGAGATTAATCAGCAGATAGGAGTCATATTCATTCCTGCCGAACTCTTCGACAATGAAACTCTTGCCAACACGACGTGCTCCCTCGATCAGCAATGCCGTGCTGCCCTGCTTCTGCTCCTTCCACTCAAGGAGCCTGGCATAGATCTTTCTCCGCATCTCCATGAAATGATATGGGTACTTACCTTAAAATGTTTTATGGTCAAAACATACGCTATCCGTAAAATGTTGTATGGTTAAAACATACGCTATCCGTAAAATGTTTGAAGTGGAAACACCGCCCCAATTGATTGATAAAAGTGGGCGGACGGTAACATATGACACCGTTTTCGCCGTCCGCCTATGAGGCCGAAAGGGTGCCTGCAATCCCTTAACACTAAGTCCCCGAGATTGCAGAATAGGGGACGGAATAGTGTCCCCCTGTTCGCATAAAAACCTGTCCGCGAAAGATCATAATCTGGTAAAAGTTGGCGGACGGCAGATAAATGACACCGTTTTACCGTCCGCCGAAGGTGAAAAACGGTGCCTGCAATCCCCAACAACGATGTCCCCGAGATTGCAGTTGAAGGGGACGGATTAGTAACTCCTGTGTCAGCTTAAATATCTGTCCGCGAAAGATTATGATAATGTAAAAGTGGGCGGACGGCAGATAAATGACACCGTTTTCACCGTCCGCC
Source organism: methanogenic archaeon ISO4-H5 (assembly GCA_001560915.1). Classification (NCBI taxonomy): domain Archaea; kingdom Methanobacteriati; phylum Thermoplasmatota; class Thermoplasmata; species methanogenic archaeon ISO4-H5. The sequence continues at coordinate 756,498 of CP014214.1, read as the reverse complement.
TTCGGAAGAAAAGGTGTCTGCAATCCCTACTTTCTGTTTGTCCCCGAGATTGCAGTCAAAGGGGACGGATTAGTAACTCCTGTGTCTGAATAAAAACCTGTCCACGGAAGGTCCTGCGACATCGGGTATGGAAAGAAGTTGCCGGACGGCCCTCGATCAATGCCTGGCCAGCCGTCCGGCGTGTCCGGGATCTCAAAGACCAGGACGGTGCCGAACGTGAGATGACCCAGCAGGACTTACATCAGAACGGATGGCATCGTTCCCGTGCGCCCACCCCAGGGGCCCTGATCCTGATTCTTTGACGCAGAATGTAAGACGGTGCGGATCCGGGACGGAACGCCCGTGCAGAAAGCGTGTGTCACTAATCTCGCAGACCGGTGGGGAACGTTCCATGAGGTAGTGTAGTCATAGCAGGGTTATGAAGGTCGGAAAACGTCTCATCAGATACTCAAAAATCGCGTGTGCATGGGGTCACTTACGTATCACGTGTGACAAAAAACAGGTTTTCAACACCTCAGCAAGCATAGCCCCGTACTTGCTCCAGTTGTTCTATAGTTCTCTCAGATTTCCAAACCGAAATAGTTTGCTACACCCCGTGGTTCAGCTTTTCCAAACTCTGCCACAGGGTGTAGTGTGCTTAATGTCCTTTTGCTTCGATTACTCTTTCCGCAAGAATCTCCGCCACGCTGGGACTCATTCCCACCTCGTAGGTATAGGTCAAAGGATACATCTTTCCGTTGAACGGGTACATCCTCTTCCTGTCCGAATCCAGCTTCAGAGTCTCAACGATGTCCTCGCAGGTATGCGAACTGGGCGAAACGAAGAATGGAATAACCAGGATATTCTCGATTCCTTCCGTTCCTGTGGCCTGTTCAACCGATTCGATATCATCAGGGTGCTGATGCTCGTTATATCCGCAGATTACCATGAAACCCCTTTTGCGGAGATAATCGGCAGCGCTCTCGGCCAGAGGCGTACCTGCACAATCACGTGCACCGTGACTGATAAGGACTATGCCTGTCTTGCCGGGAACGGCCTTGTAATGTTCAGCAATCTCTGTCATTACCTTGTCCATTCCAGGATGATCCGTGAATCCCCCGGTTTCGATAATGTTGACATTACCCCACTTGCTGCAGATACCTTTCCTCTGTTCCTTATCGAATCCGAGGAAACGGGCAACGAATGTCGAAGCGTATCTGTCGGCAGATATGAAGAACGGTATCGCATAAACGGTATCGACACCGTCCTGGATCATCTGTTTCATAGTGTCCTCCCAGCGGGGTTCCTGCTGGGATGCGAAACCGTAGTAGGTCTTGATGCCGGTAATCTTCTCGATGCGCTCTGCATGAATCTTACCAGCACTCCCGTAACTGCCGAATCTGTCGGAACCATAGGCCATAACGAAAACAGCTTCTTTCATGTTATCATCCGAAGGTGAAAAGGTAAGGCCTCCGGAGAGGCCAAAGAGTTTCAGGCGTACACGTCAGTGTACTTCACCATGAAGGTACCGTCTGCAATCTTGTAAGACTTCATGTTGCTGAGGTAGTCATCGAAGAAGGTCTTCAGCATCTTGTCTCCATAATCTGCATCAAAGAGATCAGGATAGAAGTAGGATGCAATGTATGCAACCCTGATAGCAGCAGGCAGGTTGGCATTGACGAGCACGAAGTGCTTGTCTTTGTACTGCTGCAAATCTTTGAAGTTAGCAGCATAGGTATCGTATTCAGACTTCTCATCGAGCGTGGTCACGTATCCGAGAGATGTGGAGTGAACGATGTGCTTGAACTCATAAGCAAGAAGCCAATCGTCACTGGCGCCGTTGAAAGAGGTCTGGGTAGTGTCCTTAGTAATGACATTGTTGCCTCCGGCAAGGTTGACGATGGGGTAGTACTCGGAGGAAAGACCGGAAACGTTCTTAGTCCTGTTGGTAGCAATGCAGGTCTCCTTTGTCTTCACGTTTGCACTGACCTTATCGGCAACGTTCTTGAGGATTTCGTCACAGAAGTTGGCAAACTTCTGGGATTTCTCCTCACACCCCAGGAGATATCCGACAGTGAGGATTCCCTGGATAGATTCCAGACCAGAGGTTCCTCCGTCGACGTTGAACCTGACGACGGGAACACCTGCTGCCTCGATGTCGCTTTCGTTGGTGAGATACCTGGATGAAGACGAGGTCAGAACGACTGCGTCGTTGTACTTCTCGTGGACGTTGGAAATAAGAGAAATGGTGGCAGCAGTGGATTTGTTGCCCACGCGGGTGATCTTACTCTCATCAGTGAGATCGGAGTAGATGGGGTCGGTGGTAAGCTCAGTGACTGCAATACCGACAATCTTGTCGAGGGCACCCACGGTCTTTATTGCGATAGCGGGGTTGTCACCGACGACGATGGCGTGTTTGATGGGGTAATTCACCTTGTCAGCCTTGAAGGCATCTCCGTCCTTGTAGGCGACATTGATTTCCATGCTGTCGCGGTTAAGGATCTTCTTAGCCATGTCGACGTCGGCGGAATCGAGTTTCATATCATTGTTGGCATCAGCGAAAGGATACTTGGTGCTCCAGTCCTCGCTCTTGTCAGCAATAAGCTTCTCGATGAGCCTGACATCATCGTTGTTGATCACGTCGTCGTTGTTCGCGTTTCCATAAACAAGAAGACGGCAGTCGGCAAGATCCGACACTGCGATAGGTTTCTCTCCGTTGTCTTTAGTAAGGAAGTACACACCGGTACCTCCGGCCGCCACAACGGCAATAACGGCTACAATTGCGATCAGTTTTACGTTCATGTTACCATTGGCTTATACATCCAAGATTATTGGTTTTTATTTAAATCCTATCAAAATTGGATTCATCACGTATATTCTCAGTTCCATTCGGAATTGCGCTGTTTGATGAGGAGGGCCAGGAAAACTGGACAGCCTATGAGCGAAGTTATTACTCCTATGGGCAAGGAACCGAGATTAATAGCGATACACTGCGAAGTAAGAAGTAGCATGGCTCCTGTGAATCCCGATGCTGGAATGAGATGGCGGGATGAACTGCCTACGAAAATACGGGCTAGATGAGGCCCCACCAATCCGATGAAACCGATAGTACCAGTAAAACTGACGATGACAGCTACCATGAGGGAAATCAGAACCATCAGGGACATGCGGCAGACCATCGGATTCATCCCTACGGTCTTGGCCATGTCATCGCTTCCGGTCAGGATGTCGATCTTACGGCTCATGACCATGAGAACAGAGGTGCATACGGCTACCAACACAACGATTAACCCTATCCTCCCCCACGAACCAGTACCGATGTTGCCGAGATTCCACATATAGACCTGACTCAGCTGGGTAGGGTTTGCGATCAGCATTATGGTGGAGGTGATGGCTCCGAACGTGTACATCACGGCGATTCCAGCCAGAATTATTGCGGTAGTACTCATCCGACGGAAACATGAAATGAGGATGGCAATGCCTGTGGGGATCAGCGACAGGATGAAAGCGTTGGCAATCATCGCATAGTCCCCGCTAAGGAACGGAAGCACACTGATACCCATCACGAAGAACAGTGCCGCACCCAGCGAAGCTCCCGAGGAGATTCCCATGGTGTACGGATCTGCAAGGGGATTGCGCAACAGGCTCTGCATAACGGCACCGCATGATCCGAGAGCGAAACCTACCACAACGGCAGTGATGGCATTGGGAAGACGTATTCCCCACACCGCACGGTCCTTTCCGTAGCTTTCGACCGTTCCTCCGGTAAGATGGGTTAAGATGATATCATATACCTCCCCCACGGGTATCTTGAACTGTCCAAAAACAGGGGCAATGATCAACAATACGCATAGACCCAGAAGAAGCAGGACACAGAAAGCCGCCTTCCTGGAAATGAATTTACGGTAGATGGGGACGAACTCCTTCCAGTCCAATCACAGACCCCCGTAACTTCTGCGCTTGATAATCAGATATAGGAACATCGGTCCTCCGATGAACATCAGGATGATTCCGGCCGGCATCTCGTAGGGGTGCACCACGATACGTGCCAAAAGATCCGCACCGACCAATAGCACAGCGCCGAATGCCATCGATGCGGGAATCAGGAAGCGGTTATCGGAACCGATGACCATGCGGACAATGTGCGGCGCGACCAGACCCACGAATCCAATTATCCCGGTGTAGCTGATGATGGCTGCCACCATCAGCGACATGATCACCAGTATGAAAGTGCGGAAATTCTCCACATCGAGACCCATACTCTTGGCTTCGTCCTCTCCGGTCATCATCACATTGAGTTTTCTCGACATCAGCGAGAGAATCAGCGAACCCGCAACAGTCACCGCGAAAGGTACCGTGAGTTCATTCCAGGACATGTTCTCGAAAGACCCAATCTGCCAAAGGTATGCGGTAGAAAGTGTCTCTTCGTCGACATTCACCAGGACAATGGTATTCAGAGATCCGAACAGATACGATACAGCAGTTCCGATGAGGATCAGCGTAGCGGGAGAGGTGTTCATGAATCTGGAAAGACCGACGACTATGAGCGCAGGAACCAGTGCCATCAGGAAAGCGTTACCGACGATAGCATACTCCCCGGCGGCGGAAGTGAAGGAGAAACCGATTGCGATTGCCAGAATTGCTCCAAAACAGGCACCGGATGAGATTCCGGTCGTGTACGCATCAGCCAGGGGATTGGCCATGATGCTCTGCATGGCCACACCGCAGGCAGCCAATGCCATCCCTGCGAGAATGGCCATGACGGTACGGGGCATACGGGTGTTCCATACGATGTAATCATCCCAGTACCCGGTACTGCCGAATTCGTAGGTGGCACCGTTGATATGCCTCCAGATTACACGGTAGACTTCGAGAAATTCGATATCCCTACCATCAATGAGACAGGATGCAGCGGCGAAAACAAGCACCAACAGGACACAGATCAGAATGAATATCAGGCGCTTGAGCACGAACGCGTGATAATTCTCCTCAAACGTCTTGTCCATAAACCAACCTCACAGGGGGCCGTTGAGAAGGACGTACGGCCTGCCGCAGTGTTCGGTTATCTCCGCTTCCACATCATACACGGTCCTCAGGTTTTCCGAGGTTATCACTTCTGCCGGAGTGCCGACGCGGAATATCTTTCCCTGGTGCATCATCACCACACGGTCAGAGTATTTGGCGGCGATATTGAGGTCGTGACTGACCATGATGATGTTCATATCCTTGGAACGGGAAAGATCCAGGAGAATCTTCGTCACTTCCATTTGGTGTTTGATATCAAGATTGGCGGTAGGTTCATCCAGGAGCAGAATGCGAGGTTCCTGGACGATTCCGCGCGCCAGCATCACCTTCTGCCTCTGACCCGCTGACAGATCGGAGAACGGACGCAGAGCAAATTCGCTGATCTCCAGCATGTCAAGGGTTTCATAAGCAGCCTGCACATCTTTCTTCGTCGAACGAATGGTACTATATGGATGACGGCCCATCACAACGGTATCAAGGACCGTGAGCGGGAACCCTTTGCTCCCGGAATACGGAACATAACCCACGACTTTAGCCAAATCACGGGTCTTGTATTCTTTGACATCGACATCATCCACCAAGATAGTTCCGGAGGACGGCGTCAGCAGACGGTTGATGCAATGCAAAAATGTTGTTTTCCCCACCCCGTTGGGGCCGATGATAGAGGTCAAACCCGCACCGTCCAGTTCGAGGGTAATCCCTTCCAACACTGATGCGCTCTTGTATCTAAATTCGACTCCGTCCACTGATACTTTCATTTTCTAGTGGGATGAATACGCCAACGTTTAAAAAACTGTTAGATGTAGATTTTGGTCAGTAATTTAAGTGAGAGTCCTAGATCCGATGAGCTCAGCTGCGGATCTCCGAGTGGTTCGCTTCGTTTTTCAGCACCTCAGCGAGCAACGCCCCGTACTTGGTACCGTTGTTCTGCAGGTCCTCGATGATGCCGTCAAAGCATGCAGTTTCAGCAGCTTCTCGTGGTTCTCCTGCGTGATGGAATAATTGAGTCTCCTGCCCGGCATAATCACACTGTCCCAGACCTGTTTTCCATCTACGATTCCCTGCCCCTTGAGATAAAGAAGATTCTGCGCGGATGTGCTATCCTAATACAGGTTTTATTTACTTTCGAAATACTACTTCAAAAGTAATTACCTATTTAAATCACATCTTGCGGAACCCGCGGAACATCCACTGTCCAATGGACTTAATACCGTAACGGAGAGTCCTGATGAATCCGCGGGATTTGCTGTGGGGAACTGCCTTCCCCTCCATGATCGCCTGCACGACCTCCTGCCAGGTGGTCAGTCCGTCGGGCAGTTCGACATATCCCCAACCGACCCTCTCGGGAGAGTGCGCATCGCTTCCGGCGGTCATGGGTTTGCCAAGTTTTTTCGCAAGTGCCAGACTCTTGATGTTGGCACTCGGGATGGACCTTGCGTTGAGTGCCTCGGTCCCGTCAAAATCGTATTTCTTGGTGTTTCTGGGTCCGAGTCCCGACCACCATCTGTAAGGGTGTGCGGCGATAGCATAGCCGCCTGCCTCGTGGATGGCGTCGATGGTCTCCTGGATCGACATCCCGCGGGTGATCTGTCTGTCTATACCCAGAGCTACTATATGTCCGTCCTTCGAGGATACCTCTTCGGCGGGGATCACGATGACTTTCCCGTTGTCCTTGAGGTCCTCAAAGGCCTTGAATTCGTTGTGATCAGTGATTGCCACACATCCGATCCCGTCTTCGATACAGCGGTCTATGACCTGCTGCGGCTATGACTTACCGTCATTCGAATAACAGGTGTGGACGTGCAGATCGGCGATCATAATGCGGGGGCTCCGTCCTTGATGTCGCCGTCCACAGTCATGACGCATCCTTTGCCGTCGCCGAGGACCACTGCTTTGTCTCCGTCGATGACGGCGGCGACACGCTCGGGTGCTCCCTCAGGAAGCTCGATGTCCATTCCCATGAACTTTCCGTCGACAACCTTGGCGACCTTGATGGTCACCTTCTCGAGGTGCTTCATCTCGCACCTGAGTCCCTTGGTCTCCATTCCGCAGCTCATGAGGGTGCCGTTGGGCACGTCCACGGAGGGATCCAAGAGAAGAAGGGAATTGCCTCCCATCTCCAGATCCTCGGCTGCCATCAGCATGCCAAAGGACTTCACTCCGCGGAAGTTGGCGGATTTGAGGTTGGATACCACCAGGAGCTTCCTTCCCATCATCTTGTCGTAGGGGTAGTAGCTCTTGATGTTGGTCACTATGGTGCGGGGTTCCTCCTCGCCCAGGTCCACTTTCAGGACGTAGAGCTTCTCGGCCTCGGGGTGGTCGTTGACTTCGACCACGGTGCCGATACGGAGCTCGATCCTCCTGAAATCGTCGAAAGGTTCTGTCTGTGCGTTATCCATGTTATCATCTCACTCCGGCACCGTCGGTGATCTTCCTCTCGACGGTGGCCACGGTCCCGTTGCCGTCCGACAGGGTGATCGCTTTCTCCCCATCGTAGACTGCAGCGATGTAGGCGGGGGCGTCCGCGGGGACTCCCTCGATACCTTCCTTCACGGAGGTCACCTTCATGATGACGGCCGCGAAGTGTTTCTTGTAATCGATCTCGGACGAGGAATTCTCCAGTCCGCAGTTGAATTTGGTTCCGACAGGCACGTCCTTGGAGGGTTTCAGCAATGCCACGGTGTTACCACCCAGGGTCTCGTCGTCGGCCGCCAGCAGCATTCCGCATGAATCGACACCCCTCAGGGGCCTGGGCGCCAGGTTGCTGACGACTATCGCCTTCCTGTTCAGCATCTCTTCGGGGGTGTAGTATGCTTTCAGTCCGGCGCAGATGGTGCGGGGCTCGGCCTCGCCCAGGTCTACAGTGAGCTTGTAGAGCTTGTCGGCGTTTGGATGGTCTTCGACCTTGATGACCTGTCCGACCCTCAGGTCGAGCATCCTGAAGTCCGCGAAGGGACCTTCGAGCTTGGCGGGGGCCTGTTTCTTCTCCTTGATCTTGACATCGGCCTCGGGCTGTCCGTAGAGTTCGGGGAACATTACCTTGAGGTCGATCTTGCCGTACACGGGGACAGGTTCGTTCAGTTTCGTTCCTGCGGGCAGGGCGGACTCCACGGCGGCGATGCCTGCTTCGGCGATGGTGCCGGGAAGACCCATGAATCCCCAGATCCTCTCGGAGGACTTGGGCATGAAAGGCCATGCCATGATACACAGGGCCTTCACGAGCCTGAGGTTATCGTACAGCACCCTTCCGCATTTCTCCCTGTCTTCCTTGACGAGCTTCCAGGGCATGCAGGAGTTGAAGTACTCGTTGCTGAAGTGGGCCAGTGCCATAACATCCTGGATAGCCTTCTTGAAGTCGCAGACAGAGATGTGCGTGTTGTAGTCTTTGAGGTATTTGGCGATGGCCTCGGTAACCTTTGCATCGGGTTCCGGATTGGCGGGGATCTCGCCGAAGTTCTTGTGGGTGAAACTGAGACACCTGTGGTAGAAGTTACCGAGGGCGGCGACCAGTTCGTTGTTGACTTTAGTCTCCAGGTCCTCCCAGGTGAAATCCGAGTCGTGAAGGTCGGGCATGACCACCGAGAGATAGTACCTGATCTCCTCAGGATCGAACTTCTCCAGCACGTGTTTGATGTCCCTGGGTATGTTGGCGGATGCCGCGGATGCGACACCCTTCCTGCTCTTGGAGAGCTTGGCACCGCCGAACATTAAGTACTCGTTGGCGGGGATGTCATAGGGAAGGTTGTAACCCTCCTCCATGCCCATGAGCATGGCGGGCCAGATGATGGAGTGGAACGGAATGTTGTCCTTTCCGATGAAGTAGTAATGCTTACAATCGGGATTCTGCCAGAAGGTCTTCCAGTAATCGGGCTGTCCGATGTCCCTGGCGTGCTGGACGGTAGCAGACAGATAACCGATGACCGCATCGAACCACACGTAGATGACCTTGGATTTCCATTCCTCGCCCTCGACAGGGATGGGGACTCCCCAGGACATGTCCCTGGTGATGGATCTGTCCTTGAGTCCTCCTTTGACGAAGTTCTCGGTGAACGCCTTGACGTTGGAACGCCAGTGGGTGTTCTTAGCGAGTTCCTCCATGAGAGGTTTCTCGAAGGCGGAGAGTTTCAATGCGAACTGCTTGGAGGACCTTACCTCAGGAGTGGTTCCGCAGCGGGTACAGTGGGGCTGAAGGACGTCTCCGGGCACGAAAGTGGCTCCGCAGGAGTCGCACTGGTCGGAACGGACGTCGGTGGCACCGCATTTGGGACAGATTCCCTCCACATACCTGTCGGGAAGGAACTTGGCACATTTAGGACAGTAGTACTCGTCCTCTTCGACCTCATAGATATATCCGTTCTCCTTCAGGCGGGTGAACATGTGCTGGGTGATCTCGAAATGCACGGGGCAGTGGGTCTTGTTGTAAAGGGTGTACTCTATGCCCAGTCCCTCGATGCTCTCCTTGTTGATCTGGTGGTAGCGCTCGGCGATGGTCTCAGGGGATACTCCCTCCTTATCTGCGGAAACCGTGATGGGGGTACCGTGCTGGTCCGAACCGCCCACCATCCAGACCTCGTTGCCGAGCAGGACATGATACCTGCGGAATATATCCGGAGGGAGGAGCGAACCTGCCACGTGGCCGAGATGGATTGGGCCGTTGGCGTAGGGCCAGGCGACGTTAATCAGAATCTTTGACATGATGGCCCCGTATCAGTCTGCATCCATATTATAATATGCGTGCGCGCAGGCGTTTGTTTTAGAAACAAGATAAGTTTACAGCAGAATGAATCTGAGCGAACAGACACGAGTGAGTGAGCTGACGAAGTCGGCGAACGAACGAGTGTCTGTTCGCTCCTGCAAAGACTTATCAAAAGTTAGGGTTTTTTCCAGGTTGTCGAAACATGCAAAAAACCCTAAGTCATCATGAGAAACAAAGGTTAAAAAAGATAGCCTTGACCGAGCGGAAAAGAGCCCTCGTTTTGGAGAGGTTCTGCTTTGAAAATGGGCGTTCCGATAAGGAACGCTCCTCGCTGAGGGATATCGGAAAGAAATTCGGATATTCCCACACGCACATCCGTTCCCTTCGCAACCGTTTCCTGAAGGCAAAGCATTACCACAGATTCGGAGTGCCCTACACCAAATACACCAAGATCGAGGGCTACACGAAAATGCTGGCCCCGAAACGCCCGGGGCCGGCAAAAGGACAGTACACTCCGAAACGCGATGAAATCAGGGACGCTGTGATCGAAACGAAGCAAGCCTACATGAAACTGGGTGCCGCCAAGATCGGCAAGATCTCGGGTGTCAATGCATCCCATCCCACAGTACATGCGGTGCTCCGGGAAGCGGGATTCGAGAATGTCACGATGCGCATCGGGAAGGTCTACAAATCCTTCGAGATGCCACATGCCAACGACATGTGGCAGATCGACTACGTGGAGCTGGGAACAGACAGAACTACAGGCAGAAAGGTAGAGTTCCTGTCGGTCATAGACGACAAGTCACGCAGGATGCTGTCTCATACCGTCGACGTGTATGCGACGACGGATAACGTTCTCAGGATACTGGAAGAATGCATAGAGGAATACGGTACACCCAGAGCCATACTTTCGGATCATGGTACCCAATGGGCTGCCAATAACGGAGGGGATACGAGATTCGACGAGTGGTGCGAATCCAAAGGTATCCGTCATGTTATGGGTGGCGTACGCAAACCGACGACCCAAGGCAAGGTGGAACGCTGGCACGGGTCGATTCGCCGCGAGGCGAATCTTCCCGGAGAAGCAACCCTGGAGGAATATGACGCACTCATGAGCCAGTATATCGAATTCTACAACGAAACACGCCCGCATTGGGCATTGGATCTGAAGACTCCTTCTTCCGTATTCTGTGAAGACAGATAGCTGCAGTGTGCGATTTTGATTGCACAGTGAAGCCCTGCATCGGTTTCTGTCAGCGTGAGCTATGGAGATTTTTCGCCGGATACAGTTCGAAAGAGTAGGCGCGCGCGTAGAAAGACCGTGTTTACTCACTCGCGACTCCGTCAGCTCGTTCGTAAACACGGTCTTTCTATGATTCTGTTTTATATTTCCAACTAAATCACTTCTTCTGGAAACAAATCCTCTTTCTAAAACAGTGCGCGCAGGCGTTACAGAGAGCCAGTATTTTTTAGCACAAAGGGGATTCGCATGCATGGAGAACGGATGCCTGATCTGCGGTTCCGAGCTGGTGTATCTCGATTCCGAGACTGAGATGACCTGTGCCATTTGCGGGAAGACTTTCATGAGCCGCGCACGCTGCGGAAAGGGCCACTACATCTGCGACGGGTGCCACACCAAAGGCATGGACACCGTGGTCAGGATCTGTCTTTCGGAAGCTTCCCGCAATCCGATAGAAATACTCAACAAACTGATGTCCCAGAAGTTCTGTCACATGCACGGTCCCGAACACCATGTGCTCGTGGGTGCATCCCTTCTAACAGCATACCGCAACTCCGGAGGGAACATAGATCTCGAAGCATCCCTGAAGGAGATGATCTCCCGCGGAAGCAGCGTCCCGGGAGGTGCCTGCGGATTCTGGGGAGCCTGCGGGGCGGGAATCAGCACCGGGATGTTCGTATCCATCGTCACGGGCTCCACTCCGTTGGCCGGGGAACCCTGGTCGCTTTCGAACGAAATGACCTCTCTGGCACTGTCCGAAATATCCAAATACGGAGGCCCCCGCTGTTGCAAGCGTGATTCATATACCGCGATTCTCGCAGCGGTGGAATTCTGCAAGAGGAAACTCGGCGTGAACATGGAATCGACCCCGGTACACTGCGGTTATTCACCCAAGAACAGGCAGTGCTTGGGGGAAAGATGCCCGTACCATTCCTGACGCCAACCAATGTTCTAAAAAGGATTACCTGCATCAAGTCCCTATAACACGAGGTATCCCCATGGACAGCAACGTTCGCCCCGAATCAATGGTTCGCATCACCACCCCCGAGCTCGCAGACACATTCATCAAGGAACAGGTAGAAGCCCTTCAGAAACAGATCGGCGACGGAAAAGTCCTTCTTGCACTGTCGGGAGGAGTCGACTCCTCCGTGGTCGCCGCCCTTCTCATCAAAGCCATCGGCAAGAATCTCACCTGCGTTCATGTCAACCACGGTCTGCTCCGCAAAGGAGAGGCCGAGCAGGTCATCGACGTGTTCCGCAACCAGATGAAGGCCAACCTGGTCTACGTTGACGCCACCGACCGTTTCCTCGACAAGCTCGCAGGAGTCTCCGACCCTGAGCAGAAGAGGAAGATCATCGGAGCGGAGTTCATCAACGTCTTCGAGGAGGAAGCCAAGAAGATCGAGGGAGTCAAGTTCCTCGGACAGGGTACCATCTACCCTGACATCCTAGAATCCCATGGTGTCAAAGCACATCACAACGTCGGCGGTCTCCCCGAGAAGTTCGGATTCGAACTCGTCGAGCCTGTCAAGCTCCTGTTCAAGGATGAAGTACGTGTGGTAGGAAAGCAGCTCGGTCTGCCCGACAGCATGGTCTTCCGCCAGCCCTTCCCCGGACCCGGACTCGGTGTCCGCTGCACCGGAGCCATCACCCGCGACAGGCTCGAGGCCGTCAGGGAATCCGACGCCATCCTCCGCGAGGAGTTCGCCAACGCCGGACTCCAGGGCAAGGTATGGCAGTACTTCACCATCGTCCCCGACTACAGATCCACCGGCGTCAAGGACGGCAAGAGGCTGTGGGACTGGCCCGTCATCATCAGGGCAGTCAACACCAAGGATGCCATGACCGCCACCGTCGAGGAAGTACCGTGGCCCCTCCTGAACAAGATTACCCAGAGGATCCTTTCTGAGGTAAAGGGAGTGAACCGCGTCCTTTACGATCTCTCTCCCAAGCCCTGCGCCACCATCGAGTGGGAGTGATCCAAATCCCTTAGGGGGCTTCGGCCCCCTCACCTTTTATCAGAAAATTCTCAGGACCTGAAACGGATGAGGTCCAGCATCTCCTTGGTGGGAATGCGCTCGACGACCATCGGCCCTTCCGTGATCTCGGGCGGTTCGGCGACGACCGCCATGGGGCGGCGCGACCTCGCCGATTCTATGGCGCGCTCGAGGAACGGCTTGCTTCCGGCGTAGATCTTGAACAGGACGTCGCCCTCCTTCACGGCATCGCCGACCTTATGCAGCATCTCGATGCCGCCTTCGATCTCGAAGGGGGCGCCGGTCGCCTTGGCGATGGCGACCAGGCTGTGGTTGTCTATGTAGCCGACGAAACCGTCCCTCTTGGCGTGCACGTCCTTGCAGAAGCTGCCCGGGATCAGGTCGGTCGATTTGAGGTCAGGATTACCGTTCTGGGTCTTCACGATCTGAAGGAACTTCTCGTGGGCTTTTCCGGAGTGGAGGATCTCCTCCGCGCGGGCCCTGCCGTCCTTCTCACCGGCCATCTCGAGAATGATCCCCGCGATGGAACAGGCCTTGTCGACGATCTCGGGATCGGCGTCCCTGCCCTCGAGAACCTCGATGCATTCCTTAGCCTCGAGGATGGGTCCAATGGCCCTTCCCAGGGGCTGGTCGGCGCGGGTTATGGCGCATTCGATGTGTATGCCCAGGATGGTGCCGAGGTTCCTGATGGCCTCGGCGAAGTCCCTGGCGGACGCCAGGTCCGGGGTCTTGGTGGTCCTGCCCAGGGGGATGTCCACCAGCAGGTGGGTGGTCCCGATGGCGACCTTCTTGCTCATGATGGATGCCATCATGGTGGGGCGAGGGTCGATGCCCATGGGGCGCTCGGCGCGGATGATCATCCTGCCTACAGGAGCGTAATCTTCGTTTCCGCAGGCGAACACGCCTCCCGCCTCATTGACCGCCTTCACGAGGGCGTCCGCATCCATCTCCACGTCGCAGAACGTGTCGATGAAATCGGCCGTTCCGCATGCGCTGCTGACGGCGCGCGAGGACATCTTGGGGATGGTCAGACCCTCGGATGCCACGATGGACACCACGATAGGTGTTATCTTGTTGCCGGGCAGGCCGCCGAGGCTGTGGAAGTCGAAGACCGGCCTCACCCCCAGGTCGACGGTGTGGCCGGTGGAGGCCATGGACCTGGTCAGGAAGGCCACCTCCGCGATGTCCGAGTTGTTGACGTTGAAGGCCGATACGAAGGCGAGGATCTCCTTCTCTGAGAGGTTCCCGCTGAATATGTCCCAGACGATGGAGTCGATCTCGTTGGCAGCCAGTTTACCGCCGTTGATCTTCTTTCTCACGGAGCGGATGGAACCGGGCAGGGGACTGTAGGAGACGTCGACGTAATCCCCCTTGGAGACCCTGCATCTCTCCAGAAGGTTCGTGGGCATGGAGATGCATCCGCGGATGTCCGGGAAGTCGGTGATGGTCACGGTGGCCACCGCCGGGTTCCTGCCTTCGATGCGCACACGGTCGGTGGGGCCCACGCCCATCACGAGACAGTCCTCCGCATTGAGCAGGACGATGGGTTCGTAGGTCGTGAGGTCGGCGGCGCGCACTCTGAGCTTCATCGCCCATGTATGGAGATACGGTTAAAAATCCCTGTCGGGGAAGAGGTTTGGGAAAGGGTTTGATGAAGGGGTTTACTCGTTCTCGTACCAGCTCGCATAGAGGGTGACGGTCGAAGAGAGCTTGTGGTCGGTCAGCTCGCCGTATTCGCAAAGGTTCCTGACCTCCTCCCCATCTTCGAAGTATGCGCCCTGGTTGTAGTCCACGTTGCACCAGTGTTCGAAGTGGAATCCCTCCCTGCTGTATGCATTGGCCGTCAGGGCCTGCAGTACGTTCACCTGGAAGGTCTGATTCTCCATCGAACCCTCTCCGCCGTTCGCATCGAACACCACGGTATAGGTATTGGGTGCCCATACTCCGTAGAGATCGAGGGATCCCGTTCTGGTCAGTGCCGAGACGGTCGCACCGTCGGTATAGTGTTCGCCAAAGAGTCCCTGCGGATCCTCGGTCCAGTAGAGGAACGTGTATCCGTCGACGGAGAATCCAGCTCCCATGGCGGACAGCAGAGGCAGTGTGTTCGGCGTGTTGTACACATAGTAGTCACTGGCGGTACTGTATTCCGCTCCCTCGGGACCATGGAAGGTTATGCCGTAATTCGGCTTGGCCCACAGTGCATACAGTGTAATGTTCGTCACACCCTCCGAGTAGTTGGCAAGGATGAACTCAAGACCTACGGACTCTCCCGGAGCGTACTGCCTGCCGAAACCGTCGATGGCGGTGTTCCATCCGATGAAGGTCAGACCGCTGCAGGAGAACGCGTTTCCGTTGTTAAGCGTCAGAGGGGCATCTGCCTTCACCATGAATGAACTGGAGGAGAGCGTTCCGAGGAACGTACCGTTTCCGATGTCGCCCTTGCTGTACTTCACGTAGTAGTCCTTGGACAGCCAAACTGCGGTGAGGTTGATTGTGTTCTCGTTAGCATCCGCGAGCTGCAGGATGGAGGAGGTGATCTTTACCGAGGAATACGACGTACCCATGCCGGTATCGTTAAACGTCCACTTGGACAGATAGTATGCGGGCCTCTGGAACGTGATGCTGTTACGGTCGAAGACATAGCTGAAGTAGGAGATCTCGTCCTCGAGGTCAGCTATGGTGAACGTTACGTTCTGCATCGTACCGGTGGCATCCTCCGCACCCTTGTCGAAGGTAAAGGTGTACTGCTTGTACTCGAACACCGCATAGATGTCGGAGATGCCGTAGGGGATCATTCCCGTGCCGTCAGAAGCAACGGCGACCTTCTGCTCGTCCTGCATGTAGTACCAGCCGGTGAGCGTCGCACCGTAGAGGGTTGCGAGGTTCGCGGGGATAGTAGCTGTCTGCCCGTAGGTCACGAGGACATACGCACTGGTGGTGTTGTAGAACCGATACGACAGTCCGTCGACGTTGACGCGTGTGCGGAAGGTCTTGGCCTCCCACTGGGCGTACAGGACGAGATCGCCGTCGAGCTCTACGGTATCGCCTGCCTCGTAGGCAACGTCGGAACCGTCCTCTGCGGTGTTCCATCCGATGAAGTTGTATCCCTCGCGCTCCTCCGGCGCATACGGTGCATAATATGGCACATCGTTAGCGATATCGAGACGCTGGAACACTTCGCCGCGGTCGTATAACGTGACTTCGTAGTATTCAACCTCGCTCTCGAATACCGCCTTGACTGTGGTGTAGTCCCCGCTGTACTTCACATCGAATTCCTCATCGGGTTCGATGGGGAACTGGGGTCCGATCTTGTCACCGTTGACAAGTTCGCCTTCCACCAACTCCAGGTTGGAGAACATGTCCCACCTGTGGACCGGTTCGAGGTTGGGGTCTGCGTGCGTGTTGATCCTGTTCTCAGAATACTCGGTGCTGCCGTACAGTGCTGACAGATACACAGGGGTGTCCGCCCAGTGGATGAATCCGCCGGTGGCCAGGACGATGGTGTAATCCTCCGCCAGAAGCGCAGCGTCGATGGGCTTGAAGACCGCCTTGTAGGCAGCGGCGGCCCGTACGCTCGCCCCGAAATAGGAATACCATCCGCACTGGTTATCTTCGGCAGGCTCTAACCCTCCGGTGACATCGAACCATCCGACGAATATGTAACCGTAACCGGGGAATGCATTGCATTCGGCATAGTCGCCGACATAATACAGCCCAGACCTTCCATCGATGGAACCGCCCGCGGTACAGGTGAAGTCGATCTGCACCTTCTGGCCTTCCCGGTCCTTATAGACAATCTGGATGGTCACGGAACTTCCCGCGGGTACCTCGTAGCTCGTGCAATATTCGTAGAACTGGGGCTCGCCGTCACCGACCTTCACGTTGATGCCGGCGAACTCCTTGTCCTCCCTGTCTTCATACCGCAGGTAGACGTCCTCTCCGCCGTAGACAGGTCCCTCTGAGACATACTCATAGGCTTCGTTCCTGAACGTTCCATCGATCACGGTCACGGTACTGTCGTAGGGCACCTTGCTGGTTACGCACCTGAGGTACACTCCGTTGAAGGCGGGATCGTTGGGCAGTACGAACCTGCCGGGGTTGTTCTCCATCATGTACCTGTAGAGGCCGACGATGGACTTGTCCTGAATGTCGAACACGTAGTGTCCGTCGCTGAGGACCGAGGGTACGGTCATCCACACACCGTCGAGGCTGAGGACCTCGATCCTGTCAAGCTGCTCGTGGGATCCGAGGTTGGGCGTTATCCACATTATGAGGTTCCTGCTGTCTCCGTTGAAGAAGTTGAGCCTGTAGCTGCCCTGGGTGAAATCTGCGGAGTTGTAGTTTCCGTTGATCAACTTCAAGCAGAAATAGGTGGAGTTCTCCAGAGTAGGCATGCTGTTGAAGTAGTACGAGGAGAACAGCGGGAAGTTGCTGGAATTCCAGTAGCCCTGAGTGAACGGCTTGGTGAACTCCGTGTCTACGGAGACCACCCTTACGATGTCTCCGCGCTCAATTCCGTTGATCATGTTGCTGGTGGTCCATCTCACACAACAGTTGTCAGAATTGACGTAGAACGACTCATCATCGTTGTAGTAGACAGTACAGTCCCATCCGAGATAGGTCGCGTGGTCGATGCTGTAGAGACCGGCCATTCCCTCGTTGACTCTGTCAGCCCACTTATCGTAGAGGTCGAACAGGGCAGAGGCATGTGCTCCGTTGTCCATTCCGAGGGTCAGATGGAACTCCTCTCCTCCGATCATTACCTCTGCAGAGAGGTGGTCAATGAAATAGGCAAACTCGGTCATGTTGTCCACATATCCCGCAACCGCCCAACTTGCACTGTTGTTAGCTCCTCCGTAGACCGGAGTAGTATCGTTGTGGCGTGCGATGTATACGGGGCTGTGCGCACCGTAATCGGCCCAGAAGACCCAGGTGGTCACATCCACACCGGAGATGTATCCGTTGTGATGGATGTCCCTCACAATCTGGTACAGGTAGGCCTGCCTCTCGACACCCTGCGCATCGGTGAACTTCCACATGGTGTGGACCTCATCCCTGAGAGTTGCGTTCACGTCATGGCGGGCGTTATCCCAATCGAAGGTCACGACCATATCGCCGGTGGGATAGACAGGGACGATGTAATCCTTCAGTACGGTGTGTCCGCATTCGGAGCAAACGCCCTTCAGCTTACCGACTATGGGTCCGTCTGCTAATACCTCGGTGGTGAACACATGGTGGTGTCCGGTGGCCTCGATGACCTCATCGATCTCGCCGTGGCATCTCTCGCAGGTGGTGTGGCCGGCTCCGGCGGTAGTGCAGGTGGCGGGGGTATCGACCACAAGGACTCCATCGCTGATGTGACCAAGGGCCGGGATCACCCTGTACTCGCGGAACTCGCCGGAGGTACGGCACATGAGGCCGTCCTCCGTGCAGGTGGGTTCGGACTCGACTGCCCAAGCGCCGTATTCGCGGTCGTTAACGTCGTGCGCGGTGACATAGAGGTCGCAGGCGACGAGGATGTCGAAGGATTCTCCGGGGATGTAATCATCGTAACTGTCGGACCAGTATCCGAAATCGCTTCCGTTGTAGGTCACGGTGACGACGGTGTTCTCGGGTACGGTGATCTGACTGAGAGTTGCCGGCTGGCCCTTCTCGGCGACGACTCCGCCGTAGACGGTGATGGTGTAGCCGTGTAACGCCGGGATCTCCACGTAGGTGGTGTAATCGCACCTGTTGCAGGTGTCATACGCATCCCATCCCACTTCGCCCATGGCGGGGGCCTTGGCGTCGTGGTGGACCAGGTCGTGTCCGAGCGCAGGGATTTCGTCGAATGTGGAGTGGCCGCATACATCGCAGGTGTCGAACTCCTGCCATCCGGCCTCAGTACAGGTGGCGGCCTGTCCGGCGTGGTGGGTCAGGTGGTGACCCGTTGCGGGGATAGCCACATCGTATCCTTCGAGCTCGGTTCCACCCACGTAGAAGTGGTTGCTTCCTGCCTCAGTACAGGTGGCGGGAGTGGTCTCGACCAGGACCGCCACGGTCTCGGTGGCGGTGTGTCCTTCGGCAGACTCGTCACAGACGCTGCAGGTCTTCACGACCT
This sequence comes from methanogenic archaeon ISO4-H5, assembly GCA_001560915.1. Classification (NCBI taxonomy): domain Archaea; kingdom Methanobacteriati; phylum Thermoplasmatota; class Thermoplasmata; species methanogenic archaeon ISO4-H5. Next base: position 737,461 of record CP014214.1, on the reverse strand, counting down.
CGACGGTCATGGCTTCTGTGTTGAGGGTGGTGTTCCAATGGATCTCGGTGATGGTATAGGTGTGCTCGGCCAGGGGCAGGTTGACGGTCTTGGTGTCAGTCTGCTGGGGCCCATGATCGGGGGTGCAGGTCGCCGTGTAGACGGTCTGTCCCGCCACCGAACAGGTGGAGGGCGTGGTCACGGGATTCACCGAGGCCTGGTAGTCCTTGTGGTAATCGCAGCCGTCCCTCGTGCACACTTCGTGCATGATGGCGGAGGCGAAATCCTGACTCCACTCGAAGGTGTACTCACAGTTGTGTCCGAGTGCAGGGATGGACTCATTGTATCCGTTCTCCTCCGGGGACTCGACATAGTAATGCCTGTTTCCTTCGAGGGTACAGGTGGGATCGGTGATCACAACGTACACAGCAACGCTCTCGGTAACGCTGTGGCCCGGGTCGCCGTCGTGACATCTGGAACATACCTTAGTGGCGGTGACGGTCATGGCATTCTTGTCGAAGGTATCCCAATCAACGTCGGTGACGTGGTAGTCGTGTCCGAGAGGTGCTCCGCTCACGCTCTTGGTGTCCGTCTTCTCATTGTTGAGGAAGTTGGCGGTGGCCGTGAAGACGGAATCTCCTGCCTCGGTACAGGTGGCATCACTAACGACGTGGACCTCTGCACGGCAGTCCGCATGGAAGTCGCATCCGTCGCGGGCGCAGGTGATGATGAGCGTCGCAGTCAGGTTATTGGGACCCCACTCCCAGTTGAACTGGTAGTCGTGTCCGAGAGGATCAAACAGCAGGGTCTCCTCAAGGGTGCGGTAGGTCTTTCCGTCATATGTGCCCTCGGCATAGTACTTGTAGGTTCCGTGCTGGATGCAGGTGGGCTCCACGCGGTCGCTGATGTGCGCAACCGCATCCTCAATCACCTTGGTGTCCTGGCAGGCCATGCAGACGATAGTGATGTGGGGGTGATCGCGGTCGTTGCCGACTCCAACGGTCGGATCGACGATATAGTAGTGCTCGGCAGGGATGATGTGGGTGTAGGGATACTCCACGCTCTCGTAGACGATTATCATCGGCATCTGTCCCGGCGTACCCTGTCCGCAGTCGGGCTGAACGAATTGTCCGTTCTCCCTCGCTTCGAAGGTTCCAGTGACCGAGTGGCCCTCGGTCTCCTCGCCGCATACGGAACAGACGAGGGTCGCAGGAACGGTGACGGTGCCGGTAGCCTGATCCTCAACGAAATGTTCCACATCTACCGATTCGACGTGGTAATGGTGGCCCTTGGGGTGCACGACGGTCTTCTGGTCGGAGTGGACACCGTCGGAGAGGGTCACCGATACGGAGTAGACCGTGCTTCCGTCAGCGATACAGGTGGCGGGAGTAGAGGAGACAGTCTGCGAATCGACCGATCCCTGCTCTACGTGGGCCCTGTCATGGGCACAGGTCGCGACATAGGATGCGGAAGAATTATCGTCGGCCCAGGTGAACTCCACGTTGTATTCGTGACCGAGCGCAGGAATATCCTCTACGTCCTTGGTGTCGATGAACCTCATTCCGTCATGCTCCAGGGTGGCGGTGTAGGTGGTGGTACCGGCCGCAGTACAGGTGGCCGGGGTCTTAACGCTAGAGTTAACCGCGGCGGCCAGGGTCGTATTGTGGCCGCTGTCGTTACCGCAAGTCAGATCGACGGAACAGGTCTTGCCGTCGACGCTCCAGTTGTATACCGCGGACCAGCTGTGGCCGATGGACTGCATGGTGACCTCCTTGGTGTCGGTGAAGGTCTGGCCGTCGAAGGTGACGGTCGCGGTGTAGGTGGTGGTCACGGACTCGGTACAGGAGGTCGCGGGTGCAGTAACGGGAGTGACTGTTGCGTTGCCGGTAGACTTGACCGCGGGAGATCCGTCGGCGTTCCGCTCGTTCTCGCACTCGATTGTGTACGTGACGTTCCAATAGCTCTCCTTGCCTTCGGTCCAGACGAACTCCGCTCTGTAATCGTGGCCGAGTGCGGGCAGGACCTCGGACGGATCCTTCACCATGGTCGTCGTTCCCCACTTCACGGAGTAGGTGACAGAACCATCCTCGGTACAAGTGGGCTCGACACGCTCTGCGGAGACCTGAAGGGTCTCCTCGTAACTGTGACCTTCCTGCGAATCCTCACAGGAGATGCAGTCTATCTGACCGGTCACAGTCATGGCCTGCTTGTCCATGTGTGCCCAGTCAACGCTGACGAGCTGGTAGGTGTGTACATGCTTTTCCGTACCGTTGATGGTGACAGCCGCTCCGTCTGCGTTGCTATCCATCTTGATGGTAGCCTCATCGAGCTTGGCCTCGGTCTGTTCGCCGGAGGTGGTGACGGACACGTTGTCGGCAACGGTCAGAGTGTCGACGCTTCCGTTGGTACCAATCTGCATGGTGACGCTGCAGTCCTTACCCACATTGACGTTGGAGACGCTTCCGTCGGCGACGTTCATGGTGGTTCCGTCACCCATGGTGACGTCGTTGACGCTTCCGGCGTTAACGGTGAGGCTGGTTCCCGCCGACATGCTGATGCTGTCGACCTTTGTCTCCGATCCCTGTACGGTGACCTTCGCCGTTCCCTCCGCGTTGACGCTCTCGAAGCTTCCCGTTCCCGTACTCTCGAAGATGGTGTCCGACTTGGCGTTGACCGAGGACATCTGCGTGTTGTTGGCATAGATACGCGGTGCTTCTCCGCCATCCTTCTCCACAGTGGTGGTTCCGCCGACCTCGCAGGAGTCGAGTTCCACCGAGTGGCTTCCGCCTCCGCGGATGATGAGATCGCCGAGGATCTTCACGCTTTTCATGATGACGGTCCCGTCTCCGACGGACGGGCCGATGATGACGGATTGATAGGTTCCGCCTTCGATGGTGCCGGGGCTGTCCACGTTGAGGATGGAGGAATCGGTGTTTTTCCCTCCGTTGTCTCCGTGGTTCAGCAGCACTACGGCACCGCAGGCGGCCGCCACAACGGCGACGACCGCAATGATTGCAATCAGAACTTTGTTGTCCATAGTACCATCTTATTATTATTTTCAAGCCTGTTAATAATATAAAAGCGTCTACATTTTATCTACATTAGACACAACTGATTGAGTGTTAAAACAGAGCTTTTTTACCATACGTCCCAGAATGATAAAAAATCAGTTTTGCTGAAAACCCAAAATTCAGGATAACTTTAAATAAGATTTAAACGGGGCTTATCCTTGTTTATAAACGTTTGTCGGAGATGGATACATTATCGTAAATACAGAAAATCCGACGCGGAATAAGAGAGAGAATCATTCGAACGGACTGCCGCCGTATTCTCCGGAAGAACAGGATCTCTCGAACCGCAGGATGAACTTCCATGCCAGCCAGCCCATCAGGATACCGCCCCAGATCTCGATCAGCCCCATAATGACCCAGATAGCTTCCGAACATGCGAAAATCACTGCCATGGCGAAGTATCCGGATACCATTACGATGTTCCTTGCGAGTGAGGAGTACAAAGCTATCTGAGAGTGCTTCAGAGACTGCAGGAATCCCGAGCCCACGAACACCTGGGACATTGCCGGAAGCATGCAGGCCATGACGATGAACAGCAGCACCATGTTGTTCCTCAGATACTGCAGGTCGTCGGCAGCCGTGAAGACCATCGCTAGAGGGTATGCAAGCAGGGCCAGCACGATCGAGAGATAAGCTGTATGGATGACCGACCTCCTAACACCGAAACGGTATGCTGCTTTGATCATCTCCGGGTGGCGGGAGGAGTATTCCGCCGAACAGACGGAAACCACCGCTCCGCTGTAGGCCTGCGCCGGAACCAATGCCACATATGCGACCCTCCATGCGGAGGTGTACACACCGACGGTGTCAGCTCCGGCTACACCGACGATGATGAAGTTCATGGGGATGTTGATGACCGACATCACCACATACTCTGCGGCCTGGGGAAGACCTACGACCAAGATCTCCTTAGTGAACCTCATGTTGGGCGCCATGTCCCTCACACGGAGCGTGACGTACATTCCGCTTCCTCTCCTGTAGCACATAAGGCCCAGCACCAGAGATACCAATCCCGCGATAACCGTTGCCCAACCTGCTCCGGCCACGCCCATGTGCAGACCGTAGATGAAAATCGGATCGAGTATGATGTTGGTAGCGGCACCCGCTACCTGGATGACCATGGAGGCACGGGCCGCTCCCTCTCCCCTGAGGATGCCCGACATCACAGACCCCCCGATGATGAAGAATCCGAGTAGGATCATGGGCATGATGTAGGCGATGGCCGCATCCGATGCTGATGGGTCTCCGAAACAATCCATCAACGGACCCATGGTAGGCAGACATAGAGCGAAGATCAGCACCGAGAATACGATGCTCAGGAACAACGACTGTCCCGCCGCCTTCGAAGCATTCTCCCGCTCCTTCACGCCGACATGCCTGGCGATGGCCGCGGACACACCGATGGCCAGTCCGTTACCCACGCCGCAGATGCTCGCATACACAGGGTAGGCAAGACCCAGACCTCCCACCGCGCTGCCACCGAGCCAGGACACCCACAGAATATCCGCCATGCTGTTCACGTTCTGGATGAGGATGGCCACGGCTAACGGTGCCGCCATGGCAGGTATGGCGATCCTGGGATCGCTCATGAGCATCTTCACTCCGGAAACGGAACTCATAGAGGCTCCCAAGTCCCAGCTCTATATACTGCTTGCCTATGAGACGGGATTCCTTTCATACGGTTTCGGGGATTTGTCCACATAAAATCTGCACAACTTTAAAAACGGTTTAACACCCTTTCACAAAAGATTCACATGAGCTCGGAAAAAGGCATTCAGTACTTCGTAATCGCCGTGGTGGTACTGGTCGCAGCTGTGTCTTCGGCAGCGATAGTATTCCACGCCGTGAACGATCCGGGTATGGACCCTTACGACGTCACCTATCACGGCAACGGCGGAAAGACCGCCTCAGGTGCGGATACGACCGTAGTGTACAGCAACAGGGTCACCCAGGACACGCTGTTCTACCACGAATATCCTGATACCTCCCTGCCCAACCAGCTGAAGGCCGTCTTGTACTACACGGAAAACGCGGACGGCTCCGGCAAGAGATATTATGCAGGAGACAGCCTGGATGGTGTCAAGGACCTCTACTGCAGGTGGTCCGCCAGTCTGAGTGCCCTTTCCGGCGACATCATGGACTTCAGCATGTTCAAGATGTCCGACACCTACGACGGGAAGGCCGTCCTCTCCCCCCTAACCGAGATCTACAAAGCAATCCCCGAGTCCGGGACCATCGTGTTCACCGGTTCCGGCTACGAGTGGGAAACTGATGTGTTCATCGACAACACCTATCACCGCGTGGCCCTGGACGCTACATTCGAGAACAGGCCCGTCACGTTCCTCATGGATTTCACAGGTATCACGGGGAACATATCGGTGACCTTCAAAGATGACAAGCCAGTCATCCAGGTCACTCCCTCCGATAAGTTCGGAATCGATTTCACTTACTACGGGTACAAAGGCAACAACGATCCCTCCGTCGGTCTCCCGAAGGCATTCAGCCAGGTTGACAGAGGAATCGTTACCAATGTGAAGGACCAGAGCCCCTGGGGCACCTGCTGGTCGTTCTCCGGCATCGGTGCCGCCGAGACTGCTGTCCTCACGGCCCTGAACACCACCTTCGCCCAGAACAAGGTAGACTTCTCGGAGAAGCACCTGGCCTGGTTCGCAAGCCATCCCGTGCTCGTCCCCGGCGGGATTGAAGGTCTAGGCAATGTGAAGGAAGCTGTCAATCCCAACGCCGTGTATCAGGAGGGAGGAAGCGCCATGATGTTCAGCTCCCTGTTCTCTGCAGGATTCGGACCTGTCAACGAATCGAAGATGCCGTATCAAGGCGCCAGCGGCAAGACGATCCTCGATGTGTTCAAGAACGATGCCGATACCGCTAAGAAGTACATCAACGGGGAATTCGCCAAGGCCAACAACGGTATGACTGTGGGGGAGTTCCTCAGTGCATGCGAAGCAGGCACCTCCGGTGTGACCAAGGAGGAGTTCTTCGAGTGGGCCAAGCAGAGGGTAAACTTCCCCGCAGGATTCACCATCGACCAGTTCACCGAGGATTCCTACCTTACCTACAAGGTACAGACTGACATCAAGACCTTCACCGAATGCAACTATCCGTTCCCCGATACCACTTGGGCGAGCGTCGACAACATCGACCGCTTCCAGAACGAGGGCTATCTCCTCAAGGACGGTAACGAACTGCCTCTGACCTTCGTGGTGGAGAACGACCGCTATGTCGGGCTGAACCAGATCGGAATCGGAGCCCTGAAGAAGGAGCTTTATGCGGGACACGGTATCTCCGTCGCCTACCATACGCCCGTAGGCGATGAGAACTTCTATAACCCTGAGACCGCCGGCCAATACGCCAACGCCCTGCTCGGGACCAACCACCTTGTGCAATTGGTGGGATGGAATGATGATGTGCCAGCAACCATTTTTAATACCCGTGCTCCCGGTAACGGGGCCTGGTTATGCAAGAACAGCTGGGGCTCGGAAACCGACAGTTACACCAAGGACGGAGTCGGCTACGCTAAGAGCACCTACGGAATCAAGAACTCCGAAGGAAAGGCGACAGGTTACTTCTGGATCTCCTACTACGACCAGACCATGAGGGGCGTGGAGAGCCTTTCCTTCCTCACCGGATTCGGAGACGAGAACGGATTCCAGACCTACAGGCACGACAACATGCCCGCTTACGCCGGCACCTATGTCGGAGGATACGAACAGGAGGCCAGCTGTGCGAACGTGTTCAGTGCTGCCTCGAACGAGATCCTGAAGGCGGTTTCCGTAAGATCCTCTGCCTACAGCTCCGAGATGAACATCAAGATCTACCTCCTCGGAGATAACACCGCCCCCGGTGCGGGAACCCTGGTCTATGACCACGACATGTTCTTCCAGTTCGCTGGCTACCACACCGTCCTGCTGGACAAGGATATCCCCTTGGAAGCGGGAAAGAGGTTCGCAATAGTGACCACCGAGAGGATCGATAACGACGGTCAGACCTTCTACGCGTACAACATCAACACCGCACCCGGAGAGGCGAAGGCCTCCGCCCCCGACAGCACCTCCAACGTCTACGGAATGGCATACATCGGAGAGGGAGAGAGCTTCATCAACTACGGCGATGGATGGAAGGATCTTTCTGAGGATGGTATGCACAACGCAATCGCCGCGAGGTTCCCCGGTGACGTCTTCGACAACTTCAGCATCAAGGCGTTCACCGTTCTCGCCTGAACGGCCGGCCCTCCAGGGCCGGCAAACACCTTCTTTTCTTGCGCCTGCGATAATTATAATTAAAAGAGAGCGATGGTCGGGCGGTTATTATGAGGATCGCGGCTGTGCTGTCTGACCGCTGTCAGAACAGGAAATGCAACAAGGAATGTGCGAAGTTCTGTCCCCTTATGAGGACGGGAGTGGAGGTCATCACCTTCGGCGAGAGAGGCAAACCCATCATCTCGGAGACACTGTGCCAGGGATGCGGAATCTGTATCAACAAATGTACCTTCTCCGCCATCAAGATCGTCGGTCTCGCTGATGAGCTCAAGGAGGAGATGGTCCACCAGTACGGCGAGAACACCTTCCGTCTGTACAGGCTCCCCACCCCCAAGAAGGGAATGATCACCGGTATCCTCGGACCCAACGGAATCGGAAAGACCACCGCCATCAACATCCTCTCCGGACTCGTGAAACCCAACCTCGGAAAGTACGACAACCCCCCTGATACCGAGCAGATCCTCGCTTACTTCAAGGGTACCGAGATGCACGAGTACATGAAGGCCGTCTACGACGGTAAGATCAAGGTCGCATACAAGCCGCAGTATGTCGATCTCCTCCCCAAATCCACCACCGGCGTGGTCAGGGACCTCCTCTCCAAGAACACCGACAGAATGTCTGTGGAAGAGGCTGCCAAGACCTTCGACCTCGAGCAGGTCATCGACAGGGACATCTCCAAACTCTCCGGAGGAGAGCTTCAGAGGGTCGCCATGGCCGCCACCTGCATGAAGAACGCTGACATCTACTTCTTCGACGAGCCTTCCTCATACCTCGATATCTACCAGCGTGTCAAGATGGCACGCATCATCAAAAAACTGGCTGGCGAGGACAAATATGTCATTGTCATCGAGCACGACCTCGCCATCCTCGACTACCTGGCGGACAATGTGAATCTCGTCTACGGTTCCGAGGGTGCCTACGGAGTGTTCACCCTGGCCAGGCAGGTCAGGGTCGCCATCAACGCCTACCTGAACGGTTACCTCCCCGAGGAGAACATCAGGTTCAGGGAGAGGCCCATCGAGTTCGACCTCATGGCCCCCTCCGGCGAATGGAACACCCCCGAACTCATCGATTTCGACGAGGTCTCCAAGGACTTCGGGGAGTTCAAACTGGATGTCAACAGCGGATCCGTGAAGATCGGTGAATCCGTCGGTATCGTCGGACCCAACGCTACCGGTAAGACCACCTTCGTCAAGATGCTCGCCGGCGAGATCAAACCCGACAAGGGTTCCGTCAACGGAGTCATGAAGGTCGCCTACAAGCCCCAGTACATCTCCCACGACTACGAGGGCACCGTTCAGGACTATCTGTATGCCAAGAACTTCGAGACCGTGACCTCCAGCATCTTCGAGACGCAGGTCCTCGGCCCCCTTGCCATCAAGTTCCTGTTCGAGAAGAAGATGGCCACCCTGTCCGGAGGAGAACTCCAGAGGGTCGCCATCGCGGGATGTCTTGCCGAGGAAGCGGACATCTACCTGTTCGACGAGCCTTCGGCATACCTCGACTCCAACCAGAGGATGGAGGCCGCCAAGTGCATCTCCGCCATGATGGACAAGACCGGACGTTCCGCCATGATCGTCGACCACGACATCTACTTCATCGACATGGTCGCCGATTCGATCATGGTGTTCGGAGGAGAACCCGGACACCACGGTATCGCAGAAGGTCCTTTCAAGATGCGTGAGGGAATGAACAAGTTCCTCAGCACCGTCGGCATCACCTTCAGGCGCGACGCCGATACCCACAGACCCAGGATCAACAAAGAGGATTCGAACCTGGACCGCACTCAGAAGGCCAACGGGGAATACTACTACCCTGAGGACCTCGACGTGAACAAATCGAAAATCAACAAGGACTGAAAAGGTCCCCGAAGACCCGGATTTTAATGTCTGGGTCTTCGGTTTTTATCGTTTTCTCAGTCGGCCATCTTGTAGAAACCGGACTTAGGTGTCCCGCAGTCGGGGCAGCTGAAATCGTCGGGAAGGTCCTCCCACTTGGTTCCGGGAGCGATTCCCCTGCTGGGGAGTCCCTTGGCCTCGTCGTAGATCCATCCGCAGACGCACATAAACCTCGCCATGGTATCAAAAACCCCCTCTGGATTTAAATAGAATGGCCTCGAATTTTTAGAGTCTCCTAAAAAAAGACTGTACGATATTAATACAAGAAGGACAATCCAAGTCTATGGAAGAGATGGGAAAAGCCGATACCCATACCCATACGGACTACAGCGGCTTCAACAGACTGGGTCCCCTTCGTTTTCCCGAATCCGTACTCAGCCCCGAAGGCCAGGTTGACCGCGCAAGAAGGGAAGGCCTCAGCGTCCTCTGCGTCACCGACCACAACGAAGTGGCAGGCGGATTCATCGCCCAGAAATACGCCAAACAATTCGATGACATTGACGTCATCGTCGGCGATGAAGTGATGACCGACCAGGGCGAGGTCATCGGTCTCTGGCTCACAGAGAAACCCAAGAAGTTCCTTTCACCGGAGGAGACCTGCGACATCATCCACGAGCAGGGCGGCCTCTGTATCGCACCCCATCCGTTCAGCGTCCATGTGGACGGTATGCAGGAGAAGATCTTCGAACTCCCTCTGGAGGGATTCGAGACCATCAACGGCGGACACCCGGATCCGTATTCCAATATGTTCTCCAAAAGAATCATGGACCTCTATCCCGGTAGATGGGCCGAATTTTCCGGATCCGATGCCCACTCGCTTTACACAGCAGGCTACAACTGGACGGAATTCCCCGGAAACTCCGAAGAGGATTTCAGGAAGGCAATACTGCACAGGAAGACCTTGGCCAAAGGCGTCCCCGCCCCCGTCCTCGGACAGGTGCAGTGGAGTATGGAAGTCGTCTGGGGAGGTCAAAAACTCATGTACAAGGCACTCCGCAGGAAATTGGAACCCGTTCCCGACAACGCCCTGGTGGAGAAGATCCTCAGCAACACCGACCTGAAGAACGCCACCGGGATCGCCATGGGATTCATCTACCTGTTCCCGCTGACCAGCATGCTTGCGACCCTTCTAAGCACCGCATACCTCAAAAACCATGCCAAGAAGGCCATGAAGCACATCGATGAGAGGATTGCCAAAATCCAGAAGCTCATAGCCGAAATCGATGCACGCAACGGAAAAGCCATTGCCGAATCCGCTGAGGAAGTCAAGAACGATCTGGAGGCAGGGAAGATTGTCCTCGAGCAGAGACTGTGATATCTACGGCGTTGCAGTGAACATACCGCCGGAGTTCGCCGATCAGCTTATGGATGCCATCGATTCCGTCATGGAACCCGTTTATCCCGGCTACCGCCGCTGTTTCTATTATTATCCCGTCAAAGGCACCTGGAAGACCATGGAATCCGCCAATCCATATAACGGATCCAGGGGCGAGATAACCGTCGCCGAGGAACTGCGCATAAAATTCGTTTGCAGGAAGGAGGACATATCCTCGGTCCTGCAGAAGATAAGAGAAGTACACCCCTATGAGGAACCAGCCATCGACGTTGTCCCCCAGATAGGGTGGAAGGAGTTCATTCCTTCTCTTTGACGTTGAAGATATTGTCGAAGGTCCTCTGGAGCCTGAAGGTCTTGATTCCGTTCCTGCGGTATTCCACATCCTCGGCGGTGATGAGGCCCATGTCCTGGAACTGAAGCAGTAGTTTGTCCCCTTCGTCGTAATCGAAGTGGATTCCGACCACGATGTTGAGCTTGTAGTTGCGGCAGTTGATGTCGTTGGGAATGGGAATGTCGGGAGTGCCTTTGGCCATCACGTGGTCGAAGATCTCCTTCTTCCTCAGCATGTCGAGACCGATGTCGCACAGCTCGAGGCAGCGGTCGTATTCTTCGGCGTTGTAGAATCCGAGGATGGCCGCGTCGTTGATATCGAAGCGCTCGATCTCGCTGAGCTTGACTCCTTCGAGTGAATCGTAGACGGATGCCACGAACCTGTAGTTGTGGTCCTCGATGGCCTGGTAAATAACGCTCATGACGAAGGCTGAGGCGGAGGAGGGGTCGGCCTTGTCCGCATATCTCTTGAGTTTGACCTGATCCTTCTCGGAAAGGTTGTCGTACCATTTGGAGAGCCCTGCCTTGCGGACGTTCTCGGGGACGTCCCTCTTGCCGAAGCCTAACATGAACTCTGAATCCCCAGCCACAGATAAAACGGTATCCGTCAGAGATACTTTCAAAAACTGAAAAAAGGGCTGTTTTCTCAACTGGATATTGATATCTGGGTCATTCCTTTGTTTCATCACCGACGGTAGGGTCAGCGTTGGTAACCGCGTCGGTGCCGAACCGCTTGTCCTCGGCGAAGTCCGCTACCCTGTTAGCACATTCCGCCCTGCGGCAGTTAGCGCAGAACTGCTTCCTGCAGGGTTCGGCCATGAAGGTGATGTCGACATTACCGCCCATCATCTCGGTGGTCTCGTCACGGAAGTGGTTGACGATCCTGTCCGCCTCGTCGACGGTTAGGCTGCCGGGAACCACCATGTGGGCGTCGATGTGCATCGCAGCCCCGTACAGTACGACCCTCACATGATGGACGTCGATGAGGTCGTCGGTACGGATATGGTTGAGACACCTGGTGACCTGCCTGATGGCATCGATGTCCTCACGGTCCATAATCCCGTGGAAGGACTTGTACACCACTTTCGCACCGGTGTAGATGATGATCAGACCGAACAGCAATGCCATGGTTGGATCAATCCAATTGGCATCGATGTTCATGAATCCGAGGACATAGATGATCCCTAGACCCAGAAGGATTCCTACGGAGGAATACGTGTCACTGCACAGATGTCTCCCGCTCGCTTCGAGAGCGACCGAACGCGAAGCTTTTCCCATGCGGATGGCTGTGAACCCCATAGCGAAATTGACCACCGCGGCCAATGCGACTATGGCCAATCCTATATCAAGCGAACGTATCTCGAAATCCCCTGTGACGAACCTCTCGACGGATTGCAGGATGATCATCACGCCTGCCGCTACAATCATGGTGCCTTCGATGGATGAAGAAATCAATTCCACCTTTCCGTGACCGTAAGGGTGGTCGCGGTCGGCAGGTTTCATAGAGGTGTACAGAGCGAAAAGACCGATAGCTCCCGCGGCCACGTTCACGATGCTCTCAAGAGCATCCGTGAGAATGGAAACGGAGTGGGTCATGAAGTAGGCGAGGAACTTCGCCAGCATCAGGAGAGCTCCCACTGCGGTGATAACCTTCTGGAAATTGAAGTTCCGCTGCATGGGCGTAAGCTCTTCCTTCGCCATAGAACACGATAATCATTACTCGGATTTAGGGTATTTCTTGTTAAGCGGGCCTAATTATTTCGACAGCATAACTCCCCCTGTGGCATAAAAAATGTCTAATCAGAATATTTGATTACCCAGAGCATAAAATCTTTTATATACTTATGAATAATTCATCGGATAATGATATATAATGACATTACAGAGGTAATCGGCAACACCCCTCTGGTGAAGCTCAGGAAACTGTCTCCTGCAGGATCCGAGGTTTTCGTAAAACTGGACAGCAAGAATCCCGGAGGCTCCATCAAGGACCGCCCCGCACTCGCCATCATCAACGATGCCGAGGCGACCGGCAAGCTGTCCGCCGGAGGAACCATCATTGAGCCCACTTCCGGCAACACCGGCATCGCCATAGCCATGATAGCTGCGGTCCGCGGTTACAAGTGCATCCTGGTCATGCCCGACACCATGTCGAAGGAGAGGCAGGCCTACATGAAGGCCTACGGAGCGGAGATCATCCTCACACCCGGTGCCGAGGGCATGAAAGGCAGCGTCGATAAGGCCGAAGAGATCTGCCGCAACACCCCCAACTCCATCATCGCGGGTCAGTTCGACAACCCCGCTAACATCGTCGCCCACAGGACCGGAACCGGCAGGGAGATCCTTGCCGACCTCCCCGATGTGGATTATGTCGTAGCAGGATTCGGGACCGGAGGGACCGTATCCGGAATCGCTCTCGCTTTCAAGGATGCTGGCTCATCCGCCAAGGTCATCGCGGTGGAACCCGCCGAATCAGCACTCGTCACCGCAGGTTCAGCAGGACCCCACAAGATCCAGGGAATCGGAGCCAACTTCGTCCCCGGCAATCTCCTCAAGGATCTGGTGGAATTCGACACCGTCAAGGGAGACGATGCTATCGCTATGGCGAAGAGGGCAGCCCGCGAGGAAGGTCTTTTCGTCGGTATATCGGCAGGATGCAACATAGCGAAGGCAATCGAGATCGCCGCCGCCCATCCCGGCAGCAAGGTGGTCGCCATCATCCCCGACGGGGGAGACAAATACGTCAGCATGGGAATCTACGAATGATTCCTGAGGAGTCGATACAATGCCGATAAACGTTCCGAACGATCTTCCCGCCATCTCGCAGCTCGAGAAGGAGAACATCTTCGTGATGGGTGAGGAGCGTTCCACCCACCAGGACATCCGTCCCCTCGACATCCTCCTGGTGAACCTGATGCCCACCAAGGTCGAGACCGAGATCCAGCTCATGAGGCTGCTCAGTAACACTCCCCTTCAGGTCAATGTGAAACTCATTCAAATGAAGACGCACACCTCCAAGACCGTGTCGCAGGAGTACCTCGACCAGTTCTACAACCTCTTCGACGAAGTGAAGAACAGGAACTGGGACGGCATGATTATCACCGGTGCCCCCGTAGAGGACATCTCTTTCGAGGAAGTGGACTACTGGGAGGAACTGTGCGAGATCATGAAATGGTCCAAGACCCACGTGACCACCACCATGCACATCTGCTGGGGCGCTCAGGCAGGACTCTACTACCACTACGGCATCAAGAAATACCCTCTCGATTCCAAGAAATCCGGAATCTTCGAACACCGCTCGCTGGTCAGCGACGAACCTCTGCTCCGCGGTATGGACGATGTCTTCAAATTCCCCCATTCCCGCCACAGCGAAGTCAGGGCGGAGGATATCCTCATGAACCCCCATCTGCACATAATCGCGGAATCCGCTGAGGCAGGACCGGGTATCATCATCAGCGAGAGGAGCGGGCAAGTGTTCATCACCGGCCACATGGAATACGACGTGAACACCCTGTCCTACGAGTACTACCGTGACATGGACAAGGGCATGAATCCCCATGTGCCAGACCATTACTTCCCCAACGATGATCCGTCCCTGGACCCCATCATGACCTGGAGGAGCACCGCCAACCTCATCTTCAGCAACTGGCTGAACTACTACGTGTATCAGAACACCCCCTATGACATTTCGACCCTCGGAGAATGATAACAATGGAAATCACATCAGTCAATACGGAAGAAGCACCCATGGCAGTCGGACCCTATTCCCAGGGCATCATCGCAGGGAACCTGGTGTTCACCGCCGGAGAGATCCCTGTCAACCCTGCCGACGGTTCCGTTCCCGAGAACATTGAGGATCAGACCCGCCAGGCCATCGAGAATGTGTTCGCGGTCCTCAGGGCCGCAGGCGTGGAGAAGAACGGAATCGTATCCGTTACGGTGTATCTGAAGGACATCGAAGACTTCCCCAAGGTCAACAGGATCTATGCGGAATGCTTCGAGGAACCTTTCCCCGCCAGGGCCTGCATCGCTGCCGCCGCCCTCCCGAAGGATGTCGGCATCATGATAAGCGCCATCGGCGTAAAGAACTGATCACTGAAGCGGATTCAGGGCAGGATTGACGAGCCTGCCCAGGATCGCATCCCTGACGAATGCGTTGTAGTTGGAGAGGTCTTTCTTTTCGCTGATTACCTCATCCACGCATTTCTTCACGTGGGTGAAGACCTCGCGGTAGATTCTGCACGAATCGCCGCCGTTGTTCTCGATACCGCTCTCGTAGTAGGCATCGATGCTGCATCCGCCCTGACAGTAATCGTAGATTTCGCATGACTGGCACTTCTGCCTGCGGACCACTGTACCCTGCAGGATGTTGACGAATCCGGGAGTCCTGAAAAGATCAGATATTGACTTCACGTCATCGATGTTCCCGAGCTTCATATTGCTGGGACAGGGCTTCGCACAGGGGTAGAGATCGCCGTTGGGGTACATGCACAGCCACTTGGTGAGACAGGAGCTGTGGGCACAGTCGGTCATCTGCGGATTACCGGCTGCCGCCAGGACATAAAGGAAATGAGGGGCAAGAGGCACCCTTGTCTCAGGGTCGTTAAACCACTCATCAAAGGCCTCGATACTCGATTTGATATACGCCTCAGGTTCGGGCACCAGCTCCTTGTGACATGCGGTGCATCCGATGGGGAGCACGGGCACGAGACTGACAGAGGAACCCATATCCCTGAAGTGGCGATAGATCTCGACCTGCTTGTCCTGGGTCTCCCTACAGATGGTGGAATTGACAGAGAACACGCGTTCCTTGTCGACCATCTTACGGAGACTCGATTCGATCTCGGCACCATGGTTGCGGAGCACACCGTCGTAAGGTCCCTCATGGGATACCCCGATGTTGATCTGATGCTCCTTGCAGAAGTTCAACATCTTACGGTCAAGGGCCATGCCGTTGGTCTGGATGGTGTTTCCGCAGCGGTTCGGTCCCAAGTATTTGTCCTGCAGTTCGATGGCCTTCTTGAAGAAAGAGAACGGAAGCGAGAGAGGTTCTCCCCCATGCCATACGAACCATACGGAATCGTATTCCCTGGATACAACGGAGAAGAGATGCTCGAGTCTTTCAAAAGATATCCTCGCCGAAGAAGAAAGCTCCTCGGCGGAGTGGTAGCAATGCCTGCAAGCCATATTGCAGGCAAGGGTGGGTTTGATGACCACGGACAGAAAGCGGCTCATGGTTAGAACCGGTCTTTCCGTTCAAAGGGGCCAGTAGGTGTAGAGTCCGCCGAATCCGTTGGTGCAGTAGCAGCAGCAGATACAGGTAACGACGAGTCCTCCCCAGCAGGCAATGTGCTGTGCGGGAGTGGCGCAGGTACCCCTGTCGGTACAGCAGCAGTAGTCGCAGGCGGGATCTCCGTTGACGGCTCCGTGCTCGTTCTCGTCATCGGCCATTTTAGCGGCGTTCCTGTCGACGGCGTGCTCTTCTTCGCCGGTTACGATTGCCATCGCTGCGAAAGCGACGGGGGACTGACTCATGTAGGATGCGATTAAATCTTCAACGGAGTGTGACATCTTTACTCACCCTGCCAATACTGGCTTAATGGCATCGGTAGGTTTTCCCCCTATATAATTGTCGTCGGTTCGCCCGCGATTATCTAATAAGGGAAAATGCCAGAATCCCCCGTTGGCGACAGTATATATGGTGCCAGCCCATTGGAGAGCATATCATGTTCGGCTACACGGTCCCGCTCTACCAGAGGCTGACGGCCAAGAACCTCGCTGATTACCAGAGGTACTACTGCGAGACCTGCCACCAGCTCAAGGCGCAGTTCGGCCTGGTATCAGCGGCTGCCGTGAACTACGACATGTGCTTCAACACGATCATCCTGAATTCCGTCATGGGCGGGGATGATTCGTTCGACCGCACCCCCAAGTCGTGGAGGTGCGTTTTCCGCAAACCCTACACCGATCAGGAGGTCTTCCGCAGAATGGCCGCATACACCATCCTGCTGACCAAATGGGAGCTCTACGATGACAAGGTCGACAAGCCTTCGATGAAGACGAGATTCATCGATCTGGCACTTTCGAGGGCGATATCGAAAGCGGAGTCGGAATTCCCCGATTACGACCGTATCGTGGGAGAGGGATTCGAGAAGCTCCGCGAACTCGAGACACAGGGCTGCACCGACCCCGTTCTGATGGGGATCACCTTCGGGAAGGCCCTGACCGAACCGCTGTCGGATATCGCGGGCGATGCGGATTCCCCCGCACTGAGGGACCTCTACACCTCGCTCACCGCTGCGGTCTATGTCATGGATGCCGTCGACGACCTCGAGGACGACTACCGCGACGGTACTTACAACCCCTTCCTCAAAGCATGTCCCAGATTCGTCAACAGGGACGATTACATGCTCAAGAATCTGTACTCCATAACGGAGCTCATGAACAGCGTGATGAAGTCCCTGCAGGATGCCTACGCAGAGGTCCGCAAGTCCATGACCTGTATGAAGGAGGTCACCGACAACATCGTCTACCTCGGAGTTCCGGAATCAGCCAAGAACGCCGTAGCAGGCAGCAGCGGCGCCAAGATGAGCGTTAAGAACGCCTTCGACAGAAGGAAGGAACGCACTGCCACTTACTGAGTGCGTCTTCCGCTGGGATCGTAGAAATCGCAGACGCCGAGCACGAAGACTTCCTCCCCGGTCCTGTCGCAGGTTCCGTTCCCGTCGGTCACGGTGCAGTGGCTGCAGTTCTCGCAGCATCCGGGACGGTATGCGCCGCATGAATCCTTGGGTGCGACCGACTTGCCGTGAAGACCGCATTCCCAGTTCTCACCTTTGTGCGAGCAGTACCTGCAAACATCGCATTTCCCGTAGTTCTCATCGGTCATTGGTTCTCATCTCCGGTCACATCTATGCACATGGATGCCATCACTTTCAATGCGGATTCTCCCAGGGAACGGTCATAAGACGCCACATGGCGGCGGTCCACGATCACTCTGCATTCCGGTGCATAGGCCTTGATGAGCACCGCATTGGCGAGCACACATATGTTGGTGGCGACTCCGCACACCTCGACTTCATCATAGCCCTTATCACGGATGATCTCTGCAAGCTCGGTGCTTCCGAAGGTTCCTTTCTCGAGAACTGTGCATCTCTCCGAGAACCCCCGGAGGGAACCGTAGATCTCCCACCCTTCGGTGCCTTTCAGGCAGTGAGCGACAGGGATATGCCTGCCCTCATCGGTGAAAGCATAACCGGTATCGTGCGTGTCCATGGTGAAATAGACATCCTCTCCGCGGGCCAAAGAGTCTGATACGTGACCATGCAAAACTGATTCCAACACCTTGGCGTCGTCGCTGCCCAACGAGCCGGTGACGAAATCGTTCTGATAGTCTATGATGACCAGTGCCCTGCGCATGAGGGAAGTTAGGTGCCGCAGGCTTATATCCTGATCGGATCGGTCGGCTGAGACTCCATCATGACGTCCATGACGTCGCTGAAGGCGAGGCCCAGGTCGCGGGCGATCTCGAGGCATCCCTTGCCGGAGATGTAGACCGCCTTGATCTTGTCCTTGGTCTCCTGAGGGAGCTTGCTCTTGACGGGTTCGCTGCGGGTGGTCTTCTCCGTGGCGGGGGTGTTCCACTTGCTGGTATGGCACTTGGGACATCTCTGAGGGGAATCGTTGGCAGTTCCCCAGGTGTGGCCGCACTTGAGACAGTTGTAGTTGTAGTACTTCTTCAGCCACAGGATGGATCTGCACTTGGGACAGTTCTTGGGAAGGGCCCCTCTCTTTCTGATCGCCCATTTGTGCCCGCAGCGTGAACAGGATAAAATAGTTCCCGGGGCAACTTCGGGCGGAACGATCACGGTAGAGTGCATAATAAAATTATGTTGGATACATAATATAAACACTTCTACTTACGATGATTAAGCATATTCGTAAATATGACGGAATCAGCCAGGTTTTTCCGAAAACCTTGATTGAACATACCTTAGTCATACTTATTAACGATTGTAAAGACACATATGTGTAACCAGACCGGAAACCCGGGCGGAACGGACCGTGTTCGGTTATCAACACGGACTAAACCGATACAGTAAGGTCAAAAAAATACAAAGGTGGCGGGCGGGTAGGGATTCGAACCCTAGACATACAGCTTAGGAGGCTGTCTCCTTATCCGTGCTAGAATACCCGCCCAGTTTTCCTCTAAAGTGTTTCGTCCAGTGAACTGGATAGCAGGAGATTCGACTCCTGCTATTTAGTATTGTTCACTCCTTCTTGGCTGCGGACCAGATCTCGACGAACTCGACGGTGTCGACACCGAAGGTCTCGCGGAGGTCGGAGACGACCCTGAACCTTGCGACGGGCCACTCCTGGTGGAACTTGGTGATCTCGGGGAGGGTCACAACGACCTTGTCTCCGGGGAACTCGAACTTGAAGTCGTCGGCGGCTGCGAAGTCGGCCTCGATGATGGCCTTTGCCTTCTCTGCGTCGTCGGTGATCTCCTCGGCGATGGTCATGACGTATTTGAGGTCGTGACCGGCGAGAGCGTTGTTGAAGTCGACCTTTACACGGCCTGCTCCGACGGAGAGGACGACACCGGTCTTGTTTCCGAGAGAGACGGTGAGTCCGGGGTAGGGGTTGATCTCCTGCCTGTAGAACTCTTTGATGGAGTGGGTCTCGACGAGCTTGGGGTTCCTTGCTCCGGCTCCCTCCTCTGCGGGGATCTCGACGGTGAACTCCTCGCCGACTTTTGCCTCAGAGATTGCCTTGTCGAGGGCGGGGAACAGCTTCTTGGATCCTACGATGTAGGCCATGGGCTGGTATTTGACTTTCTCGTTGTAGATTCCGGCATCCTTTGCGTCCTGCTCGTAGGTGGTGTCGTAAAGCCTGTCTGCGTCTGCCATGTATGCCTTGTAGTTAAGGCGGATAACTTTCTTTGCGTCTGCCATTCTTAAATCACCCTGTATGGAGATTGAATACGAGCGCGATTACCTCCCATATTAAAAAGATATCCCTCTGAAAGAGGCTGGAGATTGCACTAGTCCGAAGAATCAGTGTCCGCGGTGGTTCAAATCGCGGGTGCCGCGGAACTCCCCCAGGACCTTTCCTGAGTGCCAGTCCTCGACGTAGTAATGAAAATGCTTCTTCCAATGGATATGATCCACATGGGTGTCGTTCCTCAGGCGGGCGGTATATTCGCCGAAAACGCCGTCAAGGACCTGCTGAGGATTATCGGCGCAGACGATACCGCTCCTCCCGTCCCTGAACCAGTATTGGAACTGAACCATATGGAAGATATATCCAACGTAGTATAAATGGATTTAGAAGCTTTAGATGCGGATTATCTATCAGCATTTATCGGATATCTGGCACAGTAGGAACTGCTCCCTTTGGTTTATAATCTCTCGCCGGGGAAGTATTGGAAATCAACGGAAAAAAGACTGCTAAGGATTGTTCTTGTCCTCCTCCAATATTTTAAACCAATAACGCGTACGCGTATGTATGAACAGCAGGGTCCTTGAACATAAACGTTCCAACCTTGTCAGATTGATTCTGGCCCTCGCGGCCATACTGGCATTGGCATCCGTAACGTATTTCGTTCTGGAAAGCGACGAAACGGATGCCGCGATGGCGGACGGAAAGACATACTATTATGATCAACTCACGCCGCTCGAGAAAGACATCATCGACAATTTCACTCCACAAGAGGTATTCATTAACGATAATCCAGAACGTCCCGCCGGACTGGCAATCAGCTGTACAATGCCATTCCACAGCAGCATCATAGGGATGACCCAAGAGTCAGCATTGGCCACCTATAAAACAGCCATGGACAAGATGATGAACGTGCTGCCCTGGGAGAAGGTTGGCAACTACTATTACGGAACCTACTGGGACTTCAACTATGTCGATGCCCTGCATGTCGATGGAAAAATCACTCAGGGGAAAATCAAATTCACCTGCTACGGTGTCGTGGATAGCTACGGAAACACCTTGGGAGCAATCAACACTAAGGTCAATGAACTGAAGGATTTCGTTGATGGCTACAAGCCCACATCAACATCTAATCCTTACCTCACGGTAAAATCCATTCACGATTACGTCTGCGATACATTGTCCTACACTACCGAAAGGCCCATACCGGAGGGGATGCACCTCCGTAACGCCGCAACTGCCCTTATAGGAGACCATATTGTCGTCTGCGAAGGTTATGCCAAGGCTTTCAAAATCCTCTGTGACAAGTACGACATACCCTGCATAATCGTAACAGGTACCACAGATGATCCTGAGGAACGCCACATGTGGAACTACGTCCAGATGGATGATGAGAAATGGTATCTCGTCGACTGTACCTGGGATGATCAGACTACGAGGGTATACACCTACTTCCTGGTCGGCTCCACCAACACCGGTTTTGATGAAAAGACCATCGCAACGGATCACGTGATAGACACCAAAGAACACGGTCTTCTTCCAGTCCCCGCATTGAATGCCACCGCTTTCGATTCCACCTATTATGACAGCCACTTCGAGATCAAATTCCTGAACTGGGATGACAGCATCTTCTCCAGGACCGTATACGAAGCGGATGCGACTATCGTCCTTCCTGCCACCAATCCGACCCGTGAACCGGACGTAAGGTATACCTATTCCTTCAATTGCTGGAGCAGCGACGGAACCAACCCTGCGACAATCACCACCGCTACGGGACATGCTGTATACAAGGCGCTGTATAACTCCACGCTCAGAGACTATGAAATCAAATTCTTCGATACGGACGGAAAGACCCAGATTGGTGAGACTGTAATCGGTCACTACGATGATACGATTACTGATCCCGTACTACCTGCAAACTATCTGGTCATCGAGTGGGAAACCCACGACAAGGTCACAGGCGATATGAACATCAAGGCAACCAAGAGCGTTACCAACATCTCCGGTGCCGTCACGTTCAACACCACCTCGACGAATGTCACAGTCGGAAACACCGAACTCGCCGCCGCAAAGGCAGGGACCAAGCCCCTGACCATCAACCTGCTGAACGGAAAGGTCGTCTTCGATGACACTGCCAAGCAGGCCCTCACCGGCGACCAGACCCTCACCCTCGAAGAGAAGTCATTCGCCATCCTCCGTTCTTCCGTGCAGAGCGCACTGAAGAACGCCGTGGTCTACAGCATCACCTTCGGATCCAACAACTCCGTGTTCGAGACCGGTAAGGCCACGGTCTCGGTAGACTTCACCCCCCGCAGCGGACAGGATGAATCCAACATCATGCTGTATTATGTGGACGGCGACAAGATCACCGAGGTGCCCAGCACTTACGCCGACGGCAAGCTGACCTTCACCACCAACCACTTCTCCACCTACGCCATCCAGATCCCCCAGGTGACCCCTGACATAATGAAACTGATCCAGGAGAACTGGATCCTCATTGCCATCCTCCTGTTCGCCGTAATAGGAATGGCTCTGTCTTACAGATTCGGATGAGTACAAAACCAAGGGAGGGGAAAACCCCTCCCGGAAAACGTTTTACGATTCTCACATTTTGATGCCGGCGGCCTTCATCAGGTCGATGACACCCACCGCGAGTATGATGATACCGATAATGCGGATGAAGATGCTGAAACTGTCGCCCCAGTTGATGGCAGCGATGATTCCGACAACAATGAGCACGGCACCGAGAGCGATGCTAACGATGGAACCGGTCTTGGGAAGCTCGTAACCCATGAACGAGGGCTGGGTTCCCAGCAGGATGACGATTCCGGCGAGCACGATGATGGCCCCGAATATAATCCTGATGATGTCAGCCGCCAATCCGTACAGACCCAGTATCAGGAAAACGATACCGAGGATGAAGAACAGCAGACTGGATTCTATGTTCTTGACGAGTGTGAAACTGATGACTCCCACCACGATGAAGAGGATACCGACCGCTTCGACGATGATGTTCAGCATGGCCTGACCGCAGATAGCTGTGATGGCTCCGAAGAGGATGTACATCACTGCTATGAGGATCTCGTTGAAACGCGAATTGCGGGAGTATTCCCTGCTTTTCACGACGTGTCCCTTTGGCATGAGTGTGTGAAAATAGGGATAGTCTATAAGGGATTCGGTTTACTGGTTGACAAGATTGTAGATCCTGTCAGCTTCGGAATCGATGACGGTAGGGTCATAGGTGAGTGTGATTGCCTTGACCGGGCATTCCTCCGAGCACCTTCCGCATGCCCTGCACTTGACATCATCCAGGACGCATTTTCCGTCGGTGATGGCGATGGCCTTGACGAAGCACCTCTCCATGCATATACCGCAGCCTATGCATTTGTCCCGATCCACGGAAACATCCACCCCGGCCATGCGGCGATAGGTCGAGGCGATCCCGCCGTCGATATCCCTGACCATGTTCCAAAGACAGCAGCAGGGGCAGCAGTTGCAGATGGTCATCAGATTGGTGTGTTTGCCCGTGTGCAACCAGATGCTGTCGAGCTTGTTGCGGCCGATGATGTGTACAAGACCCAGACGGTCGCATTCGTCGATATAATCGCAGGCTTCTTCGGGGGTCACGAACCTCCCGTACTTGGGTGAGATCCTATCGGTCCCCTTCCCGATGAAGATACATCCGCTGGAAACGGGAAAGTCCTTGCATTTGTTGGACTGCCTGCAGAGGCAGAAGTTCATGATGAATATCTTCTCCGAACGCATCAGTACCTTTTTGATCAGATCCGTGGGGACCACATTCCTCTCGCCGGCATTTTCTATCTCGATATTGAGATCGACTTTGATATGGGCGGTACCTGCCTTGGGGACCACGGACATGTCGTCGCCGTCGAAGGCGATACGTTTGACGACCCTCCCGAAACGGGGATGCTTACGGGTCATGCGGGCCAGCCTGTACCTGGTGTTGAAAACCCTGTTGACCAGGAACACGCTGATGCCGGATACAATACCCATGATATGACACAATAATTCATGGGATAAAACGGTGATTCCTCCGATGATGCTATATCCGACGACTCAAATGAGACGTTATGCCTTTCGCAGAGGTTAACGGTATTAGAATGCATTACGAGCGTGCCGGTCAGGGCGAACCGATCATCCTGGTCACAGGGCTCGCCGGCAGCACGGCATTCTGGAACAAGACCGTCCCCCTGCTGACAGATTCCTTCGATGTCATAACCGTAGACAACCGCGGAGCGGGGATCACCGAATACTCCGGCGGATTCTCTATAGAAGATATGGCTGACGATATCGTTGCATTGATGGACTGTCTGGGACTGCGGAAAACGCATCTCCTCGGATGGTCCATGGGCTCGCATATCTCGCTGAACCTGGCCGCCAGGTACTCCGAACGTATCATCAGCCTGACTCTGGTCTCATCATACCTGAGGAGGCCCGCAAGATCGGCATACATCCTCAACGCCCTGGCGGAATCCTACCGCAACGGGGAAATTTCGGCTGAAATGGTCGGCAGGATGATGAACGTGCTCCTCAGGACGAGCGGTTATTTCGACTCGGCCGAAAAAGCGGGCAGATGCATAAACTGCCCCGATCCGGGTCCGGCGAACGGTATGTACGATCAAATGAGCGCCGTTGAGGATTACAACCCCTCTTTGGATGCCGGCAGAATAACCGTACCCACCCTCTCCGTGCACGGTTTGGAGGACATCATGACAGAACCTGTATGCGGGGACGACCTGGCAGACAAAATCCCCGGCTGCAGGAGGATCCGTGTACCGGAAGAAGGCCACATCCTCCGTCCGGAATCTTACATCCCTGCCTTCAGGGAGTTCGTGTTCGCAGTGAAGTCAAATACCGACAACGGGATGGACTGATCATGGTTGACCTCGAGACAGAGATCGAGATGCTCCGCAGGAAATGCATAAACTGCGGAAAATGCACCGCGGTGTGCCCTTCTCTCAAACACGGCGGAGTGGATCCCAAGGAGATCATGGTCTCCGGCGAGGGTGACGTCACCCTCTGTCTCGAGTGCGGTAACTGCTCAGCTGTATGCAGGCGTACCGATCCATACAGAGTGATGAGGGACCTCCGTGCCCTCGTCATGGACAAGCATCCTCCGGACCTCTTCTTCTCCGACGGAGTCATCCTCCCCCGCATGCAGGATCCCATAGACCCAGCATGGGACGGAAACGATGTGAAGGTGCTCCCCGGATGCGTGGTGCAGGGAAGACTTCCTTACCTGAAATATGCGGTCAGGAAAACCTGCTCGATATTCGGACTGACCAGCTCCGAACTGGAGAACTGGACCTGCTGCCTGCGCCCTGCAAGTTTCAGCGAACTCGGGGAACTCGGGAGGAGGCCTTATCTCAGCAGGATGTCGGCCTCGGCCAAAGGCTCCCGTCTGATCTCGCTCTGCGGAGGATGCGCGGAGGAGATGTCCCGCACCGGCACGGAGATTGACAACATAATCCCGTTCATCTACGAACACATCGATAAACTCCCTGCTCTCAGCAAGCCTCTGAAGGTTGCCATGGAACCGGGCTGTACCGGTGAAAGATATCGCAAGCAGATGAAGGAGATCCTCACCCGCATGGGGTGTGAAATCGTCAACAAGACCGACGGATGCTGCGGTAACAAGACCCTTCCGATGATGGATGAGCGCGAGACCGAATGCAAAGGTGCAGACATCATCGTGGTCGCCTGCCCCAACTGTCAGAAGCGTTATGACGCCTACGAAGGCGGCATCCCGGTCCTGCACCTCACGGAACTCATCTCCTATGCAGCGGGGGATTTCTCTACCCTCGGATTCCACAAAATTCGGGCGGATATCTGAAACATAACGCTGTTGAGCAAGAAATCATCCGAATATCTCTCCGACGGAAAAGAACAATTTCGGTATGGGATTTTTATACGGTTATTGCATTTTTTCTTCGTTAGGGTCTTTGACCTGGGAGACGAATACTATGCACGAGTACGACCAGTATATCCTCGACAAAGCAGCCAAATGCTGCAGCAATGGGGAGTTCGACCGTTCGCTCTACGACAAGTACGATGTCAAGATGGGTCTTAGGGACCGTGACGGAAAAGGAGTAGTGGCGGGACTCACCAACATCTCACGTGTGACCGGATTCGAGACGGTGGACGGGAAGGTGATCCCTTGCAGGGGAAAGCTGATCTACCGCGGATATTCGGTGGAGGATCTCATCTCCGCTCAAGGGAATGAGAAAGGCCTCTTCGAGAAATGTGCTTATCTCCTTCTTTTCAACGAGATACCCTCGGAGGAGGAACTTGCCACCTTCAGCAGATATCTCAACAAACAGATGTCCCTGCCTGCGAACTTCGTCAAGGACGTCATCCTTCGCGAAAACGGCAGCGACCTCATGAACACCATGTCCCGCTGCGTGATGAACATGGCCATGTACGACCACCACATCACGGACATGTCGCCCGCCAAAGCACTCAGGAACTGCATGAAGCTCATCGCCACAATGCCCCTGTTCGCCGTATACGGGTATCAGGCCTACAACCACTTCGACATGGGCGGCAACCTGCACATCGTGAAACCGAAAGCGGATCTCACAGTAGCGGAGAACATACTTCGCATGCTCCGTCCCGGGAAAGGGTACACGGAGCTCGAGGCTTTGGTTCTCGACAGGCTCCTGGTGCTCCACCTGGAACACGGAGGAGGGAACAACTCCACCTTCACCGCCAGGGTCGTTTCATCTGCAGGTTCTGATACCTATGCAGTCATCGTGGCGGCGCTCATGTCGCTCAAAGGCCCCAAGCACGGAGGCGCCAACCTCAAGGTGTCCTACATGGCCGACGACATCCGCGCCCATGTGAAACATCCCAATGACCCAGACAAACTCGCAGCATATCTTGAGAAGATTGTCAACAAAGAGGTCTTCGACAAGAAGGGACTCGTCTACGGAATGGGTCATGCTGTCTACACCGAGTCGGATCCCCGTGCTGAAGTGCTCCGCACCCTGGCCGAGAAACTGGCTGAGGCCAACGGAAGGAGCGCGGATTACCAGATGTACCGCAACATCGAACTCCTCGCACCCGACATCATCAGGAAGAAGCATACCGCCGGAGCTATCTGTGCCAATGTCGACCTCTACAGCGGATTCATCTACGAACTCCTCGGCATTCCCAAGGACCTCTATACGCCGATGTTCGCCGTCGCCAGGACCGTCGGATGGTGCGCACACCACATGGAAGAGATCATCTCATCCAACAAGATCATCAGGCCCGCATACGTCAGCGTGGTCAAGAAGATTGAGATGGACTGACATCACGAGGATGTGCCAGCAGTCCGATTTCTTCACGTGGAGTCGAGCAATGCGTGCTCAATTTAATATAATGAGAGATGGAGCCACTTGAGGGATTTGAACCCCCGACCCGCTGATTACAAGTCAGCTATTATACCGGGCTAAACCAAAGTGGCTTTAGCACCCCCATGCAGATTTCAGTTAAAAAACATTTTAGGTCCGATTGCAGACGACTTACATCAGGTCCGGTTCCACGATACTCCTGAAGAAGGGCGAGGTCCTGCATAGTTATGTTGAGAAGTAGATACGGTTCTATAACGAATTATGTGGAAACGAATTCACACACCCGTCACATTTTTTCGCACTTCGGCTTCCGCCTCGGTAATTCCGGCAATTGATGACTTGCCGAGGATGTCGAACCCCATCCCGCGTCTAAGTACGTTCACGCATGCGTTGTCGTCACGGTGTTTAGTGAAACCGCAGAATCTGCAACGGAAGGTCTCTTCGCTGAACGGTTTGTTCAGTTTTCCGCATTTGGTGCAGATCCTGCTCGTGTAGGCGGGATTCACTGCGACTATCTCAGACCCGGTTTCCTCCCCCTTGTATCTGAGCAGTCTCATGAACGTCCCCGCGCTCGCATCGCGGAACAGTTTCCTTGATTCTTTGTTGTCCTGTAATTCAATCAGTTTCTTTACAGAAAGATCCTCCACGAAGATTTTCGTGCGATTCTGAACAATCGATCTGGTTGCTTTCTGCAGAAGATCATTCTTGCTGTCTCCAATCCTCTTCAGGAGATGATTCATATGACCCAGATATTTCCTGCGTTCCTCCGAACCCTTCTCCGTCTTCGATATCTTGCGTTGGATTCTGGCAAGTTTCTTCTCATTCTTCCTCATGGTACGGTGGTTCTCCACCACCGTACCGTCGGTGAGTGTGGCCACTCTCCTTGCTCCGAGATCCAGTCCTACGGGATCGGGAGTTTCTGCATCCATGTACCAGGTACGATTGTCGGGTATCTCGAGACATTCGCAGAAAATCGTGATGTACCATTTGTTGCTCTTACCCATCTTCTTCCTGGAGATGACGGCCTGTTTCATGCAATCAGTGGGAACTCTCTTGATGATACCGTTGTCAGAGGATCTGACCCAGCCTACGCCTCCGAGGAACATACGGGGCTTCTTTCCCTTGAATAATCCTTGGGTATCCAGGCGATATTGATTGTACTCTGTATATGTGAACGAGTCGTATCTCCCGTCAGTTCTGAATCTGGGTTTTCCTGCGGAAGGATCATCGACCAGAGAATCGAACCAACGCTGGTATGCCCTGTGTATCCTGTGTCCGACCTCCCACACAGCTGCGCTGTATGCCTCTCTCCTCCAGAGATTGATCTCCCTGAACTCGCCTGCCAATGTGGTCAATTCGAACTCCGACGGGAATCTCGGACGGGGGTTGGTATCCGTTTCGTATAGTGATGCATCTTCACTTTCCTCAACGCCCATACTCTCGCGCCATTCACTGTACCTGTCGATGCAGTCTCTGCAGTACCCGTTGAGATCGTTGTAGGTGGCCCTGCAGGCATGCAGGGTCAGTAAGAGCTTCTTCTCCTGTTCGGGTTTAGGGAAGAGTTGGATCTTCACGGTACGATACGGCATCGTTCTAGATACGTTGTTTCGTGGTATATAAAGTTCACAGGGGGAGGTCGCCGAAAGTACCGAAAGTGACCGAAACTGAAATTTGATTGACCAAAAGACAACTTAATCAACCACTCGATTTCCACACACTTCGTTATAGAACCTAGATACGAAATCGGAGCTAAATCTCAATGTAATTAAATACAAACCTAGCTAGTGGCAGATGTCCTCGAATTTCAATAGGGTATGAAAAAAACTGGGCCTGCCCGATGGGGCAGCCCATAAATTGTTTTACTGTTTGAGTGCTTCTTTGAAGACGTTCATGAACTTGTCTTTCTGATCCATGGTGAAGATCAGCGGAGGCATCAGACGCAGGGTCTTGCCGTGTGCGACATTGACCAGGATGTTGTGGTCGAACATGTACTTCTTCACGGCGGCTGCGGTGGCTTCCGAATCCATCTCGACTCCGATGAGGAATCCGAGTCCGCGGACCTCCTTGATCTTGGAGCATTTCAGCGCTTTCAGATCGGACATCCATGCCTTGCCGACGGTCTCGACGTTCTCGAGGAGGCGCTGGCGGTTGATGATGTCGATGACGGAGCATCCGGATGCGCAGACCAGGGGGTTTCCTCCGAAAGTAGAACCGTGAGTTCCGGGAGTCATGACGGAGGCGATCTCATCGGTGGTCATGATGGCTCCGATGGGCATTCCCGCTGCGAGTCCCTTGGCGGAAGTTATGATGTCTGGCACAATGCCGTAGTGGTCCATGCACCACCATTTGCCGGTACGTCCCATACCAGTCTGAACCTCGTCGACGATCATCAGGGTTCCGTTGTCGTCGCAGAGGTCGCGGATACCGTGCAGGAACTCGGGAGTGGCACATATGACCCCTCCCTCTCCCTGGATTCCTTCGACCATGAGAGCGGCGGTGTCGCGGTCCATCAGCTTCTTTACAGACTCCA
Organism: methanogenic archaeon ISO4-H5; assembly: GCA_001560915.1. Lineage (NCBI taxonomy): Archaea > Methanobacteriati > Thermoplasmatota > Thermoplasmata > methanogenic archaeon ISO4-H5. Next base: position 707,745 of record CP014214.1, on the reverse strand, counting down.
GATCGTTGTAGGTGTAGTAGCGGTAGGCATCGCTGATGAGAGGCTCGAAACTGGCCTGGTACTTGGTCTGTCCGGTTGCTCCCAGCGATGCGGAGGTGCGTCCGTGGAATCCGTTCAGGGCGGAAAGGATCTTTCCGCGCTTGGTGTAGCGGACAGCGGTCTTGAGCGCTGCCTCATTGGCTTCTGCCCCGCTGTTGACGAACAGCGAGCGGGTGATGCTGTCCGGCGTGATGGTATTCATGCGCTGTGCCAGCATGACCTGTTCCTCGATGTAGTACAGGTTCGATACGTGGACTAGGTGGGAAACCTGGTCGCGCATGGCCTTGACCCACTCGGGGTGGGAGTGTCCGAGGGAGTTAACCGCGATACCTGCCGCGCAGTCGAGATATTCGCGGCCTTTGGTATCGTAGAGGTAGCACCCCTCTCCGCGTTCGAACGCGATGTCCATGCGTCCGTAGTTCTGGAAGAGATATTTGGAGCCGAGCTCCTTTACTGTTTGGAAATCCATGTTATTCACTCTTTTACTATGAGGGTACCCTTGGGGGCACCGTTGATGATTATGTCTGTGATTATGTTCTCGGGGTCGCGTCCGTTCACCATGCGAACGATCCTGGCCCCGGCATTCACTGCCTTGCGGCAGGCTTCCACCTTGGGGACCATTCCGCCCGACACCGTTCCGTCGGCAATCAGGGCGTCCAGGTCCGCGAAGGTGACCTTGTCTATCTTGGAGGAGGGGTCGTGCACGTCCCGGAGGATTCCGGGGACGTCGGTGATGGCGATCATCTCCCTGCATTTGATTCCGGCCGCGATTCCGGCTGCCATGGTGTCTGCGTTGACGTTGAGGTGCTGCACCTTGTCGTCTACGGCCATGCCGCCGATGGGATACACCACGGGAACAACCTTCTCGTCCACCAGGTCGAAGATTGTCTGTTCATCCACGGAGACTACCTCTCCGACAAGACCCAAATCCACCGTTATCTCCTTGCCATCCTCGACGGCGGTGTAGGGTTTCTTGCGCTCGCACTCGGTGCAGAAGTAACCGGGTAGTCCGATTGCTTTCACTCCTGCTTCTTCGAGGGCGGATACTACTTCCCCGTTGATCTGCCTGAGCACCTTCTCGGCCACTTCGAGACCTGCCTCGTCGGTTACTCTTACGCCCGCGACCTTGACGGGTTTCATGCCGAGCCTCTCCATCTCGGCGCTGATGGCAGGTCCTCCGCCGTGCACCATGACGATGGAGATCCCTTTCTCCACGAGGTCTGCGACCTCATGTGCCAGACGTCTCAAACCCTCGGCACCGTCGAGAGCGTTGCCTCCGAATTTGAGGAGATATATGTCGCGCATCCTACCACTCAGGTCGCATACTCCGCGTTGATGCGGACATAATCGTAGGTGAGGTCGCATCCCCATCCGGTGGCGGATGCGTTACCTACTCCGAGGTCGAGCTGAAGGATGACCTCCTTGTTGTCCATGGTCATGCGGACAGCCTCTACGGAAGTCTCGTCCTGGAAGACGGGTGCTCCGGAGTCGAGGATGTCGACCATCATGTCGCCTCCCTTGATGGTGAGGTGCACGTCGTTGAGACTGAACTTGGCGCCGCTGTTGCCGACAGCCATCATGACACGTCCGTAGTTGGGGTCGGAACCGAAGATGGCCGACTTCACCAGCGGGGAGTTGATGATGGTCTTGATGACCTTCTTGGCGTCTTCCTTGGTCTCAGCACCCTTGACCTCGACGGTGATGAGCTTGGTGGCTCCTTCTCCGTCCATGGCGATGGTGCGTGCGATCTTGGTGGTCAGGATGCGCATGGCATCCAGGAAGTTGGGGTCCTCGTCGGCGGGTTTGCCCCCGGCAAGTCCGTTGGCCATCATGATGCAGGTGTCGTTGGTGGACTGGTCGCCGTCCACGGAGACCATGTTCATGGAATCATCCAGGATCTCCTGGAAGTGCTTGTAGAACGCGGGGGTGAGCACCGCGTCGGTGGTGATCAGCGAGAGGGTGGTTCCGTGCAGGGCCTTCATGTGGGGGGAGATCATTCCGCTTCCCTTGGAAATCATGGAGACGTTGACAAGGGTACCGTCCTCGAGGCGGACGCGCACGGCGCATTCCTTCTTGATAGTGTCGGTGGTCATGATTGCCTCGCAAATCAGATTGTCAGCGTCGCGTCCGACATTCAGTGCCTTGACCGCCTTGCTGATTCCGAAGGTGATCTTGGGCATGTCCATGAAGCGTCCGATGAGTCCGGTGGACATGACTCCGACCTGCGAAGGCTCCACGTTGAGCTCTGCGGCGACCAGTTTCTGCATGGTCTGCGCATCCTCGTATCCCCTGCGCCCTGTGAGGGCGTTGGCGTTACCGCTGTTGATGATGACGGCGGAGAGCTTCTCCGAGGCGTCATTCATCATAAGCTGCACAGGTGCGGCCTTCACGTTGTTGGAGGTGAAGGCGCAGAAGGCGGTGGCGGGGACCTGCGAGTAAAGCAATCCCATATCTAGCGAGCGGTATTTGACTCCGGAGTGAACTCCGGCCGCTTTGAATCCCTGGGGAGTGGTTATTCCTCCCTCTATTATCTCTACCATGATTGTCACACTCCCAATCCGGGGAAGTCGAGGCCCGCGGCCTCGTCAAGTCCCAGCATCAGGTTCATATTCTGTACGGCCTGTCCCGCGGCGCCCTTGGTGAGGTTGTCAAGGACTCCGAAGGCCACGGCACGGTCCCCGAACACCTTCGATCCGACCTGTGCGTGGTTCGATCCCACCACGGCGCGGATTGAAGGCTCCGGGACATAGTCCACGAAGCGTTCTGCTCCGTACTGTTTCTCGTAAATCTCGTCGACCTGCTCCTGCGTCGCCTCTTTTTTCAAGCGGAAGTAGCAGGAGGAGATGATTCCGCGGACGATGGGCACCAGGTGGGGGACGAACATCACGTCGGTCTTCCCTCCGGCGAACATGTCGACGGCCATGTCAATCTCCGGCTGGTGGCGGTGGGTCGTGATGCTGTAGGGGATCACGGACTCCCCGCAGGTGGGGTGGTGCAGGCGCTCGGAAGGCTTCATACCCGCTCCGGAGGTACCGCTCTTTCCGTCGACAAAGACGTCTGGGTATACCAGACCGGACTTCATCAGCGGGGCTATCGCCAGGATGGCGGAGGTCGCATAGCAGCCGGGGTTGGCCACCAGGTCCGCTCCCTTGATCTTGTCGCGGAAGAGCTCTGGGAGACCGAACACCGCATCCTTGAGATACTTGGTGTCGCTGTGTGCCTTCCCGTACCATTTCTCGTACTCGGCGGGATCCTTCAGGCGGTAGTCCCCGGAGAGATCGATGCATTTGATGCCCTGCTCCATGAGTGCCGGGACCTCGTCCATGGCTACTCCGCGGGGGGTGGCGACCATTACGAAGTCCAGGTCCTTGGTGTCGGAGATCTTCTCGGTGAACTCGATGTCGGTGTATCCCTTGAGGAAGGTGTTGACCTTGGAGACCTTCACTCCCGCGTTCGAACGGGACGTGAGTGCCGCCAGTTCCACATCGGGATGCCTGACCAGCAGGCGGGAGAGTTCACTGCCTGTATAGCCTGTTCCTCCTATGATGCCTACTCTGTAAGTCACTTTGATTACCTCTTTTGTATAGGAAAGCCTGACTTACATCAGGGATAAAAGGGTATTGTCTTATTTCAGACAGGTTCTGTCGGAATAGTTACAACACTGACTAAGATGACTGTCTGGGAACGGTTGAACCGCTCACAGACATCACCGCTGGGCGGGGAGATTGCCCGAAGAGTCCGGACGGGGGAAGCATGTATACCTTGGCCCCGGATTTCCCATGATCGTTCACAGTTTCACCACTCACGGGAATTCAGATTTCATAAAGAATTCGTGAATCTGGCACATACAATTCTTCCATCTGAAACGGAATGAAAACCACACTCCTGCCATTACCTTTTCCTAATGTGCGGGCCAGCTTGCGCGCGCCCGCCGCCCACGCGACAGTTTATAACTGTGGTTCTACTGGGGTTGCTCATGGCAAACAAAACTGCATCCGCAAAAACCGACGGAAAGCGCGACAAAGTCGTTCTCGCTTACTCCGGAGGACTCGACACCTCTGTGGACATCCACTGGCTCCAGGAGAACTACGACGTCGATGTCGTCGCTATCTCCGTCGATGTGGGACAGCCCGAGACCGACGGCGAGGAGATCGTCGCCCGCGCCTACAGGAACGGCGCCATCCGCGCCGACTTCTTCGACGTGAGGAAGGAGTTCGTCGAGGAGTACGTATGGCCCCTCGTCAAGGCCAACGGAATGTACCAGGACATCTACCCCCTCTCCACCGCCATCGCCAGGCCCCTCATGGCCAAGACCCTGGTGAAGATCGCTCACGAGGAGGGTGCCAAGTACATCGCCCACGGATGCACCGGAAAGGGAAACGACCAGGTCCGTTTCGACGCAGGTATCAAAGCACAGGACCCCGACCTCAAGATCATCGCTCCCCAGAGGGAGTGGATCGCCACCAGGGACGACGAGATCGATTACGCGGCAGAACACGGAATCGAGATCAAGGCCAAGAAGAGCAGCCCCTTCTCCAGGGACGAGAACCTCTGGGGCGCATCCTGCGAGTGCGGTGCCCTCGAGAACGCCTGGGACGAGCCTCCGGCAGGAGTCTGGGTGCACACCGTCGACCCCGAGAAAGCTCCCAACACCCCCACCTTCGTGGAGATCGAGTTCGAGAAGGGAATCCCCGTGGCTCTCGACGGAAAGAAGATGGACGGCGTCGAGCTCATCAACAAGCTGAACAAGATCGCAGGCGAGAACGGTGTCGGAAGGATCGACCACGTCGAGGACAGGCTGGTCGGAATCAAGAGCCGCGAGACCTACGAGTGCCCCGCAGCCGTCACCATCATCACCGCCCACAAGGCAATCGAGGCCATGACCCTCCAGAGGGAGGTCCTCGACTTCAAGAGGGGCATCGAGCAGAAGTTCACCAGGATGGTCTACGACGGACAGTGGTTCGGCGGACTCAGGGAACCCCTCAACGCCTTCATCGACAAGACCCAGGAGTACGTAACCGGTACCGTACGCATGAAGCTCTTCAAGGGCAGCGTCACCGTCGTCGGAAGGAAGTCCCCCACCTCGCTCTACGACGTGGGACTCGCCACCTACTCCAAGGACACCGTGGACACCTTCGATCACAAGGCCGCCATGGGATTCATCTACGTCTGGGGACTGCCTGACCAGACCGCAGCCAGGGCCCACCAGGGTAAGAAACAGTGATACTGATGTCCGGAAAGGCGCTTTGGTCAGGAAGGTTCGAGGGCGGCATGGACGAGGGTACCCTCAAGTTCACCTCCTCCCTCGACGTCGACGGCAGGATGGCATTCTATGACATCATGGGCTCCCTCGCCCACGTACGCATGCTGAAAGCCCGCAAGATCATCCCCGAGGAGGATGCTGACGCCATCACCGGAGGGCTCCGTAAGCTGGCGGCTTCCCTCAAAGGCGGAAACTTCGAGATGGACTACTCTCTGGAGGACATCCACACCAACATCGAGGTGAAACTCACCGATATCATCGGTCCCGCCGGAGGCAAACTGCACACCGGCAGGAGCAGGAACGACCAGGTGGCCACCGACTTCAAGATGTATCTCAGGGATGCAGCACTCAACACCGTGGATGCGGTCGACAGGCTCATCGCCTCCCTGCAGGATGTCGCCAAGGATCACCGCGAGACCGTCCTGCCCGGCTTCACCCACATGCAGCACGCCCAGCCCGTCACCCTCGCACAGCACATGCTGGCACATGCGTTCAGACTGGGCCGCGACGCCGACCGTTTCATGGACGCCGTCGAGAGGATGAACAAGTGTCCCCTGGGCTCCGCGGCCCTCGCCGGCACTACCTATCCCATCGACAGAAAGATGACCGCCGACCTCCTCGGATTCAAGGATCCCACCGAGAACTCCATGGACACCGTCGGTTCCAGGGACTATGTCACCGAACTTGCCTTCGATGCATCCATGGTGGCCATCAGCCTCTCCTCCCTCTGCGAGGAACTGGTCCTGTGGAACTCGCAGGAGTTCGGTTTTGTTACCATGGACGACCGCTACTCCACCGGATCCTCCATCATGCCGCAGAAGAAGAACCCCGACATCTGCGAGCTCACAAGGGGAAAGACCGGAAGCGTCATCGGCGCCCTCATGACCATGCTGGTCACCACCAAGAGCCTGCCTCTGGCCTACAACAGAGATTTGCAGGAAGACAAGAAGCCCGTGATGGACTCCCTTGAAACAGTCAGGGACTGCGCCAACATCATGGCCAAGGTCGTCGCCACCATGAAGATCAACGACAGCAATATGCTGGAAGCCACCAAGAAGGGATTCATCAACGCCACCGACCTCGCCGACTACCTGGTCACCAAAGGAGTCCCCTTCAGGGAGGCCCACGGTATCGTCGGAGAGGCTGTCCGCTTCTGCGAAGCAAACCGCCTCAGCCTCGACGACCTGACCCTCGAGCAGTTCAAAGGGTACTCCCCGCTCATCGAAGAGGATGTGTTCGGCGCCATCTCCGTGAAGGCCTGCGTCGAGAGAAGGGACTCCTACGGAGGCACTTCCCCCGCATCCACAGATGTACAGCTGGCACTGTCGCTGCAGGACCTGTTCGACAGGGAGACCGCGGTCAGGCAGAAGGACATGCTCTTCCAGAACTGCTGGGACGTTCTTCTCAACCAGTGAAACCCCAAGGGGGAGGTATCTCCCCTTTCCCTTCGGGCAGGTGCCCGGGATCAGCTCAATTGTTAACTATCGTGACTTCCCGCTGGATATCGGCTCGATATGCCTTCTGTAAAATCGTTAACATTGGCTGAAACCCGTGTTCTGGGATAATACAAAAAACCTTCATTTTTTCCCTATAATACCCCTATTTAGAGGGCTTGTCCCCAGATTGTCTAAATAACTTTTATAAAGATACTGCGCGTTTTAAAGTTATTTGGATGCGATTACCGTGCATAACCACAACACACATACAGCTAAAGGTGCGTTCGGAAAAACCGGAAAGACGACCATGGCATTGGCAATCGCCGTGGTCTCGATGATGGTCCTTTCCGGAGTTTTCCTCCTGAACTCCTCCGAGTCCTCGGCAGAGACCCAATCGGTCACCTACTACCCGAACGGAGCCACGGGAGAGGCAATCACGATTCCCTACAAAGGTATCGTCGCCACCGAATACAACCCGCTATATTGGAAGAACACCGCCGACGCGCTTACCACCAATTGGATTGCCCCAAGGGAATCCCATAACTACGGTGGAAATGTCGGCACCATGACCGTCAATATGGTTTTCGCGGGATGGTCCACTAAAGAAGAAACTCCCACCTCGGCCGACGATCTCATCGCACCGGGAGATGTCATCCCTGATACGGTGACCAAACTCTGGGCATACTGGGCATTTCCGGATATCTTCCGCGTGGGAAGCCAGTACCAAGAATATGCTACAGCCATCGCCAACACGCAGCCTACCCCTGTTGCATTAGGTGGCACGGAATTAGCAGACCGTATGTACACTACCCAGTACGCCATCTCCGGAACACTCAACTTCGGTTCCAATAGTGGGTATGCGAAACTGAGCACGGGTTCGTACCGTTCCCTCGGTATTTATGACGGAACCGGAACCCTCAGTACATTCCGTCTTTCAGGCCCTAACAACACCAACGGTAACGCAGTCGCACAGGGCAATGTGGTAATTGACAATGTGATCATGACAAGCATAGCAGCAAAAACCAACCACGGTTACGCAGATAACGTGGGTCTCTATGCTAACGCTCATAAGATGATTCTCGGTGCCAATATCCAGAACAACTACGGAACCAACGCTTTAGCGGCTCCGCAGCTGTATGGAGGAGGAAACGGTACCACCACGGGAACCGCATATGCAAACAAAGCAGTAGTATCCAAGGATGACGAACTCAATGGAATGAAATTCAACATGGGTTCGTTCGTCATCGTACACAGCGGTACCTACTACAGCATGTTCGCGGGAGGAAGGCTCGCTATGGGTGATTCCTCCACCCCTCTCTCCACCTACCTCGTCATCAAGAAGGCCACCGTCCTCGACACAGTCGGAGGAGGAAACGCCACCGACAGTGGCAGTAACCCAATCTACGGATCCACCACGTACAACACCCAGATTGACCAGTACCAGGGAGGAACCTTCGTCTACGCCATCGGGCTGTATACTCTCGGAGACAGCTGGGCCGCAGGAATCACAGGATACGATCAACCTGTTACCACCAAAGAGGGTGCCAACTTCCAGGGCGGATGTTCTGTCAACAACGTCAACGGAGCCACTCATGTCTTCGTCAGCGGAAACTCCTCCGTATGGGATGTCCAGGGAGGAGGCAGAGCTGGAACCAGTAAGTGTGCCTTCACCTATGTCGAGATCTCCGGAAATGCGGAAGTCAGGCACGCAGCCTGCGGTCTGGTCACTGATGGTACAGGAAGTGCCAACACCAGTGCCAAGGGTACCAAGATGATGGTCGTCGACAACCCCAGGATCTCCATGCTCTTCGGAGCAGGATACGACACCTGGACCAACCCCACCGCATCCAACATGTCTCAGGGTAAGACCATCGAGGTCGACATCCGCGGAGGTACCATCGGATTCGTCTACGGAGGAGGTTACAGAGGAACCGTCGGTTCCTCCGGAAACGACCTCAATGTCTCCGTGAACATCTCCGGCGGAGATGTCCTCTTCGATGTGTTCGGAGGAGGAAGAGGCGGTGTCGACAAGATGCTACGCACCACCAGCGGAAAGGACCCCAGCGGAAACGGTTACACCAACTCCACCGGACAGTCCGTCATCTACGGTGACGTCTCCGTGAACATCTCCGGAGGACACATCCACGGTAACGTCTACGCAGGAGGAGAATCAGTCCCCAAACTCACCCGCTACTACGGAACCCAGTTCACCAACAATGAGAACACGATGAACGTCGCCCAGGTGTTCGGAACCACTTCCGTGACGATCAACGGTAATGCAGTAATCGACGGAAGCGTCTACGGATCCGGAAAGGGAATCGGCGTGGACGGAACCACCATCGACGGAACCTTCGTCTCCGTCGACGGAAAGACTGTCGTCACCGACTACTACACCAAGAACCTTGTGCTTTCCAAATCCACCATGTTTTAGAAAGAGGATTTGTTTCCAGAAGAAGTGATTTAGTTGGAAATATAAAACAGAATCATAGAAAGACCGTGTTTACGAACGAGCTGACGGAGTCGCGAGTGAGTAAACACGGTCTTTCTACGCGCGCGCCTACTCTTTCGAACTGTATCCGGCGAAAAATCTCCATAGCTCACGCTGACAGAAACCGATGCAGGGCTTCACTGTGCAATCAAAATCGCACACTGCAGCTATCTGTCTTCACAGAATACGGAAGAAGGAGTCTTCAGATCCAATGCCCAATGCGGGCGTGTTTCGTTGTAGAATTCGATATACTGGCTCATGAGTGCGTCATATTCCTCCAGGGTTGCTTCTCCGGGAAGATTCGCCTCGCGGCGAATCGACCCGTGCCAGCGTTCCACCTTGCCTTGGGTCGTCGGTTTGCGTACGCCACCCATAACATGACGGATACCTTTGGATTCGCACCACTCGTCGAATCTCGTATCCCCTCCGTTATTGGCAGCCCATTGGGTACCATGATCCGAAAGTATGGCTCTGGGTGTACCGTATTCCTCTATGCATTCTTCCAGTATCCTGAGAACGTTATCCGTCGTCGCATACACGTCGACGGTATGAGACAGCATCCTGCGTGACTTGTCGTCTATGACCGACAGGAACTCTACCTTTCTGCCTGTAGTTCTGTCTGTTCCCAGCTCCACGTAGTCGATCTGCCACATGTCGTTGGCATGTGGCATCTCGAAGGATTTGTAGACCTTCCCGATGCGCATCGTGACATTCTCGAATCCCGCTTCCCGGAGCACCGCATGTACTGTGGGATGGGATGCATTGACACCCGAGATCTTGCCGATCTTGGCGGCACCCAGTTTCATGTAGGCTTGCTTCGTTTCGATCACAGCGTCCCTGATTTCATCGCGTTTCGGAGTGTACTGTCCTTTTGCCGGCCCCGGGCGTTTCGGGGCCAGCATTTTCGTGTAGCCCTCGATCTTGGTGTATTTGGTGTAGGGCACTCCGAATCTGTGGTAATGCTTTGCCTTCAGGAAACGGTTGCGAAGGGAACGGATGTGCGTGTGGGAATATCCGAATTTCTTTCCGATATCCCTCAGCGAGGAGCGTTCCTTATCGGAACGCCCATTTTCAAAGCAGAACCTCTCCAAAACGAGGGCTCTTTTCCGCTCGGTCAAGGCTATCTTTTTTAACCTTTGTTTCTCATGATGACTTAGGGTTTTTTGCATGTTTCGACAACCTGGAAAAAACCCTAACTTTTGATAAGTCTTTGCAGGAGCGAACAGACACTCGTTCGTTCGCCGACTTCGTCAGCTCACTCACTCGTGTCTGTTCGCTCAGATTCATTCTGCTGTAAACTTATCTTGTTTCTAAAACACTTTCCAAATCCACCATCAACGGCGGATGGACATTCCTCGAGTGGTACAACCACAGCAGCGAGGGAGGAAGCATCATATACGACACTTCCGCAGGATCGCTCACCAAGTATCAGGAGTATGCGAAGACCTCGCAGAACGGAAGCGTTACCGTTGAGAGCGGAACCATCGAAGGATCCGTCTACGGAGGAGGAGCATTCAGTAAGGTCGACGGCAGCTCTTCCGTATCCGTTACCGGCGGAGAGATCGCCACCCACGTCTACGGAGGAGGTCTCGGAAAGATCGACAAGCAATCCGTCAACTACGATTCGTCCGTTTCGATCACCGGCGGTAAGGTCGGAGAGAACATCTACGGAGGTTCCGCATACGGTATCGTCAACAATAGTTCCAGAGTCTCCATCAGCGGCACTCCTGAGATCTCGGGATCCGTCTACGGTGCAGGTCTCGGTGAGCCCAACCACACCTCTGTGAACGGCGATTCCACCGTCACCATGGCCAGCGGTACCGTCAAGGGCTCCGTTTACGGAGGTTCCGCACTCGGTATCGTTGACGACGCCACGGTCACCATGAACGGAGGTTCTGTGCTGACCGACATATACGGGGGAGGTCTCGGTACCACTGATATCAACTCTGTCAGAGGAAACTCGAGTGTCACCATCAGCAACGAGTCCTCGGTCGCCGGCGATGTTTACGGAGGTGCCGCTTTCGGTATCACCGCAGGCAACTCCCAGACAATCCTGAACAACGGTACTGTCGCAGGTAACGTCTTCGGAGGAGGTCTCGGAACCGTCGATCACGATTCAGTCAAGGGAACGACCTCCGTGGTGATGAACAACGGTACCGTCAGCGGTACTGTCTACGGAGGATGCGCATTCGGAATCACCGTCAAGGACTCCTCCGCAACCGTCAACAACGGTACTGTCATGGGCGACCTCTACGGAGGAGGTCTCGGAAAAGTGGACCACAACTCCGTCCTCCTGAATTCCAGCGCTACCCTCAACAACGGAACCATCAACGGATCAATGTACGGAGGATGTGCATACGGAATCACCGTCGGCAATGCGTCCGCCACTGTTAACGGCGGTACCGTCAGAGGAAACGTCTTCGCCGGAGGTCTCGGAACCGAGACCCACATCTCCGTCAGGGGCAAGAGATACCTTCTTGTCAAGAAGGGTAACATCGGCGGTTCGATCTACGGAGGAAGTTCCAGAGGAGACGACGCATCTGACGAGGCAAAGGTCGGCGTTTCAACCGAATCGAGCTCGTCCGCATATGTGGCGGTCTCCGCAGGAACCGTCGGAGGTTCCGTGTACGGAGGAGGTTACAAGGGTAAGACCACCGGTACCACCTACGTATACGTCGGATATTCTGATTTCAGCGGTACCAAGTCTATCGGACGCACCATTACCATCGGAAACTCCGTGTACGGAGGAGGTGACGTCGGAGAACTGACTCCCGGAGAGCCCGCATTCGTCGACACCATGGTATACGGAGGTTCTCAGGTATACATCAACGGAGAGAACACCTTCACCTTCACCGGTACCTTCTCCGCGGCAGGTAACTCCTGTCTTACCGCCGGAGAGACTTCGGTCCTCATCGAGAAGCTCAACCTTGCCGAACCCATGGAGTCCGTGCAACGTACACAGACAGTGACCCTGGTCGCATCCAACCTGAAATTCAACGGAAAGGTCAACGGTTCCGGTGACAACACCAAGTATGCCTTCTACGGCATCGACGAACTCAACCTCAAGGGAAGCGACGCAGATGGTAACACCATCTACCTGTACGCACCCATGTCCGAGATCGGCGAGTACAACAGTCTGAACGCTTCCGGCGGTCTGACCAAGCCTTCCGCACCCATCAACCGTCTGTACATCTGCAACGGTACGATGTTCGAGGTCAGGCAGGGAGAGACCTACGGAAACGTCAACGGATACACCCTCCTTTCCATCAGGACCGTCGAGAACTACTACGGTGCCCTCACCCTGGGTGCCAAGGGATCTCCCGGAGGATTCGTGGTCGAGCACGACGGTACCTACACTGTCGCATACACCGCAGATTTCGCGAACTGTATGTGCTGGTTCATCACCGGTTCTCTGCAGACCGTCACCTCTTCCACCCTTATCTACGAGAGCGGAAAGACCCATGTCAGCGAGAGCCACTACATCAACGTCCCCACTCTGGACAAGAACACCTCCATCAGGTACTCCGGAGGATTCTTCACCTCCGAGTCCGGATACACCATCGTCGACTCCAAGACTCCTGAAGCAGGGAAGTACTCCATCCTCCTCGGAACCAAGAACCTGGTCCCCGCCAAGGCCCTGACCCTGGCAGGCGGTGACGGAATGTTCCTGCCGGCCTCATTCGATTCCGAATTCGATGTCTACGACATGGACAACAGGCAGGAGCAGCCCCAGCTGGAGATCAACGTCTACGGAATAAACGAAGACAGCAACAAGTATGTCGGTTACGGAATGATCTACCTGCAGGAGGTCGTGCCCGTCGAATATCTGGATGCACATGGGGACAAGAAGACCGATTACATCGTGCAGAACAGGATCGAGGTACGTGTGGACATCTATATCCAGGGTTCCACCACCGACATCGAGGACAGCAGTGCACTCATCCAGACCATCGGAGGAAAGGGCAGCGCAGATATCCTCATCCCCGCAACCCTGAGCGACTACAGCATACGCCTTGTATCCGCAACCACCAACGTGGAGACCCCCCTCTTCGTATCCGCCGCAAAGAACAGCGGAGGAACCACCGGTTGGAACTATCCTCTGAACTCCATCAACGTTACCGGAGGATACACCGGCGAGCCCAGGACCATCCAGTCCCTGACCGGTGCTTTCATCGCAACCCTTCAGGTATCGGTCACCGATTTCGTCTCCGATACCCCCGGACTTTATGCGAATTTCACTTTCCAGCTTGTGAAACCCAACGGTGATGTGGCGGACACATTCAACGTCCATGTCGACATCAAGAAACATCCTCCGGTCCACATCAAATTCATTGATGAGAACATCGGAATCGATAGGGCACCGTACTCGTTCGAGTACAGTTCCACCATTACCGAAGCGGACTGTCCCAACACCCTGGACAACTTCGTAGGATGGTACACCGACCCCAACTACATCAACCAGTTCAACTTCAACACGCCTCTGCTGACCGACATGACCCTGCATGCCAGGTACATGTACAGTGTCTACTTCGACTATCAGAACGGAATGGGTTCCACCATGTACGTCAACATAATCGAGGGCGGAACGGCCATCTATGCCCCCAAGGACCCTGCATGGGACGGATACACGTTCGTCTGCTGGTCCAAGAGCCCTGACACCATCGACGAGTGGTACTTCGCAGGCAACACCGAAGGCCACACCGCCGATGTCGTCACCAAGGACGAGACCCTGTATGCGATCTGGGAAGGTAAGGAGTACACTGTCTCCTTCAAGTACACCCTTGGCGGAGTAGAGTATGATCTCAAGGATGGGGAGAACCTGTTTACCATCACCGCCGTGTACGGAAGTCCCTACGGCACCGGAATCGACAGTGCCACTGCACTCATGACGAAGGTGCTGGAAGACAGGTCGGACATCATGTTCGTCCGCTGGCAGCTGCCCGGAACCAGCACCCTGGGAGTGTACAACGACACAGTCTGCCGTCCTCCCACTTCCGTCTATATGATCGACGAAGACTCCTATTATCTGGAGGCTGAGTTCACCCACGAGGCCATAGCTGTCCACCTGGATCTGAATGCTCCCCCTTCACCCTACGCTGATTCCGCACACATCGAGTCCCCCGTAGATTACCTCCTGTACCCGGACGAACACGATGTCTACACAATCGTAGGTAACAACGCAACCTGCACCGGTTACCGCATCATCGGCTGGGCCTTCACTAAAGGAGGAGCGGACATGATCGACATCGGTTCCGAACTGCCCTTCGACATGAGCAGCGATATCGCCAAGACGTACATCAAGGACGGAAAGCTGACGCTGTACGCAGTCTGGGAACAGATCAAGTACACCATCACCATCGTGGCCCCCATCGGAGGCAGCATCACCGCCACGTACGATGAACAGACCTACACCACCGAGTTCGAAGCATTCTACGGCGATGAGATCACCATCGAGTACGACGGAGGAACCGCCTACCAGTTCAGCAAGTGGGTGCTCAGCGGACAGGGTACTCTTGCTGATAATACTGCTTCCGAAACCACACTGTCGGTCATCGGAAGCTGTGCCATCTACGCCCAGCTCAGGCCCCTCAGCCAGGTCACAGTCCACCTGTACCTCGACGGAGGTACCAACGTGTCGGGCCTGACCGAGAACCTGTGGCTCTACGACGGCAACAACACCTATGCCAAGTTCTCCCTGGAATCCACCGGCACAGATGCCGGAGGAACCTACGGAGTGTACATGCTCTCTTCCAAGCTCGGAAGCTTCAACATCTCCCTCCAGGGAACCGACGGAAAGCAGTACATCCTCGACACCATCCTCATCGCCGAGGATGCCGTTTCCGCAACTGTATACGCTGTGACCGTGACCTCCACCGTCACCGGCGGCAGCCTCGAGAACCTCCCCGAGTACACCCAGGCCGAGAAGACATTCACCTTCGACGTGCCCAAGGGCAAGGAAGTGGACGGCAAACTCCATGCTACCTACAACAGCACGGCCATGGATCTCGACACCACCTCCGTCACGGTACCCGCAGACATCCACAGCGGAATCGTGATCTCCGGAGCGCTGAAGGACAAGATCTGGGTCGTTACCCTGAACCCCCGCGACGGATTCACCTACAAGATCGGTGACGAGCCAGTCACCACCATCAGCCGTCTGCACGGAACCGAGTTCGGAACCCTGCCGTCGGTCTATGACTCCAACGGATATCTGGTCGGCAGCGAGGAATCCGCCTACAAGTTCGGAGGCTGGTGGTACGATGAATCCTGCAGCATCAAGCAGGTCCAGGAGACCGATAGGGTCGAAGATGCCTACACTCTCTACAGCGGAATCGTCCCCAAGGACTATGACGTAACCTTCAATGCCAACGGCGGAACAGGAACTATGGAGAAGATCCACATCTACTACGGTACTCCTGTCACACTGCCCGCGAACACCTTCACCAGGGCTGGAACCGGATCCGAGACCTACATCTTCATGGGCTGGTCCAAGACTACCGGCGGAGGAGTGGCCTTCAGCGACAAGGAGACCGTGACCAACGTTTCCTCCGACGGAGACGCGGTCGAACTCTTCGCCGTATGGCTCCACGTGGTACCTTACTCCGGCGAATACAATGGAGAAGGCCAAAAGCCCACCGTGGAAGGTGCCGGAGCGACCATCTACTACTCCACCACCGAAGCACTCGACGGCAGCAACTACAGCACCAAGGGTACCACCGAGTGCCCCATGATCAAGGATGTCGGCAACCACACATACTACTATTATGTGAAGGATGCCAAGGTCGGCATCGCGGGAAGCGTCAACTCGACCATAACCGCTGTGCCCCTCACCGTCAAGGCCGACAGTAAGTCCATTACCTACGGTCAGGCGGTCCCCGAGTTCACCGCAACGGCCACCGGACTGAAGGGAAGCGACAAGCTTGAAGATCTGGGCACTCTCGTGTTCACCTGCTCTTACGAGCAGTACGGAAACGCCGGTACCTATGACATCACCGTCACCGGTGCTTCATCTTCCAACTACATCATCACCATTGAGAAGGGATTGCTCACCGTAAACAAGAAGGAACTCTCCATCACCGGACTGAGTATCAGTGACAAGGTGTATGACGGTACCACCCAGGTTACCCTCACCGGCACCCCTGTCATCTCCGGACTCGAGGGATCGGATGAGATCACTCTCAGCAACATCAGTGCAGCATTCCCCAGCAAGGATGTTTCCACCACAGATGAGTATTACACCATCAACATCACCTACACGGCAAATGGAGCTACAGGAAACTACATACTGCCCACGATCTCCTGCACGGCTAAGATCACGCCGAAGGCTGCGACAATCACATCGCGCAGTGCGGAAATCACCTATGGTGAAGATGGCAAGCTTACCTTGAAGAACGACTCTGTCGATACAGATGGATTCGTTAACGCCGAGGGCGTAATCTGTACCGGATTCCCCACGCTTACCACTGCCACAACGATTAATAATGAGTTCGAATACGAGATGTCGGGATCTACTCTCGCATCCAACTACGTTATCACCGTTAACTACGGAAAGCTGACCATCCGTCCTGCCACCATCGTCATCGAGTCCCTGCTGCCCTACAGCGGAGATTACGACGGTGAGGCACACAACATTGCCAGCAACTACGTCGCCAAGGCCGTTGACAATCAGACCCCTGTCTGGCAATTCAGCAAGGACGGCAGCAGCTGGGCAGATATGATCCAGGTCACCAATTCCACCGAGTCCGGTACCTACAAGTACAGGGTCACTGCAGATAACCACACCACTCTCGAAGGAGATATCTCGGTAGTGGTCCGCGACACAAAGATCGACATACCCGTGCTCGAGAACCACGTGTACGACGGCAACCCGTACGACCCAACCGAAGATCTGGATGACACCTACTACACCTGGACCAGCGAGGCCAAGACCGACGCCGGAGACTACAGCGTGACCTTCACCCTCAGAAACCCTGCCAACAACAGCTGGAAGGGAACCGATGAGGATTCCGTTACCGTGACCTACAAGATCACTAAGGCCCCTGCCTCTGCAACCATCGAGAAGAACAACCGCACCTACAACGGTGCCGCTGCTCCTCTCGTGACCGTTTCCGACAAGGTCGGAGGAGAGATCACCTTCAGCGTGGACAATCCAGAAGGAACCTACTCCGCAACGATTCCCGAGAGGACTGACGCAGGAACATACAAGGTGTACTGGAAGATCGCCAGCGATTCGAACCATGAAGCCGCCGAGGGCAATGTGGAAGTCACAATCGCCAAGGCCACACCCAGTCTCACACCGGTTGTGCCTACCCTTACCTACAACGGATCGGAGCAGACCCTGCTGACCGATGTCACCGCACCCAGCGAAGTGACCGTGAAGTACAGCCTTGACAAGGATGGCACGTACACCGAGACCGTCCCCACCGCCAAGAATGCAGGCACTTACACTGTGTACTACAAGACTGATGCGACCGATAACTACACCGCGATTACCAATGGTGAGGTATCTATCACTATCGCTAAGGCGACCTACAACGGAACCATCAACTTCATCAACAAGGATGTCCAGTATAACGCTGCACCCCAGTCGATCGAGATCACGGCCAGCGAACCTATCCCCGCGGAGATTGGAGTTGTATACACACCCAGCAACACCTTCACGGATGTAGGAGAGCACCCTGTTACCGTCTCCTTCAACGTCGGTAACAACTACAACCAGATCCCGTCCAAGTCAGCTACCCTCAAGATTTACGTGAAGGACATGAAGTACACCCCCACGGGATACGTCGGAGACTACGACGGTGCATCGCACCCCATGGTGGATATCTCTCTAACCGAGCCTGTGAGCGCAGATATCACCTACTCGCTCGACGGTGTTTCCTATACAACGGTGTGTCCGACGGTCACGGATGCAGGCAGCGGTACTGTCTATTACAGGATTGCCGCTCTCGGTTACGAGACTGTCAATGCTACTGCCACCTACGAGGTCAGGAAGGTCGCTCTGACCTTCACCTCCGGAACACCCGCCGCAAAGGCCTATGACGGCACCGCACTCACCGACGAGACCGTTACCCTTACCGTCGGCAGCCTGATCTCCGGACACAGCTTCGTGAAGTCGGTCACCGGTTCCCAGACCAATGCCGGAACCTCCGCCAACACCTTCACCGTGACCATCAGGGACTCTTCCGATGCAGATGTGACCGCTAACTATAACATCACATACCTGCCCGGAACCCTCACGGTTGACAAGGCCATCTTCAACCACATGACCTTCCCCGAGACCACCGTGAAGTACGACGGCGCGGAGCATGAACTGGTAATCGTATTCGATGAAGGCTACAGTGCCCTGCCCGCCGGAATCACCGTGGCCTACACCGGTAACAAGGGAACCGAGATCGGCGATTACAATGCAACGGCCACCTTCACCGTCAACGGCAACTATCAGGCCATAGACCCCATGCAGGCAACCCTCCACATCGTGGAAATCGACATGGATATCGCTGAGAACAAGGTCTACAAGGCTGTTTACGACGGTGCTGCCCACAATGTCATCAGCATCACGGTGACCAGTCCCGCCGGTGCCGTCATCCAGTACTCGACCGACAATGTCAGCTGGAGCACTACCTGCCCCACCATCACCGATGTGGGAACCCAGGAGTTCTGGTACAAGATCACCGCCGAACACTGCAATGACTATAACGGCCATGCAACTGCCGAGGTCACCAAGAGGGCTATCACCTACGCCTCCAGCGCTGCCTCCAAGGTCTACGACGGCACCCCGCTGACCCTCAACACCGGTACAGTCAGCGCAGGCAGTCTCGTCACCGGACATGCAATCACGGCGACCTTCACCGGAACCCAGACCGATGCAGGAAGTTCGAACAACACCTGCACCATTGTCATCCGCGATTCCTCCGAGAACGACGTTACCGCCAACTACAGCATCACCTACGCACCCGGCAAGCTGACCGTCGAGAAGGCGACCTACGATACCCGCTACATCACCTTTGCCGGCGATGAAGTGCGCTACGACGGCGCGGAGCACAAGATCGAGATTGCTGTGGATGCCCTTCACCCGCTCCCTGCCGACTTCGAGGTCCAGTACACCGCCAACAAGGGAACCGAGATCGGAGTCTACAATGCTACCGCACACTTCAAGCTCCTTACCGGCAACTACAACGCCATCGAGGACATGCATGCTGTGCTGACCATCAGGACCTACGACATTGATTACACCGCAACGGTGTACAACGCACCCTACGACGGTGTCGCCCACAAGGCCGTGGAGATCTCCGTAAGCACCGCGGGTTCCGTCGTGGAGTATTCCACCGACGGAGGAACCACCTACAGCACCGACTGTCCCGAATATGTCAAGGCCGGCAGCTATCCTGTCAAGTACAGGATTACCGCGGTCGGATACGACACCGTCAACGAGAGCGTGACTGTCGAGATCGAGAAGCTCAGCCTGAGCGTCTCCTCCGCCAGCGGAACCAAGACCTACGACGGTACTCCGCTGACTGCTCCCGCACTCACCATCTCTGGCAGCACTGCCGCGGGACAGACCACCAGCGGTTCTGCCAGCGGAACCATCACCAATGTGGGAGAAGTCACCAACACCATCAGCTTCCTTGTGCGCGATGCAGACAGCAACGATGTCACCGAGAACTACATCGTGAACAAGACCGAGGGAACCCTCAAGGTTACCGCGGCCCCCGTGACGATTACCATCGAGACCAGCACCTTCATGTACGACGGACAGCCCAAGGAGCCCAAGGCCACTGCCTACGGCCTGGCTCCCGGTGATGCGATGACCATCAACCTCAGGTACAGCCCGAGCAACCCTGTCAACGCAGGTACCTACGCGGTCAGCGTCAGGACCATCAGCATGAGCAGCGGTTCCCTCACCAACTACGAGGTGGACTCCTCCGCCGTCACCACCATGACCATCCTTCCCGGATACATCCCAGCACCCAAGGCGGATACCACTGTATTCGTGTACAACGGAACCATCCAGACCTACACGATTGCTCCCAGCAACATGTACACCGTCAGCGGTGAGAGCCAGATCAACGCAGGTACCTACACGGTGACCGTATCCCTCAGGAACAAGGTCAACACCGCCTGGGAGTCCACCGGAACCACGGACGACCTGACCTATGAGTTCACCATCGGCAAGAGGACCCTCAGCGTCGTGGCCAACCAGGTTGCCAAGTCCTACGGAGAGGCCGATCCCGAGTTCACCTACAGCTTTACTGGCGCAGTCACCGGAGAGTCCCCCAGGTTCTCCGGATCCCTGGTCCCCCTGAGCAGCAACATGGGTAACAACGACGTGGGAATCGGAACCCTCGCCATAGGAGACAACGGAGCCTTCAAGGCCAGCAACTACGAGATGACCTTCAACGGAACCGCGCGTTACACTATCAACCCCGTGTACGTCACCCTGCCTCCGGCACCCGGAAGCTACGGTGTCCTGTACTACACGGGAGAGGAACTGACCGCCTACGAGGACGGAACCTACTACACCGTCGTCGGAGGAAAGGCCACCGAAGTCGGAACCTACACTGCAACCCTTGTCCTCAAGGATACCGAACACTACATCTGGTCCGACACCCAAGGAAACGTGGACAGGACTCTTCAGTACAAGATTATCCTGGCACCCATCAACCTCACCTACACGGCCTACCAGGGCGCATATGACGGACATTACCACCCTGTCGTGACCATCAACGATTACGACGGTGCGGATGTGGTGTACAGCTACGATCTGGAGAACTGGAGCTCCGAGGTGCCTCAGGTCAAGTCAGCAGCTGAGTCCGGAATCGTCTACATCAAGGCGACCAAGGTCAACCACGCGACCTTCAACGCCGAGGTGCCCTTCAGCATCACCAAGGTAGCCCTCGATGTTTACATCGAGGACAAGCACATCGATCCCGCGGCACCCCTGCCGGAATTCACTGTCTCCGCCCAGGGCCTGCTGGGAGACGATACCGTCGCAGACCTCACCGCTGTGTTCGAATTCGCCACGGACTACGCCCAGGACGGAATCTGCGGAGTATACCGCATCTACTGCCTGAACGAGCCCGAGGATGCCAGCTACGAGATTACCGTCCACGACGGAAAGCTCTCGGTGTACAGCCACATGGCCAAGGTCATCTGGGAGGACAAGAAGTACTACTACAACGGAAACGTGCAGGACATCAAGGTCGTTCTCCAGGACGAGAACGGTAACGACATCGTATGCGATGTCACCGTCACCGACCTGGACGGCAACCCTGTGCAGTTCATCGAGAAGGGAGACTACATCGTCACGGTCAACCTCCCCGACGGATACATGCTGAGTCCTGACAGTGCTCCGCTGGTCAAGCAGATCTCCATCCTGCCGGTTCAGCAGAGAACCCACGACTTCTTCATCCTGGGTCCGTTCATACTCCTGGTCATCCTACTGTGTATGATCCTCCTGTCCCTGAACAGGGTCGGAAGCAAGGTCCAGAGGTACTAAACCCATTACAGGGACACTGTCCCGCCTTACCGGCGGGGCGGTGTCTATCTTTTCTTAGATTCATTCTTCTAAGCATCCCGATGCTAACATGCCGAGAGAGGCCACAGGAATCGATACAGTCGATTGCTGTTGGTACTTGAGGCAATTCAGCCTGAGCCCGCCTCTATTCTTTCAGGATAGATTTGTTCTGGGCAAAAAACAAAACTAAACAATAGTTAAAAATTGCACTAATATACCGCAAGATTTAGCACTAAAGTACCGCAGAAATTACCGCTAAAGTACCGCAGAAATACCGAAATAAAACTCGGAAATAAGGATATAAATGAAGGTACCAAACATCTCTGCACTCTGGAAAAAATGATTGCAGAACACGGCCTAGAGGCACCTAGTTTCAAATGAGCCTCCCCGGAACAAAGAGTCCATACAAAGCAGGAGTGCGTGTATATCTCGCCTATATGGGCCTAGGCTCAGGATGGTCGTTAGAAACCGAACGCAGCAGTACTCAGGAAGCCCCTTTCTCTTTCCTGATCTCCTCGACGAGCCTGATTGCGACATACACCGCAACGAAGAAGATCAGAATCACCAGGACATAGGCCTTGACGAATGTGACGAGTTCTCCCAGAACATGGTTGACTCCGACCACTTTCCCGCGGACCTTATCGTAGGACATGGGGGAATCCGGAGCGTCCGTGTTGTCTCCTTGCGTTGTTATGGTCCTGCTTTCGACATCGTTAGCTATGACACGGTGATGGTTGTAAACGTTCCCGTAACGGAACTGTACGACGTCGCCGACCTTCAGATTCTCCTTCTCGGAATCGGAGAGAATTTCGACCATGACCAGGGAATCCTTGGGGATGGTGCGGATCTCGTAATCCTGCGGTTCCCCGTCCATGGAGTCGGTGATGATCAGCCTGATATCCCTGTTGCTGAAGTCGGCCGAGTTCCCGTTCAGGTTGAAGAAAACGAAGAATATGGACAATGCGATGATTGCCACCGCTGCTATGGTGACGGCGTTCTTCTTGGTGAGAAACTTCTCGCTGAATGCCATATTATTCCTCTAGATGCGGAAATTATGTCGAGATATAAAAAGCGAATCTTGAACCCAACGACTGAATTGTCTTCAGAAACGACGATTCTTACTGCTCCCTATGCATAATTGGCTGATAATCCTGTTAAAATCTGTAATAGATGAAAGGTAAAGGAGAGGGGTAACCTCTCCGTTTAGGGTTTACGGGCTCCTTTCGGAGCCCGTTTGAATGGTTTTCAGCGCGGTCTGTTGAGGACGAAGATCACAACCGCGATTATGGGGAAGGCTGCGATGATCGCAAGGAATCCGTACAGTGCGGTGGTCTGGATCTTGTCAAAGACAGGATAAGCGGTCACGGTGGATAGGACGATGGAATCGTTGTACTCCCAGCCGGAGAAGCTGTATCCGCCCTTGGAGATGGTGACGGTGGACCAGTCCTCGAGTGCATCCTTGGTGTTGGTGTTGGGGTTGACCATCTTCTCGTACTTGCCTTCGGCGTTCTGGATCCATCCGGCAGGGATGAAGTTGGGAGAACCTCCCTCGAGGTCCACTATCACGGTGCACATGTCGCTGATCCACACACCGTAGAAGTTGACGGTGTTGGTTGCATCCGCGGCATTACAGAGACCCTGGGTAAACTCGCTGACATTGACAGCGGAACCATTGATCTCCAGCGACCATCCGATGATGGTCTTGCTTCCGTTGGTACCGTTGAGGTAGCTGTACTCCTTCATCTCGAGCTTGGTTCCCACGGTGTACACGTTGGAGTCGGTGGGCGCGATACCGGTACCGCCGTTGCAGTTGTATGCGACCCTGTACTCGATGGGAGTCCACTCCGCGTTCATGGTGATGACCGCACCCGCCTCGGTGGACATGTTCCTGAAGTAGGTTCCGTTCACCATGGAGGATCCGATCTTGTACCACTCGGTCTTGTCCGTGCTGTACTCGGCTTCCATTCCGGCACCGTTGATGGTCCATCCACGGAACGTGTAACCGGCCCTCTCGAGGATCGGAACGTATGCGCTCGTACCATAGTCGACGTTGATGGTACTGTACTGCGAATCGGTGATGTACCTGTACTGCAGCTGGTAGATCACAGGGGTCCAGATGGCGTACAGGGTGAAGGTGGACGAGTCACCGACCATTGCCTCGGTCAGCTTCGTTCCCGCAGGGATGACATTGGCGGTATCGATTCCCCATCCTGCGAAGGAGTAACCGGTCTTAGTGGCATCCCTTACGGTGGGAAGCTCGATGGTGTCTCCGATCCTGATCTGGTACTGGCTGCTGCTGATGCTGGTCCAGGTACCTCCGTTGGGGAGATACTGGGTGTTATAGGAAGCCACAGCCCAGTGTGCGGTCAGGATGACGGGAGAGGAACTCTCGGTAAGGTCCCTGAACACGGTGGCCTCGACGAGGGTTCCGTTCCAGTGCATCATGTTGTCGGACTTGGACTTGTACAGAGCACCGGTTCCCAGTCCGGTTGCGGTCCATCCCTCGAAGGTGTATCCGACACGGGTGGGGTTATCGATCGGGACATCGTCTCCGTAGCGGACGTAGGAGGGTGCGGAGGGTCCGTACCTTCCTCCCTCGAGTTCGTAGCTGATCCTGTAGGACTTCTGTGCCCATACGGCATAGAAGGTCACGGTGCTGGTGCTGGTGTCAGCGTTCCTAGCCAGTTCCTCCTTGAAGGTTCCGGTGTCCTCGTAGATGACGTCGTCGTCCTTGTTGAACTTCCATCCCACGAAGGAGTATCCGTACTTGTAGAAGACGGAGCTGTCGGGAACTGCGACATGGAACTCGTCACCGATGACATACAGGTTGAGGTCCTCGATGCTTCCGACACCTCCCTGCGGATCGTACCTGATGTGGTACTGGATGTCGATGTAGACCATGGTAAATGACACAACACCGGAGTTGGCGTCGCCGGCTTCGGCCATGACGCTGTCGAACGTCACATCACCCTCCTTGTAGGTGGACTCGCCGATTCCCCATCCGGAGAATGCCTTGTACTGAGGCACATAAGTGTGGGTCCACAGGGTCACGGTGTCGCCGAGCTTGGCGTCCGTAATCTCTGCATAGGATGTGTCTCCGCGGACGTTGAGGGTGTAGGTCTTGAGAGCCCAGTTGACGCCGATGACGATGTTGAGACCGTCGGCGTAAGCGGAGATGATATCACTGGTGAGCGTGGGGTTCTCGGTGAAGGTGTCAGACTTAGCTTCGCCCTTGACCCAGAACCAGGACTCCGGCATGTGTCCGTAGTACTTGGACACGTCGGGGAGAGTGACGGTATGTTTTAGAAACAAGATAAGTTTACAGCAGAATGAATCTGAGCGAACAGACACGAGTGAGTGAGCTGACGAAGTCGGCGAACGAACGAGTGTCTGTTCGCTCCTGCAAAGACTTATCAAAAGTTAGGGTTTTTTCCAGGTTGTCGAAACATGCAAAAAACCCTAAGTCATCATGAGAAACAAAGGTTAAAAAAGATAGCCTTGACCGAGCGGAAAAGAGCCCTCGTTTTGGAGAGGTTCTGCTTTGAAAATGGGCGTTCCGATAAGGAACGCTCCTCGCTGAGGGATATCGGAAAGAAATTCGGATATTCCCACACGCACATCCGTTCCCTTCGCAACCGTTTCCTGAAGGCAAAGCATTACCACAGATTCGGAGTGCCCTACACCAAATACACCAAGATCGAGGGCTACACGAAAATGCTGGCCCCGAAACGCCCGGGGCCGGCAAAAGGACAGTACACTCCGAAACGCGATGAAATCAGGGACGCTGTGATCGAAACGAAGCAAGCCTACATGAAACTGGGTGCCGCCAAGATCGGCAAGATCTCGGGTGTCAATGCATCCCATCCCACAGTACATGCGGTGCTCCGGGAAGCGGGATTCGAGAATGTCACGATGCGCATCGGGAAGGTCTACAAATCCTTCGAGATGCCACATGCCAACGACATGTGGCAGATCGACTACGTGGAGCTGGGAACAGACAGAACTACAGGCAGAAAGGTAGAGTTCCTGTCGGTCATAGACGACAAGTCACGCAGGATGCTGTCTCATACCGTCGACGTGTATGCGACGACGGATAACGTTCTCAGGATACTGGAAGAATGCATAGAGGAATACGGTACACCCAGAGCCATACTTTCGGATCATGGTACCCAATGGGCTGCCAATAACGGAGGGGATACGAGATTCGACGAGTGGTGCGAATCCAAAGGTATCCGTCATGTTATGGGTGGCGTACGCAAACCGACGACCCAAGGCAAGGTGGAACGCTGGCACGGGTCGATTCGCCGCGAGGCGAATCTTCCCGGAGAAGCAACCCTGGAGGAATATGACGCACTCATGAGCCAGTATATCGAATTCTACAACGAAACACGCCCGCATTGGGCATTGGATCTGAAGACTCCTTCTTCCGTATTCTGTGAAGACAGATAGCTGCAGTGTGCGATTTTGATTGCACAGTGAAGCCCTGCATCGGTTTCTGTCAGCGTGAGCTATGGAGATTTTTCGCCGGATACAGTTCGAAAGAGTAGGCGCGCGCGTAGAAAGACCGTGTTTACTCACTCGCGACTCCGTCAGCTCGTTCGTAAACACGGTCTTTCTATGATTCTGTTTTATATTTCCAACTAAATCACTTCTTCTGGAAACAAATCCTCTTTCTAAAACAGGGAGAGTGACGGTACCGCCGTTGTTGACGGTCTGTGCGGGGATCTCGGCGGTGTAGTCGCCGAGGTCGAAGGTGACGCTGTAGTCCAGCGGGGCCCACACTGCGGTGACCGAGATAACACAGTAGGAGGAACTGCCGACCATCGCATCCGTGATGACGACATTCCTTCCGTCACGGTACTCGGTGGCATCGCCGGCGATGCTGTAGTGGTGGAACTGGTAACCGATCTTGGTGTAGTAATCGGTGGAGTTGAGCCACACCTCGTCGCCCACGTTGAAGGGTCCGTCGACGAAGACGGAGGAGGTGTCGTCGTTCATGGTGAATTCCACGGTGTAGACTCCGATATCCATGTTGTAACGGATGGTGATAGAGTCGGAACTCTCGAAGTAGGTGATCCTCAGATAGTAATGACCGTCATCCGCCTTGGGGACGGGTGTGCTGCCTGCTACCATGTTGTTGAACGCATAGGTCTGGTTGACGGGGACCGGCAGGTTGAGTCCGTTCTGGATCTTGCTGTAGGGGACGTCCTCCACGATCGATCCGAAGTGGAATTCCTCTCCGTCGCCGACCTCCCAGCCCCTGATCTTGAAGACCTGGGCGGCATCGATAGCGACACCCGCGTTGTAGAACTCCAGGGTCAGGTCGTAGAGGTTCATGGTCAGCCTGATGAAGACTGCGTTATCTCCGATACGGTCGCCGATCATCGGTTCGGTGTCACCGGTGTAGTTCCTACCTCTGTTGTCCTGGTAGTTGGACACGGTCCATCCGAGGATGGAGTTGCCCTCGAACATCATGACCTTGTTGGTGTTCACCGCGTCGGTGTAGTAGAGGGAGTTGCCGACCACATGCAGGGAGTAGGGTCCGTACAGGGTCCACGTACTCTCGTGGGTGGGCTCGCTGGGGTCGGCGGACTTGGTCTTGAGCTCCAGAGTGTAGGTCAGAGGCTGGAAGTTGACGTACCACTTGTCGTTGAAGTCGAACTTGGTATACTCGTCAGCCCTGACACCGGAGGTTCCTGGTGCGTCCCACCAGCCGTTGAACCTGTATCCGTCGGGGTTCTCCTCGAGATACTGGAGCTCGACAGGGATCGCGAACGAGGACCTGAGCTTTACAGAGGCCACGTGTTCGACCTGATCCCATCCGATGAAGGTCACATCGATGTAGACATCCTCGTATCCGAGGGTGATCTGGGAATAGTTGATTCCCGCATACACGGAAACGGTATCCACCGCCAGGGTGTATGCCTTGAGTCCGTCGGCGGACTTGATGGTGACCGCATTCTTGATAATCAGATCGGACTGCACGAAGGAGGGTATGCGGATGATACCTCCGTAGTGGGAAGTCTGCGAGACGATATCGACGGGGAGACCGCTGCTCTCGGTGGTGATGGTCATCGTGTCGACGAAACTATCGGTTACGGTGAATCCGTACATCCTGATGCTGTCCTTGTCGGAAAGCGGGTACACGGGTACTACATATCCGGAGCGGGCCACGCGGTTGTTGGACTCGCTGTGTGCGTTGAAATCGGCTTCGGAAGCGAAGACCGAGAGGTACTGGTTGGTCTCGCTGTTGTCCCTGACGGCATAGTACAGAGAACCATATCCGCCGGAACCGAGTGCGTAGTACGGAAGGATGATCTTGCTTCCGTAAATGGCGGTGATCTGGTTGTAGAGCAGGGTACCTTCGGTGGTGCTGAAGCTGATGTTTCCGGACATCCTCCTCTCGTAGGTGATCTTGGAAACACTGGAGATCTTGTTTTTCAGGTCCACGGACTCGCTCGAGGGGTCGGTGTAGACCACGGCAGTCACAATATTGTTGAACCTGAATGCTCCATCGGCGATAGTAATTCCAGACAGAGGTCCGTTGAACCAGATGTTGACCTGCGATGCAGTGACAGTGGTGCAGTAGAATGCGTTGGCAGCTATGGATGCGACCGAGGAAGATAGATAGATGTCGGTCAGTCCGCATCCGTTGAAGGCGTATGCAGGGATTGTGAGAGGTGTGACGGTGTTGGGAATCACTACCTCGGTTAGGTTACTGTTGTTCTGGAATGCTCTCTGTCCGAGGGTGGCGAGCTTGGGTCCGAGACCGAGCCCGGTGATGTTACATCCGTTGAATGCCTCGTTTCCGATGGTCTGCAAGTTGAGGGGCAGGTCGACACGTCCGGTCAGAGAGGAACAGTTGACGAATGCACTGGCGCCGATTGTGGTGAGCTTGGATTCAGTGACGTCGAAGGTGAGTCCCCTGATTGCGGAGTTGTTGAATGCGTTCTGTCCGATCTCAGTAACTGAATCGGGAATCTCGATGATCCTCCTCAGCGACCTGCAATCCTGGAATGCTCCTGCGGAGATAGTCTCGAGGACGGAATCCTCAGCGAATGTGAGTGAACGGATGTTGGTTCCCTTGAACGAATCCACACCGATGTAAGTCGTGTTCTTGGGGATTGTAACCTCGGCGGACATCGTGTTGCATCCGCTGAATGCCCTGTCCCCGATGGATTCCATACCGGTTCCGAAGGACATGGCGCTCATGGCAGTACAGTTGCAGAATGCTTCGGTACCGAGGGACTTCACACAGTTACCCAAGTTGACGGTAGTGAGTGCCGAACAGTCGCGGAATGCGCTGTTTCCGATCTCGACGGGGGTACTTCCGCCGTCGGTGAAGGTTATCGTGCTTACCGAAATCTGTGCGAAAGCGTATGTTCCGATAGAAGTGATGCTTGCAGGGAAGACCAGATCTCCGGAGATGGAAGAGGCCCTGAAGGCATTGTCTCCGATGGTCTGGATCATGTCGCCCAGATCCAGAGTGCTGATGGCACTGTTCCTGAATGCATCGGCACCGATGCTGAGGACGTTCTTCGTGTCGAATGCCAGGATACCGGAGTTGGCGAATGCCGAATCACCGATGGTCTCGGTGCTGTCGGGTATCTCCAAACTGTCAAGAGCGGAACATCCGTCGAATGCATGGTCTCCGACGATGACCAGATCGTTTCCGATGGTCACACTGCTGAGCTTGGCACAGCTATAGAATGCGTAATTGGAAATCTCTCCGAGATTGTTTCCAATGGTGACCGTAGCGAGGTTGGTACATCCGTTGAAGGCATAAGGGCCCATCGTGGTTACAGCGGGCATCATGATGGTGGTGATGGCGACACATCCGCGGAACGGATATTTGGCAGAACTGCTGTTGATCGTCTTGAGGGCGGTCAGGTCGAACACGCCTCCCTCGCCGGTCATCTTAGCACATCCGTTGAAGGCATCGAGTCCGATGGATGCAATCTTGCTGCTGGTGATGTTTACCAGGTTGCTGCATCCGGAGAATGCAGCCTCACCGAGGGTCACCTGCTTGTTAAACACTACAGTAGTCAGGCTGGTGGCGTTGATGAAACAGCTGTCTCCGATGGCTGCCTCGGAAGACAGGGTCACCGATCTTAAAGACGAACAGCCGGTAAATGCAAAGGTTCCCAGTGAGGTGGCACTGGGCAGAGAAATGTCCCTGAGTGCGGTACAGCCGTTAAATGCATATCTTCCTAGAGACAAAACAGAATCAAGATTTATTATCTGCAGCGAAGTACAACCAGTGAAAGCAAATTCGCCAACAGTCTCGGCGCTGGGAAGGTTAATTGTGGCAAGCTTGGTTGCGTTGGAGAATGTCCTAGCAGAAACATCCTTGGCACTATCTGCGATAAATACCTTGAGATTGGCTTTCACGACAGAAATTGTATTACTCTGAACACTCGATATACGATCATACCTCAACTCTTCCAGAGTGTTCTCCATACCATACAGAATAGAATAGTTGTTAGATTCATTGAAGTGGGTTCCGCGGAACGTCTTTACCGAAGTTAATCCGTAGAATAGGTTCTGACTGTTACTCGTAAAAGTCCTGTATTCCACATTCTGCACATCATTCTTGAAGAACATTCCCAAGAACGGAGCATTCTCCTGACTGTATGTACCCGGGAAGCTCGCAGAAGAACCACTACTCCTGTCGACAATTAAGGTCTTGGTTTTCACTTGGTATTCCCAGATACCTCCGTATGTACCAGTGAAGGAACCTTTGTAAGTAATATTATTCTGTAATGCGGGATAAGTGCTGAACGAACCAGAGAGGTCGTAATAGTATCCCCTAATCAGGACACTTGTGACAAGGGATTGCATCTTGAAATCGTTCAACTCAATAGCAGTCGCTTCGTTGTCTCCTGAAGGCACCAGTGCAATCTCTCCATCGAGATAGTTGAAGGTCCACTTTCCACCAGTAGAGACCGATCCACTGTATTCGATGCTGTTGATTGCTGTATAATCATCGAACGAATGCGTTATATCGCTGGTGAAACCGGTGATGACGAGCTTCTGCACCGTGGCCTTCTCGCCGGCGGTGATGCCGCTGAGGGTGATTGAGGTCTCGTCAGACACGGATGTCGCGGTAAGGGTCAGCGTATAACCGTTGAGAGTATAGGTTCCGATGACATTGCTGCCCGAATCCAGGATGTTTCCGCTCGGATCTGCGGCGGATTCGTCTGAATAATCGAAGACCAGAACCGTTGCCAGGGCGATCGCCATAACGGCCGTGATTAAGATTTTCTTATCGATTCCATTCATCAGATAAACCCCCTCATGCAAGGACGTCCGAAAGATAGCTTCCAGCCATCGATCTGAGTCTGTTGTTGTTCGCTGCAGGAATGGCACGATAACCCGGTGCGCTCACATAGAGCAGTTCCGCATCATTGATGTTCCTGTCCTTCTCTCTGTCGTAGAAGTTCCAACTCAAATCGACCAATATTACTGAAGTATCCTTCGAATCTCCTTTGTTTATCACCTCGGCATTGTACTTTACCTGGTACATGCCATCAATGCGTTCGTTCGTGGACATCTTCGCCACATATGCGCTGTACACCGATTGCGTATCGATGATCATCGCATAGCTCAGATTGTCCCGGCTGGCTCCCGCCAGCCCCATTCCCTTCAGGAACAGATTGCACCAGAAGAGTGACGGTATGTAGTCGACCATGTTACGGTCCACTATCACCATGCTGAGATCCCTGTCCACATCGACAGACATGGGAATCTCCTCCATCTCCATGACGAGTGTCTTGAGTCTCTTGAGATTGCTGCTGTCCGTTGATATCCTGGAGAGAGTCTCCAAAGTGGTTTTGATAAGCCTATTCTCAGGCCTGTTCTGGGAGTAGGTCTCGTACTCGACATAGATCCTCTCCTTGTGAATGAAATTCTGACGTATGTGCTCGTTGAACACGATTCTTCCCTTGAATGCCTTCTCGTTGCCCGAGACCAGATGGTATTTGGACCTCAGTCCGCACCTGATGAGCCTGGAAACGGAGTCCGCGAACACCTTTATGAAGAACTCGAAAAGGTTCTCGGTCATTCCGTTCCTGGTCCCGATTCCGAAAATGGAATACAGCATCTCCATCAGCATGTTGGCACTGCCATCGTCACTGCGGACTTCGGAGACATTTGGAAGCAGATTGACCCTGGTACCGTCATAGAATGAGAGGAATCCCACACAGCCCCTGGCTTGCATGCATACCCCTCTTGCGGATTTTTCCAACACAAGGTAATCCTTATCCTCCAAGAGCTCCACCATCTTGGTGTACTCCTTTCCGCAGGCCTCGTTCATGTAGAGGCGGTCAGATTCCTTGAGCTGGATCAGTGTCATCACAATTCTCCCTTGTACATGAGTATGTAGGATTCCGGGTTCAGGAACACGCGGTAATCCTTGACGATGTCGAATATGTTGGGGAGGTTGAACTTCATCTGGAAGCTGGTCCTGGGTCTCATGACGATGAAGTCGCACTTCCTGGGATCATCATGCCTTCCGAGAACCCAGCAGATCTTCTCGTAATCATCGAAGAAGTACTCCTGGAGCAGGGGGATGACCTTATTGATGAAACACTGTGCAAGATCGTCGATGGATTTGACGCTGATGAAGTACGCATGACCGATCATGTGCTCCCTGTCGTAGAGGATCTCGATACGGTTGTTAATAATCGCAAGCAGCTTGCTGAGGTTGACTCCCGATACCTCTCTGTTATTGAGGACCATTGGATCGGGCATCATCTCGATGAACTCGAACCTCCTCCTGAGAGCGGCATCCAGAGCGGTAAGCGACTTGTCTGCGGTGTTCATGGTTCCCAGAACGTACACGTTATCCGGTACCGAGAACATGGTCTTCATCTGTGCCAGATATACCTCGAGACACTCGGGATTGCCCTTCCTCCTGGATGATTCCAGCAGGGTAATCAATTCTCCGAAAATCCTGGAGATGTTACCCCTGTTGATCTCGTCGATGATGAACACACAGTTACCCATATCGCCGGAACCGCCTTCGTGCACCAGAGTGTACACGAACTTCTTGGTGGGCATATAGATGCGGTAGGGCATCTCGCGTCCCTTCTGAGCACCTTTGACTTTCTGCGCAGCAGAGAACTTGTGCCAGCGGACTACACACCTGTCGGGGTTGGTGCTCATCACGACGCCGATCATGTCGGATTCCGTGGGAGACACCATCGATACGAGCACATCACCTGCACTGGTGCCTTCGGGCAGGAGCTGTGGGTCGATGACCGACATCTCGAAGTCCTGTTGGTTCTCGGCTTCCGGGATGGAAACGGTGTAGATGTGGCTGTCGTCGGATACGGTGACGAATATGTCGGGCACCGCACCGTCGATGAGACGGGGGTGGTCTGCATCCCTGCAGAACCTGTAGAAGGCTCCGGGCATGGGGACGTACACCAGGGACCCGTCCTCGGTAATATCGGGCCTGATACCCTCGATGAAATCATCGTAGCTGAGGGACTGGTGGAACGTCATGAAGGCAATCCTGCCCATAAGGGTATACTTGCTGTATTTCTCCAGAGCCAGCGCGTAACCCTCCTTGACTATCTCCTCGAACGGACGGTTTTCGATGATAGAGACGGCATAATTGACCGTGTTGTAGGTCTTACCCGTTCCGGGAGGTCCGTAGAGCAGTAGGTTGTTAGATAGTTCCACCGGGAATCACCTCAGTACATATCTTCGGATTCTTTCAGCCAGGTCTCGTCGAACTTGGTCTTGTTGAGGTTATCGAACTCGATGGTTGCGGTGGTGTCGCCCTCGCGGACCTTGGTGTCCTTGGATTCTGGGTCGTACTCTATGTAGTACTGGCAGTGGACCTCGATGAACTTTCCGAGATACCTGTACTTTCCGATGACCTCCATAGTACCTGCCTGAGGGATGTTGTCCTTCATGTGGACCCTGTAGACGGAATATCCGGGAACGGATTTGACAAGATTGACAACTGCATCGAAATCCTCTCCTCCCTCGGGGTGGATCAAGACCTCGACATTGTCGACCCTGGCACCGAACAGGGAGTTGATGTACAGGTTGGTGGTGGCGACGAATCCGTCACTGTTGACCTTGGTGATACCGGTGATCCTGTCCTTGGCATAGGTATTACCCACGGTGACCAGTGACTGGGAATCGTAGGGATTATCCACAATCCTGGAGAAATTGATACACGCTAAGACGAAAATAAGGGTCAGGATTCCCAGAGCGAAGGTGATTGCGAACCTACCCGCACCCAGCGCGTCATAGTTTAGGACGGTCATGGCCAGCCTGAGGACGATGACAACGACAGTGAGCACGAGGATGTAGCGCATCCTGACGAATGCCTCCCTCATATGCCTCCTCCTCGGAGCATCTGCCTCGTTGGTCAGCCTGGCACCCTCGGCCTTGTAGATGCACACAGCATCGTCGTTGTGCCTTTCGTAGAACAGGACACTGTCCCCGGGTTTGGCGTCGATCGCCTTAAGGACCGTATCCTCCAGAGCGACTTTCTTGTAGTCGTCAATTCTTCCTGAACCGATGATTCTCATTATCTTACCTCTATCAATTCAAACCTTTTCTTAAAGCGTTTAATACCTCCTCGTCTGCACGAGGACGTAGACCAAGGCCACAAGCGCGATGATTACCGCCATTGCGACCATGGCTATCGTGGGACCGATATCCTCCTTCGGGGGCTCGGGCGTGATAGGGGCATACGACGCTAACAGCGTCGCCCCGTCCATGTCCTTGGTCACCGGGAAGGAACAGATGTGCAGGTCCCTTGAATCTGATTTCGAAACTCCGTTGATATACCATCCGCTGAAGGTGAATCCCTCCACTTCCGGAGCCTGACAGGTCTGTGTCTCACCAACGGTGAGGGTGACCGTGGTCGGTCCGGAAAGGATGTCCACATTGGTCGGGACGGCCTGGTTCTGCAAACTGGAAGTCGCTATGTAACGGATGGTCACGGTCACGTAGGTGGGTCCCGGGTAGTCAATGACCTCTTTGAGGTTAAGGCCGAGACATCCCTCGTATGCACCGGACGATATCGTAGCATAATCGACAGCCAGTCCGCCCAGCTTGAAAGCCAGAGTAGGGAAGTTGGGCACGGAGGTCGTCGCCTTGCCGGAGGCATCGGTGACGATTACCGCGTACTGCTGTCCCTCGATGAACACCTGTATGTTCTGTCCGCCGGCCACGTTATCGATGGTGGGCTGATCGGCGGTTTTGTCATAGTAGGTTACGACGGAGATACTGATCATACTGGCGATGGTTGCGTGGGTGTCGTCCGCCCACTTCACGTAGAGGTTCTCCCCCGTGAGAGTGAAGTTCTCCACCACATTGCCGGTCAGACCGTAGATGGGGATGCTGACAGCAGAACTGGCAGCCCTCACCTGCATCACAGTGGTGGTGCCTGCGACGGAATACCTGAGGTTGAGGATGCTTCCCGCGGTCGCTCCGGTGAGATCATAAGTCTTCAGGACGACGGGTGCGTTCCTCTCGATGGTCCAAGCCGACTGGGCGGCGACTGCACTGAATGCAGTAGAGTCAGAGTATGCAGAAGGCATCTGCTGGCTCTGAGGAGTGAACGAGTATCCGGGCAGGTCGTTGATTCCGATCTTCACGGAAGCTCCGGCCTTGACGGTGAAACTGAAAGTGATGGTGCTGCCGGACTTGGCAACGGTCTTGTTCATCTCGATTCCCTGGGGATTGATGCAGTAGACTGTTACCTCGTCGGGAACATCGCCGGTGATGGTTCCGCCCAAGGTGTAGGAGACATCGTCCGAATTGACCTCCGTATTGACGATGGATGCCATCGCCATAGCCACACAGGTGACATATCCGTTGGCAATCTCGGTTATGGATTTTTCTCCGTCCGCAGGTAGACCGTAATTGAAGGTATAATCTCCCGAAGGCGAGGAAGCGGGTGCATCCTTGGCGTACACATAGAGGAATGCCTCCTCTCCGGTCGCCATGCTCTCGGGTTTGGTGTAATGCAGAAGGACGATACCGTCGGATCCGGTGTAGGCGTTGGAGAACCATACACGTCCGGGATAGAGGTCGTCCGCATAGGTGCGGTGGTCCTTGTCGCGGATTGTGTAAGTAGATCCATCATAAACCTGATAGTACCAATCAGCCACCACATGGACTCCCTCGAGTGCTGCACCGCCCTGGAAGGAGGTATCGACACTTCCCTTGACAGTCACGGTGATGGAGAAATCGTCTGCTTTGATTCCCACATCTGGGAAGGAGACCACGTTGGCGTATGCGTTTCCGGCTCCGTTGAGGTATTCGGGGAGAGGTTCGGTCCTGGTGGTCGAAGGGTTGATACGGTTGTCCACATCGGTGAAGGAGTACTGTCCGGACATTCCCTTGATATACAGGTTGTATTCGCTGAATACCTGGGAAAGGGTGACGAGTGCGACACCGTTCGCATCCGTAGCAGAGGGGATGCTGACACCGTCGGTCTTCCTCTCGTAGGTGTAAGTTCCGTCACCGTTGTCTACGGACCTGTACCACTCGGCCCTGATCTCGACATTCTCGGCGGGCCTTGCGCTCTGATCCTTGACGAGCACACGGATGTAGTTCTCATTGGAAACGAAAGTCATACCGGGATAGGCATCGCCGGTGATCGTTCCGTAACTGTAGGTTGTGGTTTTGAAAGTGAATCCCGCTGCGGAGACGGAGTTGATGTTGACGATGGTGCCTCCGACGGAACGGAGGATATATTCTCCGTACTGGTCGGTCAGAAGACTTCCGGAAGACATGACGTTACCATCGCTGTCGGTAATCTCGTAGGCGATGGTGGCGTTGGGGATCGGCTTTCCGCCCTTGTCCTCGACGTTTCCGTACAGGTTGTAGACGGTTCCGAGATATCCGGTGGTCGCGGATCCCGCGGTAATACCATTGCATTTGATGGTGAGTGTATAGAATCCTGCCGGTGCAGCCACGGGGATGTCGCCGGAGGCGTTCAGAGTATACTGATAAGCAGCCTCGACGGAGTTGGCGATATAACGGCCCGCCACGTCCTTCGAAGCGGTCACATCCTTGCTGAGCACGGAGGTTCCGTCCTTCTTGATCTCGATGTTGACTCCGCACTCTCCGTAGATGTCGTAACCGACCTGGGTGATGATGAAATCGGTTCCGGTGAAGACGCTGCTGTATGCCGCAAGGATGTCGGTGCGGATCTCATCAACGGTGATTCCGGTGACCATGCCGTACCTCAGGATCTTGCCCACATCGGAACTGTTGGTGTTGACATTGTACCACAGGCCGCTGGCGGCATCCCTGTTCCACTCGGTGGCGTTGAGGCTGGAGGGCAGTTTGTCCGAGAGATATGCGAGACGGCTGTAATCAGCAGAGGTCTGGTCATAGATCTCGATGGAGATGTTGCGCACATAGGTCGTGTCTGCGGAATCGGAGTTATCTGACGAGTAGACGGAGAACGATACTAACACAGCGGCAAGGACTACGAAAGCTATGGACAACTTTCTGTTGATAACGGCCATTCTATCCCTCAGAGGTACCCGGCGACAGCCAGTGTTTCGTATATGTATCCCGCACCAAGCAGAATGACAGCTACTGCGATTGCCAGTGCGGCAAGCTTGACATACTGCTTGGCAACGGTCATGATGGAACCGATGACCCTGATCGCCTGAGTCTGTTCGTATGCGGACTCGTCATCCGCGGTCTCCCTGACGTTCCTCCAGAGGATGGTTGCGACGAAGGATGCATCCGACATGCTCATGATCACCTTCGCCGAGAGCACCGCGGAGATGCAGACCATGGCGATGGCGGTAATCTTGGTCAGGAGAATGATGGACTTCGCGGTACCGATGAGGGTAGAGGACATCCCGGAGATCAGGGAGATCATCATGATGAGCGTTACCATCGAGGTCGCAAGCAGAGCTACGGAGGTATTGTGGGTCACCTTCATCTCTGCGGACAGGCCGTTCATCAGTTCCTTCGATACGGAAACAATCTCCTCATTGGAAGCGTTGGACAAGAACAGTCCGTATTTCCTAGAGAATTTACCGATTTTCGCCATACGTAATCGTGTTGGCTACATCTTATCTATATAATTATTTTATGTCGCACCAATACAGACAAAGTCGATTTAAGAAGTGATAACCATTGAAAATACACATTTTTTGAGTCAAGAAAAAGGTTTACTCAAGAACCTAATCCAGCAGAGGTTACTGTTCTTATCTACTCGGTGCCTGGAGGGCACTAAACAATTACAACGCTTGAATCGCCCTCTGATACCCTGCTCAATAAGAAACCCCCAGGAGTGTATCACGACAAGGTACTCCTATTACCAAGGTGGAATGGACAGTTCCCCAGCGCCATCAGGGACCCACAGGCGTAACCCAGGGATTGACAACACCTGGAACAGGCACCTCTTTAGATGCACTGAAGGTTACGCTGGATCCGCTGAGATTCAGGAAGTCCTGATTCTCTCCCGCGAGATCCAAGTCAATGTTCCTGTATAGGATGGAAACCTTGAATAAATAAGTTCCTGAAGAGAGCTCCAACGCTTCCGAGGGGATTGAGGAGGTGGAAGTAGCAGGTGCATGGCTCATGAAATCAGTAGCATGCTCAACACCGTTTACGGTGATTTTCAGAGTAATGCTGTCTATGATTGCCCAATTCTTCACATTACCTGCGTTCCACCAGCACTGCAGCCAGATCTTATCGGGGCAGTTTACCTTCAAATCATATGTGAAGTCGCATCCGCCGGAAATGCGGGTAAGCTGTTCCTCGGTAAGTTCCGTGGTAGGCCCCACAACAGGAATCGGGGTCTTGAGGGAGAGATGATCATTACCCAGGACATCCAAAGTTATTCCATCATATTCGATGGTATTATCACGAGAGGTCGTGGTGGTTATGTATGAAAGTGCGAAACCAGTACTGACCGAAGCCACCACCAGCACAGCCACAACTGCTAGAATCATGCTGTTCTTATTCATTCCCTTCCCCTCCAGACCGCATACTGCACGTTCGATGCGACACGTATCGCGTTGAGAGCATTGCTATTGGTCGTAGTATTGCTGATGGTATTGCTACTGCTGGCACTTGCGGCACTGGATGTGTCGGTGACGCCGTATACAACAGTTGATGACTTATCATTATCATACACGACGTAAGTACCGTGGATGATGATTAATTCGTAGTTATCAGAATCATTATAGGAGATCTTGTTCTCATATGATCCGCTAGCCGCGATAGTACTCTGACTCGTTTCTGGGGTAGCTCCGACATAGGTACGAATATTCAGTCCAGCCAGATCATCATCGAGGACGAACATAGTTACGTAACCGTTATCACTTACAGTCCAACCACCTTCGGGCATATTTGAATACTTCATGACCTCTGAGTTGGCGACGATGAATGCTGTACGTGTCTTGATGGTCCAGCGAATAGTGTACGGCTCGTTGGAATGGTTCTCCTTCCAGAGGTATCCGGTTTCGAGAGTGACTTCCACTTCGTATGTACCCGCATCGGTTTCTGTATTGTTTTCTCCGATGGAATACCCTATTCCGCTCACTACGGAGGTGTGCTCGGTTCCGTCATATGTGAAGAATTCTTGCCACTCAGGATAATCTATCAGTTCACCCTGAAGTTTCTCGAACACGACCTTGATGCTGTAGTAATAGATACCAGAGGATACGTTGGTAGGATATGTGTAGGTATACGGACTCCTATCGTACTCGAACGGAGGATTGGTGATAGTCGATCCATTGATGATGACTCCTGTGGCCTTGAAACCGGAATACGCGTTGATTGTCAGCACTATGGGATGACCGGGGGTACCGTAGACAGCCGCAGTTACGGTTCCACCGTAGGATCCATCGTTCTGGATATTGATGATGTAGAGGCTGTCCTCCACCCAGATCACATAGATGATGTTCAGAGCTGTGTTCTCATTGTAAGGCACCCTGTCCGTGTCGCTAATCCTGTCTGACCCATCCTGACTGAAAGACCATCCGGCGAAGGAATAGTGCTTCGCCTTATCGTCCACGGTTTTAGTAACATTAGAGTAAATCGGCAGGTTAGTGAATGGTGAACCTACAGTAAACGTCTTTGTGGCATCACCATGGAGACCTTCCATGTCCCTAAGGGTAAACACCACATCGTTACCCTTCCATACCGCAGTATAATGCAAATCGCCGGTGGTACCCTTGGTGATTGAAATTGACATGGATGCTGCAGTATATGCATCGAGTTCGCCATTGAGGACCTTCTCAACCTGCTCATCAGTAAGCCAGCCCTTAAAGGTGTATCCACCGCGGGTCGGGTTGACTAAGTTGAATGTTTCACTCTCCACAGTATAGACCTCTATGACCCCGCTTGAGGGTACAAATACGTCTCCATCGAGGTTGGAATACTTGATAGCATACTCGTGAGGAGTCTCTGACCATACCGCGGTGAACTCCATGTCACAGGTTATCTGCATGTTGACTCCAGGTTTGCAGGTATCTGTACCGAGATCTGCAGGAGGAGTGACATAATGGTTCGACTTCACGATATTCCACTGAGCGAGATCGTATCCTGCCTTGATTCCCAAATCGAGTGTGGGGAATATATCGAGAGTTGGAATCACATAGAACGTACCATCGACAACCGAAATCTTGTACTGAGTACTGTTTTCACCCACATTGCTGATAAAGGTCAGATTCCACCTAATTTCGGTAAGGAGCACGTTAATCTCGGTATCGGAGTA
Source organism: methanogenic archaeon ISO4-H5 (assembly GCA_001560915.1). Classification (NCBI taxonomy): domain Archaea; kingdom Methanobacteriati; phylum Thermoplasmatota; class Thermoplasmata; species methanogenic archaeon ISO4-H5. The sequence goes on along the minus strand of CP014214.1, from coordinate 667,278 downwards.
CAATGCACCCAGTGTGTATACATTCTCCACATTGGGATATACGCTCCTATCCCTGACTCCATCCGCGGAAACGGTGATTCTTGATATACCCAGTACGAGACCGTTCTTGGAATCCCAATCTTCCACAGTCTTGCCATCTACGATCTTGGTTCCGGAGGAGAATATCTTGAAGTAAGCAACCGATCCCTTACCGACATAAATGTCCCAACTTTCGTAAGTCTTCGACTCATCGGTCTTATCTATTACCGTACCGTCCTTCTTCAGGAATCCGTCGGTACCATCAGCGTTGATACCCAGGACGTTTATGCGATAAAGGCTATGGCTGTTTTCATCGGCACCGGCGGGATAAGTGACGTACCCTGATAATTTGACGGTAGGTCCGTACCTTACCTCGATTACAGTATCTTCACTGATATCTGTGATGGTGAATGTATATTGACCCAGGTTGTGTTCCTGATCATAGGTTGGTGTGAGCGGAACATCATTCACGGTGATCCACTTGACTATGAATGGATTCTCATTCGTTCCCCTTGTCACATCAATGGTGCAGGTCAGACTGTCCTTATAGTACACATACTGGGTTCCGAGAGTACAACTACTCGGATCTGCCCAAGTCAATCTGGATGGATCAGTAGTACCGGTCTTGAAAGTTTTCTCAAGGAACTTCATCTCTCCTTCCGAGTAGGTATTCTTGATGGTCACTTCCACAGTAGTCTTCTTGATGGTGAATGACACATAGTTTGCAGTTCCGGCGTTCTGCGAACTTAGACCTAGCTTCAAAATACAGGTAATAGCACCGGTCGTTCCAGATTGTGATTCACCGTCTGTAGCGGAAATGGGGTGGTCTGCCCAGGTGATGGTTGTGCCATTCATCGTACCATACCTTATCCCAACCAGCTCATAACCCTCATTGAGGTTGAGACTGAAGGGGTAGGTCATACTCCGAGCACCTGATGTCTCACTCTGGATCGTAAAAGATTGATTTGGAGAAACGGATCCGAATTCTTCCACACCGGTGATGGTAGCTTCGTTAGCGTATACACTTACGGTTCCGTGTGCTTGGTTGTTAGACATTAACAATTCGACATGATATACAGTTATGTTACCGCTTGTAGAAGTATAAGTGACACTTCCAGTGAAATAGTTTTCACCTGCGGTGACCAAACTTACCGTACTGTTTTGTCCAATTTTTCCTACTGGTATCTTGATTTGGACGTCCTTCTTGATTGAAGTACCACCGAGATCAATTGTCTCGATGCTATCTATGGTAAAGCTAAGGGCGTTGCCGATGGTACATTGGGTAGTGGCGTTCTCTTTAACACTCTCGAAATATACTATCTCGTATTCACCTGTGACGGTTGTATCCTTGTCGGAAACCTGAGTCACATATGCATTATTTGAAATGGTTATGCGACTGCTATCTGCCCCATCATATATCGGATCTGTGAAGGTTACCTCATCCGCATAATACTCGTTTATCACATAGTTATCTTGATTGCCTTCAAATCCGTTTATGTGTCCCGTTGCTGCGACTATCGTTCCAGCGTTTATTTCTATGTGGCCGGTACCGGACTGCGTTCTCCCTCCGATTCCCTGTGCAGCTACTATGTCATGATTGGCATAATATACGCCGTAGCTATAATCAACGAAACCATCTCCTCCATAGGCACTTATTTTGCCTCCATTGATTATGATGTGCCCACACCCGGTGTCATATTGGGTGTCAGAGGGATAGCCATTGGCTCCGATACCTGCTCCAGCCCTTCCACTACGATTATAGTATGAGCGAGCGTCACCGCCCTCGGCGGTTAACTTTCCTAAAGAGTCTTTGCTAACAATAAACGTAGTTCCAGGCTGTACATTTATTCCAGCATAACCGATGGTATAAGATCCCGAACGTACGTTATCCTGACCCTTGAAGTAGCAGTCACTCAGGACGGTAATAGTAACATTTGCCCCGTTCATCAATTTGAACGGGGATTCTCCGCCAGAACTAAAATTGACGCTGACCCCATCTAGGAATAGATCTGGGCTTCCGCCATCGACAACTATTCCCTTGGCTCCTGCCAAACTATCTACATAATAACAACCCGTATTGACAGAGGTAAACGATAATGCCCCACTGGATGGTGCCGTTACTTTCTTTGCCCAGATTGGATACAGCGTGACGTTAGTAACGGAATCGAATGTTATCTTCCTGCTATAGGTGTCTGCCCCATCCGGAATACTGTATGCATCACCCCCGTCTTTGGTTTCGGACATCTTGATGGTGGACCAACCTACAATCTTATATCCTGACTTATCTGCGGGAGTGTAAGTCATATAAGAGGAAGAATCGAAGGTATATCCATAATCTACATACACCTCTGCGGTGACTCCATCACCATAATCGAATGTAACCTTACTTGACTCGGGGGACCATATCGCATATAGCGTATATCCTGTAGTGGTGGTTGGAAGAATATTGCCATTTACATAATCTGGCACACTAGATTTACTATCTCTGCTCCAGCCTAGGAAAGAATACCCAGTATTCTGATAGACATATTCGTTTCCATCGACATTGAATTCATTTCCAGGAACATACAGGGGCGCATTCACCCTAGGGTGGTAAATCTGGTTTGCACTACCACCATTGGGGTCAAATGTAATCTCGCACCCTTCTGCCCATATCGCATAAAGAATAATGGGATCTTCACCAGTAACTAAGGTCGCTCCTGGCAGGTACTCTGCAGAAGTCGCATCACTGTGAGTAGACCATCCTAAGAAGGTGTATCCGCTCCTGGAGTAGGTATACTCTATATTGTTAATGGTAAAAGTGTTACCTGGGATAATCTGATTCTTATATGTTTGGAAAGTGCAAGTATTCGGGTCTGCAGAGCCACCGTTCTCATTGTAGGTAATCCGAATTTCCTTCTTCCATATTGCAAACAGAGTATACGAGTGATCCAAGGGTAGGGCCATACCTGCCTCTAGCTCAGGAGAGTCCGAACTTGCTTTGGTGGACCACCCTGCAAGGACAAAGTCGCCGTTTGAGAATGTATAATTGGTATTATTAACCCTAACTTGAGTTCCCGGAACAGTTGTAGTATTACGGACAGTTATATCAAGGGATGCTGGATTCCTACCCCCAGTAATCGTACCCCCATTTGGATTCAATGTCACGGTGTTTTCAACCCACTGGGCAGTATAAGTGGTATTGCCCCAAACACTGACTGACGTTCCCGGCGGATAGGTTTGTGCATTCCCTCCATTTGATCTCCACCCAGTTAATGAGTATCCGAGTCTTGAAATAACATATTCCTCGCCATCACTACCCTCGAATGGAGTATTTACTTCAGGTAAAACATATGTGTTATCAGTTACATAAAAACGACAATTTTGCACTGTATGCCCATCGGAGGTGATAGTACCGCCACTAGGATCAAATGTGAGTCTACCAGCTGCATCCGACTCCGACGCAGTGATGACAGTAACGAAAGTCGCAGCAAAGAGGAGAGCCAGAGCTACCAAAGCCAAATATCTGTTCTTGTGACTTCTGTACGCTTCCATTCTGCTTACCTCCTCTTGTTCCTGTTTCCTTTCCTCAGGAATGTTCGTTTTTATATTCCTGAATATCTCTTTTTATCGTATTCTGCTATTAAACGGTGTTTACGCAGTGGCCTCCGCCGTTGCGTTGAATACCACGTCGAATGTCAGTGTCCCGGACGGCTGTGCAACTACGTCCTCGGCACCCTCCAAGATTACATCCTTTAACTGCACGTTAATCTTGCACCAATATACCGAATCATCACCCACAGAGGTCTTCAGATCGACAGGAATGGTAGCATAGGTATTGTTAAGGGGGATTTCCCCCATCATGACTGTGCATGTTTCGTCACTGTAAATCTTTAATGAAATATCGGCGACGCTCTGTGCCTCCGCCAGCTTTACTTGGGCAGTGGTGTCCACACCCATAGCCCCCGTGCCTTCGATCCAGAGTTTCATTGGTGCGGATTCAGTGCTTGTGTACTTGTATGTCACGGTACCATCGACCGCACGGTCACGGTAGTAGGTTATGTCATCAAACACGAACGTACAGGTGTCCTCGTCGTTCAGTTTGAACTTCATGTACGTGACGTTCAGGGAGTTATCCGAGTTGAGGGAGGATCCGGAGTATTCGAGACCGTAACCCACACCGACGAAAGCCATCGACACAACGATGGCTACGGAGAGTATAGTGAGTGTCTCATGACTCTGCATCGTCCTTCCTCCTCTTCAGGAACAGCAGGAGCAGCAGCAGTGCAGCTAGGCTGCTGCCTCCGATACCGAGATAGAGTATCATGCTGTCGTCGTTCTTTTCCCATTGGGCGAACGCGATGATGTCGCCCTCGTTCTTAGAAATCACATATCCGTCGGTGATTTCCTTTCCGTCAGGGGTGAACCATCCCTTGAATGTGTATCCTCCGCGGGAGACGGTCGGTACCTTCTCGATGACGTAGTTGTCGAACGCCATGTAGGATTCAACAGTGTTATCCTCGGAGACGAACATCACCTGGTGAATTCCATCGGCGACGATGGCTTGGAAGGTGATCTTCGCATCCTTCATATCCCCGGGTGCGACGTCCTTATCATAAGCATCGATCAGGGAAGCGGATACACAGTAATTCGTGTTAGGATTCAGGGTGGCGATATTTGCACCGTTCCTGAAGTCCGTGGAATAGTTATTGGATTTCTTGAGATCGGCGTTGAAGGTGTCCTCTCCGTTCGTGAGGGTGAACCGCAGACCGGTTTCTTCGACTAACGAACCCTCCACGCCGGTTGCGGCGACCGCTAGTTTGAACAGACCTCCGGTCGAGGTTATCAGGATGTTGGCGGGAACCGTCTTAATCGAGAGCATGGCCTTCAACTTGTAGATTGTACCGTATTCTGTGTTGTATGTATCGAAGAATATTGTGACATCTCCGAACATAGGATCGCTGAGATCGTTTCCCTCAGAATCGGTAAGTTTGATCGAGAACGAATCAGAGATTGTTTCTGCATCCGACTCGCTCGGCAGAGTAATGGCGAATATGAGGAAGAATACCACAAACGTAAGCTTCGCTATCCCCTTCATATTATCACCACATAGGAATCCCCCCGTTGTTTAAACGGGGGGAAGATGTTTCATAAATCGGTTAACAACGTACTAGGATTATGCACCAGTGTTTGCTGTAACTGTGAAGGTGAATTTGTTCTGAGCGTCCCCAACAGCGTCCAATGCTGCGAAACCGGTCTCGCCATTAGGCACACCGTTAGCAGACACAAACAGCAATACGGTGTAACTAACCGTTGCATCGTTGAGATCAATTCCAGTGAACGACCACTTGCCATCAGTGAAGTATGCAATCTTGTCCGCCTTAAAGGCCGTTTTATCATCAGTATAATTCGAAGAGAGGACCATAGTGTACTTCAAGCCCTTATTCTCGGGATGGAAGTTAGTAACAGTAACATCCAGGGTCACAGACTGTTCTCCGGTGTTCGTAGGGATGATATTGAGTCCGAGTTTGTTAGAAACCAATGCAACATTATTATCTGTCTTCTCAGCACCGATAGTGAACTGTTGTCCCTCAGTCGTCGTAGCTATGTGAGTGTAGACAGGTTTGTAGGTTGTTGCATCTTCAGCAGTATTCTCTGTGTCGAAATAGAGCTTGGTCAGGAATTCTCCATCGTATGCTGCAGCTTCATCCTGAGTCAACTTGATGTAGGTATTACCCATGGTGTTCCCAGTGTTGGTAGTGGTTGCAGTGTAAGTAAGTGCGTAACCAACACCAGCCATTGCGATGATCGTGACTGCGAGCACAGCTGCGAGCATCGTGACTTTCTTGTTTTGCATTTCTTTTACCTCCTTTTGGAAGAGCTCGCAACGGCGCTCCGCCGGAACCTAGGTTCCTTGCATTTCTGCGGTTTAGGAACGTCTGCGACCTAATTGACGTCTCGATTTGAGGATATTTAAGCTATGTCTCGACAAAATGTAGACAGGTATCCTATCCATTTAACAATCCGAAAATACCGTTATTTTTGAGCCTTTTACAGGCGACTTGCAATCCATCCACGAAAATCAGTGTTTTCCGCCATGAAATCGGGCATGGAATCGGCCAAGAGTGAGTGGAGAACCGACCTCATCGTATGATCCGAATCTCTACACTAAAACTATCAAAAACGGGCCCGAAAAACTCCGTTTTCTCGATTGTGTTCATCTCTAGATGGCGGTTGCAAATCGGGGAACTATTCCAATCACAGTCTCTTCAAGAGATGCACAAGGAATCCCAATTCGTTTCATTCTGATTCCCGATAGATATAGCGACTCCCTCCGCTGATAATCTCTCGAAGGAACAAACGATCTGAGGAAAACTGAGAGTGATGCAAGAACAAGAATCAAAACGGAGGTAATATCTTCCCCTGATACTCGGGCTTTTGGCTGAGACAATAATCGATGAACACGTCAAGGTTGGATTGTTCCGGAATGGTTTTGATATCCTTACTCAATTGGATATACTCCTGAGCCATCATCGGATCAAAAACCGAGTGGTAAGTGGCAGTCTTGTTGGCTCCAGCGGTACTGATAGGGTACCCCAGACTTATCAGCACGGTATCCAAGTCGGTATCGTTGACTATCGGGTGAATACGGTCTCTGAACGGACTGTCCCTGAATAGATTTCCTGTAACGTATGACTTTTTCTCTTTCTTATAAGAATCCACATCCAATATCGGAAAAATCACGAGATCATTCATCCTGACACTGCCCTTGGAAGCGTATTTGAGATCGGGAAGCACCTTGTGCAGGGCCTTCTCGTCACTGAAACCGTAGGCTTCCATGACCTCGGCGATATTGCCTATAGCGATGTCACGCTTCCCTTTGAACGGATCGAACAGGTAAATTGGCATCCTGAGCGCGTTCTTCATTGCGTTGACGATTATCCTCTCAGAAGCACCGTGGGGTATCACGACGATATCCTTACGGCTCATTGTGCCTCCGTATTGTAATACGAATCGGCGATTTCGTCCAGATCCAGGGAGCCCATGTAGGGGACTCCGTCGAGCAGCCCCTTTAGATACCTGTCCTGGTTGTTGTGGTTCTTCTGCGTCCTGAGGATTTTACTGATACTGCGGATTCCCCTCTCTCCATTCAGGTCAACATTGATTATGAACGCGCATTTGGGTTCCAGAATCTTCAGTAGGGAAGTATTATGAGTAGTGATGATGAGCTGCCCTTTAATCTCGCTCAGAATCTCCGTTATGAGGTCGAACACCAGTTTATCGTGGATTCCCGAATCCATCTCGTCTATCATCACTGTCCTTCCAGCCGCACAATCCAGAAGGAAGGGGAATATGCTGAGTAGTTTACGGGTTCCGCTGGATTCCTGGGATGCAGGAACTTCCCGGTCCTTCTCGTGAATATGTCTGACGAAATACAGGGTGTACTCAAATGTATCCTCTCCAACCTCCTTGGTCTTAAAGTGTACCTTGCGTACATCCGAATATATCCTTGTGAATGCTTTATTGAGCGCGGTTTCGTAGTTTCTGAGTTCGTTCAGATGATCCTTCTGAACGGTTCCTGACAGAGGATTATACTTTATGCTATCGACTCTGCAGAGAATTTCTCCGATGGGTCCGGATTCAGTCCTAATTTCGTTAAGTGAATCCATGAATGCGAATAGATTGCTCATTACGGAATTCATCATGAAATCATAATTGTTCTTAATCCGTTCATAATTCATTATAGAGAGAAACGAGTGCTTCCCCCAGTATTTCTTTACTGATTCTTTTATGTACTTCTCATATTCGTCATCTTTGAAGAAAGTGGAGCTGAATACTGCCATTATCTCTCCGTCTGTGAAGTGTAAATTAAAAAGGTCAGTAGTCCGTTCGTTCGCGAGGTATCTCAGTACCTCCTGCTCCAGATTATTGTTACTGTCGAATGCCATGGAATATGTGGCATCATGACCATCGATGTCCAGCGTTATACCTATTCCCATGCCATCCTCGCTTCCAATCATCCTGTACTGAGAGGTAAGGTAGGGCAAATCCTTGGGGACAAGCAAATCCATGACGGATTGTTTGAGATTATCGTTCTCGCTGTCATGTTTCATCATATCAAGGAGCTTTCCAAAAGTATCAACCAGCTCCTTCTCCTTGTTATATGACTTAGGTTCGCGTGCAAGAGTGAGCTGGGATTTCTTCAGGAAACTGAATGATTCCAAGAGATTGGTCTTCCCAGAACCGTTCTCTCCATAAATGAATGCATAAGGCAACGTCTTCTTTCCCTCGGTAAGATCGAATTCCAGATGGCCGAAGGATTTGAAGTTGTCGAGTGTGATTTTCTTAATGGTGGCCATATTCTCACTTAACTCTTAGATATGATATAATTTGTATCATATTTAACTGTTAATATCATAATAATTGAGATTAGCCATCTACAAACGGTTTAGAAGTTAACCTCGGACACCCCGATGTTGAACGATAGATTCCCAAACAGATTCGAAGTGATTGAACTCATTGCCGAAAATACAGGATCATCATCGGGCAGCCACCTCCCGGAGGAGGGTCTCCCGTGCCCGATGTATGTCCCTAAGTCGAACCCATAAGAACGGATTCTTCTTACGCGCACCTTGTTTTCTCCGTATTTAAGCAATGTCTCGACTACATGTAGACAATCTTCTCTAACCCGTTCTCCGAACCGAATGCAGGTGATGCGAACGAAGTTCCGCATCACATCGGTTTCCCGAATCTAGCACGCGCCCATTACCGCCGGACAGCCTCGATTTTTCTTCGAGATCTCATTGGTTTTTGTAGCTCTCATACCCAATCAAAATCCAATGCTGGGTCTGTCTCGAAATACCTCCGAATTTATTTGCTAAAATACTATTAGCAAACATTTATAAACCATGAACGCATATCTAAAATTGCAAGCAGGAAACACATCCTCCACATCCAATCCAGTTTTCTGTTCGCATCGGCCGTAGGTCAGAGGGGATGGGACCCTCACCTACGGACCTTTGTTTTTTAATAATTTATGTGAGAAAGATGCGGCTTCCGCCGCAATTGTAGTTTTATCAGTTCTTCAGATCGAACTTGATGTCATCGTCCTCGGTGACATCAAAAGAAATCCCGCCGTTATTCAGAATGGCAGAGACATCCTCCCTGATCTTCGAGAGATTGACCACCTTGGGACTGTAGCTCTGGACGTAGAACTCCTTCCTGTCCAGGGGGAACACAATCCTGACCCTCGCCTTGCGGATGTATCCCTCGGGCTTACGGTTCTGCTCCAGATCGTCCAGATTCAGATGGAGGATCATGGTGAACTCCTCTTCCTCGGGGACCTGGTCTGCATTCTCCAGGACGTTCTGCATGATGTCCTTGAACACGGGGGCCAGATCCTTGTAGTCGCTCCGGCCTTTGAGAATGAAATGAACGCTGGATTTTGCCATCGTTTCTGGATATCCGACATCGATTAAATAGATACTGTTAGTCGGTCCTCCTCTTTCGATTATATAGGTGGGCAACATAACCGCCTCCGATGAGAACCGCTCTTACCGTGGCCGGTTCGGACTCGTGCGGAGGCGCAGGTATCCAGGCGGATATCAAGGCCATGAACGCACTGGGAGTCCACGCGGCCACCGTCATCACCGCTGTCACCGCGCAGAACACCTGCAGCGTCAGCGATATCTATCCTATGCCGGCGGATTCGGTACAGGCACAATTGGATGCCGTACTCAAAGACTGTGATGTAAAAGCAGTCAAAACCGGTATGCTATACAGCGCCGAGATCGTCGGCGTCGTAGCCGACGCCCTGGAGGAACACGACGTTCCCCTCATCGTCGATCCTGTCATGGTCGCCACCGTCGGCGACAGGCTCTACGACAACACGTTCGTACGTGCGCTGAAGGAGAAACTCATTCCCGTATGCGAGCTCGTGACTCCCAACAAACACGAAGCGGAGAAGCTCACCGGCCTGAAGATCAGGAACGAGGACGACGCAGCCTATGCCTGCGAGATCCTCGGCAAGGAGGGCTGCTCCGTGCTGCTGAAAGGAGGGCACATAGCCGGCGACCAGGTCACCGACTATCTCTACCTTTCGGCTGACATAACCCCCATAGTGAACCCCCGCCTGCCCGTGGAGGCGGGCCACGGTTCCGGATGCACCCTGTCCGCCTTCATAACGGCGAACATGGCCAACGGCTTGGATCTCGTCACCTCGGTGAACGAATCGAGGAAGATGATCCAGAAGTCCATCGAGACCCAGTACAGGATCGGGCAGGGGGTACCCACCGTCAACCCCAACGTCAGGCTCACCAAGAAGGAGGATTCCGCCAAGGTGGACATCATACGCGAGCTCGACGCTGCTGTTGATGAATTGGCAGCCACCGTCCCCCTGGAACTTGTTCCGAAAGCGGGTATGAACCTCGCCTTCGCCAAGAAGAACGCCAGGGGCCCGGAGGAGATCGGTGCTGTAGAGAAACGCATGACCGTCCACAACGGCAATGTGAAGAAGGGCGGACCCGTGAAGTACGGAGCCGCCGAACACCTCTCCTACGTGCTGATGGAGATCATGAAGACCAATCCCGAGATCAGGTGCGTCCTGGAGATCGGAGCCGATAAAGACCTTCCCCGCGACTTCAGGAACGCAGGTCTGGAAGTCGTCCCCATCAAGAGGGTTACCGGGGAATCGGTCTCCAAATCCCTCAGGAACACCCTCGACAGCTGCGAGAAGTTCCCTGACGTGATCTACGACCTCGAGAGCAAGAACCCCAAGGTAAACATCTTCGGCAAATATCCCAGAGATGTTATTTCGAAGTTCAACAGGATCTTCTGAGGAGGATGGCCGTCAGGCCATCCTCTGATTTTTGTTGATTTGCGGCGTTATGTTCGCCGTTCAATTTTAGTTGGATACATATATCTTCCGAAAAATCATCAGTGCATCGGTCTCAGACCTCTGAAACGCATCGTCTTGTTAATGGTCAGCAGAATCTCTTTCATGCGGTTGTAGGTCTCGATTTTATGAGTGCCCTGGAACCGTACCCATTCTTGATTATGTAGAATGGTTCGCTCAGACCTCTCGGTATAGTATATAAATCGGTTTCGCATATAACACAACGGAGGGAGTAATATGGAAGTTTTAGCAAGCGGAGAGAAAATCGCATCGAAACAGCAACGTGACGAAGCGGCAGCAGAGATTATGACCCTCCTTGCAGGAGTCCCGGTAGTAGGCTATCATGACGAACAGGGTCACCTGATTCTTCCGGCAGACGAGGACGAAGATGATTATTGAGAATCTTCAGATTTGGTCCGCTGACGTATGGTTCGAGGAGGGCACCCAAAGCAAACCCCGGCCGGTGATTGTTGTCGATTCCGTTTCATATTCTATTCTGCAACTCACCTCAAAGACCGAAAGGGAAGGATACGTGATAAAGGACTGGGAAAAGGCAGGGCTAAGAAAACCCTCTGTCATACGTACGGACCGGCTTGTCATTCTCAGAGAATCCGATTTTAAGGACTATGTCGGGACCCTTACCGAAAGAGATGTCGAAGGTTTCCTGACTTATCTAAGATCTAACCCGCCTTATCACTGAGTGCGACCTAGTGGCCCTGCAGTTGCAGGCTGGAGATTGCCTCTGAAGAATGCGGACAAACCAATTCCAATCGTAACAAGTGTATTCGATTGGAGGATTTGTCGCCGAATCCTCTCGAGCACCCCATAAATATGAGGGACATCTACCAAGAAATCTATTGTAGATTGTCCATCGCCCGCAGGCATTAATGGCCGCCGATGGTAACCAATCCTGCGGGCAGGGACGGATAGTGTTTCAGACCTTCTTGACGATGGTCACGACAAAGTATAGGTCCATGTCGTTGATGGCATCGTTGGTGGAGCTGGCACTGTTGTAAGCGATGTTGGTACCATCGTATCCGACGATGTTGTAGTACTGGCCGAAGAGGTTCATACTGATCATCTCGATGGCCTGAATCTCGGTTCCGTAGGCCTTCTGGTCAGCGATGTCCTTCTTCTCGGCGAAGGTCAGGGTGTAAGTGATTTTGTCAGCGGTTACTGCACTTGCATTGAGGGTGACCTTTCCGATTCCTGCCTTCTCGTAGACGGTGTAATCGGTGCCGGCGGCCAGAGTGTATTTGACGCTGACCATGTTGCCTGCCACTCCGGTGACGGTGGCGGGAAGTCCGGAGACATCGGTGAGGTTCTTGCTTCCGTCGACAGAGGTGTCGGTGTTGTCGAAGAGCTTGTTGTACTGGCTGATGCTGATGACCTTGCTGTTCGCAACTTCCTTGTTGGTAACAGTGTCGGTATCGCATGCTTTGCCGGTCTTGTAGGCGTCGGCCTTGTCGATCTTGAAGGAGAAGGTGTCTCCGACCTTGTGACCGATGCATGCATCCTCGAAAGCCTTGAGGAAATCTCCGCTGCCGGAGGTGGCGGAATCCACCTTGATGGTGGCAATCTCATACTTGTCCTTGCTGAAGCTGGCGAGGAAGGTGTTGTTGGTGTCCTTGCCGACGCTCTCGACGGAGGTATCGAAGATCACAGGGGTGTAGGAGGATTTGTCGTTGTAGTACGCATAGAGCGAACCGGTGTAGTTGAGTTCGATGGAATCCCCGTACTCGATGGTCTCTTTGTTCTGGTTGATGTAGTTATCGTTGATGAACACACCAAGGACTGCCACACAGGCGATGAGGAGAACCACGAAGCACACCGCTGCGATGGGCTCCCTCTCCTTCTTCCTTATTGGTTTCTCTCCGGCCTCTGCCATTATAATCGCTCCCGCGATTCTGGTATTATTATAAAAGGTTAAGGACAGAAAACTCTGGAGAATTCGTAATAATGGATGTTTACTCCATCATAAACCTCCCGAGGAGTATATCTCACACCGAAAACGGAATCACTCGTCACGCGGGACGGTGAACATGCACCTGATGAAAGCGACGGCGGCCGCGATGGTCGCCAGAAGACCGATGATCATCGATATGCCGTAATCCAGGCTCAGTCCCTGGGAGGAATGCATGATGAATGAGATCACGACCATGGTCATGAATAGCGCAGGCAGGGCGGTCATGAGGGAATACAGCCTGTTTCTGGCGGTACGCAGAAGGAATAACGAAGCCGTCCACAGGACCACCGTCGCCAGGGACTGATTCATCCAGGCGGTGTAGTTCCACAGAACGGTGAAGTCCAGGGTGAACAGCAGACCGATGATGGCGGTGATTGCCACGGTGATAATCAGGCTCCCGCGGAGATTGGCGGGATCCAATCCCCGATCATCCTGGATCATCATACGCGCCGATCTTAGTGCGGTATCGCCGGAGGTGACGGGCAGAATCACGACACCCAGAATAGCCAGCGCCCCGCCAACGGGTCCCGCCAGGGCGAGGGACATATTGTAAACGACTCCCGATGCTCCGCCGCTGTTGAGGTCGGCGGTGAGAGCCGCCGTGTCGCCGTAGAACGTCAGTCCCGCGGTGGCCCACACCAACGCGATAACAGACTCGATAATCATCGCGCCGTAGAAGATCATGCGTCCGTCCTTCTCATCGATCACACACCTTGCCACCAGCGGGGACTGGGTGGCATGGAATCCCGATATAGCTCCACATGCAACCGCAATCAACATGTCGGGGAAGTATTCCATCCCCGTCGGATGCAGATTTTTCAGAGTCATCGTCGGGAAACTGTAGCCTCCGGCGATCAGCCCAGCCACCAGAATCACGGCGGTGAGGATGAGAATAACACCGAATACAGGATAGATCTTGCCGATGAGCTTGTTGATGGGGAGCAATGCAGAAGCCATGAAGTAGCTGAAGATCACGATCATCCACACTATGATCGGTATCCCTGTCAGCTCCACCAGCAGATCCCCTGCACTCCGGGCGAAGGTCGCGGCAAACAGGACGAGAAGGAACAGGATTAGTATCAGTGCAGGATACCTGATCCAATTACCCAGATACTTGCGGATGACAGCAGACGTGGAGCTTCCGCCGTTGCGGATAGACATCATCCCCGCCATGTAATCGTGTACCGCTCCGCCGAGGATCGTACCGATGATGATCCATAGGAACACGATCGGTCCCCACTTGGCTCCCATAAGTGCTCCGAACACCGGTCCGGTGCCGGCAATGTTCAGCAGTTGGATGAGTTGGTTCCGCCATTTGGAGATGGGTACAAAATCGACCCCATCCTGGCGTACGATGGCGGGAGTGGGGTCATGCAACGGAGATACTGCACGCTCGACGAGCCTGCTGTACAGCAGATATCCCAGAAGGAGTACCAGCAGCCCAATCGTCAGTCTCCACATAGATGGAACATAACAAAATGATAGTAAAAGCTGTCGGAAGGTTAGGCATCAATGCTATATGTCAAAAAATGATTCCAAACTCAATGATTCCTCTTTCGGAGATGATGTCAAAGGTCCGCGGCAAATGCCCGCTGGTCCATTTTATCACTAACTATGTGACCGTCAACGACTGTGCCAACATGTGCATCTGCTGCGGCGGATCCCCTGTCATGACCGACGCAGCCAAGGATGTGGAACCTATGGTAGGCCTCGCATCCGCCCTGGTACTGAACATCGGCACCCTCAACGACCGCACCATCGAATCGATGCTCATCGCCGGGAAGGAAGCCAACAGAAGGAATGTGCCAGTAATCCTGGATCCGGTCGGTGTCGGGGCCACCCCGTACCGTACCGAGACCGCCGAGAGAATCCTGAAAGAAGTCAAAGTATCGGTGATAAAAGGCAATCACGGAGAGATATCCGTTCTGGCGGGACTGGGCGGAGAAGTCCGCGGAGTCGATTCCGTCTCCGGGGCCGAAGACATCGCCATCGCGGTGAAATCCCTTGCACAGCGGACCGGTACCATCGTGGCGGCCACCGGTCCTGTTGATTACGTCTCCGACGGAAAAACAACAATCATACTCAAAAACGGCTCCGAATTCATGGCGACCGTCTCCGGCACCGGATGCATGGTGTCCGGCGTGGTCGGGGCCTACGTGGGAGCCAATGGGGTTTCAGTGGATTCCGTGGCAGCCGGGATCTCCGCTGTCAACATCGCATCGGAGATCGCCGTATCCGACGGCAAGGTCTTTGGACCCGGTTCCTTCAGGACTAAACTCTTCGATGCCGTCTACAACCTCAAAGGCGAAGACGCAGACAGACTCCTCAGGAGGGAGTGATTTGTTCGAACTGTATGCCATAACCGACAGGAAGATGCTCGGAGATGTCTCCGAGGTCGAGGCGGCTCGTCTCTGCTTCGAAGGCGGCGCCGACGTCGTCCAGCTCAGGATGAAAGACACCGACGGAGGAGAGATGCTGGAGAAGGCCAAGGCCATCCAGGAGATTGCCCAGCAGTACTGCAAGTTCTTCATCGTCAACGACCGTCTCGACATAGCTATCTTAGCAGGAGCTGACGGGGTCCACCTCGGCCAGACGGACATCCCCGTCCAAGAGGCCAGGAGACTGGTCGGCGACGAGATGATCATCGGGGTCAGCGCCTCCACCGTGGAGGAAGCTGTAAAAGCCGTAGACGACGGAGCCGACTACATCGGAGTAGGTTCCATCTTCAACACCAGCACCAAACCCGATGCGGACCAGGGCATCGGCCTCGACACCCTTATGGATATCTGTCAGGCGGTGGATGTCCCCGTTGTCGCCATCGGCGGCATCAACAAGGGGAACATCAGGGACGTGATCCGTGCCGGAGCGGACGGTGCGGCGGTGGTCTCCGCCATCATGGCCAAGCCCGACATAAAGGCCGCAGCCCATGAACTCAAAGTAATGGTCCTTAACGAAAAGAGGGACTTGAATAGGTAAGTCCCAGACGTTCAGAACATCTTGAGGTCGCCGGTGATCTTGTCGAGCACCGATTGCTTCTCGGGACCGATTCCGAGACAGGTGTACGTTCCGGGCTCCACCTCGGTACGGCCGGCATCACACACTATAGAGCAGGTTATCCCCTGACGCTCCGCAATCGCTTTGAACTCGAAGAGATCCCTCTCCCCGTCCACTTTCAAAACGGAGATTTTCTGACCGGCGGAATTCCACGACGAGAACTCGGAAGCGTGCTTCTTCTGGGCCGCCAGGGCACAGGACACGGCCGCGTGGCACGCCTGGGCCGCCGCCTTCCCTTTGGAAAGCTTCAGGTCGTTCCTGACGAGAATGACGACCTTGTATTCCGAATCGCGGTCGAAGATGGACATGGCATACCCATCGTCGGACCCCTATAAACCTGTATCTCCTGTACAGGTTTTATACCCCGTAAGGGATTACCCAGCGTGAAGTTCAAGCCCCAGAGCGAACCCAAGACCCCTGAGGAGCTCATGCGCCGCGGCAACGAGTACCGTATCGGCGAGAGGCAGGAGCAGTCCTTCGGGAAGGCGGTGGAGTATTACCACAAGGCCGCCCGCCGCAACTACGCTCCAGCCCAATACATGATGGGCGTCATGTACGAATGCGGCCACGGCGTCCCCCAGAGCTACCGGGAGGCGGCCAAATGGTACGAGAAGGCCTTCAACCAGGGTTACCGCCGCGCTACCTCCGCCATGGCCTTCCTCTGGGAATCCGGGCTCGGAGTAAAGAGGTCCCGCTCGCTGGCCATCGAACATTATTCCACCGCCGCCGAGGGCGGGGACCTGCGTGCATACAACAATCTGGGACTCATCTACCGGGACAGGAACAGTCCGGAGCACAACGACCACGGAGCCGTGGTCTTCTTCCAGAAGGGGAACCTGAAGGAATTCCAGCCCTGCCAGTGCAACCTCGCATCGATGTACGAGAAGGGCCTCGACGTCAGCCGCGACTGCGAGACAGCGGTCATTTTATTCAAAAGATCGGCGAGACAGGGCAATCTCAGCGCCAAGAGATCCCTTGCAGAAATGTACTCCCTGGGTCTCGGGATCCCCCAGTCGGAGACCGTCGCCAGACATCTGTATCTGGAAGCCGCCAGATGGGGAGATCCCGAAGCGGTCGCATTCCTGAAAGACGAGGATTTCGAAGGTCCTTCCTACGACTCGATCCCACCAAGGGCCACCACCCCTATGGAGATGCTCGCTCTGGGACTCAGATATCTAGACGGATCCACCATAGGACTCTCCGTACCTTCAGCCATATTCTGGCTGGAGAGCGCTGCCAAAGCGGGCAGCACCGCGGCCATGTTCGCCCTCGGACAGATCTACGAATACGGTTACGGAGTAGAGAGGTCCAGCAAATCCGCCATGAAGTGGTACAAATGGGGTGCCGAGAAAGGGAACGGAACCTGCGCCTACAGCTACGCTTATCTTTACGAGCAGGCGGGTTTGGTCGACTCTCCTCAGGTCTGTTTAGCGATGTATCAAACGGCAGCCGACAACGCTCCCGACGAGGACATAAAATCGGATGCTTTGTACAGTCTGGGTCTTTTCCATTCCAACGGCATGGGCACCGAACAGTCCGACGAGAAGGCACTTGCCTGTTTCTGCCAATCCGCCGACCTCGGCAACGCCTCCGCACAGTACATGGCGGGAATCATGTTCCTGGAGGGCAACGGTTGCGAACGCTCGGAAGAGAAGGCGAGCAAGTACCTGAGGATGGCTGCCGACCAGGGAGACGACCGTGCCGTCGAGATCCTCTCGGACATAGCAAATTAAAAATGCACGCCCAGCGATTCCGCACGCATGGCATTAGTCGACATCGTTTACATCCACTCGGCAGAACCTTCCGGCAAGGATATCAGGAGGACTTCCATCAAAGCTATGGAGGAATACATGGACCACCTGGTCTTCGAGATGAAACTGGCCGGTGTCGGAACCTCCTTCGTATCCAAACACGAGGACGGTGCCAAGAACGATGTCATCGTCAACGGCAAGACCGTCGCTCAGATTCTCGACGGACTGGAGATCAGGAAACCCGAAGTTGATTCGGAGGACAGACCCGTCAAGGTTATCTCCATCGAGAGGGCACCCGATGATTGGAACACCGATATCATCGAGGATATCCCCGATCTTCTCATGAAGAACGCTCTCTCCAAGGCGTTCGCCGAGGCCGACAGCCTCCGCATCAAAGAGATGCTCTGAACGGCTTTAGTGGGTATCTAAACTCTTGCGGAGCTCAGCAAGAGTCATACTGTAAAGCTCCGCGGAGATATTAAACTCAGCCAGAATCGTTCTAGCTTCTTCCATATCCCTGGGACCGCGAGAGAGAATATGCTCAGATAGGATTTTAGCGAAGGATTCTTCCGACTCCGCTTTACCTTCAGCCTTACCTAATTCGAATCCCTGATACTTGTAATACTCAGAAATGTCCTCAGCGAAACTGTTCATGAACTTTCCCCTCCATTTAAACAAATCTGGTGTAGAGATTTTATACTTATCCTTAGATGAAATCAATTTTAGCACTAGATCCCATCTGTTTTGTGCCTGTACGCGAACGTCAGGCTATTCATCCCATCTTTCAGGGAAAGGGTTGCCGGTCAACCCCCATATCAAGATGTTTATCGCACTGTTGAGGTCGCGGTCTATAACAAGGCCGCATTCGGGACACACGTGTGTCCTTACCTCCAGGCTTTTCCTCACGCATGCTCCGCATCTGCAGCATACCTGGGACGTCCATTTGGGATTGACGAGGATTATCTTACGGCCAGCTTCTATCGCTTTGTCGATGATCCTCCTCCTCAGCATCCCCAGGGATGCGTCGTCGTATGCGTTCGTCATGCGTTTTCCTCTGGATTTCCTTCTTATCTTTCCTACTTTGAGATCCTCCATGCATATGATGTCGAAAGCATCTACAATCTGACGGGAGATGGTCTCCACATTGTTCCTGCGGATCCCCCTGAGCCTCCCGTAGAGATGGATCAGACGGGACCTTGCCTTCCTATATCCGGGAGTGCCCGGAAGCATATCGCTGAATGCCTCGTGCTTCTTCCTGAAAAGGTCCAGCAGTTTCGAGTACATGTGATCGTTACCGTACACTGTGCCGTTGGACAGCGTGGCGGTCTTGGATACACCCATATCTATTCCCACGGCATCGGGGGAATGTTCGCTTAGATACTCCTCCCCTCTGCGGCGTTCGATATCGTCCCAGCAGGAGAGACATGCATAATATTCGGTATGAGTGCCCCTGTCCACCTTCTCTATGGTACAGGTCTTGGGCACCCCGGGGACCGGGGTCTTCTGGTTATAGCAGCGGACGGGCCCTTTTATCTTCGACACCTTCAGCGTGCGTCTGCCGTTCCTTTCGGTAAAGGCCTCCATGTGCAGGGGATTGGTGTACGAATGGAATCTGGAGGGCTTCCTGAACCTGGGACAGGCCAATCCCGTTTCCGGAGGTGTAGTGACCTCGGCATCCTCCTTTCCTTTGGACTTCCTCCTGTTCCTCCTCTCCTTCCTCCTGCGGTTCTCCTCGCATTTGGCGAATGCCTGAAGGACGCGTTTCGCGGTCTCGTTCATGGCATTCTGATAGAGGTACCTGTGAAGGAAGGGACAGTTGTGCCAGATCCTCGTACACAGCTTGTTAAGATCGAACTGGGAAGGCAGCCTGCCGGTGCTCCGGTAATATGATTTGCAGGCGGTGATGAGGGCGTTGTATACGTAACAGTGGTATCTGAACGATGCCTCGATCACCTTCCTCTGCTCCGAGTCCGGTTCGATCCTCATCTTCAGCGACCTGTACATAATGATACGTTTCTCGATATGTGCTTATTTGAAGCTATGGTTTACATGTAACACTGCAGCACCCTCTCGCTTACCCGAATTATCACCGTCGGTATAGTGCTATTTAGCACTAGACCAAGTATCGCAGGTACGATCCGCAAGGTCTGTATTTGCCGTAAAAACCGTCTTAAAACCGTGAAAATTCATTGAAATCCTTTTGAATCAGGCAGAAATTCAATCGAAAAACAGACATATCGAGGATTCAAGAAAACCTAGTGCTAAATGTTGCGTCATCTTAAGCTTATTGCTAAGAATATCGATCAATCTATCTTCCTTGATCGATGTGTCTGAAAACATAAGGGTCAAGAATGCAAGCGGGTTAGCTTTCCTTGCCCTATATTTCCGGGGCAAATGGACGAACACAAGTTTCATGCAATCACCGTGTTCCAATTGCGGTTGCGAGAATCCTTCCACATTACGCATCGCATAGGTATTGATGTGAACTACCCCGTCATCACAAGAACGGGGCATAATCCACACAGAGTAGACGGACTTCAGATCCTCATAATTGCCACGAGGATCCTGAAAAGCGAACAGACGTGTGGCATAGTACAGTGCACGTAGATCCAAAGGGTATCCCGGGTTGCGGCGGTTCTGAGATTCTACATTGAGCAGAAGTCCGATTTTCTTACCGTCTGGGTATTTGAAGCCGAACAGATTATCCAGCCTTATCCTCCCGGCCCCCAGGAGATTGGGTTCCTCACTCAATCCCAAGACTTTGCATCCATCCTCGCAGATCATATCCTTGATGACTTCGACGTCCAGATTCTTGAATTCGTCGACGGCTGCTTTAGCAGTCCAGGCTAGAACATCCTTCTCGTGGATCAATTCCTTAAAAGCTTCATCTGCTGAACGCAGAATCACTTCCATCTTGGCAGTTTGGTCAGTCATAACATCCCGCGGAAAAACTTCCGCTGTGCGGATATAACGCCACGGACTACAGTTAGTACTGACTGAACCTCCCCCACATCCTTTATTATAAAGAAGGGATAGTCCCACTATGTTCGAGATCCTCAGAAGGGACGGTATGGCCCGCATCGGGAAGTTCACCACCACCTCCGGCCGCACCGTGGAGACCCCCACCCTTCTACCAGTTATCAATCCCAAGATCAAGACCGTACTGCCCAGGGAACTCTACGACGAGTTCGGCTTCGGTGCGATGATCACCAACTCATACATCATCAAGAACACCCCCGCCCTCAACGAGGAGGCCAGGGCCAAGGGTCTGCATGAGATGCTGGATTTCCCCGGTGTCATCATGACCGACTCCGGTACCTTCCAGAGCCACATGTACGGCGAGGTCGAGATGACCAACAGGGAGATCGTGGAGTTCCAGAAGGCCATAGGTACCGACATCGGTACCGTGCTCGATATCTTCACCGAGCCGTTCTGGTCGGAGGAACAGACCGCGGAATCCATCGTGGAGACCCTCAAGAGGACCGAGGAGGCAGTCTCCCTCAAAGGGGATATGATGATCAACGGCGTCGTCCAGGGATCGATCTATCCGAACCTCAGGAAGGACTGCGCCGAGAAGATGGCCAAGATGGACATCGATGTGCACCCTATCGGCGGCGTGGTCCCCCTGATGGAGCAGTACCGCTATGCGGAACTA